>NZ_JBQEPC010000003.1:0-169986 GCF_052045655.1 Microbacterium sp. 22215
GGGCCGCACGTCTGCGCCCCGGCACCACGATCGAAAGGCCTCCGTCATGCACTCCCTCGAACTCCCCCTCCTCGGCCGTACCGCCCTGGTCACGGGTGTCTCCCGTCGCCGCGGCATCGGATTCGCGACGGCCACGACCCTCGCGTCGCTCGGCGCGAACGTGTTCTTCCACCACTTCCGTCCGCACGATCTCGATCATCCGTGGGGCGGTGACGACCTCGACGCGGTGCGAGACGGCATCCGCGACTCGCTCGTACCCGGGGCCGTGATGGGCGACGCTCAGGCTGACCTGCGCGACCCGGCCGGCATCGAACCGCTGCTCGACGCGGCATGGTCCCTTTCCGGGCGACTCGACATCGTCGTCTGCAACCAGGCGATGAGCGGCGGTGACGGCTCGATCTTCGACATGACGGCCGAGCGGCTCGACGCTCACTGGCAGGCCAACGCGCGCGCCTCGCTGCTGCTCACCGCCGGAGTGGCGCGCCGCATCCGGACAGAGCTCGGCGGGGCGGCGACTCCCACCGCGCGCCCCGGCGACAGCATCCCCTCGCTGGGCCCCTTCGAGGCACCGACGGCCCGCGTGATCTGGATGACCTCGGGTCAGGGGCACGGTGCGATGCGCGGCGAGATCTCGTATGCGACGAGCAAGGCCGCTCTGGCGGGTATCACCCGCTCGACCGCTGCGGAGCTCCTCGACGTCGGGATCGTGCTGAACACCGTGAACCCTGGCCCCGTGAACACGGGATACCTGGACGCCGACACCACGGATCGCGACCTGTCAGGCGTCGACGAGTGGATCGCCGGCACGCCGTTCGGCCGGGTGGGGCGCCCTGACGACCCGGCGCGACTGATCGGCTGGCTCTGCAGCGATGCGGGGTCGTGGGTCGTCGGCCAGGTGCTGACGACGGACGGCGGCTTCTCGCTGTAAAGACCCTCTCTCGGGAGAGCTGCCGTCACTCGACCTTCGCCGGTTCGGGGAAGATCGCCGTGAGCAGCTGACCGACCCACTCGAGCAGTTCCGCGTTCGGCAGAGGTTCGAGTCCGACACCCACGGCCGCAGGGATCGTCGGCATCGGCACCACGAGGGCGTCGCCACCCGCGACCAGCTTGGCCTTCGGGTACAGACGCTGCAGACGCACCTTGATCGATTCCTCGAGATGGGCGGGCGCGATACGCAGGTTCGATCCCATCACGACGACGTCGGCGAGGCCGGCCCTGGCCGCGCGGCGACGCAGACGGGCGACCGCGATCAGCCCCTCGACCTCCTCGGGCGGAGTGCCGTAGCGGTCGGTGAGCTCGTCGATGACCAGGTCGATCGCATCGTCCTTCGCGGTCGCAGCCGAGGCGGCCGAGAGCTTCTGGTAGGCCTCGAGACGCAGCCGCTCGCTGTCGATGTAGTACTCGGGGATGCGCGCGTCGAGAGGGAGCTCGAGTCGCAGCTCCTGGCCGGACTCGACGTCTTCGCCGCGGAAGGTCGCGACGGCCTCGCCGATCATCCGCAGGTAGAGGTCGAAGCCGACGCCCGCGATGTGTCCTGCCTGCTCGCCGCCGAGCAGGTTTCCCGCACCACGGAGTTCGAGGTCCTTGAGCGCGACCTGCATGCCCGAACCGAGGTCGTTGTTCACGGCGATCGTCTGCAGACGGTCGGCCGCGGTCTCGCTGAGCGGCTTCATCTCGTCGTAGAGGAAGTAGGCGTAGGCGCGCTCACGACCACGCCCGACACGGCCGCGCAGCTGGTGCAGCTGGCTGAGTCCGTACTTGTCGGCACGGTCGATGATGATCGTGTTGGCGTTCGAGATGTCGAGGCCCGTCTCGATGATCGTGGTCGAGACGAGCACATCGAACTTGCGCTCCCAGAAGTCGTCGACGACCTGCTCGAGCGCGTGCTCGCCCATCTGGCCGTGAGCCACGGCGATACGCGCCTCCGGCACGAGCTCGGCGAGCTGCGCCGCGACGCGCTGGATCGACTGCACCCGGTTGTGCACGAAGAACACCTGGCCCTCGCGCAGGATCTCGCGCCGGATCGCCGCGGTGATCTGCTTGTCGCTGCGGGGTCCGACGAACGACAGGATCGGATGCCGGTCCTCCGGCGGAGTCGCGAGTGTCGACATCTCACGGATGCCGGTGACCGCCATCTCGAGCGTACGAGGGATCGGCGTCGCACTCATCGCGAGGATGTCGACGTTGGTCTTCATCTTCTTGAGCGTGTCCTTGTGCTCGACGCCGAAGCGCTGCTCCTCGTCGATGATCATCAGGCCGAGGTCCTTGAACATGACCTGGTCGGTGAGGATCCGGTGTGTGCCGATCACCATGTCGACCGTGCCGTCGAGCAGGCCGTCGAGCGTCAGACGTGCCTCCTTGTCGCTCTGGAAGCGCGAGAGCGGGCGCACCTTGACGGGGAATCCGGCGAAGCGCTCGGTGAAGGTCTCGAGGTGCTGCTTCACGAGCAGCGTGGTCGGCACGAGCATCGCGACCTGCTTGCCGTCCTGGATCGCCTTGAACGCGGCACGCACGGCGACCTCGGTCTTTCCGAAGCCGACATCGCCCGAGAGCAGGCGGTCCATCGGGATCGGACGCTCCATGTCCGCCTTGATCTCGTCGATCGTCTGCAGCTGATCGAGGGTCTCCGCGAACGGGAACGCCTCTTCGAGCTCGCGCTGCCACGGGGTGTCGGGACCGAACGCGTGCCCCTTCGCGCTCATGCGTGCCGAGTACAGCTTGACGAGCTCCACGGCGATGTCTCGCACGGCCTTGCGGGCCTTGCCCTTGGCCTGCGACCAGTCGCTGCCGCCCATCTTCGAGAGGGTCGGGCCCTCACCGCCGACGTACTTCGACAGCAGATCGAGCTGATCGGTGGGCACGAACAGCTTGTCGCCCGGGTAACCGCGCTTCGACGGCGCGTACTCGAGAACGAGGTAGTCGCGCACGGACTTGGTCGCGTTGCGTCCGCCGGTCGAGACCTCGCGCTGCGTCATCTCGACGAACCGGCCGATGCCGTGCGTGTTGTGCACGACGAAGTCGCCCTGCTTGAGCTGCAGCGGGTCGACGACGTTCTTGCGGCGGGAGGCGAGCTTCTTGACGACGCGCTGGTCGCCACCGATCGTGCGGCCGTAGAACTCGTTGTCGGTGAGGACGGCGAGCTTCGCCTCGGGGATCTGGAATCCGGCCTCGACGGAACCGGTGACCAGCGTCGCGACGCCGGTGTCCGGTGCATCGACGAGCTCGGACACGATGCGCGCCGCGATGCCGCGGTCGGAGAGCACGTCGCGCGCGCGGTCGACGAGTCCGGCACCCGCCGCGATGACGACCACGCGCCATCCCTCGGCGACCTTGGCGTCGACGAACGAGATCGCCCCGTCGACGTTGCCGTGGAACGACGGGATGACGGAGGCGTCGATGGTCTCGGCATCCTCACCGCCCATCGCGAACGGGCTCAGCCGCCACCACACGCCGCCGCGGTCGCGGACGACCTCGCGGAGCCGGGCGATCGTGAGGAAGTCTCCGGCACCGAGGTCGATGGGTGCGGAGGCCCCGGAGGTGGCCGCACTCCAGGCCGCATCGAGGAACTCGCGGTTGGTCTCGCCGAGCGTGATGGCGCGGGCGCTGGAGCGCTCGGGATCGACGACCGCCGTCGCCGCGCCCTCCGGGAGGTACTCGGCGAGCGACTTGAGGGGACCCGAGACGGCCGGGAGAAGCGACTCCATGCCCTCGACCGGGATGCCCTCGGACATCTTCTCGAGCATTCCGGCGATCGCGGGGAATCCGCCGATCAGCGCCCGCGCGCGGTCGCGTACGTCGGGGGTCAGCAGCAGCTCGCGGCTCGGCGGAAGGTCGACGTCGTCGACGTCGCCGGGGAGGGAGCGCTGATCGGCGACCGAGAACGCACGGATCTGGTCGACCTCATCGCCGAAGAACTCGACGCGGAACGGATGCTCCGAGATCGCGGGGAAGACGTCGAGGATGCCGCCTCGCACCGCGAACTCGCCTCGTCGGGACACCATGTCGACGCGTGAGTACGCCCGCTCCACGAGCTGCTCGACGACATGATCGAGCTCGTGCCCACGGGTTCCCGTACGCAGCTCCAGCGGCGCGATCTCACCGAGGTTGCCGGCGATCGGCTGCAGCGCGGCGCGGACCGATGCGACGACGACGAGGGGGTGGTCGCCGGACCACTCGGCGATGCGACGGAGCGTCTGCAGGCGCTGGCCGACCGTGTCGGTGCTCGGGCTGAGCCGTTCGTGCGGCAGCGTCTCCCAGGCGGGGAAGGTGACGATCTCGGCGTCGGGGATGTAGGCGCCGAGCGCCGCGGCGAGGCTCTCAGCACGCCTGCCCGTCGGCACGACGGTGAGGAGTGCCGGTGGATGCCCGGCCGCACGTCGCTTCGCCAGGAGCCCGGCGAGCGCCGGAGCGTCGAGTCCGTCGACCAGGCCGAGGTCGGCATCGGTCTGAGCCCAGCTCAGGGCGTCACGAAAAAGAGATGCCTCTTCCAAGGCGCGCAGAATCCCCGGCACAGTCACCGGACAAGCCTAGCCGCGGCCACCGACACGGGCTCCCGGGTCTCCGGACGGGCACTCCGCCTTCCATAGGATGCACGGATGGAACCGGTCACCCTCACCACCGAGCGTCTCGTCCTGCACGTGCCGGACGAATCCGACATCGACGCGATCACCGCGGCCTGCCAGGACCCGGAGATCTCGCGATGGACGACCGTGCCGAGCCCCTACAGGCGCACGGATGCCGAGGACTACGTGCGTCTGATCGGCGAGTGGTGGGCCGACGGCAGCCAGAGGATCTGGTGCGCGTACCGTGACGGCGAGCTGGTCGCCTCGGTCGGACTGCATCGCGTGGCCGAGCACTACACCGGCGGGGATGCGGATATCGGATACTGGGTCGCAGCGCCGGCTCGCGGTCAGGGATACCTCGTCGAGGCGGCGCGCGCCGTTGTCACCTGGAGCTTCGACGAGCTCGGGCTCGCACGGCTGGGCTGGCGCGCGGTCGCGGGCAACGTGCCCTCCGCCAGAGCCGCTCGCGCGCTCGGATTCCGCTATGAGGGGCTCGGGCGCCAAGCCCTCACCGGCGCACGCGGCCGCGACGACGGATGGTTCGGCGGCCTTCTGGCGACAGATGACCGCACGCCCGTGGACTGGCCGATCCTCTAGTCCGGTGTCGGTCGTGGGTGGCAGGATGAGCGCATGCCTGAGATGCCGGAAGTCCAGGGCCTGACGACGTTCCTGACGGAGCGCGCCGTGGGGCGCACCATCGTCCGCACAACCGTGGGCGCGATCGCCGCGCTGAAGACCTACGATCCGCCGAACACCGCCCTGCACGGTGCCGAGATCACCGCCGCGTCGAGGCAGGGCAAGTTCCTCGTGCTCTCCTGCGGCGCCGAGCTGCACCTCGTCTTCCATCTGGCCAAGGCCGGGTGGCTGCGCTGGTATGAGACGCTGCCGACGACCCTGATCAAGCCGGGCAAGTCTCCGATCGCGCTGCGCGTCGCACTCGACGACGAGAGCGGATTCGACCTCACCGAGGCGGGCACCAAGAAGTCGCTGGCCGTGTACGTGGTCCGCGACCCGCAGGAGGTGCCGGGGATCGCCCGGCTCGGGCCCGATCCGCTCGAATCCACCTTCACTCGGGAGGTCTTCGGCGGGCTGCTCCGTGGGCGTCGCACACAGATCAAGGGGCTGCTCCGTGACCAGAGCGTCATCGCCGGCATCGGCAACGCCTACTCCGACGAGATCCTGCACGCGGCCCGCATGTCTCCCTACGCGATCGCCGACAAGCTCGGCGATGACGAGGTCGACCGACTGTTCGCGGCGATGCAGACGACGCTGACGGATGCTGTGGCAGAGGCGTCGGGCAAACCCCCCGCCGATCTGAAGGACGCGAAGCGCCGCGGCATGCAGGTGCATGCCCGCCGGGGTGAGGCCTGCCCGGTGTGCGGAGACACCGTGCGCAGCGTCTTCTTCGCCGACCGCTCTCTCGAGTACTGCCCGACCTGCCAGACCGGCGGAAAACCCCTCGCCGATCGCCGCCTGTCGAGACTGCTCAAGTAGCTCGAGCGCTGTCACCGTTTCCGCGGCGCGGCGACCGAGGCCCGCTCGATGAAACGCGTTCCGAGAGTGTAGCGACCGGCGGGTGCGGGTTTCCCGTCGATCACGGCGAAGAGAGCCTCCGCTGCGCGCACGCCGAGGGCCAGGGTGGGCTGCTCGATCATGGTGAGCGGGGGCTCCATCACCGCCGCCCACGAGCTGTCGTCGAATCCGATGAGGGACACGTCGTCGGCTACCCTGAGCCCCGCGGCGCGCAGCGCACGCAGCGCACCCGTGACGGCATCGTTCTCGGTGCAGAAGAGCGCCGTCGGCGGATCTTCGGTCGCGAGCATCCGTGAGACCTCGCGCACCACGTTCTCCTCGGTCTTCTCCCCCACCATCACGAGGTCCGCGTCGAAGACGATGCCTTCGTCGTCGAGCGCATCGAGGTAGCCCTGGAGTCGCTCTCCATCGGTCCAGAGGTTCCGGGAGGCGAGATCGATCAGGTCACGGCGTCGCCGAGGGCGCTCAGCCACGGGCGGCCCCCAGACGAACCCGATCCGCCGATGGCCCGCCGCGATCAGGTGCGCCACCGCCTCACGCGAAGCCGTGCGGTTGTCGACCACCACCGCATCGAGGTCGAGCCCCGGCACGGCGCGGTCGACGAGCACGACGGGAATGCCGTGCGACCGTGCCTGCTCGATGTGGCCGGCGGATGCGGCGTCGAGTGCCGCGGACGCAACGACGATGCCGTCAACGCGCTTGTCGATGAGCACGTTGGTGGCGGCGATCTCCTCGTCGAGGTCCTCGTGCGTACTGAGCACGAGCGTGTCGAATCCGCGCGCCCTCGACGCGTCCGAGATGCCGCGGACGACGCCGCCGAAGAACGGGTTGGCTATGTCAGCCACGATGACGCCCAGCGTCTGACTGACACCGGTCGACATGCTCCGCGCGAGCGCGTTGGCACGGTAGCCGATGCGCTCTGCCGCAGCGAGCACCCGCTCGCGCAGCTCGGGGCTCACGTAGCCGTAGCCTCCCAGCGTGCGGGCCGCTGTCGACCGCCCCACGCCCGCCGCCTCGGCGACCTCGGAGATCGTGGGGGGCACGGAGTGATCGGCAGCCATCGACCTCGCCCCTTTCCGTGTCACAGGTTCACCACATGTTAGCCGTGACGGCAGCGCCGCTCCGGCGGCCACGCGAGAAGGCGCCCTCGACGAGACACTGGTCTCGTGCGGCATCCGCCCCGGCCGCCAGCGCGTCACCCAGGTCTTCGACGGACGGCGCGTTCGTGCGACGCCAGCCGGCACCGTGGAGGGCGACCAGGAAACCGGCCAGATAGGCATCGCCGCAGCCCATCGTGTCGACCAGCATCTCGTCGGCGAGCAGTCTGGCCGGTGCCATGAGCCGCGCGGTGCCGTCTGTCACCAGGGCCCCTCGCGTGCCTCTCGTCCCGAGGGCCAGCGGGGCGCCCTGCGCGATCGCCGCGTCGAGGACCGCGAAGGCCTCCTCATCGTCCAGACCTGCGCACGAGAGCAGCACGACATCGACGAACGGGGCGACCCGCGCGAGGTAGGACGGCTCGCGGAACTCCGCTTCGCTCGAAAGGTCGAAGCTCACGAGCCCGCCGAGTGCCTGCAGACGGGGCAGCTGCGACTCGGTCCGGGAGTAGACGCTCGAGTGCACGAGGTCGAAACCGGCGGCATACTGTGCACGTCCGTCGTCGAGGTCGATCGGCGCACTGACGGTGACTCCCCCTCCGTTCCAGCCGAGGAAGGTGCGATCTCCGTCGACGACCCGGAGCGTCGACACTCCCGACGCTCCGGGTCTCACGAGGCTTCGGGTCGTGGGCAGCCCGGCGTCTTCGATCGCCGCGCGGAGGAAGAGCCCCAGGTCGTCATCACCGAACACGCCGAGGTACTCGGCCTCGGCACCGAGACGATGCGCGTAGACCGCGACGTTGACGGCATTGCCCCCCGGATAGTCGATCCCGCGATCGACGAAGCGGTCGACGATGTTGTCGCCGAAGCCGAGTACGCGCATCGTCCCCGAGCCTCTCAGTAATCCATGACGCGGTAGTAGCGGCGCAGGTCGAGCGAGTGATCGCGCACGCGCTCGAGGTGCTTGCTCACCCGGCCCATCACTGTGTCGAGGACGATGGGGGCGATGAGCGCGCGGCTCTCGGCGCTGAAGCCCTCGAGGGCGTATTCCCTGGTGTCGAACACCGTGACGTCGCGGGAGATCCGCTTCGCGAACGCCTCGGCGCGATCGGTGAGGGGTCGCGTGGAGTCCTCACCCTGGAAGATGAGCACCGCGGTGTCCTCCTCGAGCAGCTCGAGCGACCCGTGGAAGAACTCTGCACTGTGCACCCGGGTGGTGCGCAGCCACTGCATCTCTTCGAGGATGCACATCGAATAGAGGTATGCGAAGGACCACAGGGGTCCACCTCCGATCAGGAAGTAGTAGTCGGTGTCCGCGTGCGCGTCTGCGAAGGCCGCTGCCATCGGCTCAGCCTGCTTCGCCGCGGCGACGAGCGCATCGGGGAGACGCACCAGTTGGTCGGCCAGCGTGGCGTACCCGTCGAACTCGCCGCGGCGCTCGAGCAGTCGACCCATGAGCAGCAGCAGCTGCATGTCGAAGGGCCAGGTCTTCGGTTCGGAGACGAGCGAGTGGTCGACGGAGGTCGCGATCGGCGAGTCCGCGTGGCCGGTGAACGCGATGGTCGTCGCCCCCGCCGCGGCGACGTACTCGATGGCTCGCACGACGTCCTCGGTCGTGCCCGTGACGGACGTGAACACAGCCGCCGTGCGCTCCCCGAGCAGGGCGTCGCCCGCCACCACGAGCTCGGCGGCGATCGCCGAGCGCACCGAGAGGGTCGACCGCTCCCGTGCGAGCAGCTCGTACGGCCACATCTGGCTGTACGTGCCGCCGGCGCCGATCAGCAGCACGTTGTCGACTCCGCTGTCGATCAGCTGATCGACCAGCTGCTCGATCTGCGGTCGGAGCGCGACGGCGCTCGCGATCTGGGTGCGGAAGGCGGTCTCATCGAAGCCGAGCATCATTGATCCTTTCAATCGGTCGGCATGTGCCGATCGAGCAGTGTGGTACCGGTGTCAGGTGCGAGTCATGCTTGCACACTTCGATCTCAGTCGTCAAACATCCCTGTGATTACGGGCCAGAAGAGAAAATCTGCGAGAAAATCATCGATTGCGTCTGGTACCGGTGTCAGGTTTTGGATACACTCGCTCGACAAGGCACCCACCGAAGTTCCAATGGCGGATCGGTACCGCGCTCAGCGGTCGCCCTCCGCCCGTTCAGAGAGGCAGACCATGCGAAAGACACGCACGCTCCCGATCGCCGTCGTCGTCGCGGCATCCGCGATGATCCTGACGAGCTGCTCCGGTGGCTCCGCCGAACCTGCGGCGGACGTCACGGACGAACCCGTCTTCGAAGGAACGCTCTCGATCCTGACCAAGTTCGGCGGCGACCCGCTGGAGTCCTACTTCGAGGAGATCGCCGACGCCTACGAAGCCGAGCACCCCGATGTGACGGTCGAGCTCATCCAGGAGACGGATCAGTCGGTCAAGGACAAGACGAAGACGCTCACCGCGTCGCAGGCGCTGCCCGACATCTACTTCACCTGGGCCGGTGACTGGGCGCAGAACTTCGTCGGAGGCGGGCTGGCCGCCGACCTCAGCGAGGTGATCGCTCCTGGTACCGAATGGGGTGACCGCTTCGGCGAGGCCTCCCTGTCAGCCTTCGAATACGACGGCAAGTACTACGGCGTACCGCTGTACAACAACGGCAAGTTCATGGGGTTCAGCAAGTCGGCGTTCGCCGCCGCCGGAATCGAGGTGCCGACGTCCTTCGAGGAGCTCATCGATTCGTGCGGCCCGCTGCGCGACGCCGGTTACGAGCCGATCGCGTTCGGCAACAAGGACGGCTGGCCGGCGCTGCACTACCTGCAGCAACTGTTCGCGTACAACGTGCCGAGCGACGTGCTGCACGCCGACTTCGATCCGACCACCGCCGAGTGGACAGACCCCGGGTACGTAGCCGCCCTCGAACAGTTCGACCGGCTCGTGACAGAGTGCACGGACAGTGGCAACGGCACCAACGGCGTGCTGTACACGACGGCACAGGAAGCACTCGCCGGCGGCAGAGCGGCGATGTACTACCAGGAGATCCTCGAGTTCGACACAGTCACCGCCGAGGGGTCCGCCCTCACGACCGACGATTTCGGGATCTTCCCGCTCCCCGCCCCGGAAGGCGCGGCCGGTGACTCTTCCGCCATCGAGGGCTCCCCCGAGGGCTACCTCATCAACGCCCGTTCGCCGCGCGCCGCCCTGGCCGTCGATTTCATGAAGTTCGCCACCGAATCCGACAACGCCTCGCTGCTCTCCTCGCCGCCGTACGGACAGCCCAGCACAGTCATCGGCGCCGTCACCGAGGAGACCTCCAGCACCCCGGTCTTCGAGGGGATCGCCGCCGTCAACGATGCCTCGCAGCTGGTCATCTGGCTCGACACCGTGACCGTGCCGGAGGTCGCCGATGCTTGGCTCGCCGGAGGTGAGGCGATCATCAGTGGCAGCGCCACTCCCGAGGAGGTGCTGCAGAGTGTCCGCACCGCAAACGACGCAGCGAAGTGACCCGTCGCGGTCGGGGGCCGGCTTCCGCCTGCCCCCGACCGTCACCGAGGCCATCACCTCACCCCGCCGCCCGCGTGGACCGCGAACGCCCCTGTCGCGGGGCGCGCTGACAAGGTTCGCCGGCTACGCCTGGCTGCTGCCCGCCCTCGTGGTGCTCGCGGTGTTCGTCTATCTGCCGCTGGTGCAGAACATCGCGTTCTCGACGCAGGAGTGGGACATCTACTCGGGCGCCTCGGACTTCGTCGGGCTCGAGAACTACGAGAAGCTGTTCGGCGACCCGATCTTCTGGACTGCCCTCGGCAACAACGCGCTGTACTCCGCGCTGTCGATCGTCTTCCAGGTCGGGGGCGCGCTCGTGCTCGCGGCGATGATCGAGAGCCTGCGCAGCATCCGCTGGCGCAAGATCCTGCGGGCGATCTATTTCGTCCCGTCCGCGATCTCACTCACGGTGGCGGGCCTGCTCTTCTACTTCATCTACGAGCCCAACCTGGGCATGCTGAACGAGCTCCTCGGCACCATCGGACTCGGGTTCCTAGCGCAGCCGTGGCTCGGCCAGGAGTCCACGGCCATGGTGTCGATCATCGCGATGAGCCAGTGGCAGGGCTTCGGCTACTCGACGCTGCTGTTCGCCGTCGCCATCCAGCGGATCCCCGCGGAGCTGTACGAGGCGGCGTCCCTCGACGGCATTGGCCCGATCCGACGGTTCCTCCATGTCACGGTCCCCCTCGTGCGCGAGATGACCGGACTCATGGTGATCGTCACGATCTCAGGGGCGTTCCAAGTGTTCAACGAGGTCATGGTGATGACCAGCGGCGGACCGAACAACTCCACGCAGGTGCTGGCGACCTGGCTGTACCGCAGCGGGTTCGTGCGCAACGACTTCGGATACGCCGCCGCGATCGCCACCGTCATCTTCGTGGTGACGCTCCTCATCGCCCTCGCACAGCTCTGGTACACACGACGCAGAAGGGTGGAGTTCTGATGACCCGCACCGGATTCCTCGCCGCGGTCATGCGCGTCTTCGTCTGGGCGTTCCTCCTCGCGCTGGTCGTCGTGGTCGTCTACCCGCTGCTGTGGATGGTCATGAACGGCTTCAAGACCAACGCCGAGCTGTTCGGCAGCCCGTTCGCGCTGCCCTTGCAGCTGGACTGGGCGAACTATGCGGATGCCTGGAACCGTGGCGTCAGCGACTACGTCGCCGCGAGCGTGCTCGTGACGGTGACCTCGACGATCGCCACGGTCTTCATCAGCGCCTGGGCGGCGTACGGCCTCACCCGAGTGACGCTGCCGTTCGGACGACTCGCGTCCGGCTTCATCCTCGGCGGGCTCATGCTCGCCCCCGCCGTGGCGCTCGTGCCCCTTGTCCGCATGTTCCAGTCGATGGGGCTCTACAACACCTTCTGGGCACTCCTCATCCTCTACACCGCCTTTCGGATCCCGTTCACGACGTTCCTGATCCGCGCGTACATGATCGATCTCCCCCGCGAGGTCGACGAAGCGGCCGAGATGGACGGCGCGAGCAGGTGGACGGCGTTCTGGCGCATCACTCTGCCGATGTGCAAGCCCATCATCATCTCGACGGTGATCCTGCACGTCCTCTTCGCCTGGAACGAATACCTTTTCGCCATGGTCTTCACCAGCGGCTCCGGCGTGCAGACCCTTCCGGTGGGGCTCACCAGTCTGATGAGCAAGCACGGCACCGACTACCCCGTCGTGTTCGCGGGCATGGTGGTCGCGGCGCTTCCCGTGATCGTCCTGTTCTTCGCCAGCCAGCGGTACTTCATCAAGGGCCTCTCCGAGGGCATCGGCAAATGACCCCCGCCCGTCATGGCGGCGATCGTGGCGAAGCGTGACGCGGAATGAAATGTCCTCGGGTGCGTTGAGTACACTCAGAGCAACAACGTGCTCCGGGGTCGGTGGGAATCCGAACCGGCGGTGACAGTCCGCGAGCGTCTCGGTTCTCCGAGATGCCGATCCGGTGGAATTCCGGGACCGACGGTGATGCGAGACATAGTCTCGCTAGTCCGGAAGGGAGGCAGCACGGTGGGCCGCCGCATGTGCAACCCGCCCTGGTCCCCCTGTGATCCCCGGAAGCCCAGGGAGGATCACGGATGGCAGTCAACGAGGCGGAGAGCCGCGCGATGTCGCGCGCGCTCGAGCTCGCGGCCCTCGGCCCGCGCGGAGCGAACCCGCAGGTCGGCGCCGTCATCCTCGCAGCCGACGGCTCCGTCCTCGCCGAAGGCTGGCACCATGGCGCCGGAACCCCTCACGCCGAAGTCGATGCCCTCTCGAAGCTCGCGCCCGATGCGGCCCGAGGCGCGACCGCCGTCGTCACCCTGGAGCCCTGCAACCACACGGGGCGCACCGGCCCCTGCGCCGTCGCGCTCATCGAAGCCGGCGTCGCCCGCGTCGTGTACGCACTCGACGATCCCGGCGCGGTGTCGGGCGGCGGCGCCGATCGCCTGCGCGCGGCAGGTGTCAGCGTCGATTCCGGAGAGCAGGCCGACGCCGCCCACGCGATCATCGACGGCTGGCTCACCGCCCAGCGTCTGGGGCGCCCGCACGTGACCGTGAAGTGGGCGCAGTCGCTCGACGGCCGCGCCGCGGCATCCGACGGCTCCAGCCAATGGATCACGGGCCCCGAGGCACGAGCCGACGTGCACCGACGCCGGGCGGCCGCCGCTGCGATCGTCGTCGGCACCGGAACGGTGCTCGCCGACGATCCCTCACTCACCGCACGAGACGGCGGCGCGCTGTTCGCGGAACAGCCGATCCCCGTCGTGATCGGCTCCCGCCCCACTCCCGCTGACGCGGCGATCCGTCGTCACCCGAAGCCCCCGCTGTTCTACGACACCCACGACCTGCACTCCGTGCTCGCGGATCTGCACTCGCGCGGCATCCAGAGCGTGTTCGTCGAGGGTGGACCCACGCTCGCGAGCGCTTTCGTCGCCCAGGGCCTCGCCGACCGGGTGCTCGCCTACATCGCGCCGGTGCTGCTGGGCGGCGACCGGCTCGCACTGACCGACATCGGCGTCGCATCGATCGACGCCGCCCACCGCCTGACGGTCGAGGAATGGCTGCCGCTCGGCGCCGATCTGCTCGCGATCGCCCACCCCGTACTCGGCCTCGAAGAAGGAGTCGCCTGATGTTCACCGGAATCATCGAGGAGATCGGCGAGATCACCGCGATCTCGCCCGCAGGAGACGGGTGGCGACTCACCGTGCGCGCGCCGAAGGCCGCGTCCGACGCGATCCATGGCGAGTCGATCGCCGTCTCGGGAGTCTGCCTGACGGTGGTGGGGTCGACGCCCGACACCTTCGACGCCGATGTGATGAAGCAGACGCTCGATGTCGCAGCCCTCGGCGGAGCATCCGTCGGCACCCGCGTGAACATCGAGAAGGCGATGCCGGTCGGCGCACGTCTCGGCGGCCACATCGTGCAGGGCCACGTCGACGGGGTCGGAAGCGTCGTCGACGTGCGGCCCGGCGAGCAGTGGAGCGTTCTGCGCATCTCGCTGCCCGACGACCTCGCCCCACTCGTGGTCGACAAGGGCTCGATCTCGGTCGACGGCACATCGCTCACCGTCAGCGCGGTGAGCCCGGTGGATGCGGAGAACCCCTGGTTCGAGATCTCGCTGATCCCCGAGACCCTCGCAGCCACCACCCTCGGGTCGCGCGCGGTCGGCGACCGTGTGAACCTGGAGACCGACATCCTCGCCCGTCACGTCGAACGCCTGCTGGCGTTCAGGGCAGCACCGGAAGGAGGCTCACGATGAGCCTTTCCACCATCCCCGAGGCCCTCGAGGCCCTCCGCGCCGGACGACCGGTCCTCGTCGCCGACGACGAGAACCGCGAGAACGAGGGCGACGTGATCCTCTCCGCAGAGCTTGCGACACCCGAGTGGGTCGCCTGGACCGTGCGCTGGTCGTCCGGGTTCATCTGCGCTCCGATGCCCGCGGATCTCGCAGACAACCTGAACCTGCCGCCGATGGTCGCCGCATCCGAGGACGCCCGGTCGACGGCGTACACGGTCAGTGTCGACGCGGCCGAAGGCGTGACGACCGGCATCAGCGCGCACGACCGGGCTCACACGCTGAACGTGCTGGCGAACCCCGAGTCGACGGCCACCAGCATCATCCGCCCCGGACACGTACTCCCCCTCCGGGCGGTCGACGGCGGCGTGCGCGAGCGCAGCGGCCACACCGAAGCGGCCGTGGATCTGATGAAGCTGGCGGGCCTTCGCCCGGTGGGCGCGATCGCCGAGGTCGTCGCCGAGGACGGCAGCATGATGCGGCTTCCCGGGCTCATCGAGCTCGGCGCACGCGACGGGGTGCCGGTCATCACGATCGAGCAGCTCATCGCCCATCTCAACGAGATCGACCCCTCCGGATGGTCTCCCGAACGCGCCAGCAGGCGAGTGAGCCTGCGGGCGGACGCGACGGTTCCCACGACGCACGGCACGTTCCGCTTCCTCGCGTACAAAGACCGGGTCACCGGGACCGACCACATCGCGGTGGTCTCGGGAGAGCCGGGCGAGACGGCGCTCGTGCGCGTGCACTCCGAGTGCCTGACCGGTGAGGCCTTCGGCTCGCTCAAGTGCGAGTGCGGCCCGCAGCTGGATGCGGCTCTCGACGCGATCGAGCAGGACGGCGGGATCGTCATCTACATGCGCGGCCACGAGGGTCGGGGCATCGGCCTGATCAACAAGCTCCGCGCCTACAGCCTCCAGGAGGAGGGCCTCGACACCGTCGATGCGAACCTCGCGCTCGGTCTCCCGGCGGATGCCCGCGACTACGCGGCTGCGGCCGGCATCCTCGCGGACCTCGGGGTGTCGAAGGTTCGCCTGCTGACGAACAACTCCGACAAGGTGAACCAGTTGCGCGGCCTCGGACTCGACGTCGTCGAGCAGGTGCCGCTCATCGTCGGAGTGGGCCCCAACAACCACCAGTATCTCGAGACCAAGCGTGACCGGATGGGTCACATCATCGGTGAGGCGGAGCTCGCACAGGCTCTCGCCGACGGACGGAAGGACGACGCATGAGCGGCGCAGGAGCACCCAAGACCGAGAAGATCGACGGACGCGGACTGAAGGTCGTCATCGTCGCCGGCACCTGGCACGACGTGATCACCGACGGCCTGATCGCCGGTGCGCAGCGCGTGCTCGACGACGCCGACGCCGCATACCGACTGGTGCGCGTGCCCGGCTCGTTCGAGCTCGCCCTCGCGGCCCAGGCCGCGTTCGCAGGCGGCGCCGACGCCGTGGTCGCGCTCGGCGTGATCATCCGCGGGGGAACCCCGCACTTCGAGTACGTCTCGGCGGCGACCACCGACGGGCTCACCCGTGTCTCGCTCGACGCCGGCAAGCCGGTCGGCTTCGGAGTGCTCACCCTCGACGACGAGAAGCAGGGCCTCGACCGCGCCGGCCTCGAGGGCTCGAAGGAGGACAAGGGCGCAGAGGCGGCGGATGCTGCGCTGCGCACCGCCCTTCTCGTGCGCGATCTGCGCGGCTGAGGTCAGCCTGCCCTTGCTGGCGGGCGGGTCCCACGCTCTCCTACCGTGAGGGCATGGAGACTCTGCGCCACGTCGTTCTGTTCGTCCATCTCATCGGCTTCGCCGTGCTCTTGGGAGCCTGGGCGGTGCAGGCCTTCGGCGGCAAGCGCCAGTTCACCCGTCTGATGAGCATCGGCATGACGATCGCGGCTCTCGCCGGCCTCGCTCTCGCGGCGCCCTGGGGTCTGCCCGAGGGCGTCGAGATGAACTACGCCAAGATCGGCACGAAGCTCGTCGTGCTCCTGGTGATCGGCGCACTCCTCGGCATCGGGACGTCGAAGCAGCGCAAGGCGGGCTCTGTTCCGGCGGTCATGTTCTGGCTGGTCGGCATCCTCACGGCGGTCAACGCCGCCATCGCCACGATCTGGCGCTGACCTGCTCGCCGCGCTCCGTCACGAGCGCAGCGGGACCTTGACGTCCCCACCGGCCTCCTCGGTCAGTCGCTCGCCCATCTGCACGAAGGTCGGCTGCGTGATGAAGCCACCGGCGAAGAGCGCCTGCCCCTGAGCGAATCCCTGCGCGCGACGGATGTCGTCCTCGCCCACGAAGCCGAACACGTCGGCGAGCTCCGCGATGTCGCGCGGAGCATTGACGCGCATGAGTCCGAGGTTGTCGCACTGCGACAGCACGTTCGGATGGATCTTCGTCGGGCGCTGCGTCGACAGGAACAGCCACAGGCCGAACTTGCGTCCCTCGGCGGCGATCTGGACGAGCTGCTCGGTGAGGGCCCGCTCGACGGCGGTTCGCGGCTCCGGTGAGCAGATGTTGTGGGCCTCGTCGATCACGATGAGCAGAGGGCGCCGGCTCTCGCGCCGGGCCCACAGCGCTTCAAGCACCGCGAGCGCCGCGACTTTGGGCTCGGCCGGGTGATCGAATCCCCCGAGATCGAGGACCGTCGCCCTGGGTCTCTCGTCGATCACGTCGACGACCGAGTGCGCTCCCCGCGACCACAGATCCCACTCCAGGACCTGGAGATTCTCCATGCGGTTCGCGAGCCGGATGTGCGCTGGATCGCCCGAGGCCCGGAAATCCCGGAGCATCCGGTCTGCGTCGAACTCGGTGACGCTCAGCGCCCAGTGCAGCAGGACGTTGTACTCCTCCGCGTCGGCGATTGGGTCGATCTGCAGGACAGCCGCCTTGGCGGCCGGCGACAGGTCGATGTAGCGGGCGTGCACCTTGTCTCCCTCGCCATGACCCGAGCGGAACACGCGGATGTCGCTCTGCGATATCCGCGCGGCGTGCTCGGGTGGCGCATCTGCCCGAGCTTGCGCCAGCCTGACGAAATCAGCATTCGGATCGAGGATGAGCATCGGCAGTTCGGTGTGCAGCAGGAGCTGCTCGAGCACGACGCCGAGCGCATACGTCTTCCCGCTGCCGCTCTGGCCGCACCAGAACGTATGTCGGTTGAAGCGGCGTGCGTCCAGCTGCACAGACGTTCCCGCATCATCCGTCATCGTGCCTATGGTCAGTTCGGTCATGCCCGGCCTCCCGCCCTTCGTCGGCCTCCAGCCTGCCTCGGACTCCCGACGGGGTCATCACACTTCTCGGGTGACGCGGCTCGCCCGTCCGAGTGGGCGACGGACGTCCTCCGCCCGTCGGCCGCTCCCCGGATCAGCTAGGACGCGAGCGCCTTCGCCTTGAGCGTCTCGAACTCGGCCTGGGTGATCACGCCCGAGTCGAGCAGACTCCGCGCCTTCGTGATGTCGTCCGCCGGCGAAGAGCCTGCGGTCTCCCGGATGTAGGCGGTCTGAGCCGCTTGCAGTTCGGCGATCTGCTCGCCGCGCCGCTGCGCCATCCCCTGACCGCGGGCGATGAGATACACGAGTGATGTCAGGAACGGAAGGAAGACGAGGAAGATGATCCACACCGCCTTCAGCCACCCGTTGAGAGAGCTGTCTCGGAAGATGTCGCCGATGATCGTGAAGACGACCATGAGGTACGAGATGAAGACGAAGGCCCAGAAGAACCAGGCCACGAGATCCCAGATGGACATGCGCGATGCCTTTCGGTCGGAGGTGGTGAGTACCAGCTCCGAAGCTAGCCACGTGAGGATGCGCCCGCGTCACCCTGCCCGGGTGACACGTCCTGCACCGCGGGGACGGGATTCACCGAGATGACCTCGATGTGGAGGTCGTCGAAGGCTCCGAGAAGACCCAGCAGGCGCGGCTGATCGTCGACCGGTCCGAGGATGCTCGTGAGTCCGCCTGGTCTGTCCTGCACCGTGAAGCCGTCCAGCGCCTGTGCGAGCTGCGGGCTCATCCGTCCTCGGACGAGCACTTCGAAGACCCGGGTCATGACGGCAGCCTCTCTGGAGCACGAGCAACATCGGCGCGAGCGCGATCGTCCCATGATGCACGCGCGGATCACGGCCGTCCTCATCCTCTGCGGATGATCTGAACCGGCTGTGGATGATGCGACCGCGCCCTGCCATACTGACAGCGGAATCGCCGATGACAGCCATACCTCCCCCGCCGGCCCACGCCGTCGAGCGACCACGATTGCGTAGCCGACTCGACGCGACGCTGAACGCGCCCCTCAGCGTCGTCGTGGCCCCAGCCGGCTCCGGTAAGACGGTGCTGCTGTCGCAGTGGGCGGCATCGCACCCCGACGTGCGTGTCATCTGGATCGGCCTGGAGCAGGCGGACAGCGATCCGCGCCGTCTCCTCGACCATCTCCTGAGCGCGGTGCTGCCTCCCGACCATGGGACGACGGATCTCGGACGACCGCACGCAGTCACCACGCGAGCCTTCGGGCACCCCGTCCTCGAGTCTCTCGTCGGAGTCTTCCGCGAGCATCCCCCGGTCGTGCTCGTGCTCGACGACCTGCAGCACCTCGCCGGGTCGCCGCTGCTGCCAGACCTCTGGTGGCTCGCCGACAACGTTCCCGAGCACACCCACCTCATCTTCTCGTCACGTATCGACTACGGCCTCGGCTGGGGGCGTCACCGACTGAGCCACTCGCTGATCGAGCTGCGACAGAGCGACCTTGCGCTCGATGAGGCCGCGAGTGCGACGCTGCTCGAGCGGATCATCGGCGCTCCCGTCAGCCCCCGCACTCTCTCAGCAGTCATGGAGCGCACCGAGGGGTGGGCCGCCGGCGTGGTGCTGACCGGTCTCGGTCTGCGCAGCGAGGCCGATCCGGAGCAGTTCGCGAGGGAGCTGCGCGGCACCGATCGCCTCATCTCCGAGTATCTGAGCGAACAGGCTCTGGCCCAGCAGCCTCCCGAGCGCCGATGGCTGCTGCTGCGCCTCTCGGTCCTCGACCGGATGTCCGCAGAACTCGTCGAGTCGATCCTCTCCGTCGACGACGCGACGTCGCTCTTCGAGGGGCTCGAGAGAGAGTCGATGTTCCTCGTCGCCCTCGATCGGAATCGGGAGTGGTTCCGCTTCCACCCGATGTTCCGAGAGCTCCTGCGCTACCGCTTGAAGGCCGAGCACCCCGGAGCGGCGACCGAGATCCTCACGGCCGCGGCCGACTGGCATATCGCACGGGGCGACGCGTCGTCGGCCATCGACTACCTTCTCGAAGCCGGCTCGTGGGAGCGTGCGGCGACCGTCATCTCCGGATGCGGCCGCGAGATACTCGAACGCAACGACACCGTGTCGGTCAGCCGGTGGCTGGATGCGCTGCCGGGAGAGTTCCGTGCGACCCGTCCTGACGTCGAGATCCTGCGCGGGATGCTGATGATGATGAACGGGGATGCGGCCCGAGCCGAGGACGTGCTCCGCGAACAGGCCGATCGGCCGACCCTCACACCGGGCCGATCGGCGATCATCCACACGTATCTCGCCGCGCGGGTGCAGTTCCGGCCTGATCCCCGCGTCGCCCTGCACGCTGCCGAATCAGCGGTGACGCTGCTCGGCGAGAATCCAGATCTGCACCCGCCCGAGCTGCTGGGTCTCACGCACCCGCACCTGCTGCGCACGAGTTCGCTGACCTCGGCAGGCCGCGCGCTCTTCCTCGCCGGTGATCTCGGCGCTGCGCGACGACGATTCGACGAGGCGCTGGCCGAGCCAGGGGCCCAGTACAGCCTGTACCGCATCCATCTCCTCGGCTCGCTCGCGCTGCTGGAGGCGTGGGCCGGACGGCTGCGTCTTGCCGCGGCGATCTCGCAGGAGGCACTGGACCTCGCAGCCGAGACCCGCCTGCTCGCACATCCGTCACCGGCAGACGCCTTCCTGGCCGCGGCGCTCGCAGCGATCGAGCGGGGCACCCCGTCCGCCGCCGCCACGGCCCTGCACGAGGGCGCACTCCGCGCCGCCGCGAACCACCGCACTCAGCTCATGTGGATCGCGCATCTCACGAGGGTTCTCAGCGAGGGAGACGTCGTCGACCCGGTCGATCCGCTTCCGTCGACGCCGCCGCCGATCGTCGCGGCGGCGCTCGAGGCCGAGGAGGCTCGCACGCTGCGCCTCGCGCATGCGTCGAACGGTGGATTGCGTCATCCGCCGGCAGGACGCTGGTCGCCTCTGGTGTTCGAGGCGACCGCCGCCGCACTCACCCGCAACCGTCTCGACCTCGCTCGCGCCCACCTCGATGCTGTCTCCCCGGAGCCGTCTGAGTCGGTGCCTCGCGCCGGCGTGGAGCAGCTCATCCTCCGCTCCTGGCTCGACGCCCGCGAAGGCGGCGCGGGCGCGGGCGCGGACGCCATGCACAGGGCCCTCGACCTGGCCTCACAGCACGATCTGGTCGCCGTCTTCGTGCACGCGGGCCCCGAAGTCACGCGTCTGATCGCCGACCTCCCCGGCACCCCGACGCCGTTCCGCGCCACCGTGCTGGAACGGGTGAGCCTGCTCCGTCGCGCCCGCGCATCCTCGCCCGAGCTGGCCGAGCAGCTCACTGATCGCGAACTCGAGATCCTCGCGTACCTGCCGACCCGGATGACCAACATCGAGCTCGCTGCCCGCTGCTACGTGTCGCCCAACACGATCAAGACCCACATGGCTCACATCTACCGAAAGCTGGCGGTTCCCAACCGCAACTCCGCCGTCGCGCGCGCTCAGGATCTCGGACTGATCTGACGCCGCGGTATATCGCCCTGAAAGGGTGACGCGGCCGTACGCCCTGAGCCCGAGAGTGGCACCGTGAGCCATGCGAACGTGCCTGAGGAGTCACCCCTCATCATCGGGGCGCTCATCGGCGAGGCCCTGCTCGGTGCTCTGGTGTCGATCCCGATCACCGCAGCGATCCTGCTGGTCATCACGCAGGTCCTCATCCCCGTCAGAGCGCGAAAAGTCTGAGGAAGGAGAACCCTCATGGCACGGTCCACCGTCCAGGAGCTGCAGCGGCGCCTCGCTGCCCTCGAAGCCGAGAACAGCGCGCTCCGCGGCGGCATCCCGGCGGTCACCCCCGCCCCGACGCCCGGTCCGGTCGAGTCGCGCCGCCGATCCCGCGGGTGGGGACGCACCTTCTCGGCGACCGTCCTGATCGTGCTGGGAACGCTCGTCGCCCCTCTCGCACTGGTCGCGGCCTGGGGGAACGTGCAGCTCACCGACACCGACCGTTTCGTCGCGAGCTATGCCGGCCTCGCGACCGACCCCGCCGTGCAGGCGGCGGTCACCGATCAGGTCGTCGAGGCGATCGACGGGCAGGTCGACATTCCGGCCCTCACCACGGACGTGATCGACGGCGTCATCGAGCTCGGGACAGGCCCGGCGGCGACCCGAGCGCTGGAGCTGCTCAAGGGACCTGCCGCGCAGGGGCTCCAATCGCTGGTCGCCACCGTGGTCGAACGCTTCGTGGAGTCCGAGGCGTTCGCGAACGTCTGGGCGAGCGCGCTGCGCATCAGCCATTCGCAGGTGGTGTCGGCACTGCAGAACGACCCGGATGCGGCGATCGCTCTCGGGTCCGACGGCACGATCGGGATCCAGCTCGCACCGATCATCGAGGCCGCGAAAGAAGTCCTCGTCGATCAGGGCGTCGAATTCGCAGCGTCCATTCCGACGGTCGACAGGACCATCACCGTCGCGCAGGTCGACTCGCTCCCCACGGTGCAGCTGGCATATCAGCTGGTGGTGGCTGCAGGTCTCTGGCTGCCCTGGGTGGCGATCCTCCTGCTCGCGGCCGGTGTGCTGGCAGCTCGGCGTCGCTCCGTCGCACTGATCACCGCCGCGCTCTCCCTCGGCCTGGTCATGGTGATCGTGCTCGCCGGCCTCGCGGCTGGGCGGATCTTCTTCGACGCGGCCATGCGCACGAACGGCATCCCCGTCGATGCCGGAGGGACGATCTACGAGCAGGTCGTCGGCGCCATGCGCGACACGGCCGTGGCCGTCCTGGTGCTCGCGCTCGTCACCGCGGTGGTCGGGTGGTTCGCAGGCCCCTTCGAGGTTCCCCGCCGTCTCCGGGCTGCCGCGAAGGCGGGTGCTGCGGCGCTTCGCGCGACGCTGGAGCGCCGTGGTCTCAGCACCGGGCGCGTCGGCGCGTGGTTGCACTCGCGGCGGACGCTCCTCCGCGTCGCCATCACGCTGGTCGGCGCAGCAGTCGTCCTCCTCGTCCGCCCTCTCAGCACGTCACTGATCCTGTGGACGCTGGCCTTCGCCCTGCTGGCGGTGCTGATCCTGGAGCTCGTCGAGCGACCTCCCTCCGCCGAGGAAGACGATCAGGACGATGCCCCGACGCACGAGGCCGAGAAGCCGCCGGCGGACGACGAGATCGGCCGTGCGAGCCCTGTCGTCGCGGGCGCCCCCGGAGACCCTGCCGTCCCTGCCGTCTCTGCCGTCCCTGCCGTCCCTGCCGGAGAAACCCTCCCATGAGCGCGACGACGGAGGCCGCGGAGCCCTTCGCCGCACGTCGCTCGGCCGGGCGAGCGGCCCGCGTGCGGGCGCCGAGGTCGCAGCTCGGAACCTGGTCGCCTTCTCCTGACCGCCCCGACCCGATCTCCCTGCTCGAGGAGCAGGGAGAGTCGCGCGTGCGAGAGCTCACCCCCGTGCGGTATGCCCGGATGTCGACGTCGCCGCTGGCCTTCTACCGGGGAGCAGCGCTGCTGATGGCATCCGACCTGGCGTCGGCCCCGCACACCGGCATCATCACGCAGCTCTGCGGCGATGCGCATCTGTCGAACTTCGGGCTCTACCGCACCCCCGAGCGGCTCCTCACCTTCGACATCAACGACTTCGACGAGACGTCGCCCGGGCCCTTCGAGTGGGATGTGAAGCGGCTCGCGGCGAGCTTCGCCGTGGCGTCGAGGTACCGAGGCTTCAGCGCCGAAGACGAGCGTTCATGCGTCCTCGCCGCAGCCCGCGGGTATCGGTCGGCGATCCGCGCGGCGGCCAAGGCCACGGTGCTCGATGCCTGGTACGACCGACTGGACGCCGACCGTGCACGGCGGGTGATCCGCGAGGAACGGCGCGATCGACACGTGGGCGACGACGAGGTCCGCCGTCTGGACGCCACCATCGCGAAAGCGGGCACTCGCGACAGCCGGAAAGCGTTCAGGAAGCTGGTGAGCAAGGTGGACGGGCAGCTCCGGATCACCGCCGCCCCACCGCTGATCATGCCCGTCGAGGACCTGCTGCGCGATGCCGGAGATGCCGGACTTGCCGCCGATGATGCGCAGGTCATGCGCCGGATCCTCGACGGCTATCGGGAGACGCTCGGCGGCTCTCGGCATCCGATCGCGGAGTATCGATACCGGCACATGGCACGCAAGGTCGTCGGCGTGGGAAGCGTGGGAACCCGGGCGTGGGTGATCCTGCTCAGCGGTCGCGACGATGACGATCCGCTTCTGCTCCAGGCCAAGGAGGCCCAGGCGTCCGTCCTCGAGCGCTTCCTCGGCGCGAGCGAGTTCGACAGCCACGCGGAACGCGTCGTCCGAGGGCAGCGCCTCATGCAGGCGGCGAGCGACATCTTCCTCGGATGGCAGTCCATCACCGGTCTCGACGGACAGCACCGTGACTTCTACCTTCGGCAGCTCCAGGACGGGAAAGGAGGGATCGATCCGGATGCCATGACGGTTCGAGGTGCGACTCTGTACGCCAGGATCTGCGGCGAGACCCTCGCCCGCGCGCACGCACGGGCCGGCGACAGGGTCGAGATCGCCGGATACGTCGGGCGGAGTGCGGAGTTCGAGGAGGCGATCGCGGACTTCGCGTCCGCATATGCCGCACAGAACCAGCACGACTTCGACGCCCTCACCGGGGCGCTGGCATCCGGGCGGCTTCCGCACGGCGGCGACGAGAGGTGAGTCGGGCCATGCGCGACGTCGTCACCGCCGTCTGGGATCGACGCTCCGGGTACTGGCTGGTGATCGCACTGCTCATCGTCGCGTATGCACTGTGCGCGGCGCAGGGAACGACGGATCCCAGCCCGTGGGCGCTCATCGTGCAGCTCGTGACCGTCGCCGTCGTGCTGTGGGTGACCGAGGCGCATCAGAGGGTGCAGCACACGGCGTGGGTCATCCTGTCTATCGGGGCTGTCGCCACCCTGGTCGTCGCGCTGCTGGGTCTGCGCGGCGATGTGCTCGACATCGCCCTGTCTGCGGCATCCGCGCTCGCCTTCCTACTCGCACCGGTGGCGATCATCCGTCACCAGGTGCACCGGCGAGGACTGGACGTCGAGGCGCTGCTCGCCGCGATCGCCGCGTACGTGCTCGTCGGCATGTTCTTCACGCAGGTGTACAACCTCGTGGCGCTGGTGACGGTCGCGCCGACGTTCGGCGACCAGACGGTCGACTCGCTCTCGAGCCAGCTCTTCTTCTCGTTCACGACGCTCACCACCACGGGTTACGGCAACATCGTTCCGGTGTCTCCGGGTGTGCAGGGGATCGCCGTCGCCGAGGCGATCACCGGACAGCTCTTCCTGATCACCGCCGTGGCTCGGATCATGCGCGGCTCCCGGCGGCCCGCCTATGAGGAGGCGAAGACCCCGGGTCCCCACCTCGCCGCCGGATCCTCACCAGGAGGGCAGTCATGAAGAGATGGAACGTGGTGTTCGTGCTGGGCGCCGCCCAGTTCGTGATGGTGCTCGACGGCACCGTCATGAACGTGTCGATCTCGACGGTCGTGACCGACCTCGACACCTCGGTGGCCGCGATGCAGGCGGCCATCACCTTCTACACCCTGACGATGGCCGCCTTCATGCTGTTCGGTGCCAAGCTCGGCGACGTGTGGGGCCGCCGCCGAGCGTTCGTGATCGGCTCGTGCGTCTACGCACTCGGGTCCCTGATCACGGCGGTGAGCCCCTCGGTCGGATTCCTGTTCCTCGGCTGGTCCATCATCGAGGGCCTCGGCGCGGTTCTGGTGATACCCGCCATCGCCGCCCTCGTGGCCGACAACTACCAGGGGCGGGAGAGAGCGACGGCGTTCGCCGTCATCGGCGCGGTCTCGGGCGCGGCCGTCGCCGCAGGGCCCCTGATCGGCGGCGCGGTCACCACCTACTCCAGCTGGCGCTTCGTCTTCGTCGCCGAGGTGGTGATCATGCTCATCGTCGTGCTCTGCGCGCGGATCATCACCGACTCCACCCCGCGGCAGATGATCCGCATCGACATCGGCAGCGTCCTGCTGTCGTCGGCAGGACTCGTGCTGATCGTGTTCGGGATGCTGCAGAGCAAGACATGGGGGTGGGTGATCCCCCTGCACGCTCCCGAGATCGCGGGTGTTCCGGTCGCTCCCCTCGGGGTCTCGCTGACCGCATGGTGCATCGGCCTCGGCGCGACGCTGATCACGCTGTTCATCCGATGGCAGCGCCGTCTCCTGCGCGACGGGCGATCCCCTCTGATGCAGCCGGACCTGTTCTCGATCACCACTCTGCGCAGCGGCCTCTCGGTGCTCGGCGCGCAGTACACGGTGACCGCCGGACTCTTCTTCATGGTGCCGGTGTACCTGCAGATGACGCTCGGTCTGGACGCGCTCGAGACAGGGATCAAGATCTTCCCCCTCTCCGTCGCCCTGGTGCTGTTCTCGATCGTGGGGACGGCGCTGTCACGGCGATGGTCGCCTCGACGCATCGTGCGCGTCGGCCAGTCGATCCTCGTGCTCAGCGCGGTGCTGCTGCTCGGCTCGATCACGGAAGACCTGCGCGGCGTGTTGTTCGGCATCGGCATGTTCCTGACGGGCAGCGCCCTGGGGCTTCTGGCCTCACAGTTGGGCAACGTGAACATGTCGAGTGTGAGCGAGAAGGACACGAGCGAAGCCGGCGGGCTGCAGGGAGTCTTCCAGAACCTCGGCTCCTCGCTCGGCACCGCGCTCATCGGCTCGCTGCTGATCGGAGCACTGTCGACGTCGTTCGCGTCCGGCGTGGCCGCCAGCGATCTTCCCTCCGAGGTGCGCACGACCGTGAGCGCGGCGACCGATCGCGGCGTCACCGTGGTGCCGGCAGCCGACGTGGTCGGCATCGGCGAGGCCGCCGGTCTCACCGATACCGAGGCGACCGAACTCGCGGGGATCTATCGCGAATCGCAGCTGTCATCGCTGCGCGTGGCATTCGTCGGCCTGATCGTGATCAGCCTGCTGTCGATCCTGTTCTCGCGCGGCATCCCGGCAGAGGCCATGATCCGCCGGCGAACGGGCGCCGACGCGAGCGAGCCGGAGAGGACCTGATCCGTCAGCCCGAGGTCAGCGGCGAGGGGATGCCGTGCTCTCGCGCACCACGAGCTCTGTGCCGACGAGGGGCGTCTGGGTGCGCTCACCCCCGTCGAGTTCGGCGAGCAGTGCATCCACGGCCAGCGCGCCGACGCGCTCGGGATGCTGCTGCACGGTGGTGAGCGGGGGCCAGAGCTGCGCCGCGTCCGGCAGACCGTCGAAGCCGACGACACTGACGTCTCCCGGGATGTCGCGACCTGCCTCGCGGAAGGCCCGGACGACGCCGATCGCCATCTGGTCGTTCGCCGCGAAGACAGCCGTGACCGTGGCGTCGTCTCGCAGCCGGAGACCCGCCCGATAGCCGGACTCGGCCGACCAGTCGCCCTGCAGCGGTTCGGGAGCCACGACTCCGCGTGACTCGAGCGTCTGCCGCCAGGACTCGCGTCGCCGCTCCGCCGAATACGACTTCGCGGGGCCTGCGATGTGCCACACCGTCCGGTGCCCGAGGTCGAGCAGGTGCTCGGTCGCGAGTCGGGCCCCCTGGGCCTGATCGGTGTCGACGAACGGATGCGCGTCGCCGCGATTCGAGTCGACCAGCACGACCGGGAGGCCGTCGGGGATCTCGACCTCGGCCTCGTCGAGCTGATGAGCCTCGATCACGATGATGATCCCGTCGACGGCGTGCTCTTCGAGTCGGCGGAAGGCCCCGGCCACCGTGTCGCGGGCGCTCGACTCGACGGGGATCAAGGTGAGCGCGTACCCCATCTGCGAGGCACGCACGGCGATCGCGTCGAGGGTGCGCTGGTTTCCGTACGAGCTGAAGGAGAACATGATCACGCCGATCGCGCGGAAGCGCCCCGATCGCAGGGCTCGAGCGGCGCTGTTGGGCCGGTAGCCGAGCCGCTGCATGGCGTCTTCGACGCGCACTCTGGTCGTGGCGCCGACGTAGCCGCGGGCATTGACGACACGGGAGACGGTCTGGCCCGAGACGCCCGCTTCGCGCGCGACGTCCTCCATCGAGGGGTCTCTGCGCCGCTGCGGCGGCTCTGCCGACTGCTCCGAGGTCACGATCAACCATCCATTCATATGTTGACGTTGACACACTACCAGCGCATCGCATATGTTGACGTTGACACACGGCGCGGTGAGCGCTCGATCTCTAAGAAGGTTCTCGTCAATGACGACTCAAGATTCCGCAGTACTTGCGGGCCACGGCATCCGCCGGCGCGAGAAGCGCGACTGGAAGGGATGGGCCTTCGTGGGCCCGTTCATGGTCGTCTTCGCACTGGTGTTCCTCACACCCCTCGCGTACGCCCTCTACCTGAGCTTCTTCCAGGAGAAGCTCATCGGCGGCACCGCGTTCGTGGGCTTCGACAACTATGTGCGCGCACTCACGGACTCGCAGTTCTGGGAGGCGTTCGGCCGCGTCGTCCTGTTCCTCGTGGTGCAGGTGCCGATCATGCTCGTCCTCGCCCTCGCCGCAGCTCTCGCCCTCGACAGCGCACGGCTGCGCGGAGCATCCTTCTTCCGCATCCTGATCTTCCTGCCGTACGCCGTGCCGGCCGTCGTCGCCGTGCTCATGTGGGGTTACATCTACGGCGACCAGTTCGGTCTGACATCGAACCTCAACGACTTCCTCGGCAGCGACCTCATCACCCCGTTCGCCCGTGAGTGGATCCTGATCTCGATCGGCAACATCGTCACGTGGCAGTTCGTCGGCTACAACATGCTGATCTTCTACTCCTCGCTGAAGACCATCCCGACCGACATGTACGAGGCGGCATCCCTCGACGGCGCCGGAGCGTGGCGCACGATCTTCTCGATCAAGATCCCCAACGTCCGCGGTGCTCTCGTGATCGCCACGATCTTCTCGATCATCGGCAGCTTCCAGCTCTTCAACGAGCCCAACATCCTGCGCCCCCTGGCCCCGAACGTGATCACGACGTACTTCACCCCCAACATGTACGCGTACAACCTCTCGTTCGCCGGACAGCAGTTCAACTACGCCGCGACGATCGCCATCATCATGGGCGTCATCACCGCGGTCATCGCCTACGTCGTGCAGCTGCGCGGCTCGAAGTCTGAGGTGCGCTGACATGGCACTCCCCCTCGCCCGCTCCACGCAGAAGCGCCACGACCTGATGAACCCGCGCAAGTCCAAGACGCTGCTGATCGTGATGGTCGCGTACGCGCTGTACACGCTCGTGCCGCTCGTCTGGCTGCTGTTCAGCTCGACCAAGACGCAGTCAGGACTCTTCAGCTCGTTCGGCCTGTGGTTCTCCGACGACTTCGCGTTCTTCGACAACCTCGTCGCCACGTTCTCGTACCAGGACGGCATCTTCCTGCGGTGGCTCGGCAACACGCTGCTCTACGTCGTGGTGGGCGCCGGAGGAGCGACGCTCCTGGCGACCATGGCCGGCTACGGCCTGGCGAAGTACCGCTTCCCCGGTCGCCCCGCGGTGTTCGCGGTCGTCCTCGGCGCGGTCGCCGTGCCCGGAACGGCCCTCGCGGTGCCGACCTTCCTGCTCTTCAGCGAGCTCGGCCTCACGAACACGCCGTGGGCCGTGATCATCCCGTCGCTCATCAGCCCGTTCGGCCTCTACCTGATCTGGGTCTTCGCCTCCGAATCCGTGCCGACCGAGCTGCTCGAAGCCGCCCGCATCGACGGCGCCGGCGAGTTCCGCACGTTCTTCACGATCTCGATGCGTCTGCTCGCCCCCGGCATCGTGACCGTCGCGCTGTTCACCGTCGTGGCGACCTGGAACAACTACTTCCTGCCGCTGATCATGCTCTCGGACCCCGCGTGGTACCCGCTCACCGTCGGTCTCAACCAGTGGAGTTCGCAGGCGATCGGCGCGGGGTCGCAGCCGATCTACAACCTCGTGATCATGGGCTCGCTGCTCACGATCATCCCGATCGTCATCGCCTTCCTGCTGCTGCAGCGCTTCTGGCAGTCAGGTCTCACCGCCGGAAGCGTCAAGCAGTAGCTCCCGGCATCCCTCTGCACCGCACACGTCGGTCCGACGCTGGACCGCACCCCCGAAAGGACACAGCAATGAAGCACCTTCCCTCCCCCGCTGCACGGCGCGCCCTCGCCGTGCTCGCGGCCGGCACCGTGGCAGCGCTGGCGCTGGCCGGTTGCAGCACCGGCGACGCAGGCTCGGGCTCCGGCTCCGCCGCCGGCGACGGCTCGTTCGACTCGGTCGAAGCGGCTCTCGAGAAGGGCGGCGAGATCACGTACTGGTCGTGGACCCCCTCCGCCGAGGCGCAGGTCGCCGCCTTCGAGAAGGAGTACCCGAACGTCAAGGTGAACGTGGTCAACGCGGGCACCAACAACGAGGAGTACACCAAGCTCCAGAACGCCATCAAGGCCGGCTCCGGCGCCCCCGACGTCGTGCAGATCGAGTACTACGCGTTCCCGCAGTTCGCGCTGACCGACGCCTTCGTGGACCTCTCGCAGTACGGCTTCGCCGACTTCGAAGACGACTACACCGCCTCGACGTGGAACTCCGTCACCGACGGCGACGCGATCTACGGCCTGCCGCAGGACTCGGGCCCCATGGCCCTCTTCTACAACAAGGCCGTGTTCGACGCCGCCGGTGTCGCCGTGCCGACCACGTGGGACGAGTACTACGAGGCCGCCAAGGCGATCCACGCCGCGAACCCCGACGCCTACATCACCAACGACACCGGCGACGCGGGCTTCGCGACGTCGATGATCTGGCAGGCCGGCGGCAAGCCGTTCGCCACCTCGGGCACCGACGTCACGATCGACCTGCAGGACGACGGCTCCAAGAAGTGGACCGAGAACTGGAACCGCCTCGTCGAGGAGGACCTGCTCGCGCCCTACGGCAGCTGGAGCGACGAGTGGTTCCGCGCCCTCGGAGACGGCAGCCTCGCGACCCTCGTGATCGGCGCCTGGATGCCCGGAAACCTGATCACCGGAGCCCCCGACGGAGCCGGTGACTGGCGTGTCGCGCCGATGCCGACCTATGACGGCACCCCGGCGACCGCCGAGAACGGCGGCGGCGGCCAGGCCGTGACCACGCAGAGCAAGAACCCGGAGCTCGCAGCCGGATTCCTGTGGTGGCTGAACAACTCCGAGGACAGCATCTCGACCTTCCTCGAGTCGGGCGGATTCCCGTCGACCACCGCCGAGCTCTCGAGCGAGGAGTTCCTCGCCGACGCACCCGAGTACTTCGGCGGCCAGAAGATCAACGAGGTCCTCGCGGCCGCGGCCGATGACGTCGTCGAAGGCTGGAGCTACCTGCCCTACCAGGTCTACGGCAACAGCATCTTCGGTGACACCGTGGGCCAGTCGTACCAGAACGGCACCGACCTGAACGAGGGGCTGGTGACCTGGCAGGATGCGCTGGTCGAGTACGGCAACTCGCAGGGCTTCGCCGTCAACAAGTAATCGCACGTCCGGGCCGGACGGGGACACTCTCCCCGTCCGGCCCTCCCCATCGAAAGCACCTCATCGTGACCTCCTTCTCCATCGGCGAGACAGACTTCCTCCGCGCAGGGCGCCCCCACCGGGTGATCGCCGGAGCCCTCCACTACTTCCGCATCCACCCGGACCAGTGGCAGGACCGCATCCGCAAGGCCCGTCTGATGGGACTCAACACGATCGAGACCTATGTCGCCTGGAACGCCCACGAGCCGCGGCGCGGTGAGTGGGACGCCTCCGGGTGGAACGACCTCGGACGCTTCCTCGATCTGATCCAGGCCGAGGGCATGGATGCGATCGTCCGCCCCGGCCCCTACATCTGCGCCGAGTGGCACAACGGCGGCCTTCCGAACTGGCTCACCGCCGGCGAGCGCGAACTACGGTCATCCGAACCCAGCTATCTCGCCGATGTGAGCGAGTACCTGCGCCGCGTCTACGAGATCGTCGCCCCGCGGCAGATCGACCGCGGCGGCTCGGTCGTGCTCGTGCAGATCGAGAACGAGTACGGGGCCTACGGCTCCGACAAGGCCTACCTCGAAGCGCTCGTCGCCTTGACCCGTGAGTCGGGCATCACCGTCCCCCTCACCACCGTCGACCAGCCGACCGACCAGATGCTCACCGACGGCAGCCTGCCCGAGCTGCACAAGACCGGATCCTTCGGCTCGCGCAGCGCCGAACGCCTCGCCACGCTGCGCACCCACCAGCCCACCGGCCCGCTGATGTGCTCGGAGTTCTGGGACGGATGGTTCGACTGGTGGGGCGGCGTGCATCACACCACAGACGTGGATGCCGCGGCCGCCGACCTCGACGAGCTCCTCGCGGCCGGAGCATCGGTGAACATCTACATGTTCCACGGCGGCACCAACTTCGGCCTCACGAACGGCGCGAACCACAAGGGCCGCTACCTGCCGATCGTCACCTCGTACGACTACGACGCCCCTCTCGACGAGGCCGGCGACCCGACCGCGAAGTTCTTCGCTTTCCGCGACGTGATCGCCAAGTACGCGCCCGTGCCCGATGAGCGTCCGGAATCCGCCGTGCCCTCGCCCGCGTTCTCGGTGCCGCTCGCCCTCGCAGGTTCCTGGACGGATGCCGCGGCGAGCGCGCCCGTCACCGACGCCCCGGCGACGTTCGATGAGCTCGAGCACCTGAGCGCCCTCGTCCGCTACGACGTCGAGCTGCCGGACCGCCAGGGCGGCGAGCTCGTGCTCGACGAGGTACGCGACCTCGGCTGGGTGAGCGTCGACGACCAGGTCGTCGGAACACTCTCCCGCACACGCCACGACCGCGTGCTGCGCATTCCCGCCGGGCGCACCCTCAGCATCCTCGTCGAGGAGCAGGGCCGGGTGAACTACGACCACCGTCTCGGCGAAGAGAAGGGCCTCATCGGGTCGCCGACGCTCAACAGCGTTCCGCTGACCGGGTGGCGCTCGACACCGTTGGACGTCGCGGAGATCGCGGCCGAGATCGCGGCGCGGCACGCGCACGGGGTCGCGGATGCATCCGATGGGCCGGCCGGCCCGTCGGCATGGGTGGCCGACTTCGACCTCGACTCCCCCGCGAACCTCTTCCTCGACACCGCGTCGTGGAGCAAGGGCTTCGCCTTCGTCAACGGGTTCTTCCTCGGGCGGTACTGGCGGAACGGCCCGCAGGGCACGCTCTTCGTGCCTGCGCCCGCGACCTCCCCGGGGACCAACCGCCTCGTGGTGCTCGAGCTCGAGCACCTGCTCGCCCCCACCGCCGATTTCGTCTCGGCACTCGCTCTCGGCGACACAGAGGAATAGAGCGCAGGCACGGGCATCCGCCCAGTACCGTGTCTCTGTGCCGCGCCGAAGGTTCTCCACCCCCACGCCCGCTGCGCGCGCCCGCTATGCGAAGCGACGCCAGGGCCGCGTGGCACGGGCGGACAACGACCTCACCATCGAACAGTGGACGTGGCTTCAGGGCGCCTGGGGAGGCTGCGCATATTGCGGAGCCGTCGACCTCGCCCTGCAACGCGACTGCGTGATGCCGATCTCCCGAGGCGGCCGTTACACCGTCGAGAACGTGGTGCCCGCGTGCGGATCGTGCAACGCGAGCAAGCGCAACGACGAGGTCACGTCGTGGCTCCGACGCAAGCGACTCGACGAGCGCGCCTTCCTCGGCCGATACGCCGCCATCCTCCGCGACCTGCGCCAGACCGATTGAACGGCCTCATCACCCGCCCCGGCGCACCTCCCAGACAGCGGCGGTGAGGCGAGCGGCATCGGCCCGGGTGATGCTCTGCCAGTTGCGACCGCCGCGCGCGAACGCCTCGTGCACGCCGGACGGCACCGCGACTGGCTCGACCGGACGATCGAGCCAGTCGCATGCGCGCACGTGGACGAGATCGGCATCTCGCGCCTCGGGCGAGGCGTCGTAGCGCCAGGGTCCGGTGATCCGGCCCAGCCACAGCAGTCCGTCGACGTCGCGCGTCCAGACGAAGGATCTTTCGGGGGCGGAGACGAACCTCTCCAGACGGCGGGCCATCCGCTCATCGAAGGCGGCATCGACGGCGGCGAGCGCGTCTGCCGGCGAATCCGGGGCGCGGTCGAGGCGTCCTCCCACGCCGCAGACCCCGATCTGCAGTGCGCGCTCGACCGCGAGCCCCTCGCGCACCCCGTCATCGCGCGACCGCATCGGGGCGCGGTGCACCGCGGGAACCTCGACGTGTTCGTCCGCACGACGTGCGGTGGTCATTCGATCGGCACCAGCGTTGCCGCGATCCGTGCGCCGTCGATCGCGACCGTCATCATCGTGCACTCCGGCTGACGGCGGCGGTCGGTGGGCGATCCCGGATTGAGCAGCCGCATCCCGGACGGGGCGACGGTGTCCCACGGGATGTGGGAGTGCCCGAAGACGAGCAGATCCACTCCGGGGAACGCGGCGTCCATCCGTTCCTCCCGACGCTGCTTCTGCCCCGTCTCGTGCACCACTGCCACGTCGACCTCTTCGACGCTGAACCGGGCGATCTCAGGCAGCCGATCGCGCAACGCGCGGCCGTCGTTGTTGCCGTACACGGCGTACAGCGTCCGTGCCCTCGACTCGAGCACGTCGAAGGTCGCGACATCGATCCAGTCCCCGGCATGCACGACGATGTCCGCCTCGTCGATGGCCCGGAGCACCGAGTCGGGCAGGCGTCGGGCGCGCGCAGGCACATGCGTGTCGGCGATCAGCAGCAGGCTCGTCGTCACGGCCTTCCCCCTCTCAGGCGGGCATCGGAGTCGGTTCCGACTCTACGCACGACCGTCGCCACGACGTCACACGCACCCAGCAAACACTCAGGAAGGCGTAGGATCTGTCGGTGCCTTGGTATACCGGGCCGCAGATCTAAGGAGCAGTATGAGTACGACCACAGCGCCCGCGAATCCGCGCTCGCGCGTCATCACGGCGAGCCTCGTCGGCACCACGATCGAGTTCTACGACTTCTACGCGTACGCGACCGCGGCCGTCCTCGTCTTCCCGGTGCTTTTCTTCCCCACCGGAAACGACACCACGTCACTGCTGTCATCCTTCGCCGTATTCGGCGCCGCGATGGTCGCTCGCCCGATCGGTGCGGTCGTCTTCGGCCACTTCGGCGACAAGTTCGGACGCAAGGCGACGCTCGTCGCCTCCCTGCTGACGATGGGCATCGCCACGTTCGTGATCGGCCTGCTCCCCACATTCCAGCAGATCGGCTGGTGGGCCGCGCTGTTCCTCCTGCTGCTGCGTCTGGCTCAGGGCTTCGCGCTCGGCGGCGAGTGGTCGGGGGCCGCGCTGGTGGCCACCGAGAACGCTCCCAAGGGCAAGCGCGCCTGGTACGGCACGTTCCCGCAGCTGGGTGCACCGCTCGGCTTCATCATCGCCAACTTCCTCTTCCTCGGGATCAACTGGCTGCTGCCGCACGCCGAGAACCCGGCGCTCAAGTCCGAGGCGTTCCTGTCGTGGGGCTGGCGGATCCCGTTCCTGTTCTCGGCCGTGATGGTCATCATCGGGCTGTGGGTGCGACTGAAGCTCGTCGAGTCCGACACGTTCAAGAAGGCCGAGAAGAAGGGCGCGATCCGCAAGCTGCCGCTGGCGACGGTCTTCCGTCATCACTGGAAGCAGCTCATCCTCGGCACGTTCATCATGCTGGCCACCTACGTGCTCTTCTACCTGATGACGAACTTCACCCTCGCGTACGGTACGAAGCCGGCCACCCTCGAGACGGCGTCCGCCGCCGCGCAGGCCGCCGCCGAGGCGACGGGCAAGGACTTCGATGCGTCCGCCTTCGCCGCGCAGTTCTATCCGGGCCTCGGGTTCGCCTATACCGACTTCGTGCTGATGCAGATCGTCGGCGTGGTGTTCTTCGGCATCTTCACCCTGCTCTCCGGGCCGATCGCCGATTCGATCGGTCGCCGCAAGCTGCTGCTGTGGGTCACCGGGCTCATCATCGTGTTCGGCTTCACGTTCAACGCCTTCCTGCTCCCTGCGATGGACCCGAAGTTCACCGGCGCGCTCGCGCAGGCGTTCCTCGTGTTCGGCTTCATGCTCATGGGGGCGACGTTCGGCCCGATGGGCGCGCTGCTTCCCGAGCTCTTCCCGACGAACGTCCGCTACACGGGCTCCGCGATCTCGTACAACGTGTCGTCCATCCTCGGTGCGGCCGTGGCTCCGCTCATCGCCCTGTGGCTCTGGGAACTCGGCGACGGCGCTCCGTGGCTCGTCGGTCTCTACCTGTCCGCGATGGGAGTGCTGACGTTCATCGCACTGCTCCTGTCGAAGGAGACGAAGGACAACGACTACGAGGAGGACCTCGGCGTCGCCGCGGCCGTCGAACTCTGACACGTCGCCTCACGCGAAAGGGCGGCACCTCCTCGGGGGTGCCGCCCTTTCGCGTGCTCGGGGTGGCCGTAGGGCTCAGTACGAGGCTGTGACCGTACGCGCGGCCCCGTCGAGAGTCATCGTGCCGCCGTACGGCAGGATCCACTGGGGTCGCGTATGGCCGAAGGGCACTCCGACGCACACCACGGCATCCGGGTTGTAGCGCGCGACCGTCTCGATCACGACGTCGCGCTGCGCCGCGCGAAGGGCATCGGCTTCTTCGCGCGACGGCAGGAACTCGAAGTCACTCACGGGCGGACGCGCGACGACGACACCCGCGACGGCATCGAGGATGCCGCGCTCTCCGAGTCCGCGTACCCACCGACCGACCCAGCTCGCGGGCGGACGCTCCTCGCTCGTCTCGAGCAGCAGGATGCGGCCCCGCAGGTCATATGCCGTGGGCAGCCGGTCGGCGAGGGCCAGCTGATCGATCACCTCGAGGCATCCGCCCCATGTGCGCCCCTCGACGTGTACGTCCGGACCCGACCAGGTCCATTCCTCGGTCGGAGTGCGGTCGCCGTACTCCGTGAGAGATCGCGGGTCGGTCCACCGCCGCCCCACGTCCTCCGACTCGCCGGGTTCCGTGATCTCGACCGTGCCGCCGTCGAGCAGCGCCGCGCGCAGCGACCGCAGGTGCACGTCGTCGACCGCGGGCCCCGGGCCGAGATGCACGGCGGTGGACCCGCCGTAGTACCCGGTGACGCCGTGCTGCCAGAGCCAGTTGAGGATGTTCGTGTTGTCGCTGTAACCGAGGAAGGGCTTGGGATCGGCCTGCGCGAGTGCAGCGTCGAGGTGGGGCACGACGAGGATCTGATCGTCACCGCCGATCGTCGCGAGGATCGCGCGGATACCGGGGTCGGCGAAGGCCGCGTTCACGTCGGCGGCGCGGGCCTCGGGGCTCGCATCGAGCTGACGCGTCGTCGGATACTCGACGGGGATCAGCCCCGTGAGGTCCTGGAGCCTTCGCATCGCCTGCTCGTGGATCTCCGGCGCGACGGCGGGCGCCGCGAACGCGGGAGACAGAACGGCGACTCTGTCGCCAGGCTTGGGTTTCGGTGCAGCCAGCATCTGCCCAGTCTCGCACCGCGCACGCGGCGGCGCGCGTCAACATGAATTGACAGACTGCGATGCGTCAACAATGATTGACGCCGGAGGTCATCATGACGATCGAGACAGCACTGGCACAGGACGACGGCGGCGAGCCCCTCTCCGAACTCCACCGCCTCGCGGCACTGCGCACCGAGCTCGCCCGCTCGGAGGAGACCCAGGTGCGCCGCGCGCGCAACCTCGGGTACTCCTGGCAGGCGATCGCGAGCGCACTCGGCGTGACCAAGCAGGCCGCGCACCGCCGGTTCGGCAAGCGCTGAGGCGCATACAGCCCATCCACAGAATTCGGCCCTGCACGAAGTACGGTCGAACTACCCCTTTCAGAACGAGGTTCCGCATGTCCAGCACGGCGACGTCACGCCGACGCGGACGCGGCGCGCCGCAGGATGGTCCGCGCGCCACTTTCCGCCAGCTCCTCCCCTTCCTCTTCGAGCACAAGCGCACGCTCATCGTCGTCGCGGTGCTCAGCGTCTTCGGCGCTGCCACCTCGCTCGCGCAGCCGCTGCTCGTCGGACAGGTCATCGAAGCCGTGCAGTCCGATCAGGGCCTCGGCATCCTCGTGTGGGTGCTCGTCGGGCTCGTGGTGGTCTCGTCGATCATCTCGGGCTACCAGCACTACCTGCTGCAGCGCACCGGCACCGCCGTCGTGTACTCCAGCAGGCGCAAGCTCATCTCCCGCATCCTGCATCTGCCGATCAGCGAGTTCGACGCTCGTCGCACCGGCGACCTCGTCTCGCGGGTGGGCACCGACACCACGCTGCTGTACGCCGTGCTCACCCAGGGGCTCGCGGATGCCGTCGGCAGCGCGATCCTCTTCCTCGGCGCCCTGATCGCGATGCTCGTGATCGACCCGGTGCTGCTCCTGCTCATCGTCATCGTGATCGGCATCTCGGTCGTCGTCGTCACCGCACTCAGCGGCCGCATCCGCACCGCCTCGACCGCTCAGCAGGAGAAGGTCGGCGAGCTCGCCTCGGGCGTCGAGCGGGCCGTGGGCTCGATCCGCACCGTGCGCGCCTCCGGCGCCACCGAGCGCGAGACGGAGTCGGTGTCGACGCTCGCATCCGAGGCGTACGGCATCGGCGTGCGGATCGCGAAGATCTCGTCGCTGGTCGTACCCATCGCGGGTGTCGCCCTTCAGGTATCGCTGCTCGTGGTCCTCGGCGTCGGCGGATTCCGCGTCGCGGCCGGCGCGATCACGATCGCCTCGCTGATCACGTTCATCATGTTCCTGTTCATGCTCGTGATGCCGCTCGCCACCACCTTCGGAGCGATCACATCGGTGAATCAGGCGCTCGGCGCGCTCGGCCGCATCCAGGAGGTGCTGAACCTGCCGACCGAGACGCAGGACGACGCCGAGACCGCGGCCTCCTTCTCGCGCGATGCCCCCGACTCCGCGGCTCCGGCGATCGAGTTCCGCGATGTGCGCTTCCGGTATCCCGAGAACGTCGTCGCCGCCCGCCAGGCCGCCGCCAAGGAGGCGCAGACGCTGCTCGCCGATGCGCACCTCGAGTCCGCTGACGAGGCGACGCCCGCGCCCGAGCGCGAGGTGCTGCGCGGAGTGTCGTTCGCGGTGTCACGAGGCTCCCGCGTGGCGCTCGTCGGCCCCAGCGGTGCCGGCAAGAGCACGATCCTGTCGCTCGTGGAGCGGTTCTACGACCCCACCGGCGGCTCGATCCGCCTGTACGGGCACGACGCCCGCACCTACCCTCGTGACGAGCTGCGCGCGCAGTTCGGCTACGTCGAACAGGATGCGCCGACGCTCGCCGGAACCCTGGCCGACAACCTGCGACTGGCCTCACCCGACGCCTCGGATGCCGAGTGCGAAAACGTGCTGCGCGCCGTGAACCTGGGCGATGTGCTCGAGCGCAATCCGCTCGGGCTCGCCGCACCCGTCGGCGAAGACGGCGTCATGCTCTCGGGAGGTGAACGCCAGCGCCTCGCGATCGCGCGCGCCCTGCTGACCGACGCCCCGATCCTGCTGCTCGACGAGTCGACCTCATCGCTCGACGGGGTCAACGAGCAGCGCATGCGCGAGGCGATCGATGCGGTTTCGACCGACCGCACGCTCATCGTGATCGCGCACCGGCTGTCGACCGTGGTCGACAGCGACCTCATCGTCGTGCTGCAGGACGGCGTCGTCGTGGGTCAGGGCACGCACGCAGAACTCGTCGAGTCGACGCCGCTGTACCGCGACCTCGCGCGCCACCAGCTGCTCGCCTGACGCCCGGCACTGCGGCGAAGAAAGTACGCGAAGGCGGGATGCCGGAGACCACTCAGCCATGGGTTCGTCTCTGACGTCCCGCCTTCGCGGGTCTGGGAAAGGATGAGGCGCCGGCTCCCCCGAACCGGCGCCGGTCTGTGTCAGGCCTTGTCGAGCCTGTAGCGCAGCGACGCCAGCTCGGCGCGGAGCGCAGCCGGGACCTTGTCGCCGAAGGTGTCGTAGAACTCCTCCGTCAGGTCGGCCTCGGTCTTCCATGCCTCGGCGTCGACCGAGAACAGCTCGTCGAGATCGGCCTCAGGCACTTCGATGCCGTCGAGGTTGAGGTCCGAGACGATGGGCAGGCGACCGATCGGGCTGTCGACGGTGGACACCTCGCCGGAGATGCGGCGGATGATCCAGTCGACGACCCGCGAGTTGTCGCCGAATCCGGGCCACAGGAACCGGCCGTCGGATCCGCGGCGGAACCAGTTGACCTGGAAGATACGCGGGGCGCGGTCGAACCGGAGGCCACGACCCACCTTCAGCCAGTGTCCGAAGTAGTCGGCCATGTTGTACCCGCAGAACGGGAGCATCGCGAACGGGTCGCGGCGCAGTTCGCCGACGGTGCCCTCGGCAGCGGCCGTGCGCTCGGACGAGATGTTCGACCCGAGGAACACGCCGTGCGTCCAGTCGGTCGCCTCGACCACGAGCGGCACGTTGGTCGCGCGACGACCGCCGAAGAGGATGACGTCGAGCGGCACCGCCTCTTCCCAGTCCTCGGAGATCTGCGGGCACTGCGCGGCCGAGACCGTGAAGCGTGAGTTCGGATGCGCGGCAGGACGGTCGGAATCCGGGGTCCAGTCGTTGCCCTCCCAGTCGACGAGGTGCGCGGGCGCCTGATCGGTCAGACCCTCCCACCACACGTCGCCGTCCGGGCGCAGCGCGACGTTCGTGAAGATCGTGTTGCCCCAGAGGGTCTCGACGGCCGTCACGTTGGTCGACTCGCCGGTGCCGGGTGCGACACCGAAGAAGCCGGCCTCGGGGTTGATCGCCCACAGGCGACCGTCTTCACCCGGGCGGATCCACGCGATGTCGTCGCCGAGCGTCTCGACGCGCCAGCCGGGGATGGTCGGCCGCAGCATCGCGAGGTTCGTCTTGCCGCACGCCGAGGGGAACGCCGCGGCGACGTGGTACGCCTTGCCCGCGGGGTCGATGACGCGGATGAGCAGCATGTGCTCGGCGAGCCACCCCTCGTCACGGGCGATGACCGAGGCGATGCGCAGCGCGAAGCACTTCTTCGCGAGGATCGCGTTGCCGCCGTAACCGGAGCCGAACGAGTAGACCTCGAGCGTCTCGGGGAAATGCACGATGTACTTGTTGTCGTTGCACGGCCATTCGACGTCGGCCTCACCCGCGGCGAGCGGTGCACCGACGGAGTGGACCGTCTTGACCCACGGCGCACCGTCGGCGATCTGGCGGGTGACCGCGTCGCCGACGCGGGTCATGATGCCGATGGATGCCACGGCGTACGCGCTGTCGGTCACCTGGACGCCGATGTGCGAGAGCGGGCCGCCGACGGGGCCCATCGAGAACGGGACGACGAACATCGTGCGACCGCGCATCGATCCCTCGAAGATCTCGGTCATCTTCTCGCGCATCTGCGCGGGAGGCGCCCAGTTGTTCGTGGGACCGGCATCCTCTTCGTTCTCCGACGAGATGAACGTGCGGCCCTCGGTGCGGGCGACGTCGCTGGGGTGCGAGCGGGCGAGGTACGAGCCCGGTCGCCACTCGGGGTTGAGCTTGATGAGCTTGCCCTCGTCGACCAGGCCGCGCAGCAGCCAGTCGTTCTCGGCCCGCGAGCCGTCGACCCAGTGGATCGAGGCCGGCTGGGTGAGGGCGGCGATCTCGTCGACCCAGGCCGCGAGCTCTGCCATCGCAGGGGTGTCATACGTCGGAGCCGTCCCGAAGGTGCGCACCGGTGCGACGGATGCTGCTCGGGGGGTGAAGACTTCGGCGATCGCCATGACTACTCCTTTGAAGTGAGGGGCGTTTGTTCCATCATCTTCCGGTTCGACGCTGACTTTCGGCCATTCGTGGCGATAAGAATCGATGTTCTTTCGCTAGGATCAAGGAATGGCTCCCTCCGGCATCCACCTCGCGACTCTCGGCCACCGCATCCGACACCACCGCCTCGAGAAGGGGTTCACGCTCGATGAGCTCGGCGCGCTCGTCGGAGTGGCCGGCTCGCAACTGAGCCTGATCGAGAACGGCAAACGCGAACCGAAGCTCTCTCTGCTGCAGGCGATCGCGCACGCGACGGGCACCGAGGTCACCGATCTGATCTCCGGCGAGCCGCCGAACCGCCGAGCCGCCCTCGAGATCGAGCTCGAACGCGCCCAGGAGAGCCCGGTGTTCCGCCAGCTCGGCATCGCCCCCGTGCGCGTGACCAAGGGCATGAGCGACGACACGATCGAGTCGATGCTCGGACTCCACCGCGAGCTGCAGCGGCGCGAGCGCGAGGCGATCGCGACGCCGGAGGAGGCCCGCCGCGCCAACACCGAGCTGCGGCTGCGTATGCGTGCGCAGCACAACTATCTCGGGGACATCGAGAAGCTCGCCGAGAAGCAGCTGCGCTCGGCCGGCCACGTGCAGGGCGCGCTCACGCACCGCACGGTCAGCATCATGGCTGAGAAGCTCGGGTTCGAGCTCATCTACGTCAACGACCTGCCGCACTCGACGCGATCGGTCACCGACCTCGAGAACGGACGGATCTACCTGCCGCCGGCCTCGATCCCCGGTGGCCACGGCCTTCGATCCATGGCGCTGCAGGCGATGGCGCACCGCCTGCTCGGGCACACCCCTCCCACCGACTATGCGGACTTCCTGCAGCAGCGCCTCGAGATCAACTACTTCGCGGCATCCTGCCTGATGCCCGAGACCGCGTCCGTGGCCTTCCTGCAGCAGGCGAAGAAGGATCGCAACCTCGCGGTGGAGGACTTCCGCGACGCGTTCGGCGTCACGCACGAGGCGGCGGGCATGCGCATGACGAACCTGCTCACGCAGCACCTCGGGATGTCGCTGCACTTCCTCCGCGTCGACGCCACCGGTGCGATCACGCGGGTGTACGAGAACGACGACCTCCCCCTGCCGATGGACGTCACCGGTGCCGTCGAGGGTCAGCGCGTGTGCCGCAAGTTCCAGGCGCGGGCGGCGTTCACGCAGCAGAACCGCACGAACGAGCACCATCAGTACACGGACACGCCGTCGGGCACCTTCTGGTGCTCCACCCAGACCGGCGCTGCCGCCGACGGCGAGTTCTCGATCACGGTCGGCGTGCCCTTCGACGACGCCCGCTGGTGGCGCGGACGCGAGACGACGGATCGCGCCGTGTCGAGCTGCCCCGACGAGGCCTGCTGCCGCCGCCCCTCCGCCGATCTGACCGAGCGATGGAACGGCAAGGCCTGGCCGAGCGCCCGCGTGCACACGCACATGTTCTCGCCGCTCCCCCGCGGCGCGTTCCCCGGCGTCGACGACAACGAGGTCTACAACTTCCTGGGGCGTCACGCGATCGAGTGACGACCTGGGCTCCCGTCAGCCGTCGAGGAAGCGAGCGAACCGCGCGAGAGCCCTGCGCACCGCTTCCTCGTCGACTCCCGGCGCGAAGAGCTCCGGTGGGGTGCCGAGTGAGGCGCTCGCGTGCGTCCAGCATCCGACCACCCGGCCGTCCGAGACGATCGTCGCGCGCACCATGCCGTTCTTCCCCGGCCCCACCAGCGCTAGATGCTCGGGGGCGCAGACCGCCGTGCGGTCGGCGTAAGAGATGTAGTACTCGTCGAAGGCTCCGAGCGCCAGCACACCCTCCGCGCCCGCCGAGCGTCGCGGTCGGGCGGTCGAGACGTACACCCCGTCATCGAACTCCACGACTCTTCCGCCTGCGCGGGTGAGCGCCTCACGCGACTGCCCGAGGGTGAGCCCGGACCACCAGGCGAAGTCGGCGACCCCGGCCGGACCGTGCCCGTCGATGTAGCGGGCGAACAGCTCGGCGAGCGGGTCGTCCGGCGTCGAGTGTTCGCGGATGTGCTGCTCGACCAGCACGAAACGCTGTTCCCTTCCCACGCCGTCTCGCTCGACGACCGGCCCCTGACAGATCAGACCGTCGAGGGTCAGCTCGCTCAGCAGGTGGATGCCCCGCTGCCCGCTCGGGTCGATGCCGATAGCGGAGAACACCTCGAACATCTCCGCCCGTGTGAGGCCGCCGTCGCGGAGTCGCGGCACCACGGCCTCCACGACCGCGGACGCCATCTCCCCGTCGATGCCGAGATCGCGCCGCCGGCCCGCCGCCTGCTGGCGCTGTCGATCCGCCGTCACCGACAGCACCCAGCGGAGGTCGCGCGCGGGGATGATGTGCAGCGTGCCACGCATGGTCCACGCCCGCACCAGGTCGCCCCGAGCGAAGGCGCGATCGACCGCACTCCGCGTCGGCTCACCGCGAGTGCGCGCAGCCAGAGCCCATCGCCCCGCGACGAAGTCCTGACTCTGTACCGCGAGCATGTGCGACGCGGCGTCGACCACCGTGCGTGCCGGCGCGCTGAGTCGATGCGAACGGAGGCGCTCGGCGCGCACAGTCGCGGTCTTCATGCCCTCATCATGCCGGGCACCGCCGACATCGCGCACTCAGCCGTGCAGCGTCACCTCTCGGCGCTCGGGCAGCACGACGGGGTGCGAGCCCGCCATGACCTCGAGCACGCGGATCACCTGGCACGAGTACCCGTACTCGTTGTCGTACCAGACGTAGAGCACGACGTCCCGGTCGTTCGCGATGGTAGCGAGTCCGTCGACGATCCCCGCACGGTGCGAGCCGACGAAGTCGGTGGAGACGACCTCGGGACTCTCCACGTAGTCGATCTGCTGACGCAGCTTCGAGTGCAGCGAGACCCGGCGCAGGTAGTCGTTCAGCTCGTCCTTCACGGCGGGCCGCTCGAGGCTCAGGTGCAGCACGGCGAGAGAGACGTCGGGGGTGGGCACGCGGATCGCGGATCCGGTGAGCTTGCCCTCGAGCTCGGGAAGCGCACGGGCGACGGCCTTGGCCGCTCCGGTCTCGGTGATCACCATGTTCAGCACGGCCGAACGACCTCGTCTGTCACCGCTGTGGAAGTTGTCGATCAGGTTCTGGTCGTTCGTGAACGAGTGCACCGTCTCGACGTGACCTCGGACGATGCCGTACGCCTCGTCGATCGCCTTGAGCACCGGCGTGATGGCGTTCGTGGTGCACGACGCCGCGGTGATGATGCGGTCGTCGGGGTCGATGGTGCCGTCGTTGATGCCATGCACGATGTTCTTCAGCGTGCCCTTGCCCGGCGCGGTCAGCAGCACGCGAGCGACGCCGGTCGACTCGAGGTGGCGGCTGAGGCCCGCCTCGTCACGCCAGCGCCCGGTGTTGTCGACGACGATCGCGTCATCGATGCCGTAGGCGGTGTAGTCGATCGTCGCGGGGTCGTCGGAGTAGATGACCTGGATGCGGGTGCCGTTCGCGATGATCTGATCGGCCTGCTCGTCGACGGTGACGGAACCGGCGAACCGACCGTGCACCGAGTCGCGCAGCAGGAGGGATGCGCGCTTGACGAGATCGTTGTCCGACCCACGACGCACCACGATCGCCCGCAGACGCAGGCCGCTGCCGCCCCCGGTGTGCGCGATCAGGATGCGGGCGAGCAGCCGGCCGATTCGCCCGAAGCCGTAGAGCACGACGTCGGTGGGCTCGGCCGCGACAGCTCCGATCGCCGGGGCGAGCGCGTCAGCGAGGTAAGCATCGAGGGGCAGGTCGCTGTCGGCATGGCCCTCGACCAGGCGCGCGAGATCGAGGGAGGACGCACCGGGCGCGAGCTCGGCGATCGCCTCGAGCACGGCGAGCGTCTCGTCGAGGGGAAGCTGCCCGTGACCGAGCTGCGCGACCCTGTCGTGCACCTCGACGATCCCCGTGGCCGAGAGCCCGAGCAGTCGGTGTCCGTGCAGTGAGGTGACCACGTCGTGGTCGCGCCTGAGCGCTCCGATGAGCGGGATCATCCGCTCGGCCAGCTCTTCGCTCGCCGTCCAGTCGTCGTGGGGTGCGGCGGTTACGTTCATCTGCGTCCTTGCATGTGTGAGCGCGCCGAGGTCGCCGGCGCGCGAGATTGCCGGGTGAGCTTCGGGGGATGCGTCCAGGGTACGCGCCGAGCACGGGTGTTCCGAAATCGCCTGCTCCCCTCATCGTTCACCTGCACGACAGGGAATCCTGGGAGCATCCGACGCGTTCTCCCCCACGCACCCCGCGTCGAAAGGCCCCCGATGACAGACCGCTCCCGCCCGTCGGCGTGGCCTCCGTTGCTGCTCGCGATCGCCCTCGAGGTGTCGGCGACGCTGTCGCTCCGCGCCGCCGAGGGCGTCTCGCACCCGTTGTGGCTGATCCCCGTGGTGATCGGCTACACGGGGTCTCTGTGGCTGTTGTCGATCGTGCTCGACCGTGGCATGCCGGTGGGCGTCGCCTACGGGATCTGGTCGGCGATCGGCGTGGTGCTCACCGCGATCATGGGCACGGTGCTCTTCGGCGAGCTGCTGGGACCGGTGCAGATCGTCGGAATAGGCGCGATCGTCCTCGGGGTGCTGCTCGTCGAGCTCGGATCCCACACGCGCGAGTCCGCGCCGGAGGCTGCGTCATGACCTGGGTGCTGCTCGCGCTCGCGATCGCGAGCGAAGTCACCGCCACCCTGAGCCTGCGCGCCTCCGAGGGGCTGCGCCGCCGCCGGTGGATCCCGGTGATCGTGATCGGGTACCTCGCCGCGTTCACCCTGCTCGGCACGATCCTCGCGATGGGAATGCCGGTGGGCGTCGCCTACGGCGTGTGGGCCGCCGCCGGTGTCGCGATCACGGCGATCCTGGGCCGAGTGATCTTCAAGGATCACTTCTCAGTCATGATGGCGATCGGCGTCGCGCTGATCGCCCTGGGTGTGGTGCTGATCGAGTTCGGCGGCACGCACTGACGCGTCCCGCCGACGGCGCTGCGCGTCGCCGCGTCAGAACCCCAGGCACATCACGGTGACTCCCGCAGCCATCGCCCACGATTCGACGGTGAGCAGACGGGCGGTGCGCCCCTGATGCACGGGAACGAGAACCCACTCCGAGACGACCGTCCAGAGCACCACCCCGATGACCCCGACGATGACGAGCGCCGACAGCAGCCCGTCGAGTCCGTGTCCGCCGTGTCCGCCCGACTGGACCACCGTGTCGCCCGTCGACAGGCTCTCGAACGAGCAGATCGCCATCACGAGCGACACCAGGGCGCGGTGACAGCACGTCGCCGCGGCAGGCGTGCCCCGTACACCGGCTGTGCCGAGCATGGCCGACACGAGAAGGATGACCCCGAGCGCGAGACCGATCATCGCGTCGCCGCCGGTGACCGCGATCACGATCATCGCGGCCGCCATGATCAGCGCGCTCTGTCTCCCCTGCCACGGCACGGCGCGCCAGACGGCGACGCACGCCGTGGCCGAGACGATGGCGGCGAGCGCCATCAGCCACGGCGCCGACGGAAGGAGCGGATCCACACCCGCATCATATTGATCAGTTGCTCAAAATAGCCAGACCCCCGGTGGATGCGACAGGATGGGCGGGTGCCCCGTGTCGTCGATCACGATGAGCGCCGCCGGCAGATCGCCGAGGCGCTCCTCGCCGTGGCGGCACGCGACGGGCATGAGGCGGTCTCTTCGCGCGCAGTGGCCAAGGAGCTCGGCGTGGCGACGGGCTCGCTCTGGCACTACTTCGACGGCTTCGACGACGTCGTCCGCGCGGCCGCGGCGGAGATCACCCGGCGCACCGACGAGCGCATCCGGTCGGCGACGATGGGACTCCGCGGCCTGACCAGACTCGACGCCCTCATGCGCGAGGTGCTCCCCGTCGACGACGGCACCCGCACCGAGGCGTACGTGGTGGTCGGCTTCTGGGGCCGCCTCACGGCTCTCGCATCCAGCCCGGATGCCGGCTCACCGACGTTCGCGACCTGGCAGGACGGGATCAGCGAGTCGCTCGACGAAGCCGTCGCCGACGGCGAGCTGTCACCTGCGACACCGAAGCACTCACTCATGTCGCTGCTGCGATCGATCACCTACGGCCAGCAGGTGCTGGAGGTCACCGAGCCCCACGGCGCCGAGGCGCACCTCGCGGTGCTCGACAGCATCCTCTCGCCCTGGCGGGCCTGAGCACTCGCGCTCCCCCCTCCGAAACACCCTCCCCGACACCCTTGTGCGCGTCGGTCGCATCGGCGTACCATCATGCCAATCCGTTTATTGAGCACTCGCTCGAAATAGTGAGGTACGACGATGTCCCACCCCCAGCCCGTCACGATCGATCGGATCGCCACGCCGCACCCGCTCGACCCGCTCACCGGCGAGGAGATCGCCGCAGCCCGAGCCGTGCTCGAATCCGCCGGCCTGCTCGGCGAGACCGTGCGTGTGCCGATGCTCCTGCCCGACGAGCCCACCAAGCAGGAACTCGCGACGTGGAAGCCCGGTGCGCCGATCGACCGACGCATCGACGCCACACTGCTCGACACGGCGACGGGCACAGCGACCGAGGTCATCGTCTCGATCACCCGCGGCGAGGTGCTGCGCACCGAACGGGTGCCGAACGATGCCCCGCCCTACGGACAGCCGCAGTACCTGTTCGAGGAGTACGGGCGCGCCGAGGAGATCGTCAAAGCCTCCCCCGAATGGCGGGCCGCGATGACGCGCCGCGGCCTCGCGGAGCACATGGAGCTCGCCTTCTGCGGCCCTCTCGCTCCGGGATACACCGGTCGAGCGGACGAGGTGGGCCGCCGAGTGATCCGATCGCTCACCTTCCTGAAGTACGACGAGAACGACTCACCCTGGGCGCATCCGGTCGAAGGACTCGTGGTGCACATCGACCTGACCGCGGGCAGCGTGATCCGCATCGACGACGAGGGCGACGTGCCCGTTCCCACCGGCCACGGCAACTACTACTCGGAGGTGCAGGGTGCGGCTCGGACGACCCTCAAGCCGATCGAGATCACGCAGCCGGAAGGGCCGAGCTTCGCGGTCACCGGATCGCTCGTCGAGTGGGAGAACTGGTCGATGCGGGTGAGCTTCAACGCCCGTGAGGGTCTCGTGCTGCACGACGTCGCCTTCGACGGACGCTCTGTGCTCAGCCGAGCGAGCGTGCCCGAGATGGTCGTGCCCTACGGCGACACCGCTCCCGGCAGATTCTGGATCAGCTACTTCGACGCGGGCGAGTACCTGCTCGGCAAGAACGCGAACCATCTCGAGCTCGGATGCGACTGCCTGGGCGTGATCCGCTACCTCGACGGCTACGTCGCCGACGATCACGGCAACCCCGTGCGCATCCCGAACGTCGTCTGCATGCATGAGGAGGATTACGGCATCCTCTGGAAGCACACCGACCTCGCAGGGCGCTCGGACGTGCGCCGCTCGCGCCGCTTCGTGATCTCGTACTTCTCGACCATCGGCAACTACGACTACGGCTTCTACTGGAACTTCTCGCTCGACGGCTCGATCGAGGTCGTGGCCAAGGCGACCGGCGTCGTCTTCGCCGGTGCGGGCGAGCCCGGTGTGCGGCAGAAGCACGCGACCGAGCTCGCACCCGGGGTGTTCGCCCCCGTGCATCAGCACCTGTTCTGCGCACGGCTCGACGTCGCGATCGACGGCACCGAGAACCGCCTCTTCGAGATCGACGCGCAGCGCATCCCGATGGGTCCGGAGAATCCGTTCGGCAACGCGTTCACCTGGTCCGAGACCCAGCTCCGCACCGAACTCGAGGCTCAGCGCGAAGCCGACACCTCGGTCGCCCGCGCCTGGGAGGTGCAGAGCACGACCCGCACGAACCACGTCGGACGCCCCACCGCGTACCACCTGATCCCCGAGCCGACGGCGCTGCTCATGGCCGACCCCGCGTCGTCGGTCGCCGCGCGCGCGACCTTCGCGACCAAGCATCTGTGGGCGACACAGCACGAGCAGGGGCAGAACTGGCCGGCCGGTCGGTACCCCAACGCGCACCAGGGTGGATCCGGTCTGCCCGAGTACTCGGCCGGCGACCGCTCGCTCGACGGCGAGGACATCGTGCTGTGGCACACATTCGGGCTGACTCACTTCCCTCGTCCGGAAGACTGGCCGATCATGCCCGTCGACTACGCCGGATTCTGGTTCAAGCCGAACGGCTTCCTCGATCAGAACCCCGCGATGGACGTGCCCCCGTCATCTCAGGCGCACGGCTCGACAGCGCTCGGATGCTGCGGTGGTGGCGAATCCTGCGCCTGCGGCCACTGACCCGAGCCCGGGTTCGCGGCGTCGCTCTCGTCGGGCGCACCGCGGCGGAAACACGCGTCGACGGTGCCCCTCACGAGAGGCCGGCGATCGCGACACGCAGGATGCCGTCGGCGTCCTGCAGCGCCTGCACTGAGCGCTCTGCCGATGCGCCGGTCGAGAGCATCAGGATCGCGAGCTTGACCGAGCCGTCCGCCGAGGCCAGGGCGGCGGCGGCGTCGTCGACCGTCGCGCCGGTGAGTTCGGTGACCGTGCGGATCGACCGCGCGTGGAGCTTCTCGTTCGTCGCGAGCAGGTCGACCATCACACCGTGATGCGTCTTGCCGAGCTTGATCATCGACAGCGTGGTCAGCATGTTCACGACGAGCTTCTGCGCCGTTCCCGACTTCAGGCGCGTCGAGCCCGAGATGAACTCCGGCCCGGTGACGACCTCGATCGCGATGTCGGCCACCGCGCCGATCTCGGATGCCGCGTTCGAGGCGATCGCGACGGTGAGCGCGCCGACCCCGCGGGCGAACTCCAGGCCGCCCACGACATACGGCGTGCGGCCGGAGGCGGAGATCCCCACCACCGTGTCGTGCGCGGTCAACTCGATCTCGCGCAGCGACTGGGCGGCCGCGTCGCCGTCGTCCTCGGCGTTCTCGACGGCGGAGCGGATCGCCGTCTCCCCTCCGGCGATCAGACCGACGACCATCGACGGATCCGTGCCGAAGGTCGGAGGGCACTCACTCGCGTCGAGGACGCCAACGCGTCCGGCCGTGCCCGCACCGATGTAGATCAGGCGACCTCCCCGGCGGAAACGCGCGGTGATGCCGTCGACTGCCGCAGCGATCTCCGCACTGCGCTCGGCGACGGCCTCGGGGACACGGCGATCTTCAGCGTTCATCCGGGTCACGAGCTCGGCGGTGCCGAGCAGATCGAGGTCGCCTCGCTCGGTCGACGACGCCTCGGTGCCGAGGGCCGCGAGCACATCGAGGAGGTCGGTCAGTCTGTTCTCTTCATTCGGCACGGTGCACGAACCTTTCATGGGGAAGATCGGTGCGCTCGGCGAGCAGGAGTGCGCCGTCGAGAGCGTCACCCGCGGGCGGCACGACGTCTTGTCCCGCCGAGCGCAGAGCAGCCTCGAGACCCGTGCGGAACCAGAGGTGGTCGGTCAGGCCTCCGTGCAGCGCGACCGGTCGAGACGCGGGGGCCGCCGCGACGGCTGAGGCGACGAGAAGACGGATGCCCTCGGTGACGATCTCACCGGCGATGCGATCACCCGATTCCGCGGCGTCGAGTACGAGGGGCGCCAGCGTCGCGAGGCGTCGCGCGAGCGGAGCGGCGCTCGCCAGCCATTCAGGAATCGCCGTCGGGTCGCCGATCGGAGTCTTCAGGGCATCGGTCAGCACCGTGGTCGACCCCAGGTCGACGGAAGCTCGCAGCACCGCGCGCAGCGCCTCTCGTCCGAGCCACGAGCCGCTGCCGAAGTCGCCGAGTTCCGGCCCCCAGCCGTCGACGAGCCTGGCGCCATCGCGGCGGTCGACCCCGTCGTCATCGCTGTCGGCGCCGTCGTCCGCGTCGAGGCCGAGCGCCGCGGCTCCCGTACCGGCGATGAGGAGCACCCCGGATGCCCCGCCGAGCGCGCCGGCGTGAGCTGACACCACGTCGGACGTCACGACCACCGGTGCATGGAGCTCGGCGCGGAGTCGCCGGGCGAGCGCGGCTGCTGCAGTCGGCGCCGTCCAGGCACCGGCCGCGCCGATCGACACGGCGGCGACCGACTGATCGAGATGAGCACTCAGCGGAAGGATCGCCTCGAGCGCGGCGTCCACGCCGTCGGAGGACGCGAGACCGGGCGCTCCGACACCGTCGTAGAGAGGGCGGCGAAGACCCGCCCCCTTCTGGTCCTCACCATGAGCGCTCGGTTCGAAGAGCACTGCGCGGCACCGCGACTTGCCGAGATCGACGGCGATGACGGCGCGCGGAGAAGGCATGGAAATAGTCTACGCATCTCAAGACAGTCATGAAAGAATTGTTCAGACCGGGACCAGCCTCGACGCAGGAGAGCAATGAGCATCCAGACGACGATCGCCACGGCGGCCGAGACGCTGCCACCGTCGCTCGCCCGCATCGCCCGCACGATCTCCGATGATCCGCGCATCGTCGTCGACAGCACGATCACCGAGATCGCGTCCGCGTGCGCCACCTCGGTCGCCTCCGTCGTACGTTTCTGTCGAGCGATCGGCGTGAACGGCTATGCGGCGCTCCGAATGGCCCTGGCAACCGAACTGGGCCGGGAGTCCGCGCAGTTCCCCGCCTCGTCGGGGTTCGGCTCGGAGATCTCCTCGGCAGATTCGCTCCGCGAGGCCACTGCCAAGGTCGCCGCGCTCGAGCTCCTGTCGATCGAGGAGACGATCGCCGGCCTCGACTACGCCGTGCTCGCAGCGGCTGTCGACGCGGTAGACGAGGCCGATCGCATCCTGCTCTTCGGCATCGGTGCGAGCGGTCTGGTCGCGGCGGACCTCGGCCACAAGCTGCTGCGCATCGGGCATACCGCGATCGTCCTCACCGACGCGCACGAGGCGAGCGCAGCGGCCGCACTCGGAGCGAGGAAGACCGTCGCGATCGCCTTCTCCCACTCGGGCACGACGCGCGAGACGCTGCACTTCGTGCAGACGGCACGATCCGCGGCGAGCACCACGATCGGCATCACCGGAGCATCCGATTCCCCGATCGCGGCCGAGGTCGATCACGTGCTGCTCAGCCACGCCCGTGAACCGCGCTTCCGGGCGGGCGCCATGGTCAGCAGGATCGCCCAGCTCGCTCTGGTCGACTGCCTGTTCGTCGGCGTGGCCCAGAAACGCCACGCCCACTCCGTGCACGCGTTGCAGCGCACGGCCGACGCCACGCAGACACTGCGCTGACGCTCGGGTCTCAGGCCGGCACGGGGTCGCCGCGGTGCTCGGTGCCGACCGAACCCGCGGTGCGCAGGAACACGATGATCCAGCTGAAGATCAGCACGGCGGCGATCAGCTCGACCGCGGTGAGGTTGTAATAGCCCACGGCGAAGAACGCGGCGAGCAGGACGATCACCAGCACGTAGGCCCACCCGAACGCGACGAAGACCCGCGGGATCGCTCGGAGGAACCACGGCAGACCCACGACGACGACGGCGAACACCACCACCATCCCGGTGGCCACCGTGTTGTGCACGAGGAAGAACTCGTCGACGGGGAAGATCCCGACGCAGGCGAGGAAGATGCCCATCAGGATCAGGCCGCCCCGCACGATGAAGCGGCCTCGCCGATCGATGGGGTCGTCGATCGGCAGCCCCGCCGTCGCGTAGCGCGAGATCGTGGTGACCATGACGCCGGCGATCACCAGCGTGACGTTGAAGGCGACGGAGGCGCTGTTCGTGCTCATGCCCAGAGCCGAGAGGTTGTCGCGCCACCAGTGCACGTCGCTGGACGCGAGCATCGCGGCGAACGCCCCGACCACGAGGAACACCGCGAGCACCAGCGACAGGACGGTCGGCGTGAGCGCGACGGCGCTGAGGAACGTCACGTAAGCGGTGAGCGCGAATGCCACCGCGACCAGGACCGCTCCGGGGAAGGCGAACACCGGCGCGTCCGTGAAGCTGCGCTCGAGAAGCTCGGCGATGCCGAGCCAGCCCAGGTACGCGATCGCCGCGTGCGCGAAGGCGATCGCAGCGAGGTCGTACCAGCGCAGCCGATCACCGGGCACGCTGAATCCGTCTCGCGTGCCGTCGGGCGCCACGACCGCCGGGCGGACGACGAGCCGCCCTAGTGCGAATGCCAGCAGAGCCGTGACGGCCCCACCGACTGCGGCGAAGATCCCGATGGATCCCGACCCGCTGATCGCCATCTCCCGACCCCAGAAGACCGGCCACCCGATCACGAAGCCGAGCACGAAGAAGACCCCGCCGACGATCAGTGCTGTCGCCTCGAACACGGCATCCGATGTGTCGGGCCCGCGCAGCTGACGCAGGATCTGCATGACCTTCTCACCGAGATATCGCATCGTCAGCCTCCGAGCACATCATAGAAGCCTCGCTGCGCGGCCACGCCGGTGATAGCATCATGGAACGGATCGTATACAACGTCGTCGTTCCACCACCCGAGGTGATCAGTCATGAACGGTGTGCCCGCAGCCCCCGCCGAGTCGGTATCCACGCTCATCGCGCGCAACATCAGCGAGTTCCGGGCCGCGGTGTCGGAGTCGTTCGTCCCCCTTCAGGTATCGACCAACGGTCCCGACCACTTCCGAGGGGTGATCCGCGGAGCATCCGTCGACGAGGTGCATGTGAACGAGGTGCGCGCGACCTCGCATGTCGTCGAGCGCACCCCCGAGCTCATCGCCCGCAGCGACAGGTCCTACTTCAAGCTCAGCCTGATGCTCGCCGGAACCGGGATGCTGATCCAGGACGACCGCGAAGCCGTGCTGCAGCCGGGCGACCTGGCCGTGTACGACACCGATCGCCCGTACTCCCTCGTGTTCGACGACGACTTCCGCACCATGGTCGTGATGTTCCCCAAGCACCTCATCAGCCTTCCGGCCGACATGGTCGGTCAGCTCACGGCCGTGCGGATCTCGGGGCAGGGCGGGCTCGGCGGAATGGTCGTGCCCTACCTCACACAGCTCGCCGGCAACCTCGATCAGCTCGCCGGAACCACCGGGGCACGACTGGCGCACAGCGCGCTCGACCTCGTCACGACCGTCTTCACGCGAGAACTCGGGCTCGACGAGGGGTCGGCCGACCCGCACCGCGCACTGGTGCAGCGCATCCGCTCGTACATCGACCGCAACCTCGCCTCCACCGACCTCGGACCCGCCTCGATCGCGTCGGCGCACTTCATCTCGACGAGACACCTGCACGGGCTGTTCCAGGAGCAGGGCGTGACGGTCTCGACGTGGATCCGCACGCGGCGCCTCGAGCAGTGCCGACGCGATCTGCTCGACCCGATGCTCGCCGACCGCCCGGTCGCGGCCATCGCCGCACGCTGGGGGTTCGTGGACGCCGCGCACTTCAGCCGTGCGTTCAAGACGGCCTTCGGCGTCTCCCCCAGCGAGTACCGCGCCGCGCACTGATCGCGCGTCCCGACGCGACCCGATCGCGCGTTCCGACGGGCGCCGATCCCGCGTTCCGACTCGCACCCAGCGCCCGTTCGGGCGCGCGCTCAGCCCGTCGCCGATCGACCAGCCGGGCACGTCCTTGCCCCGGAGGGCACGCCGGTTGACTCTCGGCGCGCGATGGCTCCCCATCCCTTGAACGGATGCCGTGCCTCGCCGGAGCATGAGGCAAGCACACCGCGAGGATGCGGTGCCCGGAGCGAGGATGCTCCGCCGCATGCGACGTCAGGATCCCCATGACCGCCCCTGTCACGACCGACCCGGCGCTCGACGAATGGCGCACCTACGACGAGTTCGCCGCGGGGATCGACACGTTCCGGCTGCCGAACGCCTCGCTTTCGGGCACCATGATCACGCTGACGCTCGACGACGATTCCACCCTGTCGCTCTCGTTCGACGCCGTGGCTGTCACCTGGTCGGGTCTCGGCGAGTCAGGCACCGACCCCTATGACGCCGTCGCGGTGCGCGATGACGTCATGTTCGTCAACATCCCGCTCGAGAGCCGCGAACGGGAGGCGATCACGGTCGTCTACTCCACCACGACGCATCGCGCCACGGTCGTGCGATCGCGTATCGCCGCCGAGGCCGTCGAAGGCATCCCGCAGGTCGGGCAGGACTTCTGGGCGGCGACCACGGATCGGGGCGCGGCCAGCGGAGAGGTGCCCGGCCCGAGCCGCGATCTCATCGGCAAGCGCAACATCTACCGTTACAGCCCTCACCATCTGTACGAGCACGTGTACATCTCGAGCCGGCGCTACGCGTGGCAATGCCTCGAGGGCGTGCAGCGCGGCCACGGTGACATGGACCTGTCGACTGTCTGGAAGTTCGCCGACGGTCTCTACCTCTTCTGCTTCCGCGAGTTCCGAATCGCGGTCGCCAGCGTCTGGCTGCACGACCTCGGCTATCAGCTGATGACGACCGGCATCTTCCTCGGCCTGAACGGCGACGGCGACGCCGAGCACTCGCGAGGCGGCGGACACATCTACCCTCTCGGTTCCGTCGACTATCCCGACGCGCAGCCGGTCTGACACAGCACCGATTCTTCGAGGACGAAGGGATCCCTCATGGGCAACGCAGACATCATCACGGCCCATTACGCGGCCAACGACCGCGGAGACCTCGACGGCATGCTCGAGTCGTTCGCCGCCGACGTGCACTGGACCGAAGCGGCCGGCTTCCCCTATGCCGGCACGTACATCGGGCCGGCTGCCGTCACGGCCCACGTGTTCGCGCGGATCCAGGAGGAGTGGGACGACTACACCGTCACGATCGACGAGGTCATCGACGGCGGCGACGTGGTCGTGGGCATCGGCACCTACTCGGGCACCTATCGGTCGACCGGTCGATTCTTCGCTGCCCGCGTCGCGCACGTCTGGCGGCTGGCGCACGGCAAGGTCGTCGCCTTCGAGCAGTTCACCGACACCGAGCTCGTCAACCGCGCACTGCGCGATTGACGGCGCGACCCGCACGACACACAGCACCACCCGAACACAGCATCACCCGAACACACAGCATCACCCGAACACACAGCATCACCCGAACGCGAGAGGCAGGAACCACATGAACAAGCGAGTATCCGGCACCGCGGCGCTCATCGCCGTGGCAGCCCTCACCCTGGCCGGTTGCGCCGGCGACGACGGAAGCGGCGGAGGCGAAGGAGCCCCCATCGTCGTCGGCTCCGTGAACACGATCAGCGGGCCCGCCACCTTCCCGGAAGCGTCGCAGGCGGCAGCCGCGGTCTTCGACGCGTTCAATGAGGCCGGTGGTCTCGACGGCCGGACCATCGAGTACAAGACCCTCGACGACAAGGGAGACCCGGCGACCGCCACCGCATCCGCCCGCGAACTCGTCGGGAGCGACGGAGCAGTGGCGCTCGTCGGCTCGGCCAGCCTCATCGAGTGCGAGATCAACGCCAAGTACTACGAGCAGGAGGACATCCTCTCGATGCCCGGTATCGGCGTCGACACCGGATGCTTCGCGAGCGACAACATCTCGCCGGCGAACGTCGGTCCGTTCAACGACATGACCCTCACGCTGCAGTACGGCTCCGAGGTGCTCGGGCTCGACGACATCTGCATCCTGCTCGAGATCGCAGGATCCACGCGTCCGACCTACCAGGCCGCGATCGACAAGTGGACCGAGATCACCGGCAAGGAGCCGAAGTACGTCGACGACACGGTGCCGTACGGCGCTTCGGACTACACGCCGTACATCGTGAAGGCGCGCGAGCAGGGTTGCAAGGCGCTCGCGATCAACCCGGTCGAGCCCGACGCGATCGGCCAGGTCAAAGCCGCGAACGCCCAGGGCTGGGACGACGTCACCTGGCTGTATCTGACCAGCGTCTACAGCGAGAACTTCGCCGGAGCGATCGACAACGCGGGTGCGGGGATCTACGTCCCCGCCGAGTTCTACCCCTTCACCGACGACGACGAGATCAACACCGAGTGGCGCGAGCTGATGGAGGCCAACGACATCCCGCTCACGTCGTTCAGCCAGGGCGGATACCTCGCGGCGAAGTACTTCATCGAGGTGCTCGAGGGCATGGACGGCGACATCACCCGCGAGAGCGTCACCGAAGCGCTGCGGGGAATGGATGCGATCGAGAACCCGATGGTCGGGACGCCGTATGTCTTCGGCACGCAGAACACCGCGGGCTGGCCCATCGTCCTCGAATCCGGCACGAACTCCTGGGAGAAGGTCGCCGACGACTGGCTGCGCATCGGCGAGTAGCCATCCCCGCCTGCCGCCGAGCGCATTCTCGGCGGCAGGTTCTTCTCCCCCTCGCTGTTCCGGGCCCGCCTGGGATCAGAATCCTCAGATCAGAAAGGACGCCTCATGCTGCAAGGCGCCATAGCCGGTCTCGCCGCCGGCGGTCTCTACGCCGTCCTCGGCGTATGCCTGACCTTGATGTCCCGCCTCGTGCGCGTCGTCAACTTCGCACAGGCCGCGACTGCGATGTTCGGAGCGTTCAGTGCGGTGTGGTTCGTCAGCGAGCTCGGGGTGCCGATCTGGCTCGCCTCCGTACTCGGCGTGCTCGTCGGCGGGCTTCTCTCCGCCGCCATCGGATGGATCGCGGCGACGTGGCTCTCCGAGGCATCCACGACGACCCGGTCGGCGATGACCGTCGGGCCGCTGCTCCTGCTGATCTCCCTGTCGTTCATCCTGTTCGGCAACAAGCCGCAGCCGTTCACCCCGATCATCGCCGGCCCCGCGTTCTCCTTCGGAGGCGTCGTGATCAGCCAGGTGACGGTCGCGACGGTCGTCATGGCCATCGTCACCGCGGTCGCTGTGCGGATCGTCCTTCGACGCACCAGGGTCGGCACGCAGTTGCGTGCTCTGTCCGAGCGGCCGACGACGGCCGAGCTGCTCGGCATCCGCTCGCGTCCCCTCTCGATCGCCGTATGGTTCGTCACCGGGGTGATCAGCGCGATCGCGATCATCATCGTGGCGCCGTCGCAGTCGAACGACGCGACCAGCCTCGCCATGCTCATCGTCCCCGCCGCGGCGGCCGCTCTTCTCGGAGGTTTCCGTCGCCTCGACCTCGCCGTCATCGGCGGCGTGGTGCTCGGTGTGCTCAGCGGCCTCGTCGCACAGATCGACGAGGTCGCCCTCGTACGAAACTTCCTCCCGTTCCTGTTCATCGTCGTCCTCCTCCTGTGGACGCAGCGCAAGGAGGTGTGGGATGCCGCTCGCTGACCGTCCCTGGTTCCGTCTGTCCTGGCCCTTCGCCGTCGCCGTCGCCGCGATCGGCGTGGGCGCCATCCTGAGCGCGGCGCTGCCGGGCTACTTCGTGTTCCTCGCGATCAGCGCGGTCATCGCGTCGATCGCGATCCTCGGGCTCGGCATCGTCACGGGATCCGCCGGCATGATCGCCCTCTGCCAGCTCACGTTCGCGGCTGTCGGCGCCTGGATCGTGTCGCTCCTCAACGTCATGCAGGCACCCGGCGGCTTCGTCGTGTGGCTCGTGTGCGGCGGCATCGCCGCGGGTCTCGTCGGCATCCTCGTGGGATTGCCCGCGCTTCGGCTGCGGGGCGTCAACCTCGCCGTCGTGACGCTCGGCTTCGCGGCAGCGGCCGACGTGACGCTGGTGCAGATCCAGTTCCCCGGCTCCGCCGACGGCACAGCGATCGAGCGGCCCGAACTGTTCTCCAATGATCGGGAGTTCTTCTTCCTCTCGATCGTCGTGCTGGCCGTCTGCGCGCTCGGCGTGTTCTTCCTGCAGCGGGGCCGGTGGGGCTCGAGCTGGAAGGCCGTCGCGTTCTCCGAGCGGGGTACGGCCGCGGCGGGGCAGAGCGTGCAGAGCGCCAAACTCACGGCCTTCGCGGTCTCGGCCGCCCTCGGCGGTATCGCGGGTGGGCTGCTCGCCGGGCAGGTGCAGCTGCCGTTCGCGTCGAGCTTCACGCCGCTGCAGTCGCTCGCGCTGTACGTACTCGCGATCATGTCGGGGGCGCATCTGATCGACATGGCGATCTTCGGCGGCATCCTCTGGGTGGTCGTCCCCGAGCTGCTCAAGCGCTGGGGTGTTCCGCAGGACTGGGCGTTCGTCGTCTTCGGCGTGCTGGGCGTGCAGGCTCTCACGAGCGGCACCAACCTCGGGCAGGGGATCCGCAATCTGATCTGGAAGCGCGCGGATCGCAGGACCGCGACCGCGACACTGTCGGCGCTGCCCCCGGATGCCGACGCCGATGCCGCCGTGATCACCACCACGACGACCGCGACTGCCGACGAACAAGCGCTGGATGGCGCACCCGTGCTCACGGTCGAGGGACTCACCGTGCAGTTCGGCGCGCTCAAGGCGCTGGACGATGTGTCCTTCCAGGTTCCCGCCGCGTCGATCATGGGCCTCATCGGACCGAACGGCGCCGGGAAGTCGACGTTCGTCGACGCGATCAGCGGCTTCCTTCCGAAGCACGGCGGGCGGGTGCTCCTCGGCGACCGTGATCTCGGCGGCCTGTCGCCCACTCGTCGTGCGCGACTGGGGCTGCGACGGACCTTCCAGCAGGACAGGGTGCCGCCGGCCCTCACGGTCGGCGCATATGTGCGGTTCGTCGCTCGACGTCGACTCGCGGTCTCCGACATCGATGAGGTGCTGGAGTTCTTCGGATGCCCGTCCGCGCGCTCGCGCCTGTCGAGCGTCGATGTCGGCACTCGCAGGCTCGTGGAGGTGGCCGCGAACGTGCTCGCTCGTCCGCGGCTGCTGATCCTCGATGAGCCCGCGGCGGGCCTGTCGCACGAGGAGCACCTCGCGCTCGCGGCGCGGCTGCGCGAGCTGCCCGATCGATATGGGGTGGCGCTGATCATCATCGAACACGATCTGGATCTGGTGCGCTCGGTCTGCCCGACGCTCACGGTGCTCGACTTCGGTCGGGTGCTCGCTTCGGGCCCGCAGGCGGACGTCCTCGCGAACCCGGCCGTCGTGAAGGCATACATGGGAGAGACGGAGCTGCTGAAGTGAGCGAACTCGTACTGGATGCGGTGACTGTCAGCCGTGGAGCAGGTCCCGTGATCTCCGACGTCTCGCTGACCGTCCGAGGCGGTGAGGTGTTGGCGCTCGTGGGCCCGAACGGTGCCGGAAAGACGAGCCTGATCGAATCGGTGTCGGGCGTGACACCGCATTCGGCGGGGACGCTCACGCTCGACGGCGAGCCCCTCGACAAGCTTTCGAGAGTGGCCAGGGCACGCCGCGGCATCGTGCACATCGAACAGGGCCGCGCGGTGTTCCCCTCGTTGACGGTGCGCGAGAACATCTCACTGACCGCACGGACTCCGGCGGAGGTGGATGCTGCACTCGCGCAGTTCCCCGAGCTCGAGAAGCGCATCGATTCACCGACCGCGCTGCTGTCGGGCGGCGAACAGCAGATGGTGGTGCTCGCCCGCGCGTTCGCCGCGAAGCCGAGGATCCTGCTAATCGACGAGATGTCGCTCGGGCTCGCTCCGGTCGTCTTCATGCGGCTGATGCCGATCGTGACCTCGATCGCGGAATCGGGCGTCGGCGTGCTTCTCGTCGAGCAGTTCACGCAGCTCGCCCTCGGACTCGCGCGCGAGGCGGTCGTCGTGGCCGGCGGGCAGGTGTCCTTCCAGGGCACTTCGGTGGCGTTGCAGGAAGACCCGCAGCTGCTGCACCGCGCGTATCTCGGCGGGTGAGTGACCTGAGCGACGTCAGCCGTCCGTGTCTGAGTCCGAACTCGGGGGCCTGGTCGTCCCTCGGGCGATGAGGGCGACTCCGCCGAGCAGCACGGGCAGCGCGACCCCGTGCGTCACCCATCCGAGGATGCTCCCCATGCCGACGTCCACTCCCCAACCTCCGTGGTTTCTGAGGACGAGCCAGCCGAGGAATGCAGCGACGAGAATGACGCCTGCGCCGATCAGAAGACCGCGTCCGTGACGTGTCGGTGTGCTGGACAAGAGATCCCCCCGGTTCTCGACGATGATTCGCCACACTAACAGGCGGTTTCGCAGCACTCCAGCCGCCGTCAGACCGTCGGCGATGAGCGGACGTTATGGCCGCAGTAGCCTGGGGTGATGACCGAGACCATCAGCGCCCGCGCCGTCCTGCTCGACATGGATGGGACTCTCGTCGATTCGACGGCCGTCGTGGAACGCCTGTGGCTGTCCTGGGCCGAGCCCCACGGGATCGACCCCGCGACGGTGCTGCGCGTCGTCCACGGACGCCAGGGCCATCAGAGCATGGCGATCATGTTGCCGGAGCGCGACCACGCGATCAACATCCGGGAGAACGCCGTGATGCTGGCGAACGAGAGCCAGGACGTCGACGGAGTCGTCGCGATCGAGGGCGCGGATGTGCTTCTTTCTGCGCTGCTCCCCTACCCGCACGCGATCGTGACCTCGGCCGATCTCACGCTGATGAATGCGCGCATGGGGCAGGCGGGTCTCGCCGTTCCGTCGCTGACTGTGACAGCGGAGAACGTGTCGGCATCGAAGCCGGATCCTGAGGGCTTCCTGCTGGGCGCCAAGCTGCTCGGCATCGATCCTGCCGACTGCGTCGTGTTCGAGGACTCGGGCGCAGGCATCCAGGCCGCTCACGCCGCGGGGATGCGCGTGATCGGCGTCGGCTCTCACGCGATCTCCCATGAACCGACCTTCCATGTCGATGACCTCACCCAGGTCGCCGTCGTGCCGATCGACGGCGGCTTCGAGCTCACGGTTCGATGATGCCGTGATGCCGTGATGCGGTGATGCCCTGATGTCGCAGCCGTCGCGTCGACGATCGCGTGACGGGGTCGCTTCGATCGGGCACGCCCAGGTCATCCAGCGCGGGTGAGCTGCGCGGGGAGTTTCAGCCGGGCGGCGCTGAGTCGTGGGGTGCGCCATCGCTGCTCGGGGTCCCACCACCGCGGGCCCCGCACCTGCGGGACACCATCATTCATCCGGATCTCCCACCCCGAGGAACCGAGACTTCGGTGATGCCACCAGCACAACGGCACACCATTATCCGTGTGCGTCGGACCGCCCCGCGCATGCTCGGTGACGTGATGGATCTCACACCACGACGCCGGCACATGACACCCCGGGATCAGACACTCCTTGTCACGGGCGATGATCGCCCGCCGTTGATACACGGTGAAGATCCGGTCGGTGGTCGTGATCCCGATGATCCGGCCCTCATCCATCAGCACCCGCTGGATCGAACCTGAACATGCGACCTGCGCCGCGACGGAGACGGGACGTGGGCCCCGGATCCCGGGATCGTCGCCCACCCGCCGTGACCGTGCGCGGCGAGGTCTTTCGCATCGACGTTCACCACGAGTACCGGTGACGACCCACCGAGAGTGGGCATGTTCTTGTGTCGGGCGGCGATCTGAAAGATCATCGCGAGAGCATCATGGCGCTTCTGCGCCACGGTGCGATCATCGAGCACACACCGCGGATCAGAGTTGAACGGATCCGCGTCACCACCGCCACCGTCTGCGCCACCATCCGCGTCACCATCGACGTCGACGTCGACGTCAGAATCAGTATCCGCACCGTCGCTCGGTGAGAAGTGCACGCCGGGCATCGGTGGGCCGTCGCCCTTGGGGTTGAGGATCGCGTCCAGGATCAACTGCAGTTGCGCCGCGGCGTCCGGGGTCAGATACCCGCGGATCGCGTGCACTCCGTCCTTCAGCCGGCCGATCGTGACGCCCCGCCGGCGCCGGGAGACCTCATCCTTGGGTTCTTCCCCGTCCGGGTCGAACATCGACGCGAGATCCTCCGCGAGAGCCTTCAAGTCCTGCACGGTCGGCGCAGGCCCCGGCGAATCAGCCTCGAGATCGTCCGCATCCGAGTCATCGGCGACCACGACGCCGTGCCCGCGCGCGCACCCGGCCAGCGCGACATCCGCCGCGAGGCGTTGATCGACGGTGAGGCGATCCCACACCCTCTCGATCGGACCCGTCGCCACGAGAAACCCGGCCACACCGACCACCCCGTCCAGCAACGCGAGCCGCAGCTCCGCCCACCGGGCCGGCATCCGCTCCCCCGCCAGACTCACCGGCCGTCGCACCAGATCGACGACCCGGTCGACCCGCGACGCAGCCCGCACGTCCACCCGCAGCATCCGCTGCAGCAACTCGTTCAGACCCCGGCACCCCGCCGCATGCGGGAAGTCCACCGCATCACCCGTCGCGATCGTCTCCACGATCACCGCCTCGACCCGACGGAACGCAGCCCCCGCACCCTGTAACACCGCCACCCGGTCCGCATCCGACAGCCCCGCGAGCGCGTCATCGGACAGCACCGCATCGAGGTCGGCGATGACCCGATCCAGAAGCTCCGCGGTGCTGTTCATACCCGTAAGTCAACACGGGACCACCGACACTGAAGACCGGAAACGACCCCGAATTACCCCAGTTCAGATGCGTATTCCAATCTCCCAGAATGCTGCACGTGGATGGCGGACGAGACCGCGGAAGGGACGGCGGAAGGGACCGCGGAAGGGACCGCGGAAGGGACGGCGGAAGGGACGGCGGAAGAGACCGCGGAGGGCGGCGGAAGGAACCGCAGAAGGAACACCGAAAAAACCACAGGAGAAACAGCGGAAGGAACACCGGAAAGAACCACAGGAGAAACAGCGGAAGGAACACCGGAAAGAACCACAGGAGAAACAGCGGAAGGAACACCGGAAAGAACCACAGGAGAAACAGTGGAAGGAACCGCAGAAGGAACACCGGAAGGGACTGCAGGAGGGGCTGCGGCAGGAACGGCACGAGGACCGCAGGAGGGTCGACAACGACCACCGGATAACAGCGACCGCTGGGCCTCACCACGACTGAGAGCCACCCGCGACCGAACGCCCCTACATCCCTGCGTGGTCGAAGGCGATGGTCGGCACATCCACGACATGGGATCCACCGTCAGCCACGATCACGGCCCCGGTGACGTACGACGACTCCCCCGATCCGAGGAATCGCACCACCGAGGCGATCTCCGCGGGCCGTGCAGGTCGACGCAGCGGCACATCGGCCGTCACGGCTGCATACGCCTCCTCGCGAGATCCCAGCCCGGCGTGGGTCGCGAACTCGTCCATCTCGTCGTCGGCCATGGGGGTCTGCACCCATCCGGGGCAGATCGCGTTGACCCGCACACCCTGACGCCCGTAGTCACGAGCAAGGGTTCGTGTGAGCCCGATGAGCGCGTGCTTGCCCACCGTGTAGCCTGCCACAGAGGGCCCAGCGAAGAGCCCTGCCAGGGACGAGACGATCACGATCTGCCCCTTGGCCTCGATCAGCGCCGGAAGCGCCTCCCGCGCCATGACGAACGCCGTGGTGAGGTTGGCGCGGATCGCGGCTTCCCACCCGTCATCGTCGGTGTCGGCCACGGGCGAGAACCCATGACCGCCGGCGTTCGCTACGAGGACGTCGAGCCTCCCGAAGGTGGCGAGCACCTCGGCGACGGCGGCCTTCGCAGACACCGTGTCGGCGGCATCCGCCACGATCGGGTGCGCGCCCACCGCGGCTTCCACCGCGCGCAGGGGTTCGGCGCGGCGTCCGACGACGACGACGTGCGCCCCCTCGGCGGCGTACCGCTCGGCGATCGCCGCGCCGATGCCTGTGCCTCCTCCGGTGATGACGACGACCCGCCCCGAGACGGTGGATCCCACTGCAAGTCCCATTTCTGCTCCTGTTCCTCCGCGCTCCCGCGCGATTCTCTGCGCTCCCGCGCGATCCTCCGGTCGATGGGGATCAGGCGGGGAAGCCTGATCGGGCTGAGAATCCGAAGTCACTGACGACGGTCGTGCCGTTGATCGCGCGGCTGCGCGGCGACACCAGGTACGCCACGTGCGAGGCCACCTCCTCGGCGGTCTGCACGGGAAAGCGCGGCGCCGCGAAGGCATCCGCTCCGAGATCGCCCCGACTCATCGGCGTGTCCACGATCGACGGCGCGACCGTGTTCACCCGGATGCCGTCGCCTGCCAGATCGACCGACAGAGCACGGCCGAACTGCACGAGCGCCGCCTTCGACGCGCAGTACGGCACCATGCCGGCGGAGGCGACGAACGCTGAGTCGCTCGAGATCAGGACGACGGATGCGGCAGCGGCGGCGCGCAGCGCAGGGAGCGCCGCCGACACCACGAGAAACGCCCCCGTGACATTGACCGCGAACACCGCATTCCACTCAGCCGGTGAGATCTCATCGATCGGCGACCCCACAGGACCCGAGATCCCCGCGCAGCACACGACCGCGTCCAACCCACCGAGCGCGTCCACCGCCTTCTCCACGACACGGGCCAGCTGCGCCTCATCCGTGACGTCTGCCACGAGCACGACCGCTCCTCCGATGACGCCGGCCACCTCGGTGAGAGATGCAGCATCGCGATCGAGCAGCGCGACACGGACCCCTTCCGCGGCGAGCGCGAGGGCGGTCGCACGGCCGATGCCGCTCGCCGCACCCGTGATCAGGGCGGTGGTGCCGTTCAGCTGCAGATCCATGGTCTCCCCGAGACTCCGCCGCTGCGCCGATCACGCGGTGAGGACGGCGGTGTCTTCACCGTCATCCTGCTCCCGCTCCTCCGCTCCGTGAATGCGACGCAGGGTGCTGTGCGCGCTGGAACCATCGTCCTTCGCTCAGCGTCAACCGCCGCGGGCACCACCCGAGCAGAATCGCTCTATCGGCGACGTCTCTCGTCGTCGAGGCCGTCACGCACGGCCGTCACCGAGCAAAGGAGCCGACGTGGCAGACCCGACATCTGCGTCCACGACGCAGCAGGACCACACTTCTCTCCGACCCGGCGCACTGGGCGTCGCCGGGATCGTCTTCCTCGTCCTCGCGGCCGTCGCGCCTCTGACCGGCATCGTGGTGGTCGCCTCCCTCGCGATCGCGCTCGGCAACGGCGGCGGCACACCGATGTCTTTCTTCCTCGTAGCCGTGATCCTGCTGCTGTTCGCGGTGGGCTACGCGCAGATGTCGAAGCAGCTCGTGAACGCCGGCGGTTTCTACGCCTTCGTCGTGAAGGGTCTCGGCCGCACGGGTGGGCTGATCGCCGGGCTGATCGCGACCCTCGGCTACAACTTCTTCGTCGTCGGCACCATCGGCACCAGCGGCTTCTTCATGCAGAACATCATCCGCGACCTCACCGGCCTCGACGTGAACTGGCTGGTCTGGGGCCTGCTGTCGATCGCCGTGTGCTTCGTGCTCGCGAGGGTCGGCGTCGATTTCTCATCGAAGATCCTCGGCGTCTGCCTCGTGCTCGAGGTGCTGATGCTGGTCGTCTTCGACGTATCGGTGCTCGTGCAGACCGGGTACGACCTCGGCGCATTCAGCCCCGAGGCCGTGTTCTCGGGATCGTTGCCGATCGGTCTGTTGCTCGCCGCCACCGGGTTCCTCGGCTTCGAGGCGACCGCGCTGTTCAGCGAAGAGGCGAAGCAGCCGCTGCGCACCATCCCCCGCGCCACCTACACCTCGATCATCGCGATCGGTGTGATCCTGGGCGTCACCACCTGGGCGGTCGTCAGCGCGACCGGCGTCGCGCAGGCACAGGCCACGGCTCTCGAGCACCTGCCGACCGGCGACCTCATCTTCATGCTGTCCCAGCAGTACCTCGGCGGGCCGCTCACCACGGTCATGATGGTCCTGCTTCTGGTCAGCCTGTTCGCGGCCATGCTCGCGTTCCACAACTCCGCGACGCGCTACCTCTACTCGCTCGGCCGCTCGCGCATCCTGCCTCAGGCCCTCGCCCGCACTCGCTCCAACGGCGCCCCGCAGCTCGCCGGCATCGTGCAGGCCTCGTTCGCCGCGCTCGTCGCGATCATCTTCGCGATCGCCGGAGCCGACCCGATCCTCACCCTGGTGCCCGCGATGCTGGGGTTCGGAACGCTGAGCGTGCTGATCCTGCAGGGACTCGCGGCGATCTCGATCGTCGTGTACTTCCGGCGCAAGGGCGACCCCCGCTGGTGGAGCACGTTCATCGCTCCCGGGATCGGGTTCCTCGGCATCGCCGCGATCTCGGTGCTCGCCGTCGTGAACTTCAACATCGTCGCCGGCTCCGAAGAGCTCGCGATCCGACTCATGCCGTTGCTGCTCGTGCTCGCGTTGATCGGCGGCATCATTTACGGCGCGTACCTGAAGCGATCGAAGCCGGCCGTCTACGAAGGACTCGCCTCCGACCTCGAGCGCTTCAGCGACCGCTGACGCCCCACAGACCCCACCATCAAGGAGAGACATGACGACTCTGAACCCCGCAGACACCTCCACCTGGCTGCCCCTCGAAGGTCTCGCGCCCGGTTTCGACGCGAACAAGGCACCGCACTCCACGGCCCTCAGCGGTCAGACGATCACCGTCGTCGACGCACGAGGAACCCGCATCTCGCATCGGTTCGCCGACACCACGGTGACCTGGGACTACCACCCGGGCGCGGAGGACGCCACGGAAGCCGCCTCCGACACCGACGACTACGAGGCTTTCGAAGTCGACGACGACCTCTACTTCGTGCAGTTCCATCACGACTATCTGCCGAACGAGGCCGTGTCGCTGGTCGTCGATCTGCGTCACGGTCGGGCGCTCGCGGTCATCTCGGTGATCCTGCCTGCCCCCGAGCAGGGCCGCACCCGCGTGCAGCACGTCTTCGCCCCGTCGGTGATCGAGGGCGCTGCGGTGACAGGAGCCGAGCCGGCACCCACCACGACCCTCATCGGTCGCCGGGTCGAGTGGGTGTACAGCGAGGAGCACGCATACGAGCATGTCTATCTCTCGGAGCGCTGGTACTCGTGGCAGTGCCTCGCCGGCCCCGAACGAGGGCTCGCAGACACCGACGAGAACAGCGTGTGGGAGGTGCGCCCCGGCATCTACATCTTCGCGTGGCGCGAGAAGGTCATCCCGTGCGCGTCCGTGACGATCGCCGATCACCGTGACGTGAACGCGATCCGCTCGCACGGGGTGCTGTTCGGCCTCGACGAGTCGGGAGAGGTTCCGACGCACTTCACCTTCGGCGCTCACGGCCGCCTGCTCTCCACCACCCACCACGCGGCGGGACTCGAGCCCGCGCTGTTCGGAGCGCTCTGACATGGTGGCGGCCGAGGCCGATCTGATCGTCACGGGGTCGGTGATCCGTACGGCGGATCGTCGGCATCCGGTCGTGGAGTCGTTCGCGGTGCGCGCCGGCCGGATCCTCGCCGTCGGCACCAGGGAGGAGGTGGATGCTCATCGCGGGCCGCGCACGCGAGTGCTGGACGTCGGGGCCGCCGCGGTCTATCCCGGCTTCGTCGACGTGCACAACCACCACGCGATGGCCGGTCGCACCGAGCTCTTCGAACTCTCGCTGCCTCCGTCACTCTCCCTCGACCGCATCCTCGACCTCGTGCGGGACAGGGCTTCGACCCTGCCGCCCGACGCATGGATCGTCGGCGGCTCGGTGTCGACCACGCTGCTTCCCGCTCTGGCGAACACGACGAGCAGACGGCGACTCGACGAGGCGGCGGGCGGACGCCCTGTCGTCATCGTCGAGGACTCGCGCCACAACCGCTGGGCGAACACGCGTGCGCTCGAGCTCGCGGGGATCACCGCCGACAGCATCCCGTCCGCTGGGGTCACGGTGCTCGACCCCCACGACGGGACGCCGACCGGAGTGCTGCTGGAAGCGGCCGGCATCCCGGTGCAGGAGGCGTACGACCGCAGCGGTGGGCTGACGAGCGAGCAGCACGTCGCCGCCTCCCGCCGCGGGGTCGAGATCCTGAACTCGTTCGGCATCACGACGTTCCAGGATGCCGGGGTGTCGACCGACATCCTCGACGCTCTGGCCACGCTCGACCGCGCGCAGGAGCTGAACGCCTGGGTCGTCTCGTCGCTCCTGATCAACGACGAGATCTTCGGATTCGATCCGATCGGAGAGCCGCTCATCGCACGCGGCGAGGAGTTCCGCACGCCCCATCACCGGCCCGACTTCGTGAAGATCTTCCTCGACGGGGTGCCTCCCGCGCGCACCGCCTCGTTCCTCGAGCCCTACGTGGCCGATGCCGTGCACGGCGCGCACTTCCATGGCGAGACGACGATGACCGCCGAAGAGCTCTTCGCCTGGCTGCGTTCGGTGGCCGAGCGGGGACTCGGGGCCAAGGTGCACTGCACCGGCGACGGCTCGGCTCGGCTCGTGCTCGACGTCGCCGAGGGCATCCGAGCCGACGGCTTCACGACGCCGATCCAGATCGCGCACGGCCAGTTCCTCGCCGACGACGACATCCCTCGTCTGCGTGCGCTGGATGTGTCGGCCGACATCTCACCGTTCATCTGGTTCCCCGGGGTCATCCCGCAGGCGCTGGCCGAAGTGCTCGGCGACCGGGCCGAGCACTCTCAGCCCAACCGTGCCCTGCTCGACGCCGGCGCGCTCGTCGCCGGCGGATCGGACTGGCCGGTCAGCGAGTCGCCGAACACGCTCGAGGGTCTGCAGGGACTCGTGACCCGTGCCGACCCGCTGGGTCGCGCTCCGGGAGTGCTGTGGCCGGAGCAGGCCATCACGGCGGAGGAGGCGTTGGAGGTCTTCACCATCAATGCAGCGACGGCCATGGGCCTCGGCACCGAGACCGGTTCTCTCACGCCCGGCAAGTCCGCGGACTTCGTCGTGCTCGCCCGGGATGCGATCGCCGGCCCTGCCGACGAGATCGTGCACACGCCCGTGCTCTCGACCTGGTTCGAAGGACGAGAGGTGTACACGGCGAGCTGACAGCCGACGGATGCCGAAGCCCCCTCCTGCGAACGTCTGCGGGAGGGGGCTTCAGCGATCGAGGCGAGTCGGCCCGATGTCACCGCCCCAGCAGGAAGCTCGCGCCGCGCTCGCCGATCATCGCGGCCGGCGCATTCGTGTTGCCGGTCGGGACGGTCGGGATCACCGAAGCGTCGATCACGCTCAGTCCCTCGACGCCTCGCACCCGCAGCGTCGGATCGACCACTGCCTCGGCATCCGCCCCCATCCGGCAGGTGCCGACCTGGTGGTGATAGGTGATGGCGGTGCGGCGCACCCAGTCCTCGACGTCGGCATCCGACACCTCGGGCCCGGGATACACCTCCATCGCGCCCCACTGCTCCGCGAGCGCGGGCTGCGCGCCGATCCTGCGGCACTGCCGCACGGATGCCGCGAGCGCCGCCACGTCCCGGTCGTCCTCGAGGGCGGCGAGGTCGATCAGGGGCGGGTCTGCGAGATCGGGTCCGGAGAGGGTCAGCGCACCACGGCTGTGCGGGGTGACGAGTCCGGCCATGAGCGTGAACCCGTCATCGCCTCGCGGCTCGAGGTCGCCCCACATCGGCACCGAGAAGTGGATGGGCTGCGTATCGGGCTCCGCGAGCCCGTCACGGCTGCGCCAGAACAGATGCGACTGCGTCACCGAGACACCGGTCTGCGGCGGACCCACCGGACGTTCGGTCGTGAAGATCACCGGCGAGAGCAGGTGGTCGTGCAGGTTCTTGCCCACCGAGGGCGAATCGACGACGACCGGGATGCCGAGCGCCGAGAGCTCGTCGGCCGGGCCGATGCCGGATCGCAGCAGGATCACGGGCGAACCGATCGCACCGGCGGAGAGGATGACCTCGTCGGCCCGCAGCTCCTCGGCATCCACCCCCTCTCCGAGACGCACCCCGACTGCGCGACCGCTTTCGACGATCACCGAGTGCACCTCGCGACCGGTGACGATGGTGAGCCGGTCGGCGATCGGCTGCGCATACGTCATCCACGTGTTCACGCGCCTCCCGTCCCGGATCGTCACCTGCTGCTGCGAGACGCCGTCGAGCGTGCCCCGTTGTAGTCCGGGTTGTGCGGCAGCCCCTCTTCGACCGCGGCGTCGATGATCGACGCCTGGATCGGCGACAGTGCGTAGTCGTCGGTCACCGGCAGCAGGTCGTTCTCGATCGCGTCGTAGACGGGCTCGACGGCATCCCACCCCCATCCCGTCGCGCCGTTGCGCTCCCAGGCGTCGTAGTCGGATGCGGCTCCCCGCACCCAGATCATCGCGTTCAGCGCATGCGATCCGCCGGTGACCTTGCCGCGAGGCAGATGCAGTCGTCGTCCGGCCGCGTGCTCCTGGGGGACGGTGTAGAAGTCCCAGTCGTCGGCGGAGTGCCACAGCTCCCCCGCCCTCGACGGATCGTGGATGGCGGGGTTCGAGTCGTAACCACCGGCCTCGATCAGCGTCACCTCGACGCCGGCATCGGCGAGTCGTCGCGCGACGATCGCACCCGATGTCCCTGCTCCAACGACGATCGCGGTCCTCATGCCTGAGCCTTCCGTCCGGGGCCCGACACGACCTGCGACACGGCGACGGACTTGAGTCCCTCGACACCGAACTCCAGGCCGTAGCCCGAGCTCTTCACCCCGCCGAAGGGCACCATCGGATGCAGGCCGCCGTGGGAGTTGATCCACACGGTCCCCGACTCCATGCGGGTCGCCGCCTCGCGCGCGGCATCCGGATCGCTCGACCACACCGAGGCGCCGAGACCGACCTCGACCGCGTTGGCGAGCTCGAAAGCCTCGTCGACGTCGCTGTAGCGGATCACCGGCAGTGCCGGGCCGAACTGCTCCTCCTGCACGAGCGCGGCGTCGTTGTCGATGTCGGCGATGATCGTCGGGCGATAGAACAGCTCGCCGAGTTCAGGAGCCGCTTCGCCGCCGGTCACGACGCGCGCACCGCGGCTCTTCGCCTCTTCGACGAGGCGGGAGACGATGTCGAACTGCGCCCGGTTCTGCAGCGGTCCGAGCACGTTGTTCTCGTCGAGCCCGTTGCCGATCGGCACGGATGCCGCGATCCCGGCGAGCGCGTCCACGACCTCGTCGTAGACCGAGTCGTGCACGTAGAGGCGCTTCAGCGCCGCACACGTCTGACCGGTGTTGATGAAGGCGCCCCAGAAGAGGTCTTCCGCGATCGCCGCGACATCGGTGCCGGGGAGCACGATGCCCGCGTCGTTGCCCCCGAGTTCGAGGGTCAGGCGGGCGAGGTTCCCCGCCGAGCTCTCGATGATCCGGCGACCGGTGGCGGTGGATCCGGTGAACATCACCTTCGCGATGTCGGGGTGAGACGCCAGGCGGGCTCCGACCTCGCGGTCGCCCGAGACGCCGATCAGCACGTCCGCGGGGAGCACGTCGTTCATCACGGCGAGCAGCGCGAGCACGCTGAGCGGCGTGTACTCGCTCGGCTTCGCGACCACGGTGTTGCCCATGCGCAGTGACGGACCGATCTGCCAGATCGTGATCATCAGCGGCCAGTTCCACGGGCCGATGGCCCCGACGACGCCCGCCGCCTTGTACACGAGTTCGGCGTGGAGGGTCTCGTCGTCGACCAGCACCTGCGGGTCGAGCACGGTCGCCGCGTTCGTGCGCAGCCACGCCGAGCACGCACCCAGCTCGAAGCGCGCGTTCGGCCCGTTCAGCGGCTTGCCCTGCTCGCGGGAGAGCAGGTACGCGAGGGCCTCTGCGTGCGCGTCGATCGCGTCTGCCGCGGCGACGAGCAGTGCGCTGCGCTTCTCGTGACGGAGCGCCTCCCAAGAGGGCTGGGCGGCCTTCGCCCGAGCGATCGCGGCGTCGAGATCGCTCACCGAGTGCACCGGCGCGCGACCGATGACGTCACGCGTCGCGGCATCCGGGATCTCCCGCCCACCGCCCTCCGGAGCCTGGATGCGGTCGAGCAGCGCGGCGGCTGCGGATGCGGCGGATTCGGACATCGGGACTCTCCTTCGAGCGGGTCGCGCGCCGAGGAGCCGGCACGCTCGTCTCATTGTCGAATGGCTCGCGGCGGCGCACTTGTCGAGGAGCGCGCCGCAGATGTCCTGGCGCGAAGGATGCGCCGTGACGCCGCTCAGATCAGGGTGAAGTCCTCGAAGATGAGCGTCGTCCTCGTCGAGCGGATCGACGGGATCGCCTGGATGTCCTCGAGCACGATGCGGCGGAGGTCGCGCGCATCGCTCGCGCGCACGAGCAGGATCACGTCGAAGTCGCCGCCGACCAGCGCCATGTGCTCGATCTCGGGGATCATCCGGAGCCTGGCACTGACCTCCTGCCAGGTGGCCTGCTCGATGGCGAGCGTGACATACGCGCTCGCGTGATGACCGAGCAGCACCGGGTCGGTGCGCACCGTGTATCCGGTGATGATCCCGGCATCGGTGAGGCGCTTGATGCGCGCGTGCGCGCCGGCTCGAGAGATGTGCACCACCTCGGCGATGGCCGTCATCGAGGCGCGGGCGTCGAGCCGCAACTGCTCGAGAATCGCGTGGTCCGTCTCGTCCAACGTGATCATGGAACCCCTTCGTCCTGTCACGGAATTCTGACATTTTGGCACGAGTGGTGGCAAGCACGATGCATTCGTCCACGATCGGGCCGACGCTCTTGGACGACTGTCGCATGCGAGGCATGCTGGCCTCATCAGGTTCGGCAAGGAGGGCGAACGGATGGAACATGCAGATCTGCTTCCGCGCGACGCAGCGGTGCAGCTGATCGACGCCGATGGCGCGATCGTCTCCGACGAGGACTACGCACTGCCCGGCACCGACACACTGCTGTCGGCGTACCGGGGGCTCGTCGAAGGTCGCCGCATCAACGAGCAGGCCAGCGCCCTCGTGCGTCAGGGACGCCTCGCGGTCTACCCGTCGTCGCACGGCCAGGAGGCCTGTCAGATCGGTGCCGCACTCGCCATCGCCTCCGACGACTGGCTCTTCCCGACCTACCGGGATTCGGTCGCGGTGATCGCGCGGGGCGTGGCACCCGCTGAGGCGATGGTGCTGCTGAAGGGCGACTGGCACTCCGGCTACGACGTCCGCGCTCACCATGTGGCCCCACAGGCCACTCCCCTGGCGACACAGCTGCTGCACGCGGTCGGCTTCGCCTACGCCGCGAAGCGGAGGGGAGACGACACGGTCGTCATCGCCCTGTGCGGAGACGGCGCCACCAGCGAGGGCGACTTCCACGAGGCCATGAACTTCGCGGCGGTGTTCCACGTCCCTGTCGTCTTCTTCGTGCAGAACAACGAGTTCGCGATCTCGGTTCCCCTCAGCCGTCAGACCGCGGCGCCCTCGCTCGCGCACAAGGCGATCGGCTACGGGATGCCGGGGCAGCGCGTCGACGGCAACGACGTCGCCGCGGTGCTGGCCGTGCTCGGCGAGGCCGTCGATCGCGCACGATCAGGCGGAGGCCCGACCCTCGTCGAAGCCCACACCTATCGGATGCAGGCGCACACGAACGCCGATGACGACACCCGCTACCGCGAACGCGCCGAGGTGCAGGCGTGGGTCGCGCGAGACCCCCTGACTCGTCTGCGGATGCACCTCACCGAGACCGGCGCACTCACCACCGAGCTCGAGGCCGAGTATGCCGAGGGGGCAGAGCGCATCGCGGCAGCGATGCGAGACGCACTCAACTCCGACACCGACATCGATCCCGAAGACCTCTTCCGCTTCGTGACCGAGACACGATCTCCGCAGCTCGAGGAGCAGTGGCAGCTGCTTCGAGGAGAGATCGAGCGCACCGCAGACGCCACCGCAGGAGGTGCCCGATGACCATCGCACACGACGACATCCGCGTCGACGAGCGCTCGACGAGCGTGTCGACCATGAGCATGGCCGCCGCGTTGAATCTCGCCCTCGCAGACGCCATCCAGGCCGACCCCGAGGTCGTGGTCTTCGGTGAGGACGTCGGCGCTCTCGGCGGCGTCTTCCGGATCACCGACGGTCTCACCGCACGCTTCGGCGAGGACCGCTGCTTCGACACCCCGCTCGCCGAGTCCGGCATCGTGGGAACCGCGGTCGGCATGGCCATGAACGGCATGCGACCGGTGGTCGAGCTGCAGTTCGACGCGTTCGCCCTGCCGGCCTTCGAGCAGATCGTCAGTCACGTGGCGAAGCTCGGCAATCGCACACGCGGCGCCGTCCGGATGCCACTCGTGATCCGCATCCCCTTCGGCGGCGGGATCGGCGGGGTCGAGCATCACTGCGACTCGTCCGAGGCCTACTACGCCCATACGCCCGGACTCACCGTCGTCAGCCCGTCGACCCCGCAGGACGCGTACTCGATGCTCCGCGCGGCCATCGCCTCGCCCGACCCGGTGGTCTTCCTCGAGCCGAAGAAGCTCTACTGGACCAAGGGCGAGGTCGACACGTCGGTCATCGCTGAGATCGGCACCGCGCGCATCGCCCGAGACGGCACCGACGTCACTCTCCTCGCCTACGGCGCCTCCGTGCCGCTCGCCCTGCAGGCGGCCGAAGTGGCGGCATCCGAGGGTCGCAGCGTGCAGGTCGTCGACATCCGCTCGCTCTCGCCCTTCGATGACGCCACCGTGACCGCCGCGGTGCGGGCGACGGGTCGCGCCGTCGTGATCGCCGAGGCGCCCGGATACGTCAGTGTGGCGTCGGAGATCCAAGCCAGGGTCTTCGAACGCTGCTTCGAGTTCCTCGAGGCTCCCGTGCGCCGCGTCACCGGATTCGACACCCCGTTCGCTCCGCCCAAGCTCGAGCACTGGTATCTGCCGGATGTCGACCGTGTGCTCGACGCGATCGACTCCCTGCACTGGGAAGACGAGTGCAGAGAGGACCAGTCATGACCGCTCTGACCACCCGGGTCTTCCGTCTGCCGGACCTCGGCGAGGGTCTGACCGAGGCGGGCCTCGTGCAGTGGCTCGTCGCGGTCGGCGACACCATCGTCACGGATCAGGCGATCGCCGAGGTCGAGACGGCCAAGAGCGTCGTGGAGCTGCCGTCGCCGTTCGCCGGTGTCGTGACGGCGCTGCACGGAGAGCCGGGAGAGACCATCGACGTCGGCGCCCCTGTGCTGGAGGTGAGCGATCCCGGTGCCTCCGAAAGCGAGGGGCGTCCCGCGGATGCCGAGAAGGAGACGTATCGCGAGGAGGAGCGCGCGGGTTCCGGCAGTGTGCTGATCGGCTACGGCACGTCCGAGCGGGTCGCGTCCGGCCGGCGTCGACCCCGCGCGCGGGCGACCACCGCGCCGAGCCGACCGTCCCACCCCTCGGCGGATTCCGCCGCGGCGGCGAAACCGGAGGCGCAGATCGCACCCGAATCGGATGCTCCGGTACGACGCCCCGTGGCCGTCCGCTCCCCCCTCGTCCGACGCCTCGCACGCGACCTCGGACTCGATGTGCACTCGATCTCTCCGACGGGGCACGACGGTGCGGTCACCCGCGCCGACGTCCTCGCCGCAGCGGTCGATGTCGCCGTCGACGGTGTCGCCGCCCAGCATCACGGCATGAGCGCGAGCACAGGCCCAGACGCGAGCGCCGACGGAGACGTCCTCGACGGTCTCTCCGTCGCGTCGCGCGAGCGTATGTCTCCGCTGCGCAGGGCTGTCAGCGCGAAACTCGCTCGCAGCCGCTCCGAGATCCCCGAGGCGACCGTCTGGGTCGATGTCGATGCGACCGAACTGTGGAACCTGCGCTCGCAGATGGTGCCCGACGGCGGCAAGGCACCGTCCGTCACCGCTCTCCTCGCGCGCTTCGTGCTGCTCGCACTCGAAGACCACCCCGTGCTCGCATCTCGTCTGAGCGAAGATGCCTCGGAGCTCATCTCGTTCGACGGAGTGAACCTCGGGGTGGCCGCTGACACGGACCGCGGGCTGATGGTGCCGGTCATCCCCCGCGCGCACGAACTCAGCGTCGACCAGCTCGACACGGCGCTGCGCGAACTGAGTGCGACCGCCCGCGCGGGGTCCATGCCACCCGAACGCCTGCGCGGATCGACCTTCACGCTGAACAACTACGGCGGACTCGGCGTCGACGGCTCCGCCGCCATCATCAATCATCCGGACGTCGCGATCCTCGGGATCGGACGCATCATCGAACGCCCCTGGGTGGTCGACGGACAGATCGTGGCTCGGCGCATCGTGCAGCTGTCACTCGTGTTCGACCACCGAGTCTGCGACGGCGGCTACGCGGCGAGCTTCCTCCGCCGAGTGACGGAGCTCATCGAGCATCCGCTGCGCGCGTTCGGGAGGGTGTGAGGGCGAGCCCGGCCGGCACGACCCCACGCGTCATCCGAAGACAGCGGACTTGGCGGCCGTCCCGTCCTCCACCGTGATGCCGATGATCGTCGCTGCGCCATCGACGGCGTCCCGATCCGAATGGAACCGGAACACCTGGCCCTCACGGGTCGACACGGCGTAGAAGTCGTCGCCCGACGACGCGACATCGACGATCGTCCCCTCGGGGAACGCCGCCATCGCCTCAGAGATCAGGGCCCCCACCCGCACACCGGTGCGAGCAGGAAGCACCTCTCCGTCCTGCTCCCCCTCATCGAAGATGCGCTCGTCGCCCACCGTGATCTTCCAGACCGTCGTGCCGCCCTCGACCGGCTGCACGAGCATCGATCCGGTTCCCTCGCCGTTGACCAGCTTCGTCGGTCCGCCTTCGTACTCGGGTCCGATCACCTGCGCCCCCTCGGCGGCGGCGATGACATCGTCGATCTCACTGCCGAGGGACAGCGGGCCGACACCGCCGACTCCGATCTGCCAGTCGGCCCACGGCGCCGCAGGGTCGGCTGCGGGATCCTCCTCCTGGACGGGAGGGTTCTCCGTGAGTTCGTCGATCAGCGCTGCCCGCGCCTCTTCGGCGCGACTCTGCAGAAGCACCGCTGCCGACTCCGCGTCGAAGGTCCGATCTCCGGAGAACGGCTGCCACAGCTGCACGATGACATTGCCGGTCGAGGCGAACGCATCGAAGGAATGCCATCCGAGGGCGGCGTCCCGCAGCGTCCCTGCGAAAGCCCGCGTGTTCTCCGCATCCTCGGGGATGACCGCATCGAAGGTCACAGTGCCTTCTTTGGAGAATTCCGCGCACTGCTCGGCCGCCCGCATGAGCTGATCCATGCGCGCCTGCGCCAGCGTCTCGTCGGCGAACTGCAGGACGAGCAGGCGCCCGAAGCCGTACTCGGGATCCGTCGGCACCTTCCAGTCGATCACTCGCGCTCCTGCCGAGCCGAGCGACTGCTCCGCATAGAACGCTTCGCAGATCGCAGGACTCGCGGACGCCCCACCACCGTCGGACACCTGCTCGAGAACGGCCGACGCATCACCGACCTCGGTTGCCTCGGGGACGAGTCCGATGATCTCCTCGGGCGTGAGCAGGAAGGACTCGAGTTCGTCGCCGACGAACACCGCCGGCCCTGCGTACGGCTCGGGCGTGGACGCCTCGGGGGTCGGAGACGGCGACGTCGAGGGCTCCGGCGCGGGTGTGCACGCGGTCAATACGACGACCGCGACGACTCCGAGAGCCCCGAGACCGACCAGCCGGCGACGCTTTTCCAGAACACGCATGACACACCCTCCGATTTCGCTTTCACATCGAGATCCGATGCCCCTGCGGCGAGCATATGGTGCGGTGCTCGCCCCGACCCAGAGATGACTTCATGTCGGTATCAGAATGTGAAGAATCACATGCCATCAGGGGCATGTGACGAGGTCCGCCCTTGGGCTGGGCCTCCATGTGCGCTACGCTCGCACTTTACTGACCGATCATTCGGTAAGTGACCGGCGACTCACTGTCGCTCTTCCCCACCGCAGAACAATGGAGTTCGCATGACGTCAGCAGTCTCCGCACGCAGCTCGACAGGGCGCATGCCCGCCGAAGAGCGGCGGGTCCTCGCCAGCACCCTCGTCGGCACGTCGATCGAGTGGTACGACTTCTTCATCTACGCGCAGGCCGCCGGCCTCGTTCTCGCCCCACTGTTCCTCGCGCCGATCGCCGAGGAGAACAAGGGGTTCGCGCAGGTGCTGTCCTTCGCGACCATCGGAATCTCCTTCCTCTTCCGTCCCCTCGGAGCCATCGTCGCCGGACACCTCGGCGACAAACTGGGCCGCAAGAAGATGCTGGTGTTCACTCTCGTGATGATGGGTCTCTCCACCTCCCTGATCGGCGTGCTTCCGACGTACGCGGCGATCGGGGTCGCCGCACCGATCCTGCTCATCGTGCTCCGCATCCTGCAGGGATTCTCGGCCGGCGGCGAGTGGGGTGGGGCGGCGCTGATGGCCGTCGAGCACGCGCCGAAGAACCGACGCGGGCTCTTCGGCGCCTTCCCGCAGATCGGCGTTCCGATCGGCATGATCCTCGCCACCGCCACGCTCTGGATCCTGACGAGCTCGATGTCCCCCGAGGCGTTCCTGGCCTGGGGATGGCGTATCCCGTTCCTGCTGTCGATCGTGCTGATCGCCGTCGGCTACGTGATCAGGCGTGCGGTCGATGAAAGCCCGGTCTTCGAGGATCTCCGACGTCGCCGTCAGGAGGCCTCGGCGCCGCTGGGCCGCCTGTTCCGCAAGAACACCAAGCAGGTCGTGCTCACCGCGCTCATCTTCATCGGCAACAACGCCGCGGGTTACCTGCTCATCGCGTTCTTCGCGACGTATGCGGTCACCACCCTCGGCATGGAACGTCCGCCCGTGCTCCTGGCGACGACGCTCGCATCCTTCGGGTGGCTCATCTTCACGCTCTGGGGCGGTCACCTGTCCGATCGACTCGGGCGCGTCCGCACGTTCCAGATCGGGTACATCGCGCTCGCCCTCTGGGCGGTGCCGATGTGGTTCCTGATCGACACCGCGAACATCCTCTGGTACTTCGTCGCCCTGTTCGTGATGACGTTCGCGCTCGGTCTCTCCTACGGGCCGCAGGCGGCCCTCTACGCCGAGATGTTCCCGGCCAACGTCCGCTACTCGGGCGTCTCGATCGGGTATGCACTCGGTGCCATCCTCGGCGGGGCGTTCGCAACGATGATCGCCGAATCGCTGATGAATCAGTTCCAAGCGGCCTGGACCATCGGCGTCTACATCGCCATCGCTGCGGTCATCTCGCTCATCGGAGTGTCGATGGTCAGGGAGACGAAGGGCGTCGACCTGCACGCCTGAGCGCGGGGCGACGGCAGATGAGCGGGCCGGTCGTTCAGGCGACCGGCCCGCTCATCTGTCAGAAGCCGAGCACTGCGGCGGCGGCCGCCCGAGCATCCGCCGCGGTCGCCGACGTCAGCACGGCCTCCGCCGCCGAAAGACACTGGGCCTCCGTGACCGCTCCGAGCGCCGCCGCCACCCGACCCAGCGCACGCGGCGTCATCGACAGCGAGGTGACCCCTAGTCCGACGAGCACGGGGGCGAGGGTCGGATCGGCGGCGGCCTCGCCGCACACTCCGACCGGGAGCTCCCACCTGCGCCCGGCGGCCCCCGCGGCGCCGATCAGGCGCAGAACCGCGGGCTGCCACGGATCATTCAGATCGCCGAGCTCTCCGAGCAGTCGATCCGCCGCGAGCGTGTATTGAGCGAGATCGTTGGTGCCGATGCTGACGAAATCGACGACCTCCAGCATCTCGGACGCCAGCAGCGCCGCCGAAGGCGTCTCGATCATGACGCCGACCGTCAGGAGGCCGGCCGCTCGGGCTCTTTCGGTGAAGTCCCTCGCCTCGTCGACCGTGGCCACCATCGGCGCCATGACCTCGACGAGCGCCGACTCCGCGTCGGCGGCCAGCGCGAGCGCGCGCAGTTGATCGTCGAGCAGCGTGGGCGACCGTCGTGCGATGCGCAGGCCGCGAACCCCCAGAGCGGGATTGTCCTCGTGATCCGCGTTCGCGAACGGCAGGGGCTTGTCGCTGCCCGCGTCGAGCGTGCGCACGACGACCCTCCGTCCCGGGAACGCCGCGAGGACGCCTCGATACGCCTCGACCTGCTCGTCGACCGATGGGGCGTCGACTCGATCGAGGAAGCAGAATTCGGTGCGGAAGAGCCCCACCCCCTCCGCGCTCGCGGCTGCAGCGGTGGCTGCGTCGGCAGCGCCCCCGACGTTGGCGAGCAGGTGGATGCGCCGCCCGTCGGAGAGAGCACCCTCACCGTCGAACGGCACGAGCACCGACGCGGCTTCGGCCGCCTGGATCCGAGATGCGGCGGGCTCGACCTCGACCGTTCCCCTGTCGCCGTCGACCAGCACGGTCGCACCGGCGGCGATCCCGGTCGCACCGGCGAGGCCGACCACCGCCGGGATGCCGAGAGATCGGGCGATGATCGCGGTGTGCGACGTGGGCCCGCCCTGCTCCGTCACGAGACCGACGCAGTTGCCGCCGTCGAGAGCAGCGGTGTCCGCCGGCGCGAGGTCGGCAGCGACGAGCACGAAGGGTTCATCGCGCTCGGGGACCCCGGGCATGTCGACCTCGAGGATCTCCGCGATGATGCGATCGCGGACGTCGCGGATGTCAGCGGCGCGCTCTGCGGCTCGTCCCCCGAGCGCCGCCAGTCCCTTCTCGTGCGTCACCGCGGTCTCCCACACCGCACGGGCCGCCGTGCGTCCGCGCTTGCGCACGAGTGCGGACGCCTCGGCGACGAGCTCAGGGTCGGACGCGAGCAGACGGGAGGCATCGAGGATCGCGCGCGCCTCCCCCGTCGCCGACGAGGTGCGAGCACGCAGCTGATCGGCGACCGCCACCGCGGCCCACTCGATCGCGGACACCTCGCTCTCCCGATCAGCGGGAGCGACGACCGCGGTCGCATCCGGCTCCTCGAGTGGAGCGGCGAGAAGCACGACCGGTGCGGCGATGCGTCCCCCGCTCACTCCCCGCCCGCGCAGCACGGTTCCCGCCGCCACGGATGAGGAAGCCTGCGTCCGGGTCTCGACGGACCGCGTCGCTGCTGCCACGGGAGCGTCCGGAGCCTCGGTCCCCTCACCGAAGCCGTCGGCGAAGAGAGCGACGAGGCGCGCGACGACGCTCTCCGCGTCGGCCCCGGTCGCGGACAGCTCGATCTCGTCGCCCTGGCGAGCGCCGAGGATCAGCATTCGGGAGAGGCTCGCGGCCGCGGCATCGGGTCCGTCCGGCAGCTTCCGGAGTCGCACATCGGCGCCCGCCGAGGTCTCGGCGATGAGAGCGGCCGGACGAGCGTGGATGCCGAGCGGATTCCGCACGGTCACCGTGCGTACGACGGCATCCGACCGGAGAGACGAGCCCTCGTCGAGGAACCTCGCATCGGCGACCGGCCCGCTGTCGGCCTCACCGCCCTCGTCCGCGTCCGCAAGCTGCCCGGTCTTCGCTCCGAGGGCGGCCGACGCCTCCTGAGCGACGACCTCGAGCGAACCGCCCGCCGCCGCCGACACGACCGCCGCGAGCAGGCCTTCGACGAACGGTGCCGGAGCCAGACGCACGGGCACATCACTCATGCGGAGCTCGAGAGCGAGCTCCGCACTCAGCACGGCCGACCCCAGGTCCATCAGCACCAGCACGCCGTCGCACTCCGCCGCGAGTTCGTCGATCGCGGCCGCGACCGCGACCGCATCGGTCCCGAGGATCGGTGTGCCGTCGGGCTCAACGCCCGCGCCGGCGGCCACACGCACGCGCATCCCGTCGCCCTGCACCATCTGCAGGGCAAGCTCCAGCGCCGCCTCCCCGAGCCGTGCGCTGTGGGAGACGGCGACGATGCCGATCATCAGGACGATTCCGCCGTCGCCTGCGCGAGGGTCTCGAAGAGAAGGGTCGTGGACGCCGACCCGGGGTCGAGATGACCGGCGCTGCGCTCACCCAGATAGCTCGCGCGTCCCTTGCGGGCGACGAGCGACAGGGTCGCGTCGCGACCGACAGCCGCAGCCTGAGCGGCCGCCGCGGTCGCCGCCGCGAGATCCGCTCCGCCGGCGACGGCCGCGTCGAGCGCATCGACCGCCGGCGCCATCGCGTCGAACATGGTCTTGTCCCCCGCTTCGGCCTTGCCCCGAGCGACGATGCCGTCGAGCCCCGCCCGCAGCGAGGCTGCGAGCGCCGTCGCGTCGAGCTCGGTCACGGGCCCGGCGGCCATCCCCATGCGCAGGAACAACGTGCCGTACAGCGGACCGCTCGCGCCTCCGACCGAGCTCACGAGCGTCATGCCGACCCCCTTGAGCAGTTCGTCGACGGTGGCCGGCGCGCCCGCCTCGAGCTTCGCCACGACCGCATCCATCCCCCGAGCCATGTTCGCCCCGTGATCGGCGTCACCGATCGCCGAGTCGAGCTCTGTCAGCCAGTCCCGCTTGGCGGTGACGGCGTCGCGGAATCGGTGGATCCAGTCGACCAGTGCTGCGGTGCCGACGCTCGCCATCATGCTCCCCACCGCAGGCCGGGAGTGTTCACCGGAGCGTCCCACAGGCGCAGCAGCTCGTCGTCGGCCTTCAGCACCGTGAGCGAGCAGCCGGCCATGTCGAGCGAGGTGATGTAGTCGCCGACCAGGTTGCGGGCGATCTGCACTCCGGCCTTCTCGAGCAGCGCCGCCACCTCGCCGTACATCAGGTAGAGCTCGATCAGGGGCGAACCGCCCATGCCGTTGAGCATCACGATCGCGGGTCCTGCCGCGTCGAGGTCGGCGAGGATCGGTTCGACGAGCTGGCGGGCGATCTCGGATGCGGGTGCCAGAGGTTCACGGTGACGACCAGGCTCGCCGTGGATGCCGATGCCGATCTCCATCTGATCCTCCGGCAGATCGAACGTGGGCTTGCCGGCGGCGGGGACGGTGCAGCTCGTGAGCGCCATGCCCATCGAGCGGCCCTGGCCGTTGATCCGCTTCGCGAGCTCCACGACGGATGCGAGGTCCTGCCCCTCCTCCGAGGCCGCGCCGACGAGCTTCTCGAGAAGCACGGTCAGACCGACGCCGCGGCGCCCCGCCGTGTACAGCGAGTCCTGCACGGCGACATCGTCGTCGACGATCACGGTGCCGACCTCGATGCCCTCCATCTCGGCGAGCTCGGCGGCCATCTCGAAGTTCAGCACGTCTCCCGTGTAGTTCTTCACGATGTGCAGCACCCCCGCGCCGCGGTCGACGGCCTTGGTCGCGGCCTGCACACGGTCGGGGGTCGGCGAGGTGAAGACCTCGCCCGCGACGGCGGCATCGAGCATCCCCACTCCGACATACCCTCCGTGCAGCGGCTCGTGGCCGGACCCACCGCCCGAGACCACCGCGACCTTGCCCGCGTCCTTCGGCGTCGCGCGGGTGATCACCTGGGTCTCGAAATCGACGGACAGCTCCGGATGCGCGAGGGCGACGCCCCGCAGCGATTCGGCCAGCACATCGGCGGGGTTGTTGATGAGCTTCTTCATCGTTCGATCTCCCTTGATCTCTGCGGTGGCGATCTTTCGCAATATTGGAAAGTTATTCGTCAATGTCGAATATGCTCGGGCGCAGTCGAGTTGTCAAGGTCCACTCGGACGACCGACGCGACCGCCCGGCTCGACGACGAACCGGAGGAGGAGGCCACTGTGATCCAGGCCATCGATCGCGCCGCCAAGGTGCTCGAGCTGCTGCAGGGCGCGCGCCACCTCGGCATCACCGATCTCTCCCTCGCCCTGGGCCTTCCCCCCTCGACCGTGCACGGGATCGTCAAGTCGCTGCGCGAGCACGGACTGGTCGCGAAAGAGCGCGGCGGGCAGCGCTACATGCTCGGGCCGACGCTGCTGCGACTCAGCAACGTGTACCTCGACACCTTGGACGTCAGGGCGCGCGCCATGCGGTGGACGCAGGAGCTCGCCCGCCGGACGAACCTGCCGGTGCGCCTCGGGGCCCCGCACTTCCACGAGGTGCTGGTCATCCACCACGACCTGCGCCCGGACGACAGCCAGCAGATGCTCGAGACCGGCGTCGCGATCCCCGCGCATGCCTCGGCGATGGGCAAGGTGCTCCTCGCCCACGACCTCGGCTTCCAGCGCACGGTCTTCGAGCGTCCGCTGCGCAGCCTCACGGGCGACACGATCACCGACATCGCACGGCTGACCCTCGAGCTGCCCGCCATCGCCGAACGCGGCAGCGCCTCGGAGACCGATGAGGCGGTGCTCGGCGAGTCCTCGATCGCCGCCCCCGTCGCCGACGCGTCGAACGACATCGTCGCGGCGGTCGCCGTCGTGATGCCGACCTCGCACGCACCGGCCTCCGATGCCGTGCTCAATGCGCTCCGCGAGACCGCGCGAAACATCTCACGGGAGCTCGGCGCGACGTCATGGCCGCCGCGCGTCGCGCCCGCGGACGACTGAGGTCACGGATCAGGGCTCAGCGCGACTGCAGCCCGTCCAGACTCACCCGGAGGATGTCCTCGCCCAGCTCGTCGGGGTCGACGGGTCCACCGGGGCGGTACCACTCGACCACGGAGTTGATCATGCCGAAGATCAGCCTGGTGGCGACTGCGGCATCCACGTCGTCGCGGATCAGTCCTTCGGCCTGAGCCTCGGTGACGATGGCGGTGACCCTCTGATCGAAAGCGCGGCGACGGACGAGTGCGGACGTCTCGACATCGCCGTTGCCACGGACGCGCAGCAGCAGCGTCACAGACGGGAGCTTCTCGGTGAGCACGTGCACCGCGCCGCGGATGATCGATCGCAGACGGTCGGAGGCGAGCGGATGCCGGGCTGTCGCGTCGTCGACGACGGCCTCGAGCGCGTCGAGGGCGTCGTTCAGTGCGAGTTCGAGGATCGCGGACTTCGATTCGAAGTGGTGGTAGAGCGCGGACTTGGTGAGCCCCAGCGTCGCGCTGAGGTCCGCGACACTGGTCGCGTCGTAGCCCTGCTCGTTGAACACCTTGACGGCGACCGCGAGCACCTGCTCGCGGTCATAACCTGGCCGGCCTCGCTTGGGGGCCGGCACGTCGGATCGGGGCTGCACCATGGGCCAAGTCTGTCATTCCCGGTGAGTTGCCATTCGCTCTGCGATCTGAGATCGTATTCCTGACCGATCGGTCTGAAATTATCGCCAGCGTTGGTGATCGAGAGGATGACGATGTCCGAGGCCTATCTCGTCGATGGCGTCCGCACCCCCGTCGGCCGGTACGGAGGCGCACTCGCGTCCGTCCGCCCCGACGACCTCGCAGCCCTCGTGGTGGGTGAGACCGTCCGTCGGGCGGGCGTACCCGCCGAGGCGATCGACGAGGTCATCCTCGGAGCCGCGAACCAGGCAGGAGAAGACAACCGCAACGTGGCGCGCATGGCCGTGCTGCTCGCGGGTCTCCCCGATTCGATCCCCGGTCTGACCGTCAACCGCCTCTGCGCGTCGGGGATGTCGGCGATCGCACTCGCCGCGAACGCCGTGCGCGCGGGAGACGCCGATCTCATCGTCGCCGGCGGCGTCGAGTCCATGACCCGGGCACCCTGGGTGCAGGCGAAGCCGGAGCGCGCGTGGGCGAAACCCGGCGCCGCCTTCGACACGTCGATCGGCTGGCGGTTCACGAACCCACGCCTGAGCGACCGCGACAAAGCCACCTTCTCGATGCCCGAGACGGCGGAGGAGGTCGCCCGCGTCGACGGGATCAGCCGTGGGGATGCCGACGCGTTCGCTCTTCTGAGCCACCAGCGAGCCATCGCCGCGATCGATGCGGGGCGCTTCGCCCCCGAGATCGTCGGAGTGGAGACGGGCCGCGGAATCGTCGACACCGACGAGGGTCCCCGGCGCGGCAGCACCCTCGATGCACTCACGGCGCTCCGCCCCGTCGTCGCGGGAGGCGAGGTCGTGACAGCCGGCAACTCGAGTTCTCTGAACGACGGCTCCTCGGCGATCGTCGTGGCGAGCGCCGAGGCCGTCGAGCGGCATGGACTGCGGCCTCGCGCGCGGATCGTCGCGTCGGCGACAGCCGCGCTGGCTCCCGAGATCATGGGCCTCGGCCCGGTGCCGGCCACGCAGAAGGCGCTCGCGAAGGCGGGCCTGCAGATCGGCGACCTCGGAGCCGTCGAGCTGAACGAGGCCTTCGCCTCGCAGTCTCTCGCCTGCATCCGCCGCCTGGGGCTGGACCCCGCGATCGTCAACGCCGACGGCGGAGCCATCGCGCTGGGCCACCCGCTCGGCTCGAGCGGATCACGGCTCATCGTCACCCTGCTGGGCCGACTCGAACGCGAAGGGGCTCGATACGGACTCGCCACGATGTGCGTCGGCGTCGGGCAGGGCACGGCGATGATCGTGGAGCGTCTCCCGTGACCCTGCACATCGAGGAGCGCGACGACAGGGTCGTCGCCACGCTCGACCGCCCCGAGAAGCGCAATGCGATCGACCAGGAGACCATCGACGCCCTGCACGAGTTGTGCGCCGCGCTCGAGGCATCGCCGCGGACGCTCATCGTCACCGGCTCCGACGGCGTCTTCGCGGCGGGGGCCGACATCGCCCAGCTGCGCGACCGCACTGCGGACGACGCCAGGCGCGGCATCAACGCGATGGCCTTCATCCGCGTCCGCGAACTGCCGATGCCGGTGATCGCGGCGATCGACGGCTATGCACTCGGAGGCGGCGCCGAACTCGCCTACGCGGCCGATATCCGCATCGCCACGCCGTCATCGCGCATCGGGAACCCCGAGACCGGACTCGGGATCATCGCCGCAGCAGGTGCGACATGGCGCCTGCCCGAGATCGTCGGCGACGCACGGGCGAGCGAACTGCTTCTCACCGGGCGCACTCTCGACGCCGAGGAGGCGCTGCGGTGGGGGCTCGTCTCGTCGCTGCATCCCTCCGACGAGCTGCTTCCGGCGGCGCACGCGATCGCCGACCGCATCACGGCGAACGACCCACTGGCGACGCAGCACACGAAACGCGCACTGCGCGCGCCGCGAGCACAGCATCCGGCGATCGAGTTCGAGCTGCAGGCCGAGCTGTTCGAGTCGCCCGAGAAGCACCGCCGGATGACCGCATTCCTCGAGAGGAAGAACCGATGAGCGAGACAGCGAAGGCACCGCGCGGGGTCGGGGTGCTCGGCGGGGGGCGCATGGGAGCCGGGATCGCCCATGCGTTCCTGCTCGCCGGTTCGCACGTGAGCGTGGTCGAGCGCGATGCGGCGAGCGCGGATGCGGCACTGGCACGCGTCAGCGACAGCATCCGCAGATCCGTCGAACGCGACCTCTCGCTGCAGGAGACAGAGATCATCGGGCGTCTCACCGCAGGACGCGACATCGCGGCGTTCGCCGACGTCGATCTCGTGATCGAGGCGGTGCCCGAGGATCGCGAACTCAAGGAGCAGGCCCTCGCCCGCGCCGAAGCGGCGATGCCCGCACATGCGACGCTGGCGAGCAACACGTCGTCGATCTCGATCGATGACCTGGCCGCAAACCGCGTGCGCCCGGAGCTCTTCCTCGGCCTCCACTTCTTCAACCCGGTTCCCGCCTCCGCGCTGGTCGAGATCGTGCACGGAACAGCGACGGATGCCGCGGTGACCGACCGCGCCGGCCTGTGGGTGACGGCCCTCGGCAAGACGCCGATCGTGGTCAGCGACTCCCCCGGCTTCGCGTCCTCGCGACTGGGTGTGATGCTCGGCCTCGAGGCCATCCGGATGCTCGAGGAGGGCGTCGCGTCTGCCGCCGACATCGATGCGGCGATGACACTCGGGTATCGGCATCCGATGGGCCCGCTGCGCACCACCGACATCGTCGGGCTGGATGTGCGCCTGGGCATCGCGGAGGAGCTGGAACGTGCGCTCGGCGCCCGGTTCGCTCCACCGGATCTGCTGCGACGAATGGTCGCCGAAGGAAGACTCGGCCGCAAGAGCGGCGAAGGGTTCTACGCATGGAACGAGGAGAGATGACCGAGTATCTGCCGAGCTATGTCCAGGGCGAGTGGTGGACGCCGTCGTCGCCCGAACGCTCCACCGAGGTCCGTGATGCGTCCACGGGCGAGGTGGTCGCACGCGTCTCGACCGAGGGCCTCGATCTCGCGGGCGCCCTCGAGCACGCGCGCACGGTCGGACAGCGGAGCCTCGGCGCGCTGACGTTCCACCAACGAGCGGTGCTGCTCAAGCAGTTCGCTCTCGCCCTCACCGAGCGCAAGGACGAGCTGTATGCGCTGTCCGCCCGCACCGGCGCGACGAAGAACGATTCGTGGGTCGACATCGACGGCGGGATCGGGGTGCTGTTCTCCTACTCCGGCAAGGGGCGGCGCGAGCTTCCCAACAGCCGCGTGCACGTCGACGGCCCGGTCGAACCGCTCTCGAAGGACGGCTCGTTCCTCGGTCGCCACGTCTACACGACGCTGCCCGGCGTGGCCGTGCAGATCAACGCGTTCAACTTCCCGGTGTGGGGATCGCTCGAGAAGTTCGCGCCGGCGTTCCTCGCGGGCATGCCGACCCTCGTGAAGCCCGCGACCCCCACGGGCTATCTCGCCGAGGCCATGGTGCGCATCCTCGTCGAATCGGGGTTGCTGCCGGACGGATCTCTGCAGCTGGTGAGCGGTAGTGTGCCCGACCTGTTCGAGAACCTGCGACTCGGCGACATCGTCGGCTTCACGGGCAGCGCGTCGACCGCGGAGAGCCTCAAGGCCCACCCGGCGGTGCAGACCGGCGGGGTGCGCTTCACGGCCGAGACCGACTCGATCAACGCCTCGGTGCTCGGCACGGACGCCGCCGCGGGCACGCCCGAGTTCGACGCGTACGTGCGCCAGCTCGTGACCGAGATGACGACCAAAGCCGGGCAGAAGTGCACGGCCATCCGCCGTGCGATCGTGCCGACCGGATCGGCGGACGCCGTGATCGCTGCGGTGCAGGCACGCATCGCCGACAAGACCGTGCTGGGCGACCCGCGCACGGAGGGCGTCACCATGGGCCCTCTCGCCTCGATCGCGCAGCGCGACGAGGTGCTGCGCCAGGTGGGCAGGCTGCAGACGGCGGGGGCGCAGATCGTCGTCGGCACGACGGATGCTCCCGAGGTGCGCCTCGCCGACGGCAGCACCGGCCTCGCCCCCGACGGCGCGTTCGTCTCGCCTCTGCTGCTGCGCTTCGACGACGCGCAGTCCGAGGCGGCGCATTCGATCGAGGCCTTCGGTCCGGTGTCGTCGCTTCTCACGTACGACACCACCGCCGACGCCGCCGCGCTCGTCGCTCGGGGCGGCGGCTCGCTCGTCACCAGCATCGCGACGCACGACCCGGCGCAGGCAGTGGAACTGGCCACACGCATCGCGCCCTTCAACGGCCGCATGCTGCTGCTCGACCGCGACGACGCGCGATCGTCGACCGGTCATGGCTCACCGCTGCCCAACCTCGTGCACGGCGGCCCCGGCCGGGCAGGCGGCGGTGAGGAGCTCGGCGGCATCCGCGCCGTGCTCCATCACATGCAGCGCACCGCGGTGCAGGGGTCGCCCGAGATGCTCACCGCGCTGACCGGCGTGTGGCACGCGGGTGCTGCGGCACGCAGCGACGGCCGGCATCCCTTCCGCAAGTCGCTCGCGGAGCTGCGGATCGGCGACCAGATCGTCTCGGCGTCGCGCGAGGTGACGCTGGCCGACATCGAGACGTTCGCGCACTTCACGGGTGACACGTTCTATGCGCACATGGACGAGGCCGCCGCCGCCGCGAACCCGTTCTTCCCCGGACGCGTGGCGCACGGGTACCTGCTCGTCTCCTGGGCGGCCGGTCTGTTCGTCGACCCGGAGCCCGGGCCGGTGCTCGCGAACTACGGCCTGGAGAACCTGCGGTTCATCACCCCCGTCTCCCCCGGCGACACGATCCGCGTCGAGCTCACGGCGAAGCAGATCACCCCGCGGGAGACCGACGAGTACGGCGAGGTGCGCTGGGATGCCGTGATCCGCAACCAGAGCGACGAGCTCGTGGCGACCTACGACGTGCTCACGCTGGTGAACAAGCAGCAGACGCCCGAGGGCGTGGCCGCATGAGACCGATGATGCAGCGCGATGCCGCCTCGGCGATGCTCGGCATGGTTGTCGAGCTCGATGAGCCGGGAGAGGCGGTGGTCTCGATGACGGTGCGAGACGACATGCTGAACGGCTTCGCGATCACGCACGGTGGGCTGGTCTTCACACTCGCCGACACCGCTTTCGCGATCGCCTGCAATGAGGACGAGCGCGTCACCGTCGCCGGTGGTGCCGACATCACGTTCCTCAAGTCCACGACCGCGGGCCAGCGACTGACGGCACGCGCCGTGCGTCGGGTCGTGAGTGGGCGCAACGGCCTCTACGACGTGACCGTGACCGACGAATCCGGCGACGTCGTCGCCGAGGTCCGAGGCCGCTCGCTCACGACGAACCGGTCGCAGGCGGGCTGATCCGACACATGCTCATGACCGCGACGAAGGAGTCGACGATGGACTACGGACGCACAGAGATCGGGACCGAGACGGAACTGCACTCACCCGAGGCGCTCGGCCGCCTGCAGCTGGAACGTCTGCAGTGGACGGTGCACCACGCCTATGAGAACGTGCCGACCTATCGCCGCAAGTTCGACGAACACGGCGTTCACCCCGACGACATCCGCGCGCTCGACGATGTGCAGAAGCTTCCGTTCACCACCAAGGCAGACCTGCGTGAGAGCTACCCGTTCGGGATGTTCGCGGTGCCGATGGCCGACGTCCGCCGCGTCCATGCGTCGTCCGGTACGACGGGGCGTCCGACCGTGGTCGGGTACACGGAGGGGGACCTCGACCGATGGAGTGACCTGATCGCCCGGTCACTGCATGCCGCGGGCATCCGCGCCGGGATGAAGGTGCACAACGCATACGGCTACGGGCTCTTCACGGGCGGACTCGGCGCGCACGCGGGTATCGAGCGTCTGGGCGCCACGGTGATCCCCGTGTCCGGCGGCCAGACGGCCCGGCAGGTGCAGCTGATCACCGACTTCGAGCCGGATGCCATCCTGTGCACGCCGAGCTACCTGCTCACGATCGCGGATGCGATGGAGGCGGCCGGGATCGACCCGAGGTCGACGTCGCTGCGAGTGGCGGTGCTCGGCGCCGAGCCGTGGACGAACGAGATGCGGCGGGAGATCGAGCGACGACTGGACATCGACGCGGTCGACATCTACGGGCTCAGCGAGGTCATGGGACCCGGTGTCGCGAGCGAGAGCGTGCTCACGAAGGACGGCCCGCACATCTGGGAGGACCACTTCCTGCCTGAGATCATCGACGGTGACGCCGGCGTGCGCCTGAAGGACGGAGAGCTCGGCGAGCTGGTCTTCACCTCGCTCACCAAGGAGGCGTTCCCCGTCATCCGCTATCGCACGCGCGACCTGACCCGTCTGCTGCCCGGAACGACGTATCCCGCGCTGCGGCGCATCGAGAAGATCACCGGGCGCAACGACGACATGATCATCCTGCGCGGCGTGAACCTGTTCCCCACGCAGATCGAGGAGCTCGTGATGGGCATCGAGACGCTGACGCCGCACTTCGTGCTCGAGCTGCACCACGTCGCTCAGCTCGACACCATGACCGTGCGCATCGAGCGGCACCCGTCGTTGAGCGCCGAGGAGTGCGATGCCGCTGCCGCGGTGCTCCACCATCGCATCAAGATGCACATCGGCACGAGCGTCGACGTCGAGGTCGAGGAGCCCGGCACCCTGCCTCGGAGCGAGGGCAAGTACAAGCGCGTGTACGACCTGCGCTGAGATGCTCCGGTCGAAGGAGAGCGTCGTCGTCAGCCGCGGAGCGCGAGCACGAACGGAAGCACCTCGGTGGCACCGGCCTGACGGAGCGTGCGTGCAGCGACGGTGAGGGTCCACCGGCTGTCGACCAGGTCGTCGACGAGGAGCACCGGGCCCTCGGGAATGTCGAGGCCCTGCGCGCTGAACCTGTCCCACAGACCGGCGAGACGGAAGACGCTGTTGCCGCCGGGCTGCCCCGTCGGTCCGCCGTTCACGAGATCGAGGGCGCCGAGGTACGGCAGTCGCCCGATCTCGGAGATCCCGCGGGCGAGAGAGTCGACCAGCAGCGGATGCGACCGCGACGGCATGGCGACCACCGCGACGGGGCGCTCCGTCCACCCCCAGCCGGCGAGGACGCGCACACAACCCCCGAGCACCTGCGGGGTCACCGCGGCGTCGGGCGCCCCCGCGGCGAAAAGCTCGCGCAGGGTGCCTCCCCAGCCGAGATCGGTCAGTCGGGCGAGAGCGCGCCCCTCTCCGGCCTGCTCACTCGCCGGGATGCGCCCCTTGACCGGGACGTCGAGCTTGTCAGCCCCTGTCGGCCAGGCGCGCCGCGGTTCGACGGGGACCCCGACGCGATCGAGCGACTGCGCGGCCTGCGTGGTGGCTGACTCGCCGATCTCGCTCGGGAACCAGATGCCCGCGCAGTTGTCGCACCGGCCGCAAGGGGCGGCGGTGTCGTCGTCGAGTGAGCGCTGGAGGAACTCCATGCGACATCCGTCGGTCTGCTCGTAGTCGATCATGTGCTGCTGCTCGGCGCGGCGCTCGGCGGCGATGCGCTCGTAGCGCTCGGCGTCGTACGACCATGGCTGTCCGGTCGCGACCCACCCGCCCTGCACCCGACGCACCGCGCCGTCGACGTCGAGCACCTTGAGAAGAAGTTCGAGAGGTGTGCGCCGGATGTCGACCATCGCCTCGAGCGCCGGTGTCGAGATCGGCTGGTCCCCGAGCGCCCCGATCACGCGTTCGGCCCGCTCGCGGTCGGGCATCGACGCGGTCGCGAAATAGTGCCAGATGTCGCGGTCTTCGACGCCCGGCAGCAGGAGCACATCCGCGCTCTCGCTCGCTCGACCGGCACGGCCGACCTGCTGGTAGTAGGCCACCGGCGAGGACGGCGCGCCGAGATGCAACACGAATCCGAGGTCAGGTTTGTCGAAGCCCATGCCGAGTGCGCTCGTGGCGACGAGCGCCTTGACCTCGTTGCGCTTCAGCATCCCTTCGGATTCGGTGCGCTCGTCGGTGTCTGTCTGCCCGGTGTAGGCACGCACCTCATGACCGTGATCGCGCAGCAGTCGCGCCGTGTCGACCGCGGCGGCGACGGTGAGCGTGTAGATGATGCCGGAGCCTGGGAGGTCGTCGATGTGGCTCAGCAACCACGCCAACCGGCTCGCCGAATCACGCAGCCGCAGCACACCGAGTCGCAGCGAGGTGCGCGCGAGCGGGCCTCGGATCGTCAGCACTTCGGGTCGGTCACTCGTGGATTCCGCGCCGCCGGTGCCGAGCTGCTCCGCGACATCCGCCACCACCCTGCTGTTCGCGGTCGCCGTGGTGGCGAGCACCGGGACCTGGGGAGGCATCTGCTCGATGAGGTCGCGCAAGCGCCGGTAGTCGGGTCGGAAGTCGTGACCCCAGTCACTGATGCAGTGCGCCTCATCGACGACCAGCATGCCGATCCGGCGCACGAGAGCGGGCAGCTGCTGCTCGCGGAAAGCGGGGTTGTTGAGTCGCTCGGGAGACACGAGCAGCACATCGACCTCGTCTCGGTCGAGCTGCTCCATCACCTCCGACCACTCGTGCGCGTTGGTCGAGTTGATCGCGACGGCGCGAACCCCCGCACGCTCGGCCGCGGCGATCTGATCGCGCATCAGTGCGAGCAGCGGCGAGACCAGCACCGTGGGGCCGGCCCCCTGCCGCCGCAGCAGCAGCGTCGCGACGAAGTACACGGCCGACTTGCCCCACCCCGTGCGCTGCACGACGAGCGCGCGGCGCCGCCCCTCGACGAGGGCCTCGATCGCCTCATACTGTCCGTCGTGGAAGTCGGCATCGGGACGACCGACCAGCTCGCGGAGCGCCGAGAGCGCAGCAGTGCGGGTGTCGACAGCGGCGGGGGAAGTCATGTCTCCACTGTGCCTCATGCCACCGACAGCCTGGTCCCGTTCATCCACAGCCGGATCCGCGCCCGCCCTCGACGACGTCGTCTACCGTGGAGAGATGATCACCCGAGAACTGGCCGTATCCCTGCGCGACGCCGGTCTCGCGTGGCACCCGGCCGAGGGCGATCGGTTCCAGCTCGACCTTCCCGACGAGGTCGAACTCGAGGCCGAGGCCGACGTCTTCACGGTCAGCGAGATGACGATCGAGGCCCGTCAGACACCCAGCGGCACGGATCTGGCGTTCAACGGCACGACCGAGTGGGCGCTCGATGCCGTGACCCTCGCCGATGCGGTCTGGCTCCCTCGGGAAGACCAGCTGCGCGAGCTGCTGCGGGGAACCTTCCGCACCCTGACCCGGGTCTCCGATGCGTTCGTCGTCGAGGTGGAGATCGCCGGCGAGACACTGCGGTTCGAGCATCCGGATCCCTCCGAGGCCTACGGTCGAGCGCTTCTCGACCTCGTCTCGCGCTCGCGCTGAGCGCCCCGCCTTGCGCGCCGACGACCTCCGTGTCAGAATTACCTAACGACCGGTCAGTAAAGAGGATCGGACACTGAGGAGTCGATGATGACCAGCCCCGCAGATCTCTCCCTCGTCGACGGCGAGCCCTCCGACGATCAGCTCTCCGACGACGAGCGCCTGTTCGATGAGCTCATCGCGAACGAGCAGCGCATCGAGCCGCGCGACTGGATGCCCGACGCATACCGCAAGACGCTGATCCGTCAGATCTCGCAGCACGCGCACTCCGAGATCATCGGCATGCAGCCGGAGGGCAACTGGATCACCCGGGCGCCGAGCCTCAAGCGCAAGGCGATCCTGATGGCGAAGGTGCAGGACGAGGCCGGTCACGGGCTCTACCTCTACTCCGCGGCGCAGACCCTCGGGATCACGCGCGACGAGATGATGGATCAGCTCATCAGCGGCAAGGCGAAGTACTCGTCGATCTTCAACTACCCCACCCCCACCTGGGCCGACATGGGCGCGATCGGATGGCTCGTCGACGGCGCCGCGATCTGCAACCAGGTGCCGCTGTGCCGTGCGTCCTACGGCCCCTACGGACGCGCGATGGTGCGCGTCTGCAAAGAGGAGTCGTTCCACCAGCGCCAGGGTTTCGAGATCCTGCTCTCTCTGATGCAGGGAACCGACGAGCAGAAGCAGATGGCACAGGATGCCGTGAACCGCTGGTACTGGCCGAGCCTGGCGATGTTCGGGCCGCCGGATGACCAGTCCCCCAACTCCGCCCAGTCGATGAAGTGGAAGATCAAGCGCTTCACCAACGACGAGCTTCGCCAGCGCTTCGTCGGGATGCTCGTGCCGCAGGCCGAGATCCTCGGCGTCACGCTCCCCGACCCCGATCTGCGATTCGACGACGAGACCGGGCAGTACGTGATCGGCGAGATCGACTGGGACGAGTTCTTCGAGGTGCTGCGCGGCAACGGCCCGTGCAACGCCGAACGTCTCGAGCGCCGCCGCACGGCGCACGAGGAGGGCGCGTGGGTACGCGAGGCGGCCGCCGAATATGCCCGCAAGCAGGCACTGAAGACGAAGGCGGTGGCGTGATGGCGACGCCGGGAGCCGACGAACGCGAACCCTGGCCCCTCTGGGAGGTCTTCGTCCGCGCGAACCGCGGTCTGAGCCACGTCCATGTCGGGTCCCTGCACGCCCCGGATGCCGACATGGCCATCCGCAACGCCCGCGACCTCTACACGCGCCGGGGCGAGGGCGTGTCGATCTGGGCCGTTCCGGCGGATGCGATCACCACCAGCGACCCCGACGCGAAGGGCGCCTACTTCGAGAGCCCCGCCGGCAAGAACTACCGGCATGCCGTGTACTACACGGCGTCCGAAGGGGTGCCGCACCTGTGAACGACATCCATGCAGACCTGCACGGGGACGTCTCGGTCGATGAGCTGCGGCTGAGCGAGGAGCTCACCGGAACCGGCGCCGCCGCGGCATCCGCCGACATCGCCGAGTACGCGCTGTGGCTCGGCGACGACGCACTGATCCTCTCTCAGCAGCTCGGCGAATGGATCGCCCGTGCACCGGAGCTCGAAGAGGACGTCGCGCTCGGCAACATCGCCCTCGATCTGCTCGGCCACGCCCGCTCGTTCCTGCACTTCGCGGGGTCCTACGACGGACGCTCCGAAGACGACCTCGCCTACTTCCGCGACGAGCCGGAGTTCCGCAGCGCCTGGATCGTCGAGCAGCCCAACGGTGACTTCGCGCAGACCATCGCGCGTCAGTTCGTCGTGTCGGCCTACATGTTCGAGCTCTACTCTGCCCTGCGGGCGAGCACGGACGAGACGTTCGCCGCGATCGCGGAGAAGTCCCTCAAAGAGGTCGACTACCACCGCGACCACGCAGTGCAGTGGGTGCTTCGCCTCGCCGGCGGCACCGACGAATCGAGGCGGCGGCTCATCCGTGCGCTCGGCGATGTCTGGCCCTACGTCGACGAACTCTTCCGCGACGAGCCGCTCATCGATCGCCTCGGCGATGCGGCTGTGCGGCCGTCGACTCTGCGCGCCGGTTTCGATGCGGTCGTCGACACCGTCTTCACCGAGGCGGAGCTCGAGACGCCCACCGTCGCGGCATCGTCCGCCGGCGGCCGACGAGGAGCGCACGCGACACCCCTCGGCCACCTGCTCGCGGAGATGCAGGTGCTCGCCAGGCGGCATCCGGGAGCATCATGGTGACCGACATCCTGCACCACGACACCGAGGCCGCCGCCTGGAGGATCGCCGCAGCCGTGGCAGACCCCGAGGTGCCGGTGCTCACGATCGAAGACCTCGGCGTGCTCCGCGCGGTCGCCGTCGACGGCGAGACCGTGCGAGTCGACATCACCCCGACATACAGCGGATGCCCGGCGATGGACACTATTCGCGACGACGTCATCCTGGCGCTCACCGCAGCCGGATACGCACAGGTCGAGGTCCGTCTCGTGCTCTCCCCCGCCTGGACGACGGACTGGATGTCGGATGCCGGCAAGCAGAAGCTGTCGCAGTACGGCATCGCCCCGCCGACCGGACGGTCGGCGATCTCCTCCGGCCCGATCCGCCTGGCGATCAGCGTGCGCTGCCCGCGGTGCGGCTCGCTCGACACCCGCGAGGTCTCACGCTTCGGATCCACCTCGTGCAAGGCGCTCTTCGAATGCCGCGCCTGCCTCGAGCCCTTCGACCACTTCAAGGTGCACTGATGTCGCTGTTCGCTGTGTCCCGCCCCGCGCCGGCGGCCACTCCGCGCTCCGCCGCGCCGGCCACGAAGAAGCGCGCGCGCTTCCACACCTTGGCCGTCGAAGAGGTGCGGCCGCTCACCGACGACTCGGTCGAGGTGACCTTCACCGTCCCGGCCGCGCTGGCCGATGACTACGACCACCAGCCCGGACAGTACGTGGCGCTGCGCACGACGCTCGAAGGCACCGAGGTGCGCCGGTCGTACTCGCTGTGCCGCGCGCCCGAGCATCGCACGGACGAGCAGATCGCCGCCGGGATGCCGACCCGCCTCAGCGTCGCCGTGAAGCGCGACGAGGGCGGCCTGTTCTCCACCTGGGCGCAGACGGGCCTGCACCCGGGCTTCGAGATCGACGTGATGAGCCCGCAGGGCACGTTCACCTCGGGCCTCGACGACCTCGACCATCGCCACGTCGTCGGCATCGCCGCGGGCTCCGGCATCACGCCGCTCATGGCCCTCGGGCAGACCGTGCTGACGCGCTCAGACACCTCCCGTTTCACGCTCCTCTACACGAACCGCTCGACGCTCGACGTGATGTTCCTCGAGGACCTCGCCGACCTGAAGGACCGCTATCCGACGCGCCTGACTCTGCACCACGTGCTCTCACGCGAGCAGCGCACGGCCCCGGTGCTGTCCGGACGCATCGATGAAGAGAAGCTGCGGACCATCCTGGGGATGCTCATCGACCCGACAGACGTCGACGAGTGGTTCCTGTGCGGACCGCTCTCGCTCGTCGACCTGTGCCGCGAGGTGCTCGCCGACGTGGGAGTGCCGCGGGAGCACATCCGTTTCGAGCTCTTCACGACCGGCGATGAGCCGGTGCGCGCGGCACGCCCCGTCGAGGTGCGGGCAGGCGAGAAGACGATCCGGATCGAGGTGAACCTCGACGGCGTCTCGTCGACCGTCGAGAGTCCGGTCGACGCCCACGAGTCGGTGCTGAACGCCGCACTGCGGGTGCGCCCCGATGCCCCGTTCGCCTGCGCGGGCGGCGTCTGCGGCACGTGCCGCGCACGAGTCCTCGAGGGCAGCGTGACCATGACCGAGAACTACGCGCTCGAGCCCGACGAGCTCGAACGCGGCTACGTGCTGACCTGCCAGTCCCACCCGACGAGCGACCGCGTCGTCGTCGACTACGACGTCTGAGGAGCATCCGATGATCGATGTCACGATCGAGGACGACGTCGCGACGGTCGTTCTGAACGCACCGGCGAAGCTGAACTCGCTCGACGAGCAGGCGCTGCGCGATCTCGGGCGAGCCTACGACGAAGCCGATGCCGCGGGGGTGCGGGCGCTCGTGCTCCGCGGCGAGGGCCGGGCGTTCTGCGCCGGCCGTGACATCTCGGCGGTGGACCCGCGCGACGATGACGTGATCGGCTATCTCGGTGGCCTCGTCACTCCCCTGCTGCAGAGGATGTCGCGCTTTCCCGCGCCGACCTTCGCTGTCGCGCACGGCGCCTGCCTGGGCGTCGGACTCGGCCTCCTGATCGCCACCGACGTCGTCTACGTCGCGGAGTCGGCGAAGATCGGCTCGCCGTTCGCCGCGCTCGGGGCCACCCTCGACTCCGGAGGCCATGCGCTCTTCGTCGAGCGGCTCGGAGCGCACAAGACGCTCGACCTCATCTACACGGGTCGGCTGATGAGCGGCGCCGAGGCGGTGGCGTCGGGACTGTTCTCGCGGGTTCTCCCCGACGACGAGGCGCTGCAGACGACGACGGATGCCGCGGCGACCGCCGCTCGAGGGGCCACGGCGGCGTTCCTCGCGAGCAAGCAGCTGGTCGCGAGGATCCGCGACGAGCGGCTCGCTCTGTGGGACTCGATCGAGGTCGAGAACGCCGCGCAGGCCGCACTCTGCGACACCGACGACTACCGCGAGGGCTTCGCGGCCTTCCAGGAGAAGCGGAAGCCGGAGTTCCGCGGGCGCTGAGTCCTCGCTGTTCTACTGCGACGGAGAGGGCGAAGGCAAGGGCTTCGCCGATGTCGGATGCCGATGCCAGACTGCATCCATGTTGCTCTCGGAGCTCGTCTCCACCGCCGAAGAGGTCACCGCCACCTCATCCCGTCTCGCCAAGATCGACGCGGTCTCGCGGCTGCTCGCACGAGCGGAGGCCGATGACGTGCCCGCCCTCGTCGGCCTGCTGCTCGCGACACCGCGTCAGGGCCGCCTGGGGGTGGGCTGGCGCGGGATCACCGCCCTCGACGTGCGGCACGCCGAGGGGTCGTCACTGTCGATCAGTGACGTCGATGCGGCCTTCGAGTCACTGGCCGGCTCATCGGGATCAGGGTCTGCAGCGGCCCGGACCGATCTGCTCTCCGCTCTCGCGGAGCGTGCCACCGCCGAGGAGTGGGACTTCCTGTCGCGCGCGATGCTCGGAGAACTGCGCACGGGCGCACTCGGCGGTGTCCTGCTCGACGCGATCGCCCGCGCCTCCGATCGCCCTGCGGCATCCGTGCGCCGTGCCGCGATGCTGTCCGGTGACCTGGGCGACACCGCCGTCCTCGCCCTCACCGGCACCGAGGCCGAGCTCGACGCGGTCGGCCTCGTGGTCGGGCGCCCGGTGCTGCCGATGCTCGCCTCGACCGCGGCCACCCCGACCGCTGCGCTCGAGATCACAGGCCGCGCCTCGGTCGAGTACAAGCTCGACGGAGCGCGCATCCAGGTGCACCGCAGCGGCGACGCCGTGAGCGTCTACACCCGCAGCCTCGCCGACATCACGCACCGTGTGCCCGAGATCGTCGAGATCGTGCGAGGTCTCCCCGCGCACGACCTGATCCTCGACGGCGAGACGCTCTCGCTCGATGAGGACGGCGGCCCCCGCCCGTTCCAGGAGACCATGTCGCGGTTCGGAGCCGACGTCTCGCGCGACCTCGTGCTGCGCCCCTGGTTCTTCGACGTGCTGCATGTCGACGGTCGCGACCTGCTCGACGACCCCCTCTCCACCCGCCTGACCGAGCTGGAGAGGGTGGTGGGCGAATGGCGCATGCCGGGCATCGTGACAGACGATCCCGCGGCCGCCGAGCAGCTCTCCCGAGATGCTCTGGCAGCCGGGCACGAGGGAGTGCTCGTCAAGGGCGTCGACGCCCCCTACTCGGCGGGACGCCGCGGCAAGTCCTGGGTGAAGGTCAAACCCGTGCTGACGTACGACCTCGTCGTGCTCGCCGCCGAATGGGGTTCGGGGCGTCGCCAGGGGTGGCTGTCGAACCTCCATCTCGGCGCGCTCGATCCCGACGGAGAGTTCGGCGAGCCGGGCGGATTCGTGATGGTCGGCAAGACCTTCAAGGGACTCACCGACGATCTGCTGCGCTGGCAGACCGAGAATTTTCCTCCGCTCGAGACGCGGCGCACCCAGAGCACGGTGTTCCTGCGCCCCGAGTTCGTGGTCGAGATCGCCATCGACGGCGTCCAGCGATCGCCCCGCTATCCCGGTGGCATCGCGCTGCGCTTCGCTCGCGTGAAGGGCTACCGACCCGACAAGACGCCGTCAGGCGCCGACACGATCCAGACGCTGCGCGCGCTGCTGCGAGGATGAGACGAGCTCAGGCGCTCGGCGCGAGCCCGAGGTCCTCTTCGCGGACGGTGCCCTGGAACGACCACGGGAAGTTGATCCAGAGATCCGTGTCCTTCCACGCGTAGTCGGGCTGGATGATCGTCGACGGCTTGGTGTAGATGGTGACCGAGCGCACATCGGCACCCTTGTCCTTCAGCAGCTGCACGGCCAGGGCGAGGGTGCGCCCCGAATCGGCGACGTCGTCGACGAGCAGCACGCGCCGCCCGTCGAGGTAGGCCATGTCGAGCTCGGGCGGCAGAACCTCGGGCGCATCGAGCACCGTCCCGATGCCCGTGTAGAACTCGACATTGATCGCGCCGCAGTTCTTCGCACCGAGGCCGTATGCGATCGCGCCGGCCGGCAGGAGTCCACCGCGGGCGATCGCCACGACGACCTCGGGCATGAAGCCGCTGTCGAGGATGCTGCGCGCGAGGTCTCGCGTCGCGGATCCGAAGCCGTCCCAGGTGAGCGTCTCGCGCTCGATCGAAGCATCCGTCATCGTCTCATTCTTCCCCAACGCGGAGCACTACCGGACCAGGGACCTGTTCACCCCAGGCGGGTGATCTCGACCGAGACGAAGAGCTCGGATGCACTCGGACCCGCGTACACGCCGCGGAGCGGAGCGACGTCGGCGTAGTCGCGACCGTGCCCCACGTAGACGTGCGACTCGCCCACCTCGACCAGGTTGGTCGGATCGTAGCCGCGCCATTCACCGGAGTACCACTCCACCCAGGCGTGCGACTCCCCCGTCACGGACTGTCCGATCGCCGCAGTCGGATCGGGGTGCAGATAGCCCGAGACGTACCGTGCGGGGATGCCTGCCGCCCGGAGCACCCCGAGCGCGACGTGCGCGATGTCCTGGCAGACGCCCGATCGCGTCGGCCAGGCGTCACGAGCCGTGGAGCTCACCCCGGTCACGCCGCTGCGGTACTCCATCGCCTCCCCCACGGTCTTGCAGATCTCGAACGCGGTCTCGTCGACCCCACCGCCCTCGGCCTCAATCCGCAGAGCGAGGTCGCGCATCTCCTCATCCGGGTCGGTGGCCGGTGTCTGCGTCACGCATTCGGCCAGGGTCAGCGACTGCGGGATGCGCGCGGCGAGCTCGTCCCAGTCGATCCCGGCGACAGCGTGGGGTGACGGTCGGACATCGACCACGCTGGTCGCCGTGACGGAGAGCTCCTGATGCCGAGTGAGCACCTCGAACGTCGAGACGCGCGTGTCCCAGTAGTCCGCATACGAGTGCTGCGTCGCGGTCGGCGAGATGTCGAGCGTCGCCTGCAGCACGAACTGGCCGTCGCGGGAGTGGGGCAGCATCCGCGCCTCGTTGTACGACGCCGTCGCCGGCTGCTCGTAGCGGAATCCCGTGCGGTGCACGATCCGAAGCCGGCTCACAGCGCCTCTCCGATCCACACCGGCATCGCGATCGAGGGGAAGTACCGCTCCCTGATCGCGTCACTCGCCATCGACATCCCCACCTGAACCTCCTCCATGCTCTCGGACAGACGATGCACGGTGTCGCCGATCGGCCGGTACTCGAGCTCCGACCTCATACGACCGAGCACCCGGTGCGCGCGGTCCGGGGTTCCGAACGCACCGGCCGGATCTATCCCGCGCAGGCACTCCTCGGCCTGCAGGATGCTCGAGAGCACCGACCGCGGGAACAGCCGATCGACGAGCAGGAACTCCACTGCGGAGGCCGCGGTCGGTACGGCACGGTGACTGCGCAGATGGGCCTCGTACGCGCCGCAGCTGCGCAGCAGCGTCGTCCAGCTCGGGCCACCGGCCTCCGTGAGCGACCGCGTGGCCAGGAGTCGGGCGGTCATATCGGCGCGCTCGATAGACCGGCCGAGCACGAAGAAGTGCCACGCCTCATCCCTGCTCGTCGACGAGTCCACGACCCCGAAGGCCAGCGCCGACCGGTCGCGCACCCATCGGAAGAACGGGTGCGTCTTATCGGAGGCGATCCGCCGCGGCATCCGTGCGTTCGACTCGTTGAGCGTCTCCCAGAGATCCGTCGAGATGATCTCGCGCGCGCGGCGCGCGTTCTCCCTCGCGGAGGCGATCGAGTGGGCGATCGACGCGGAGTGGTCGCGGTCGAGCGCGAGCAGGCGCACCACGTCGTCACGGCTCAGCACCGCGTCATCGTCGGCGGTCGTGCCCATCACCGAAAGCAGCGCACGGCAGGCGGTGTCCTCCTCGACCCACGGATCCTCGAGCAGCAGCTGCAGATGCACGTCGAGGATGCGCGCGGTGCCGTCCGCGCGCTCGACGTATCGCCCGATCCAGAACAGCGCCTCCGCGATGCGACTCAGCACGTCGCACCTCCCTGTTGCTGCTGCTGTTGCTGTTGCTGGTGGTGACGCTGCTCGAGGTCCTCGTCCTGCGGAGACGAGAGGAACGGCTGGTGCGGTTCCTCCCGAGGCGGCGCCACGATCGCGATCGCCCCGGTGGCGAGCGACACCTCGTCGGCGGCGGGGTCGGCCTCGCCCGTCACGGTCGTCGTAGGCCCGGTGAACAGAGACGGGTCGAGCACCCAGGTGTCCTTCGACCCACCGCCCTGGCTCGAGTTCACGACCAACTGCCCCTCGGGCAGCGCGACTCTCGTGAGCCCGCCGGGGAGCACCCAGATGTCCTGCCCGTCGTTGACCGCGAACGGCCGCAGGTCGACGTGCCGCGGGCGGAACCCGTCCTCGACGAGCGTGGGGATCGTCGACAGCTGCACGACCGGCTGCGCGATCCATCCGCGCGGATCCGCGAGCAGGGTCTTGCGGAGCGCCTCCAGTGTCTCTCGCGATGCGTCGGGCCCGACGACCAGGCCCTTGCCGCCCGAGCCGTCGACCGGCTTCACGACGAGTTCATCGAGCCGATCCAGCACCTCCTCGAGAGCATCCGGCTCCTCGAGCCGCCAGGTGTCGACGTTCGGAAGCACCGGCTCCTCCCCCAGGTAGTAGCGGATCAGGTCGGGCACGTAGGTGTAGACGAGCTTGTCGTCGGCGACGCCGTTGCCGACGGCGTTCGCGAGGGTCACGTTGCCGAGACGGGCGGCGAGCATCAGCCCCGGCGCCCCGAGCACGGAGTCCGGCCGGAACTGCTGGGGGTCGAGGAACTCATCGTCGACCCGTCGATAGATCACATCGACGCGGGTGGGGCCTGCCGTGGTGTGCATCCACACGCGACCGCCGGAGCAGAACAGGTCGCGCCCCTCGACCAGCTCGATGCCCATCATGCGGGCCAGCAGCGTGTGCTCGTAGTACGCCGAGTTGTGCACACCGGGCGTCAGCACCACGACCGTCGGATCATCGACGCCCGCGGGCGCGGCCGCGCGCAGCGCCTGCAGGAGGTGCCCGGGATAGTCGACGACCGGTCGCACCCGCAGACTCGTGAACAGCTCGGGGAGCGTCTGTGCCATCACCCGTCGATTCGCGAGCACGTAGCTGACGCCGCTCGGTACGCGCACGTTGTCTTCGAGCACCCGCCACGCTCCCGCCTCATCGCGAATGACGTCGATGCCCGCGACGTGGATGCGGACTCCGTTCGCTCCCACGATCCCCGCGGCCTGCCGGTGGAAGTGCGACGACGAGCTGATCAGCGAGGCGGGGATCACGCCGTCCTGCACGGCGGTCTGCGGCCCGTAGACGTCGGCGAGGAACGCCTCGAGCGCGCGGACGCGCTGCTTCACGCCGGATTCGACCAGCGTCCAGTCGTCCGCGGCGATGACCCGCGGCACCACGTCGAGAGGGAACGGACGCTCCTCGCCGGCGAAATCGAACGTCACCCCCTGCGCGAGATACGAGCTGGCCAGTGCATCGGTTCGGGCCCGCAGCTCGGCATCGTCCATGCCGGCGAGCGCCGGATACATGTCCTTGTACGGGAGCCTCACGCCGCCTCCGTCGCGCAGGGCGTCCGCGGGGAACATCTCGTCCCACGGAGCAGCCCCTGCCCGCTCGGGTGATCGACGCGAGGTGTATCCGTTGAACAGCGACTCCATGACCGCATGTTTCCCTGCCACCGTTTCGGCGGTGTTACGCGCACGAGACGGAGCCGCGACAGCGACCACGGCTGTAGGATCGACTCGTCCGGCGCACTCTGGTGCCGGTGCCTGAAAAAGAGGCACGAAGCACTCCACGATGACGCGGGGGCGAGACACATACGGAATCGCACGTTCTCCGTCCCTGTCTCGAAAGGCTTCCCCATGCCCACCGTCTCCGCGCACGTCGCCCTCACGCTCGCCCAGCACATCGACGCCGTCTTCGGCGTGATGGGCAACGGCAACGCCTACTTCCTCGATGCCATCGAGACGCAGACGGATGCGGTCTTCACCGCCGTCCGCCACGAACAGGGTGCGGTCGTGGCCGCCGACGCGCACTTCCGTGCGTCCGGACGCATCGCCGCAGGAACCTCGACCTACGGCGCAGGGTTCACCAATACGCTCACGGCACTCGCCGAGGCCGTGCAGGCACATGTGCCGCTCGTGCTCGTGGTCGGCGACGAGCCGACCTCCGGTCCTCGCCCGTGGGACGTCGATCAGATCGCGCTCGCCTCTGCCGTCGGCGCCCGTACGTATACGGTCGGCCGAGCGGATGCCGCCGCGACCACCGTGATCGCGATCGAGCACGCGCTGACCTATCGAGTGCCGGTCGTGCTGGCCATCCCCTACGACGTGGCCGCCCTCGAGGCGGGCGCTGTGCCCGAGGCACCGGCGCCCCGGCTCCCCGCGCCGCTCGCCCCTCGCGGCGAGTTCGCCGAGGGCACGCTGGGTGAGATTGCCGCAGCGCTGGCCGGGGCATCCCGCCCGTTCCTCCTCGCCGGCCGTGGCGCCTGGCTGGCCGGTGCCGGTGAGGCACTGGGCGAGCTCGCCCGCCTGACCGGTGCCCTCACCGCATCGTCCGCACTCGGTCGCGGGGTGTTCCCCGAGTCGCAGTACGACCTCGGAGTGACCGGGGGCTTCGGTGCCGACGGATCCATGGAGCTGGTCCGCACCGCCGACGTCGCGGTCGTCTTCGGCGCATCCCTCAACCAGTTCACGATGCGATTCGGCGAGCTGTTCGCGCCGGGCACCCGCGTGTTCCAGATCGACATCGCTCCGGCGGCCACGCACCCCCACGTCGGCGGCTTCGTCAGAGCGGATGCCCGTCTCGCCGCAGAGGAGCTCGTCACCCGGGTCGGCTCCGCCTCGCCGTCGGCGCCGTGGCGCGAGACCGTCGACGTCGCCGCCGCTCGCACGTACGACGAGGGCGACGACCTCGCCGCCGACGGACGCCTCGACCCCCGATCCGCCGCACGCCGCATCGCAGAACTCCTTCCGAGCGACCGCGTCGTCGTCTCCGACGGCGGGCACTTCATCGGCTGGGCGAACATGTATTGGCCGGTCGCGGCCCCCGACCGGATGATGATGGTCGGCACCGCGTTCCAGTCGATCGGACAGGGCTGGCCGAGTGTCGTCGGCGCGGCCCTCGCCCGCCGAGAGTCGACCGTCGTGCTGACGTCGGGCGACGGCGGCGGCCTGATGGCGATCGCCGACCTCGAGTCCGCCGTGCGCGCCGCCCAGGGCCGCGGCATCGCGGTGATCTGGAACGACGCGGCCTACGGTGCCGAGGTCAACCTCTACGGCCTCAAGGGACTCGCCGAAGGCCCGATGCGCATCCCCGAGGTCGACTTCGCCGCGTTCGGCGCCGCTGTCGGTGCCGAGGGCGTCGTCGTGAAGACCCTGGCGGATCTAGACCGACTCGCCGCATGGGCGCAAGAAGATGCCACGACGCGGCGATTCCTGCTGCTCGACCTCCGCATCTCGGGCGACGTCATCGCGCCCTACCAGCAGGAGATCATCCGCGTGAACTCGTGAGGCCGTCTGATCGCTAGGCTCCTCGTCATGACCGATGAGCTCGACGTCCTGCGCTACAGCGCCTTCGCGGCGACCCCCGCTGGAGGGAATCCTGCAGGGGTCGTCCTCGACGCAAGCGGCATGAGCGAGGAGCGGATGCAGCGCATCGCCGCCGACGTCGGATACTCCGAGACCGCGTTCGTCGTCGGCCGGGCCGCGGATGCACCGATTCCTCGTTATCGGGTGCGCTATTGGTCGCCTGCGGCGGAAGTGCCGTTCTGCGGTCACGCGACGGTCGCCACCGCCGTCGCCCTCGCCGAGCGCGACGGCACCGGCGACGTGGTCTTCGACACCGATGCCGGGGCCGTCACGCTGCGATCGGTCGCCGACGCAGACGCACGGATCATCGTGTCGTTCACGAGCGTCGAGCCCCAGGTGCGCGATCTCGATCCATCGGTGCTCGAGAGACTCCTGAGCCTGTTGAGCGTCGACGTCGCGGATCTCGACGAGCGCTTCCCTCCGAAGGAGGCGTTCGCCGGCAACTGGCATCCGGTCATCACTCTCCGCGACCGAGAGCTGTTCGATCAGTTCCGCTTCTCCCCCGCCGACGTCGCCGCGCTCATGCGCGAACAGGGATGGCTCGGCACCGTGACAGTGCTGCACGCGGTGAGCCCTGCGGACTTCGACGCGCGCAACCTGTTCCCGGTCGGTCGCATCACCGAAGACCCGGCGACGGGATCAGCGGCGGCATCCGTCGGCGCATACCTGCGTGCGCAGGGCCACTCCGAGAGGACGGTCGGGATCCACCAGGGTGCGCACGTGCGCCGCCCGAGCCTGCTCACGGTGTCCATTCCGGATGCTGGCGGCATCGTCGTGTCCGGTGGCGCGACGCGCATCGGGTGATTCCTCCTGAACCCGGCCTGCGTTAGCCTTCCGGGATGCCTGCCATCCGCAACATCGCCGTCGGTCTGCCCGTGAAAGACGGGCATGTGCTCGCCCTCGAAGGACACGACCGCTCGCGCGGACTCGACTTTCTCCGCGCGATCGGCGGCGGCATCGAGTTCGGCGAGACCGCGGCGGAAGCGCTCCGTCGAGAGTTCATGGAAGAGCTCGGCGTCTCGCTCCAGGATGCGGAGCCTCTCGGCGTCTTCGAGAACATCTTCACCTACGAGGGCGAACCCGGGCACGAGATCGCCCACGTCTTCGCAGTGACCTGTGCGGAGCTCGACGCCGTGCCTCTCGACGCCGAGCTCCGCATCCTCGATGAGGGCAGCCCGGTGCGCTGGGTGCCGATCGCCGACATCGAGTCCGGCATCCGCGTGCTGTTCCCGGTAGGCGCGCCCGAGGGGCTGCGCACGATCTCCGCACGCTGACGCTCCGCGCGCTGACCGCTGACCGCCCGCCGCGTCAGGCCTGCGCGCTGTAGTCCGGCAGCTCCTGCAGGGTCCAGGTGTTGCCGTCGGGGTCGTCGAACCAGACGAAGCGGCCCCAGCCCAGCTCTTCGACGCCCTTCGTCGTCACACCCACGGCCTCGAGTTGAGCCTTCGCCTCATCGGCGTTCGGCACCACCACCTGGATCGTCTTCTGCTGCCCGGGCTCGAGTGGGATCTCGAGCCCCGTGCCGAACGCGATCGAGCAGGCCGAACCGGGCGGGGTCATCTGCACGAAACGCAGACCCTCATACGGCACCTGATCGTGGTCGGGGTTGAATCCGATCTTCGTGTAGAACTCCTTCGAGCGGTCGACATCGGTCACCGGCATGAAGATGAGCTCGATCTTCCAGGTCATCACACACTCCTCGTCGTGGGCGTCGGCGCCCATCGGCCCTCAGGCTACGCGGGACCTCCGACACCCACCAGGGCTCTGTCAGGACGCGGGCAGCAATGCCCCCTCGAAGAACGACGCCAGCTCATCGACGGCATCCAGCGGCAGGATCGCGGCGACGTACTGATCGGGGCGCACCACCACGACGACACCGTCTCGTGAGAGCTCACGCGCCTCGAAGATGTCGATCTCCGTCCACTTCGACGGCCCGGCGGCGTAGACCTTCTCCCAGTCGGTGAGACCGAGCGGACCGGTCCTCGGCTGGAACAGCGCGGGAGCCGACGTGACCTCGACCTCTTCGTACGGCTGCTGGTAGATCGCCTTGACGTCGAAGACGGCGTCCTGATCGGCATCCGCCGGCGTGAAGCGCGCCAGCACAGGCTCCGCCTGCGACGCCCACGCGTCGAGCGTCGCGGCATCCCGACCTCCGAATGCGTAGACGCGCCATCGTCCGTCGGCCTTGGCGTGGTGGCCGAGGTGCACGACGTTGCCGTCGCCCACCCGCACGACCTCTGCCGACTTGAAGCGCTTGCCGAGGGGGAACCCTGCGGCGAGCGCCTGGTGCGCGTCGGAACCCGTGATCATCGACGAGGTGTACTGGGTCATGAATCCGGAGGGGAACTCCGCGGTCGCGAGGTAGTAGGTGGCGAGGTCGCTGGGGTCGATGATCTCCGAGGGCTTGCGCGCCATGAGCGTCGACCACTCCCGGTCGAAGTCGATGAGCTGCTGGGCCACCGGTCGGCGCTCGGCGCCGTACGTCGCGAGCAGCGCCTCGGGCGCCCGCCCGGTGAGGACGGAGCCGAGCTTCCACCCGAGGTTGAAGCCGTCCTGCATCGACACGTTCATGCCCTGACCCGCCTTGGCGCTGTGCGTGTGGCAGGCATCGCCCGTGAGGAACACCCGCGGCGTGCGGCCCGACCCGTCGATCACGTCGTCGAACCCGTCGGTCACCCGGTGCCCCACCTCGTAGACGCTGTGCCAGGCGACCTCCTTGACGTCGAGCGTGTAGGGGCTGAGGATCGCGTTCGCCTTGGCGATGATGTTTTCGATCGGCGTCTGCCGCACTCGGTGGTCGTCGTCTTCGGCGACCTCGCCGAGGTCGATGTACATCCGGCTGAGGTATCCGCCCTCGCGCGGGATGTGCAGGATGTTTCCCGCCTCCGAGTTGATCGCGCACTTGGTGCGCCAGTCGGGGAAGTCCGTGTTCACGAGCACATCCATGACGCCCCAGGCGTGGGCAGCGCTGCCCCCGACGTGCGTTCGCCCGATCGCCTGGCGCACGCCGCTGCGCGCACCGTCGCAGCCCGCGACGTACTTGGCTCGGATCGTGCGTTCCTCACCCGCCCGCTCCCCCGCGACGTATCGCAGCGCGACCTCGACCGGGTACTCGCCCTCGTCGTGCACGGTCAGCCGCATGAACTCGATGCCGTAGTCGGGGACGATGCGACCGGGGCCGTTCGCCGCGGCCTCGGCGAAGTAGTCGAGCACGCGCGCCTGGTTGACGATCAGGTGCGGGAACTCGCAGATGTCGTAGGCGTAGTCAGCGGTGCGCGAGGTGCGCAAGATCTCGCTCGGCGCATCGGGGTTCGGTCCCCAGAAGTTCATCCAGCCGATGTTGTACGCCTCGGCGATGATGCGCTCGGCGAAGCCGAAGGCTTGGAACGTCTCGACGCTGCGCGGCTGGATGCCGTCGGCCTGTCCGAGCACGAGCCGTCCGTCGCGCTTCTCGATGATCCGCGTGGAGACCCCGGGGTACTGCGACATCTGGGCGGCGAGCAGCATGCCCGCCGGTCCGGAGCCGACGATGAGGACGTCGATCTCGTCGGGAAGGTCTGCGGGGCGGTCCGTGCCGATACCCGCGGCATCCTTCACGCGGGGGTCTCCGGAGACATAACCGTGGTGGTGGAACTGCATCGTCGTCGATTCCTTCCGGACTTCTCTGTCAGGTGTTGCCATCGAACGAATCGTGTTCTATATTCGAACACAACGTTCTACTATTGAACAAAGCTTAAAGACGCTCGTCTCGGAACGCAAGGGAGCCCCCGCATGCCCGAAAGCACTCCGGCCTCGCAGACGCTCAGCCGCGGCATCCGGATCCTCGAGGTGCTGGCCGACGCGCGCGCTCCCCTCACGATCGACGAGATCGCCGCACGCCTCGACGTGCACCGGTCCATCGCCTACCGCCTGCTGCGCACGCTGGAAGACCACCGGCTCATCGGCCGCGACGGCTCGGGTTCCGTCACCCTCGGCCCCCGCATGGCGGCCCTCGCGGCCGGCGTCGCCCACGACCTGCAGGCCGAGGCTCTCCCCGAGCTCACCGCGATCGCGAACGAACTCGGCATGACCTGCTTCCTCGGCGTCCTCGACGGCGACGACTGCATCACGCTCGCGAGCATCGAGCCCCGACACGCGATCGCGAGCGTCGCTCAGCGCCCCGGCGCGCGCCACTCCGTGACCGTCGGCGCACCGGGGAAGGCGATCCTGACGCAGCTCCACGCCTCCGAATGGCCGGCCGACGCGGGCAGCGCACTCCGAGCCGAGGTCGACGAAGCACGCACGCGCGGATACGCGACGAGCCACGACGAGGTGATCCCCACCGTGCAGTCGGTCGCGGTCCCCCTCGTGCTCCGCGGTCAGCGCCCCGCGACGATCGCCGTCGTGCACGTCGCCACCGATCTCGACGACGCCGAGATCGCCGAGCGGCTCAGGCGTTCGGCGTCCGCGATCCGCGACGCGCTCGAGGGCTGACGCCGTTCACGATTCAGCATGAGCGGAGAGACGGCGGATGCGTCGCCCCGATAGCTCCGGAGCGACGCATCGCCTGCACCATCGTCGATGCTGAATCGTGGACGGCTGACCGAGCTCAGGCCTTGGCGACGCCGTAGATCGGGCTCACGGACTGCTGCTCCTCGTGGTCCGGCCCCAGCGGGATTCCGGAGCGGTCGCGCAGCAGCAGCGTGGCGATCAGGCCGAGCACCGTCATGCCCGCGAGATACCAGGTGACCGCCTGCGTCGAGCCGGTCGCCTGCACGATCGCGGTCGCGATGGTCGGGGCGAACGCACCACCGGCGATCGCACCGATCGCGTACGAGATCGAGACACCCGAGAAGCGGATGCTGGCAGGGAAGAGCTCCGTGTAGAGCGCCGCCTGCGGCCCGTAGGTGAAGCCGAGGCCGATCGTGAGGATCGCGAGCCCCGCGAACAGCATCCCGATCTCTCCCGTGTTGACCAGCGGGAACAGTGTGAAGACACCCACGAGCTGCATGACCCAGCCGATGATGTACGTCGTGCGGCGACCGATCCGGTCGGAGATCCAGCCCGCCAGCAGCGTCGTGAGCAGCCAGGTCACGGCGGAGCCGGCGACCGCCCAGAGCACGGCACCCCGCTCGAGTCCGATCGGCCCCTCGGGGTCGGTGGCGTATCCCTGGATGTAGCCACCCGTCGTCATGTATCCGACGGCGTTGTTGCCCGCGAACACGAGAGCCGCGATGATCACGAGCAGCAGGTGCTTGCGGAACAGCTGCACGATCGGCATCTTCGCCTTCTCCTTGCGCTCGGCGAGCTCGGTGAAGACGGGGCTCTCCTCGACCTTGCGGCGCACGTAGTAGCCGACGAGGATCAGCACGACGCTCAGCAGGAACGGGATGCGCCACCCCCAGATCGCGAACTGCTCGCCGGGAGCGATCGCCGTCATCAGCGCCATGACGCCCGACGCGAGCAGCAGGCCGAGCGGCACGCCGATCTGCGGCGATGCACCGAAGATGCCTCGCTTGGTGCGCGGGGCGTGCTCGACGGCCATCAGCACCGCGCCGCCCCACTCGCCACCGGCGGAGATGCCCTGGATGATGCGCAGCAGCACCAGCAGGATCGGCGCGGTGATGCCGATCGCGTCATAGGTCGGCAGGATTCCGATCAGCGCCGTCGCCGCGCCCATCAGGATCAGCGTCCACATGAGCACGGTCTTGCGTCCGAGCTTGTCGCCGAAGTGCCCGGCGAGGAAGGCTCCGAGCGGACGGAACAGGAAGCTCACACCGACGGTGGCGAAGGCGATGATGGCACTGTTGGCGCCCAGCGGCTCGAAGAACAGCTGACCGAAGACCAGGCCGACGGCCGTGGCGTAGATGAAGAAGTCGTACCACTCGACGGTGGTGCCGACGACGGTGGCGAACACGACACGGCGCCGATCGGCCGGGGTCGCGATGGTTCCGGTGGGTGTGAACCCAGCCTGTGACTGCCCGCTCATAGGGGTGTCTCCTTTGGTTGTGACCGCATTGTCACGGCTCGCTCGCGAGATGATTTCGAGTTGCTTGCCGAGGGGTGACACGATGATATATGATTTCGAATACGACGCACAAGGCGTCGACGAGAGCGCGAGGAGGCGCACCGTGACGGCATCCATCACCCGCCCCGGAAAGATCATCGCGATCCACCTGAGCTACGCCTCACGTGCTGATCAGCGTGGCCGGCGGCCCGCAGCCCCCTCCTACTTCTTCAAGCCGTCCAGCTCGGTCGGCGTCTCCGGCGGCACGGTCGAACGCCCCGCAGGCACCGAACTGCTCGCGTTCGAGGGTGAGATCGCCCTCGTCATCGGCACCGCGGCCCACCACGTCTCCCTCGACGACGCCTGGGACCACGTCGGGTGGGTCACCGCGTCGAACGACCTCGGGCTCTACGACCTGCGCGCCAACGACAAAGGATCCAACGTCCGGTCGAAGGGCGGTGACGGGTACACGCCCCTCGGCCCCGAACTCATCGACGCACGCACCGTCGATCCCACCGCACTCCGCATCCGCACCTGGGTCAACGGAGACCTGCGCCAGGACGACACGACCGCCGGGCTGATCTTCCCGCTCGCCCAGCTCGTGGCCGACCTCTCCCAGCACTTCACTCTCGAACCGGGCGACGTCATCCTGACCGGAACTCCCGCCGGGTCCTCGGTGATCGCCCCCGGAGACGTGGTCGAGATCGAGGTGGATGCTCCGGATGCCGCGGGCTCCCCCACGTCCGGCCGACTCGTGACGACCGTGACCCAGGGCGAGATCGCCTTCGATGCCGAGGTCGGATCGCTCCCCGCCGTCGACGATCTGCAGCGCACCGAGGCGTGGGGCTCCCGCGAGGAGGCCGGGCTTCCCGCCGAATCGACCGCGCCCGCCCTCTCCCCCGAACTGCGCGCGAAGCTGATGGAGGCGCCGACCGCCGGCCTCTCGGCCCAGCTGCGCAAGCGCGGTCACCATTCGTGCTTCATCGACGGCGTGGCCGCGAACATCCCCGGCAGCAAGATCGTCGGCACCGCGAAGACGCTGCGATTCGTTCCCTTCCGTGAAGATCTGTTCAAGACCCACGGCGGCGGTTACAACGCGCAGAAGCGCACCTTCGACGCCGTCGACGAGGGCGAGATCATCGTCATCGAGGCCAGGGGCGACGCGACGACCGGAACACTCGGCGACATCCTCGCGCTGCGTGCTCGCGCCCGTGGCGCGGCCGGTGTCGTCACCGACGGCGGCGTGCGCGACTTCGACGCGGTCGCCGAGATCGGACTCCCGGTCTTCTCGCAGGGCGCGCACCCCTCGGTCCTCGGCCGCAAGCACGTGCCGTGGGATTCCGACATCACCATCTCGTGCGGCGGCGCGACCGTGCAGCCCGGCGACATCATCGTCGGCGACAGCGACGGCGTCGTCGTGATCCCGCCTGCTCTCGCCGAGCAGGTCGCGGACGACACTCTCGCGCAGGAGATCGAGGACGCCTGGATCGCCGAGCAGGTCGCCGCAGGTCACCCCGTCGACGGGCTGTTCCCCCTCAACGCCGCCTGGCGCGAGAAGTACGAGGCTTCGACCGGCGCGGCGTCCGACCGCGGACCGCGCGCATGACCACCGTCGCGAACGCCAGCAAGTCCGAGCAGGCGTACGCCTGGATCCGCTCCCGCATCTCGGGGCACGTCTTCGGACCGGGGTACCGACTCGTGCTCGGCTCGCTCGCGGAGGAGCTCGGCATGAGCGTCGTACCCGTGCGCGAGGCCATCCGGCGCCTCGAGGCCGAGGGTCTCGTGACCTTCGAGCGCAACGTCGGTGCGCGCGTGACCCTCGTCGACGAGAGCGAGTACGCGCACACCATGCAGACGCTCGGGTTGGTCGAGGGCGCGGCGACCGCGCTCTCCGCGCCGCTCCTCGACGCTGCGGCGCTCGATTCGGCAGAGGCGGTCAACGAGCGGATGACGCGGATGCTCGATCACCTCGATCCCCACGCGTTCACAGAGCTCAACCGCCAGTTCCACTCGCTGCTCTTCGAGCCGTGCCCGAACCCGCACCTGCTCGACCTCGTGCACCGGGGCTGGGCGCGGCTGTCCGGCATCCGAGATTCCACCTTCGCGTATGTACCGGGGCGCGCCCAGCACTCCGTCGAGGAGCACACCGAGATCCTCGAGCTGATCCGCGCAGGTGCAGACCCGCTCGAGATCGAGCTCGCCGCCCGCAACCACCGTCTGCGCACGAGGGACGCCTTCCTCGATGCGCTCCACGCACGTTCTCACCACAACCCAGGAGACGAGTCATGACCGATTCCCGTATCCCCGCCGACCTGCCCGACCACATCCAGCACTACATCGACGGCGCGTTCGTCGACTCGGTCGACGGCGACACGTTCGATGTGCTCGACCCGGTGACGAACAAGACGTACACCACCGCCGCCGCCGGCAAGAAGGCCGACATCGAACTCGCCGTCGCCGCAGCGAAGCGCGCGTTCGACGAGGGCCCCTGGCCGCGGATGCTCCCCCGCGAGCGTTCGCGCGTGCTGCACCGGATCGCCGACCTCGTCGAGTCCCGCGATGCCCGTCTCGCCGAGCTCGAGTCGTACGACTCCGGCCTGCCGATCACGCAGGCTCTCGGCCAGGCCCGCCGTGCCGCCGAGAACTTCCGCTTCTTCGCCGACCTGATCGTCGCGCAGTCCGACGACGCCTTCAAGGTGCCCGGCAAGCAGATGAACTACGTCAACCGCAAGCCGATCGGCGTCGCCGGCCTCATCACGCCGTGGAACACGCCCTTCATGCTGGAATCGTGGAAGCTCGGCCCCGCGCTCGCGACCGGCAACACGGTCGTGCTCAAGCCCGCCGAGTTCACACCCCTCTCCGCCTCGCTCTGGGCCGGGATCTTCGAGGAGGCCGGCCTGCCCCAGGGCGTCTTCAACCTCGTGAACGGCCTCGGCGAAGACGCCGGGGACGCCCTGGTGAAGCACCCCGACGTGCCGCTCATCTCGTTCACGGGCGAGAGCTCGACCGGACAGTTGATCTTCGGCAACGCGGCTCCTTTCCTCAAGGGACTCTCGATGGAACTCGGCGGCAAGTCACCCGCGGTCGTCTTCGCCGACGCCGATCTCGAGGCCGCCGTCGACGCGACCATCTTCGGTGTCTTCTCGCTCAACGGCGAGCGCTGCACCGCAGGCTCCCGCATCCTCGTCGAGCGATCGATCTACGAGGAGTTCGTCGAGCGCTACGCCGCGCAGGCGAAGCGCGTCACGGTGGGCTACCCGCACGACCCGGCCACCGAGGTCGGCGCGCTCGTGCACCCCGAGCACTACGACAAGGTGATGAGCTACGTCGAGATCGGCAAGACCGAGGGCCGCCTCGTCGCCGGCGGCGGACGCCCCGAGGGATTCGACGAGGGCAACTTCGTCGCCCCGACGGTGTTCGCAGACGTCTCCCCCGACGCCCGCATCTTCCAGGAGGAGATCTTCGGCCCGGTCGTCGCGATCACGCCGTTCGACTCCGATGATGAGGCGCTGGCCCTCGCGAACAACACGAAGTACGGCCTCGCCGCCTACATCTGGACGAACGACCTGAAGCGCGCGCACAACTTCGCGCAGTCCGTCGAGGCCGGCATGGTGTGGCTGAACAGCAACAACGTGCGCGACCTCCGCACCCCGTTCGGCGGCGTCAAGGCCTCGGGCCTCGGCCATGAGGGCGGCTACCGCTCGATCGACTTCTACACCGACCAGCAGAGCGTGCACATCACGCTCGGCGGCGCCCACAACCCGACCTTCGGCAAGAACTGAGCAAGGACCCTGCAATGACCGACAAGACTGCGAAGACGCTGACCTCATCGGGCTACTACGTGAGCCAGGAGGCTCCGATCCAGACCGACAACCCGGTGGCGACACCCGAGAGCACGCCCCCGGATGTACTCCGCTGCGCGTACATGGAACTGGTCGTCACCGACCTCGCCGCCTCCCGGGTGTTCTACGTCGACGTCCTGGGCCTGTACGTGACGGAAGAGGACGACGAGGCGATCTACCTCCGCTCGACCGAGGAGTTCATCCACCACAACCTCGTGCTGCGCAAGGGACCGATCGCCGCGGTCGCCGCGTTCTCGTACCGCGTGCGCTCGGCGGCCGACCTCGACCTCGCCGTCGCGTTCTACACCGAGCTCGGCTGCGACGTGCGCCGCAACCCCGAGGGCTTCGTCAAGGGCGTCGGCGACTCGGTGCGTGTGGTCGACCCGCTGGGCTTCCCCATCGAGTTCTTCCACCAGTCCGACCACGTCGAGCGGATGTCGTGGCGCTACGACCTGCACATCCCCGGCGAGCTCGTGCGTCTCGACCACTTCAACCAGGTCACCCCCGACGTGCCGCGTGCGGTCAAGTTCATGCAGGATCTCGGGTTCCGCGTGACGGAGGACATCCAGGACGACGAGGGCACCGTGTACGCCGCGTGGATGCGCCGCAAGCCCACCGTGCACGACACCGCGATGACCGGCGGCGACGGGCCGCGCATGCACCACGTGTGCTTCGCGACGCACGAGAAGCACAACATCCTCGCGATCTGCGACAAGCTCGGCGCCCTCCGTCGCTCCGACGCGATCGAACGCGGCCCCGGCCGCCACGGCGTCTCGAACGCGTTCTACCTGTACCTGCGCGACCCCGACGGCCACCGCGTCGAGGTCTACACGCAGGACTACTACACGGGCGACCCCGACAACCCCGTCATCACGTGGGACGTGCACGACAACCAGCGCCGCGACTGGTGGGGCAACCCGGTCGTGCCCTCGTGGTACACCGAGGCCTCGCTGGTGCTCGATCTCGACGGCAACCCGCAGCCGGTCGTGGCGCGCACCGACAGCTCCGAGATGGCCGTCACGATCGGTGCAGACGGCTTCTCGTACACACGGCCCGACGACGAGGCCATGCCCGAGTACAAGCAGGGCGAGTACAAGCTCGGCCACCAGCTCTGATCGATTCGCCCGCAGGTTCAGGCACAGAGGAGACACGGATGCTGTCCGCAGACACCGTCACGCAGATCGCCGCGGAGCTCGCCGAGGCCGACCGGAGCCACTCCGTGATCCCTCGGATCACCGCGCGGTATCCGGAGGCGACTGTCGAGGATTCGTATGCGATCCAGGGCGTGTGGCGCGACTCGCAGGTCGCGGCCGGGCGCCGGCTGGTCGGCCGCAAGATCGGCCTGACGTCCAAGGCGATGCAGCAGGCCACGGGCATCACCGAGCCCGACTACGGCGTCATGTTCGACGACACCGTGTACGAGTCGGGAGCCGAGATCCCCGTCGATCACTTCTCGAACGTGCGCATCGAGGTCGAGCTCGCCTTCGTGCTCAAGCATCCGCTGGAGGGCCCCGACTGCACTCTCGACGACGCACTCGCGGCGATCGACTACGCGGTGCCGGCGCTCGAGGTGCTGAACTCGCACATCGAGCTCGAGGGGCGCACGATCGTGGACACGATCAGCGACAACGCCGCGTACGGCGCGATGGTGCTCGGAACCGTTCGCAAGCGCCCGGACGAGATCGACCTCCGCTGGGTGCCCGGCGTACTGTCGCGCAACGGCGAGATCGAGGAGACCGGCGTCGCTGCCGGCGTGCTGGGGCACCCCGCCACCGGTGTCGCGTGGCTCGCGAACAAGTTCCACCAGCACGGCGCGCGTCTGGAGGCCGGGGAGATCATCCTGGCAGGATCGTTCACACGCCCGATGTGGGTGTCGCGCGGCGATCAGGTGCTGTGCGACTACGGACCGATGGGAACGATCGAATGCCGCTTCATCTGAGCCCCTCCTTCCGCGAGCAGCTCGCCACCTCCGACCGATCGCTGATCGGCATGTGGGCCTGTTCGGGCAGCCCGCTCGTCACCGAGGTGGCCGCAGGATCCGGCCTCGACTGGATGCTCATCGACATGGAGCACTCGGCGAACACGCTCGAATCGACCCTGCTGCAACTGCAGGTCGTCGCCGCGTATCCGATCACTCCGGTCGTGCGGGTGCCGTTCAACGACGCCGTCGCGATCAAGCAGGTCCTCGACCTCGGCGCACAGAACCTCATCGTGCCGATGGTCTCGTCCGCCGACGAGGCACTGGCCGCCGTCGCGGCGACCCGCTATCCGCCCGAGGGCGTGCGCGGAGTCGGCAGCGCTCTCGCCCGCAGTGCCCGCTGGAACCGCGTCGACGGCTATCTTCAGGACTCCGCCACGCACACGTCTCTGACGGTGCAGGTCGAGACGGCTGCCGGAGTCGAGGCGGCCGCTGAGATCGCTGCGGTCGACGGCGTCGACGCCGTCTTCGTCGGTCCGTCCGACCTCTCGGCGTCGATGGGCCTGCTGGGCCAGCAGGCGCATCCGGAGGTCGTGTCCGCGGTGGAACGGGTCTTCGCGGCGGTGAAGGCTGCAGGCAAGCCCGTCGGAGTCAACGCTTTCGATCCGTCCGCGGCCGACGCCTACATCGCCGCCGGTGCGGACTTCGTCGCCGTCGGTGCCGACGTGGCGATGCTCGCGCGGGCGTCCGAGGCGCTGGCCGCGCGCTTCATCACTGCATCCGACGACGCGCCCCGCGCGAGCTACTGACGCCGGCGCCGCCCGTCCGGGTGGCAGGATTGACGGATGCAGAGAAGCGAGGCGCCGTCATGATCCGCGCCCTCGCGGCGATGCAGGACAAGGGATTCCGCTGGTTCTTCCTCGCCCGCGCGATCACGCTGATCGCCGGATCGATGTCGTCGATCGCCCTGGCCTTCGCGGTGCTCGAGATCGACAACGACGCCCGCTCCCTGTCGCTCGTGCTCGCCGCGTTCACCGTCAGCAACATCGTCTTCCTGCTGTTCGGAGGAGTGATCGCCGATCGTCTGCCGCGCGCGCTCATCATCCAGTCCTGTTACGTCATCGACATCCTGACGGTCGGGGCGATGGCGACGCTCCTGTTCAGCGGCACGGCCACGGTTCCCCTGCTCGCCCTGCTGTCCGTCGTCAACGGCGCCTCCACGGCATTCGTGCTGCCGGCGATGCAGGGGATCATCCCGCAGCTCACCTCGCCCGAGCATCTGCAGCAGGCGAACGCGATGCTGTCGTTCGTGCGCTCAGCGACCACGATCGGCGGGCCGATCATCGCCGGCATCGTGGTCGCCGCCGCCGGCCCCGCCTGGGCGATGGTCGTGCAGGGGATCGGTTGAGTCATCGCCATCCCCGTCCTGGCTCTGGTCAGGCTCCCTCCCCCGGATCATGCCGGGGGAACGACGATGTTCCACGACCTCCGTGTCGGCTGGCGCGAGTTCTGGAGTCGCACCTGGCTGTGGGTGATCGTGCTCGCCTTCATGGTGATGAACGCGATCCACATCGGCGCCTGGGGCGTCGTCGGTCCGTACATCGCGAAGAACGACGAGCGGCTCGGCATCGCCGGCTGGGGGTGGGTGGTCAGCGCCGAAGGCGTAGGCATCCTGCTGATGACCCTCGTCCTGATGTGGTTCCCGCTCAAGCGGCCACTCCGCTACGGGATGATCGGCATGGCCGCGTTCGCCATCCCCCTCACGACCCTCGGCGTGCACCCGGCCGTGATCCTGCTCGCGATCGCCGCGTTCATCGCCGGCGCGGGCGCAGAGGTCTTCAGCACGGGCTGGAACCTGGCGATGATGGAGAACATCCCGGGCGACAAGCTGTCACGCGTCTCAAGCTACGACATGCTCGGGAGCTACGTGGTGATGCCCATCGGCACCCTCGTCTACGGATGGCTCATCACCCACAGCGACGTCACCACCGTGCTCGTCACATCGGGGATCCTCTACGCGACGATCGCAGTGGTGACCCTCGCCGTACCGAGCGTCTGGCGCATGGGACGCCCGGCCGACGCCGTGAACGGCCGCGCAGAGTTGGCGGATTCATAGCAATCCGGGCGAGACTGGGCTCATGACCTTCGCCGCGCTCCAGCCGCTCGCAGACCGTGCCGCACTGTTCACCGCCCTTCGCCAGGATTCGCTGGCCACGGCTCTCGAAAGCCTCGGCGACAACCGCTGGGATGCCGACATGGCCGCGGGAACCCTCACCTTCACGTCGAACGACGACCCCTCGCGACAGCTCGTGACGCGTGCACACCTCGTCGCGACCATCGCCCCCGGGCCGCGCTCGCTGCTCTGGGCGTGGGCGCATCCGCAGGGAGACGCCGCCGGTGTCGCCGCGCAGCTGCGTGACTACGGCACCGAGCACGGCATTCCCGAGCTCAGCCAGACCGAACTCCCCTTCCCCGAAGACGCGGCCGGCGATGCCGAGTGGATCACGAGGGCCGCTCACACGGTCGGCGCGGTCGCCGTCGAGCTCACCGGTCGTGCGCCGTACTACCTCGCACCGGTCGGCGGTGGCACGTACGCGGTGTTCCTGCTCGACGCGCCGCTCCCCCCGTTGACGGTCGCCTCCGCGGCCATCGTCCTCCCCCGCATCCTCTCGGGCCTGGCACTGCCCGACGCCCGCACCGCGGTCTGGGATGCCGCCCGCCTGGCCGGCTGGACACTCACCTGGACCGATGAGGCCTTCACGGGTGCCACGATCACCGACAGCACAGGCACGGCGACGTTCCGCTTCGACGAGCAGGCGCGCATCACGAACATCGAGAGCAGCCTGCACCCCCAGGGCTGATCCTCGTCGAAGACAGCGCGTCAGCGGCCCAGCCGCTGGCGCGCTGTCTTCGTTCCGGGCCCCACGGGTGCGTGCGTGGTGGCCGCCGCGAGTCCGAACGCGGGCATGTCGACGTACACGGCCTCGAGATCAGCGGTCGGGACCTGATACGTCTCGTGCCAGACCCCCACGCTGCCTGTCCCCTGCAGCGTCTTCATGAAGTCGCGCCACGGCTCCAGGTGCGGCGCATCCCGGTCGGCGGCGAAGCGCTGCAGATGCTCGGGACTCTCCCAGTACGACAGCAGGATCGTCGTGCGGCCGAACCAGCTGTGGGCACCGAGCATGCCGGCATCCGCGTGCGTCGCGAGGTGGCGCAGCATCGGCGGCATCTTGCTCGCGGTCCGCATCACCCGGCCGATCTGCCACCACCTGTTCGCGCGCATCCCGATCAGGAACACGGTGACATCCGATCGGCCGGGGGCCGCGGTGAAGCGGCCGGGAAAGACCTGCTGAGTCATGGTTCACTCCTTGGAACATAGTTATGTAACTGCGTTATACAACAACGTTACGGTAAGCTCGACCCCATGGCAAGACCTCCCCTGTACGACGACGCGCTGCGTGACCGCCTCCTCGACGCGACCGCCATGATGGTCGACGAGAAGGGGCCTGAGCGCATCAGCCTCCGCGACATCGCGCAGAACGCGGGCACCTCGACCTCGGCCGTCTACTCCCTCTACGGCGGCAAGACCGAGCTTCTCGTCGCCGTGATCGAGCACGGCTTCGCATCGTTCGGCGACGCACAGGCCGCAGCAGAACCGCAGGGGCTGCGCGCTCTCGGGCTCGCGTATCGGGAGTGGGCGATGGCCAACCCCGCGCTCTACCGCCTCATGTTCGGCGGCGGGGTGGCCACCGAGGACTGCCGCCCGGACGACGCGACCATGAGCACGGCGATGGCGCCGCTCGTACGCGCACTCGCGGCACGCGTCGACGAGTCCGAGGTGATGGCCGCGGCACTCACCGTCTGGGCGCAGGTGCACGGTGCCGTGAGCCTCGAGCTCGCGGGGGTGACTCCCCCGAACGTGCCGTGGGACTCGGTGTACGGCACTGTCGTGGATGCGGTCGAGCGCGCCTTCCCCGCACGCTGAGCACTCCCGGCTCGCCAGGGAGGTGCCGCAGCATCCAGGATTGTGGAATTCTGGTCGCATGAAGAACGGAATCGTCCGGTTCGCCGCCCTCTACGTGTTCAACGTCGCGGTGCTGCTGCTCATCGGCCTGTTGTCCGCCGGTGTCTCCGTCGGATTCCACGCGCTCTGGGCCGCGGTCATCCTGACTCTCGCCGCGCTGTTCGTGAAGCCGCTGCTCACCGGCGCCTTCCGCAAAGCCGCGGCGAAGTCCGCGGCCGATCGCACGAAGACCGGCGAGAAGGTCGTGCAGTACGTCCTCGTCTACCTGGTCGAGCTGATCATCTGGGTGGCTGTCGTCTGGCTGAGCGGTGTGCGCGCCTCCGGCTTCTGGAGCTACGCGCTTCCTCCGCTGCTCCTGCTGTTCGGCTGGATGATCTACGACCAGGTCGACGACAGGCTGCGGGCGAAGGCCGGCGAGCTGTATGACGCCGTGCAGGGCAGAGTCTCGGGCAGGAAGGCCGCGTCGGCCTCTGCCCCCACGGCCGCGGAGACACAGGCCACCGCCGAGGCGCGTGAAGAGCTCCAGGACGGGCTGACGCCGGAGCAGCGCCGGATGCTGGACGAGCTCGGCTGAACGCAGACGGTCCCGATCTGCGGACCTCGTCCCGATTCGCAGGCGAATCAGCGGGAGAGGTCAGCGGATCGGGACCGGATGCGCAGATCGGGACCGATGCAGGTCAGACGAGGCGTTCTGCCGCCTCGACCACGTTGGTCATGAGCAGTGCGACGGTCATCGGGCCGACGCCGCCGGGGTTCGGCGAGACCCAGCCCGCGACCTCTGCCACGTCGGGGTGTACGTCGCCGAAGACCAGGTTCTTGCCGGTCTCGGGGTCGGTCTCGCGCGTCACGCCCACATCGAGAACCGCGGCACCGGGCTTCACGTCCTCGGCGCGGATGAGGTGCTTCACGCCGGCCGCTGCGACGATCACGTCGGCCTCGCGCAGGTAGCGCGGCATGTCGACCGTGCCGGTGTGCGTCAGCGTGACCGTGGCGTTCAGGTCGCGGCGGGTCAGCAGCAGGCCGATGGAGCGACCGATGGTCACCCCTCGACCCACGACCACCACGTGCTTGCCCGTGAGGTCGTAGCCGTTGCGCAGCAGCAGCTCGATCACACCGCGCGGCGTGCACGGCAGCGGGGTGTGGATCGGGTTATTGACGTTGAGCACGAGCCGACCGAGGTTGGTCGGGTGCAGGCCGTCGGCATCCTTCGCCGGGTCGATCCGCTCGAGGATCGCATCGGTGTCGATGTGCTTCGGCAGCGGCAGCTGCACGATGTAGCCGTGGCAGTCGGGGTCGGCGTTGAGCTCGTCGATCAGCGCCTCGACGTCAGCCTGGGTCGCGTCGGCCGGCAGCTCGCGCTGGATGGAGTTCATCCCGATCGCCTCGGACTGACGGTGCTTCATGCCGACGTAGAGCTGGGATGCCGGATCGGCGCCGACGAGCACGGTCGCGATGCCCGGGACGATGCCCTTCGCCTTGAGCGCGGCGACCCGCTCGGTCAGCTCGGCCTTGATCGCAGCCGACGCCGCCTTGCCGTCGAGGATCGCAGCGGTCACTGCTGCAGGTCCGGGTAGAGCGGGAAGCCTGCGGCGAGCGCGTCGACGCGAGCGCGGAGGGCCTCGACATCGGCACCCGGGAGCAGTGCGAGAGCGATCACGTCTGCGACCTCGGTGAACTCCGCGTCGCCGAAGCCGCGGGTCGCGAGCGCGGGCGTGCCGATGCGCAGCCCCGAGGTCACCATCGGCGGACGCGGGTCGTTCGGAACCGCGTTGCGGTTGACCGTGATGTGGATGTCGTGCAGCAGGTCTTCGGCCTGCTTGCCGTCGATCTCGGCCTCGCGAAGGTCGACGAGCACCAGGTGCACGTCGGTGCCGCCGGAACGGACTCCGATGCCGGCATCCTTCACGTCCTGCTGCGAGAGGCGCTCGGCGAGGATCGCCGCGCCGCGCAGGGTGCGCTCCTGGCGCTCCTTGAACTCGGGGGTGCCTGCGAGCTTGAACGCGGTCGCCTTGGCGGCGATCACGTGCATGAGGGGTCCGCCCTGCTGCCCGGGGAACACGGCCGTGTTGATCTTCTTCGAGAGGTCGGCGTCGTTCGTCAGGATGAAGCCCGAGCGGGGGCCGCCGATCGTCTTGTGCACGGTCGACGAGACGACGTGAGCGTGCGGCACCGGGTTCGGGTGCAGCCCGGCGGCGACGAGGCCGGCGAAGTGCGCCATGTCGACCCAGAGCAGCGCGCCGACCTCGTCGGCGATCGCACGGAAGGCGGCGAAGTCGAGCGTGCGAGGGTAGGCGGACCAGCCGGCGATGATGACCTTGGGCTTGTGCTCGATGGCGAGGCGACGCACCTCGTCCATGTCGATCGTCGAGGTCTCGGGGTCCACACCGTAGGCGACGATGTCGTAGAGACGGCCCGAGAAGTTGATCTTCATGCCGTGCGTCAGGTGACCGCCCTGGTCGAGCGCGAGCCCGAGAAGGGTGTCGCCGGGGCGCGCGATCGCGTGCAGCACGGCGGCGTTGGCGGATGCGCCGGAGTGCGGCTGGACGTTGGCGAACTCCGAACCGAACAGGTCCTTCGCACGCTGGATCGCGAGCTCCTCCGCGACGTCGACCTCTTCGCAGCCACCGTAGTAGCGGCGACCCGGGTAGCCCTCGGCGTACTTGTTGGTCAGCACGGAGCCCTGCGACTGCAGGACCGAGACGGGGACGAAGTTCTCGGATGCGATCATCTCGAGGAACGTCTGCTGGCGCTTGAGCTCACGATCGAGGACCTGAGCGATCTCGGGGTCGACCTCGGCGAGCGGGGCGTTGAAGTAACGGTCGGTCATGACATGCTCCTCTGACAACGGATTCGAAGGGGTATACCTATCGGCCCAGGCGCGCGGTCGAATTCCGTGGTCAGTCGCTCCCCGGTGGTAGTCCACCCAGACGCCAGTCGCGACGTGTGAAAGCATAGCCGATTTCCCTGTGCTCCCGGCGCGGCGCAGGGTAGGTTTTGTTCATGGTCCTTCCCCATTCCATGCCTCTCGTCCCCCTGCCCGCTTCCATCGTCTCCGGCGAGGGCAGGATGCCCATCTCCGACAGCACCCGAGTCATCGGCGACTCACCCTCCACGGTGCACCTGATCGACGCCGTGGCGCGGCGCACCGGCATCCGCCTCTCGCACGCCACCGCCCCCGCCACCACCGCCGCCACCGGGGATGTCGTGATGCGGGTCGACCCGGCCTCCGCGGCGCCCGAGGGGTACACCCTCTCGATCACGGATGCGGTCGAGATCATCGGAGGTGACGAGGCGGGGCTCTTCTACGGCGTGCAGACTCTGCTGCAGCTGCTCCGCGAGGGTGATGACGGATGGGGATTCCTGCGAGCGGAGATCACCGACGCGCCCCGGTTCGAGCGACGCGGCGTGATGCTCGACGTCACGCGCCACTTCTTCGGCGTCGACGAGGTGAAGAAGTTCATCGACAGCACCAGCGCCCTGAAGTTCAATCACCTGCACCTGCACCTCACCGACGACCAGGGCTGGCGCATCCACATCGACTCGTGGCCGAAGCTGACCGAGCTCGCGTCGTCGACCGCATCGCTCGGCGACCGGGGTGGGTTCTACACGAAGGACGACTACCGCGAGATCGTCGCGTATGCCGCCCAGCACCACATGATCGTGATCCCCGAGATCGATCTGCCCGGTCACACTCACGCCATCGGCGTCGCCTACCCCGACCTCGTCGAGGCCCCGGTCATGAACGACAGCCTGGTCGCCGAGTCGGCGCGCCTCGGCCAGCCGCTGCCCGTCGCCGGTGAGCCCTACCTCGGCTGGGGCGTCGGCCACTCGAGCGTTCGCATCCACGAGGAGCGCACCTACGAATTCGTCCGCGATGTCGTGAGGGAGCTCGCAGAGATCACCCCGGGTCCGTACATCCACATCGGCGGAGACGAGTCGCTCGGCACTCCTCAGGCGGACTTCGATCTGTTCGTCGAGAGGGCGACCGCGATCGTCTTCGAGGAGGGCAAGATCCCTCTCGCCTGGCACGAGGTCGGCGCGGCGAAGGACATCGCCGAAGGCACCATCGGGCAGTACTGGGGCAAGACGACACCCGAGGGCACGCATGCCGCAGAGGCCGCGCATTTCGTCGAGCGCGGCGGGGCGCTGATCATGTCGGCCGCCGACGCCGCATACCTCGACATGAAGTACACCGCCGAGTTCCCGCTCGGGCTCACGTGGGCGGCGATCATCGACGTCCGCTCGGCGTACGAGTGGGAGCCGACCCGGGTGCTCGACGTGCCCGACAGCGCGATCCTCGGCATCGAGGCGCCGCTGTGGAGTGAGACCACCCGCACCTTCAGCGATGTCGAGCAGCTGGTGTTCCCCCGTGCCGCGGCGCAGGCCGAGATCGCATGGTCTCCTCGCAGCGCCCCCGAGCGCGACTGGGAGTCGTTCCGCGTCCGCCTCGGGTCGATGGCACCCCTGTGGAAGGCTGAGCACGTCGATTTCCACCCCGCAGAAGAGATCCCCTGGAGCGAGCGATGACACCCGACACGACGACGACGGGCTCACTCGTCATCCACTCGGCACGGCTCGTCGACGACGGCACGATCGTCGAGGGCGCGTGGGTGCGGATCGAGCACGGCAGGGTCACCGCCCGCGGCGTGGGAGACACCTGGGGCCCGGCCGATGAGATCGTCGACGCGACGGTCATCGCCGGGCCCGACGCTGTGCTCACCCCGGGCTTCATCGACATCCACGGGCACGGCGGCGCAGGCGCGTCGTTCGACGACGGGGTCGACGCGATCAGGACGGCCCGCGCGCTGCACCGCGAGCACGGCACCACCCGGGCGGTCGTCTCGCTGGTGACGGCACCCCTCGACGACCTCGCTCGACGAGTGGCCGACATCGCCGATCTGAGGGAGACGGATGCCGACATCCTCGGCTCGCACCTCGAGGGGCCGTTCCTCGACCCGGCGCATCACGGCGCCCATGAGCCGACTCTGCTGCGCGACCCCGTCGCCGCCGACGTGTCACGCCTGCTCGAGGCAGGTCGCGGGACGATCCGCCAGGTGACGATCGCCCCGGAGCTCCCCGGCGGCCTCGACGCGATCCGCCTCATCGTCGATGCGGGTGCCGCGGCCGCCGTCGGGCACACCAGCGCGGATGCCGCGATGGCCGTCGCCGCGTTCGAAGCCGGCGCCTCGGTGCTGACCCACGCCTTCAACGCGATGCCCGGCATCCACCACCGCGCCCCGGGGCCCGTCCTGGCCGCTGCCGCAGACCATCGCGTGGTGCTCGAGGCGATCGCCGACGACGTGCACCTCGATCCGCACATCGTCAAGCTCGTCTTCGACTCCGCCCCCGGCCGCATCGCGCTCATCACCGACGCGATGGCGGCCGCCGGAAGCGCCGACGGGCACTATGACCTCGGAGCCGTCAGCGTGACGGTGAAGGACGGCATCGCCCGCGCGGACGACACCGGCTCGATCGCCGGATCGACCCTCACCCAGGATGTCGCTCTGCGCAGAGCGGTCGCTGCGGGCGCGACGCTGACCGAGGCGGTGCGGGCGCTCACCGAGACCCCGGCTCGCGCGATCGGCTATGCCGATCGTCTCGGCCGTCTCGACGACGGGTACGTCGGCGACGCCGTGCTGCTGGATGCGCAGCTGCACGTCGTGCGCGTGTGGGTGGGCGACCGACCATAGGCGGACGCCGCGCGCGCATCGACGCGCAGCTCTGCGTTCTCCGGTCGCGCTCTTCGTGGGTGAGGGGCCGCCGTTCCCCAGATCGGCGGCCCCGTCACATTCCCCCCACGTCGAGAGCTGGCGGGCCGAGCGCTCCTCCCCCGAGGTGCCCGACCCGCCATGCCGGTGCACTTACCCCTTGCACCAGCGCCTGAGCTCCGCCCCCCGGTGGAGCTCGTCGGCTGTCTCTATGTGATGAGACGAAGGCACCATCGATTCATTACGCGACTTCTCAGATTTTTTTCGAGAATGTTCGCCGTCTCGATTCGTTTTCGGCCTGAACAGGGGTTTCTCGACAGCAGCATCGGTGAACGAACTTTCCTTCAAGGGGTGGCGAGCCTGGGAGATTGGAGAGAGAATGGAGAAGGCGCGTGATGAAAATGGGGTTCACGCGTCTCTTCATGTGGAGGCGCACTCGCGCTCCGCGACAGATGGATGACTGTGGACCACGACGACATTTCGCACGACGAACCGATCGCAGACGCCGATCTCGTTCTGCGCACCCGCTCGGGTGACGCGGCGGCATTCGGCGAACTCTGGAGGCGGCACTACCCGTCCGGCATGTCCGTGGCGAGGTCGATCACGTCCTCCATCGACCCCGACGACCTCGTGCAGGAGTCGTACACGCGCATCTACCAGGCGATCATCAAGGGCGGCGGTCCGAACGGCTCGTTCCGCGCATACCTCTTCACCAGCATCCGCAACACCGCCGCCGCCTGGGGTCGCTCCCGCCGCGAGTCGGCCATTGACGAGCTCGACACCGTCGCCGACCCCGACAGCACCGAGCAGGCTGCCAGCGAGGCGCTCGATCGCAGCCTGACCGCTCAGGCGTTCCGCAGCCTCCCCTCCCGCTGGCAGGAGGTGCTCTGGTACACCGAGATCGAGCAGATGAAGCCGCAGGAAGCCGGGCCTCTTCTCGGCATGAAGGCCGGAGCCGTCTCACAGCTCGCCTTCCGCGCTCGCGAAGGACTTCGCGAGGCCTGGATCCAGGCCCATCTGCGCAGCGCCGCTGCCGGCTCCGACTGCCAGTGGAGCATCGAGCACCTCGGCGCGTACTCGCGCGGCAATCTCAGCACGCGCGACCACAAACGACTCGAAGAGCACCTCGGCGAGTGCGCCCGGTGCATGATCGTCGCCGCAGAGGCGAAGGACGTGTCGAAGCGACTGGCCCTCGTGCTTCTTCCGCTCGTGCTCGGCGTGGCAGGCTCCGCCGGCTACCTCGCGACTCTTCAGGGCAGCGGCACCCCGATCGTCGCTCTCGCGGCCATGCCTTCCGCTGTCACGCACGGTGCGGTCGTCGCCGACGGCGGCGCCGCGACCGGAGGCATCGCGGGCGCTGGTGCAGGCAGCACCGGAGGCGCAGCCGGTGGTTCGGCGGGCGGTGGAGCCGGTGGGACAGCGGGCGGCGGGATCCTGAGCGGGGTGGGCGCCCTCGTCGGCGTGGGCTCCGCGGCTCTCGTCGTCGCCGGCGTGGTCGCCGCGGCCACGATCATCCCCGGACTCGCGGGAGCCAATCCGGCGGCATCTCTGCCGAGCGCCGGCGACAGCGACTCTTCCTCGATCAGCTCCGACGTCGGACCCGACGCCTCGATGTCGGCTGACAAGCCGCTGATCATCGACGACACCAAGACAGAGGATGAGCCCGAGGCTCCTCCGGTCGAAGCGCCCGTCACTCCCGAGCCCGCAGAAGACACGGCACCCGCAATCGTTTCGCCCGCCGCGCCCATCGAGACGGTGAAGCCCGCTCCCCCCGTCGTTCCGGGCGGCGAGAACCCGGGTAACGGCGAGACGCCCGGCAACGGCGGCGAAACGCCCGGCAACGGCGGCGAGACTCCCGGCAACGGCGGCGAGAACCCCGGTGGCGGCGGCACGGACCCCGAGATTCCGACGACTCCGCTCGAACTCGGTGACACGAGCATCTGCCTCGACGACGAAGCCATCACCTATGTGACCATCAATGTCGCTGGCGAACCGGGTGCTGACATCCAGGCGCTCCTGGGAGGCCATGCTGGCGGCGCTGACCGGGCATCACTGAACGATGCCGGAATCGGAACGATCGGTCTACGGCCGGGCTTTGTGCAGATCCTCCTGGATGCAGACGTCGAGATCCATTACCTGACAGCTACCGGGCCTGCACTGCCGGCCACCACGTCGCTCTCGTCGCTCGGCGTGACACTTGAGTCAGTGCTCCTGGCCCCCGATTGCGATGCCCCGGTCGGGGATGACGTGCCCGCAACGCCGGTTTCGGACACCGCGCCGGTCTCGGACGTTCCTTCTGAAACAGTCCCGGTCTCGGACCCCGCACCGGCTGCAGACGCCCCCGCCGAGGTCGTCGAAGAGTCGACTCCTGTCGAGGAGACGACACCCGCACCCGTCGAGGAGACGGCGCCCGTCGAAGAACCGGCGCCCGCACCCGCTCCGGTCGAGACGACGGCTCCGTCCGAGCCCGCTGTCGTTCCCGACTCCGCGACCGCCGTCGACGAGGCCGCTCCCGCGCTCTGACGCGTCATCACGGCGAATAGACTGGATCCATGCCTCAGGATCCCGCCTCCGTCCCCGGCGTCGAGCGCCCGAAGATCGCCCCGCTCGACATCATCCGCTCGATCGTGCTGGTCGTCGCCGTGGGCAGCCTCGCGCTCTGGGGATTCTTCACGTGGCCGTTCCCCTGGAACATCGTCCTCGGCATCGGCACCCCGGTGGTCGTGATCCTGATCTGGGCCCTCTTCCTCTCGCCTCGCGCTGTGCTGCGCCTGCACCCGTTCCTCCGCGCGGCCGTCGAACTGCTGATCTATGTCGGCGTCACGATCGCCTGGTGGCTCATGGACCAGCCGTTCATCGGCATCGCCTTCGCCGTGGTCGCCGTCGGCGCCGGCGTCGTCAGCGGACGCCGTCGTATCGCATGAGCGTGCTCGACCGGCTCACCTCGGTTCTCGGCGCGCTCGTCGACACCGATCCTGCGTCGCTCGACGACGCCCGCGCTGATCAGTCAGGGCATGCCTCGACGGGCCGTCCGATCGCCGTCGTCCATGCCGAGACCGTCGAGCACGTCCAGTCCGTGATGCGCATCGCCTCCGAGACGCTCACGCCGGTCGTGGTGCGAGGGGCCGGCACCGGCCTCGCCGGTGCTGCCAACGGCGGCGCGGGCGAGATCGTCCTCTCCACCCGACGCATGACCGCGGTCCACGAGATCCGCGCCGACGACCTGCTCGCCGTGGTCGAACCCGGGATCCTGAACGCCGACCTGAACGACCTTCTCGCCGAGCACGGTCTGTGGTGGGCGCCCGACCCTGCCAGCCGGGCCATCTCGACCGTGGGCGGCAACATCGCCACCGGCGCGGGCGGTCTCCTCTGCGCGAAATACGGGGTGGTCCGCGATGCGGTGCTCGGCCTCGACCTCGTGCTCGCCGACGGTCGACTGCTCCACCTCGGTCACCGCAGCGTCAAGGGCGTCACCGGACTCGACCTCACCTCGCTCGTGATCGGCTCGGAGGGAACCCTCGGCGTCGTCGTGGGTGCGACCCTGAAACTCCGCCGCCTCGTCGAAGGCACGACCTGCACGGTCACCGCGACGTTCCCCGACGTGCGCTCCGCAGCGGCGGCATCCGCCGCGGTGACGGCGTCGGGCGTCCAGCCCGCGATCATGGAGCTCATGGACGCGGCGAGCCTCGCCGCCGTCGCCGCGCTGCTCGATCTTCCCTCTCCCGCCGCGGGCAGCGCCCAGCTGACCATTCAGACCGACGGACCTGCGGCGATCACCGAGGCCGCCACGATCGAGACGATCCTCGCCACGCACCACGGCGAGACCCAGGTCTCCCATGACCGCGAGGAGGGCGAGCGGCTGCTCGCCATCCGCCGTGCGATGCATCCGGCGATGTCCGCTCTCGGCACCACCCTCATCGAGGACGTCTCAGTGCCCCGCAGCGCCATGCCTGCGATGTTCGACGAGATCGCCCGTATCGAGAAGGCCCACTCGATGACCATCCCGACGGTCGCACACGCGGGCGACGGAAACCTGCACCCCAACTTCATCTTCGAGGGCGCGGAGCCTCCCGCAGAGGTCTGGGCGGCCGCAGACGAGCTGTTCCGCGCCGCGATCGCCCTGGGTGGCACACTCACAGGCGAGCACGGGATCGGGACCCTCAAGAGCCGCTGGCTGGCCGATGAACTCGGCGACGATCAGTGGGAGCTGCAGCGTCAGATCACCCGGGTCTTCGATCCGCACGGCATCCTCAACCCCGGCAAGGTCTTCGCGGTCGATGCCTGACATCCGAGTGAGTGCGGCGGTGATCGTCGACGACGCCGGCCGTGTTCTGGTTGTCCGCAAGCAGGGCACGACCCGCTTCATGCAGCCGGGCGGCAAGCCCGAACCGGGTGAGACCGCGTCGCAGACCCTGATCCGGGAGCTGCATGAAGAGCTCGGCCTTCGCCTCGACGAAGGCGACCTCGAGCCCCTGGGCACGTTCGTCTCCGAGGCCGCGAACGAACCCGGTCATCGGGTCGTGGCCGACGCGTTCTCGGTCTCGATCGCCGCTGCCGAGGTCGTCGTGCAGGCCGAGCTGGCAGAGTTGCGGTGGATCACCCCGGATGATGCCGAGACGCTGCCGCTGGCCCCGCTCAGCGTGGAGCACCTGCTCCCGATCGCGTGGCCCTCAGCCGGTCGCTGACGGCCGAGGCCTCAGATCCCCTGCCACGCGGGCTTGTTCGCGTAGGTGTAGCGGTAGTAGTCGGCGAGCTTCAGTCGCGACGCAGCGGCCTCGTCGACCACGACGGTCGCGTGCGGGTGCAGCTGGATCGCGGATCCTGGGAGGATCGCCGAGAGCGGTCCCTCGACGGCATCCGCCACGGCCTGAGCCTTGCCCTCACCGAAGGCGAGCAGCACGAGGTGACGGGCGCGCAGGATCGTCCCCAGGCCCTGTGTGATGCAGTGGCGCGGCACGTCGTCGATCGAGTCGAAGAAGCGCGCGTTGTCTTCCCGGGTCTGCTCCGTGAGGGTCTTCACACGAGTGCGGGATGCGAAAGACGAACCGGGCTCGTTGAACCCGATGTGGCCATCGGTGCCGATGCCGAGGATCTGAAGGTCGACGCCGCCGGCCGCATCGATCGCGTGCTCGTAGTCGTCGCCCGCGTGCTGGATCGTGGCCAGCGCACCGTTGGGCACGTGGATGCGGGTCGGATCGAAGCCGAGAGGCTCGACGACCTCGCGAGTGATCACCGACCGGTAGCTCTCGGAGTGCGCAGGGTCGAGTCCGACGTACTCATCGAGCGCGAAACCGCGCACCTGTGAGACGTCACGACCGGCGAGTCGAGCGCGCAGCGCCTGGTAGACCGGGAGCGGGGTCGACCCCGTCGCGAGACCGAGCACGGCGTCCGCACGAGCGTCGATCAGGTCGACGATCTCTGCGGCGACCAGGGCGCCCGCAGCTTCGGCGTTCTCGACGATGACGACTTCAGCCATGGGACACGATCTCCTTCGTGGGGGTGGTGGCGCCGACGACCGCCGCGCCGAAGGCGGCAGCGGGGGAACCGGCGGGGAGCAGTTCGATCCGCTCGTCGAGGTGCAGGGAACGCATGAACGCGGAGGCCTCGGCTCCGCTTCGGAGGGCGGCACGGATGCCGGCGTGGAGACGGTCACCGAGCGAGGTGAGCCCACCGCCGATGATGACACGCTCGACGTCGGCCGAGAGCACGAGCGCTCGCACCGCGGCGGCGCCGCCATGGAAGAGATCGGCACGAAGCGCGATCGCGTGCTCGTCGCCGGCGTCCGCGGAATCGAGGATGTCGCGCACCGGCAGCGCTCCGGGTCGATCCCAGGCACGCGCCAGCGCTCCTCCACCGCAGAACGTCTCGATGCAGCCGCGTTGACCGCAGCCGCAGAGACGCCCGTTCGGATCGACCGAGAGGTGCCCGACCTCGCCGGCGGTTCCTCGCGCTCCGCGCCAGATCGTGCCGTCCACGACGATCCCCGCCGCCACCCCGGTACCGAGGTTCAGGTAGGCCATGGAGCCCTCGATGCCGCGCAGCACGGCGGCGCCGAGTGCGGCTGCCTTCACGTCGTTCTCGACGCGCACGGGTATCCCGAGCTGACGACCGGCGAGTCCCGCGAGATCGAGGGACTCGACCCCGAGGTTCACCGCATGCAGCACTCGCCCCGTGTCGGCGTCGACGAGCCCGGGGATTCCGACACCCACCGACTCGATGTCCGAGCGGGTGAAACCGCCTTCGGCGGCCAGCGCGTCGACGGCCTCGACGACGCTGACGACGACCGCGTCCTCGCCCCATCCCGTCGGACGGCGAAGGCGCGCCAGGATCTCTCCCTCGGGCCCCACCGCCACCGCGTCGATCTTGGTGCCGCCGACATCCAGGCCCACTCGAATCCGTCGACCGGCCAGGTCGACGTCGATCGCGGCCGTCATCGGATGGTGCTCCTGCTCATGACGGCGGCCGGTTCGCGGGTCACGAGACACCCAGCTGGCTGGAGAGCACCATCACCGCGGCGCCCCGCAGCACGATGTCGTCCTGATGCGTGCGCCGGATCAAGGCATCCTCGAAGACTCCCTCGAGCGTGCGCGCGTGAAGCGTCTCGACCGCCGCGTCGATGAGCACGCCGTCGAGCAGATCGCCGGGTCCGGACAGCACCACCTCCGACAGGTCGAGCGCGGCCACGATCGGGGCGATCGCGATACCCATCCGCGTGCCGGCGTCGCGCAGGATCTCGTCACGCGAGGTCGGCGCGGCATCGATCGCCGGGCGGAGCCGTGTCTCGCTGAGCCAGGCCTCGAGGCATCCGTCCTTGCCGCAGGCGCAGCGGGGTCCTCCGTCGGTGCCGACCACGACGTGACCGATCTCACCGGCGGCGAATCGGCTGCCGAGCAGCGGCTGGCTGCCGGTGATGACGCCGGCGCCCACGCCTCGCCCGATCTTGATGAGCATGAAGTCGGCCTTGGCCTCACCGAACGTGTACTCGGCGAGCACGGCGGCGTTGGCGTCGTTGCGCACCAGCACGGGAAGGTCGAGATCGATCCCCAGCTTCGCCTCGAGCGGCAGGTTGCTCCACCCGAGGTTGGGCGAGCTGAGCACGACGCCGTCGGGGCGCACGACACCGGGAGTGCCGATCCCGACGCCGAGGACGGGCTGCGTCGCGGTCGCCGCGAGGGCGCGGGCGAGCTCGAGAGTCGCGGCGTAGGCGGCGTCTCCGTCAGCCGTCTCGGGGCGTGGGACCTCACGACGCTCGAGCACATCGCCGTCGAGGCTCAGCAGGGCTCCGACGAAGGCGTGGGGTCCGGAGAGGTCGAGACCGATGATCTGGTGGCCGACACGGTCGATGTCGATGAGGATGGGCGGCTTGCCCGGTCCGACCGTCTCGCGCACGCCCATCTCGATGACGATGCCGTCGGCGATGAACTCTGCGACGAGGTCGGAGATGGTGACGCGGGTCAGCCCCGTCTCCCGCGAGAGGTCGGCGCGGCTCATCGCCCCCGAGTGGTACAGCGTCTGCAGCACGAGTGCACGATTGTGACCGCGCGCGTGCTCCGGGAGGACCTTCGAACGGGAGCGCAGATGGCGCCCGGGGCCGAAGGCGTGTGAGCTCGCACCGACGAAGTCTGGCGACGTCGATGAACGCGATTCATCCGATACGGACATGTTTGTTAGTAGACCTTACGAACAAAAATTACGCAACCCCTGCCCGCAGTGGCGCAGGGAGGGTTACCGAAACGTTACATCAGGATGAGGGCGACTCGGCCGCGGCGGGCGAGCGCTCCCTCAGACGGGCGACGAGGCCCGAGACGATCTCCTCGCGTGCCTCCCTCGTCAGAGGCTTGCCGGGCACCCCGGGCCGTCGCTGCACAGGCGTCGGGCCGTCGAGAGGACGATACCGCACCCCCGCATCCGCGAGCCGTCGAAGGTGCACGGGCAGCCGACGCGCGAACCCGTCGAACGGCGGCGGGTCGCCTCCGTCCCACAGCCGCTCCGCGATCGCGGCGAGCCGCGGGAACAGCGCGAAATCGACCCGATCGCGGGTCGGCAGATGCTCGGTCCAGACGTTGGCCTGTCCGCCGGAGGCGCCGTCCTCGACGCGCAGCGTGTACGCGCGTTCGATCGGCAGCGGCGGTCCGACCCGGATCGGCTCCTCGACGGAATCCGCCTGCGGGTAATCGAGGTACACCTCGAGATCCGGACATGCGATCACCGGAATGCCACGTCGCAGCGCCTCCCGCATGGCGACGGGCCCGCGCCAGGCGAGGATCTCCACGCCGTCGGGCACGTCCCCCTCGAGCACCTCGTCCCAGGCGAGAGCCGTGCGCCCCCGGGCGCGCACGTGCGCCACGAAGTGCGACGTGAACCACGGCTGCACGTCATGCGGGGTCGAGAGGTCGAGCTCGCGCATCCGCTCCCCCGCCGCGGCACTCCGTTCCCACTCGGTCACCGGCACCTCGTCACCACCGATCCCGATCCAGGGCGAGTCGAAGAGATCGACCAGGGCGTCGATCGCGGCCCGACCGAACGCGAGAGCCGCATCCGTCGGGGCGAGTGTTCGCGGGTTCACGCCGAATCGCTCCCACGGCGCGGTGACCCGCTCTCCGACATCGGTGTTGCCGAGCTCCGGATAGGCGGCGAGACCGGCCTGGATGTGCCCCGGCAGCTCGACCTCCGGCACGATCGTGACGAACCGGTCGGCGGCATAGGAGACGAGATCGCGCAGCTCGGCGTCGGTGTAGTACCCCTCGTGGACGCCGGGCAGCACCGTGGCGAGGGGCCCGTGTCCGAGCTGCGTCGACTCGCGGCGGGCACCGATCTCGGTCAGCCGCGGATACCCGGGAACGGCGAAGCGCCACCCCTGGTCATCCGTGAGGTGCAGGTGCAGAACCGTGAGGTGGTGATCGGCGAGCTGATCGACCAGTCGCCGCAGGTCGGCGATCGGGCGGAAATGCCTGGCGACGTCCAGCATCACCCCGCGCCATCCGTGGGCGGGAGCACTCTGCCAGGTCCCTGCGGGAATGCGTGCGCGAGCGACGCCCGGCTCGCGCAGCTGCCGAAGCACCGTGACGCCGCGGAAGACACCGGCAGGGCTCGCTCCACTGACGTCGATCCCCGTTGCGGACGCGGAGATCCGATACGCCTCTGATCCGACGCGTCCGGCGGCGAAAGGCTCGGCCACGAGGGACTCGTCGATCCGCAGCGAGATCGCTGGCCCCGACACGTCGCCCGCGGAGACGCTTCCCAGACGCGACGCCGTGGTGGCGAGCAGCGCAGGCGCGATGATCGGGGTGTCGTCGGTCCACTCGAACGGCGGCGCGGCCGGGTCGATCTCGAACGCAACGAACGGCACGGTCGCACGATGCGCGGGCGGCGTCCTCCGCAACGCACGCCCTGGAGTCACCCCCGTGACCGCTCCGTCGATCACCACCGGAACGCCGCCGACGAGAACCTCGGCGATCCCGATCGGCGCGGCGTGGGGTGATTCGAAGGTCGCGCCCGCCGCGATGGTCTCGGGATCGAACAGCACCAGATCCGCGGTCGCCCCCTCGCGGATGACGCCACGAGGCGCGTCTCCGCGATCGAGGCCGAGTCGTGCGGCCGGTGTGCCCGAGAGGTGCCTGACGGCCTCCTCGAGCGTGAGGACACCGAGGTCTCTCACGTAGTGTCCGAGATAACGAGGGAACGTGCCGCGGCCACGCGGATGCGGTCGAGCGCCGATCAGGATCCCGTCGCTGCCTCCGCTGTGGCGGGGGTGGCGCATGATGGCTCGAACGTTGTCCTCGTCGCCGATGTGCATGAGGATGCCGGTCGCACCGGCATCAGCGAGGATCGTGTCGAGCACCACGTCCACCGCACGCCTGCCCGAGGTGGCAGCGATCTCGGCGACTGTGCGTCCCACGAGATCCGCGAGAGCCGGATCGGCTGTTCCGGAGATCTGGATCGCTTCCCAATCGGCCCGCTCGCCGTGGAAGCCGTCGCAGCCGATCTCCTCCAGCTCGACGCGCACGAGCTCGCGCCCCTCGGCGTCGAGTGCGGCGATCGTGCCCAGCAGATCACCGCTCTCGGCCAGCCTGCTGGGCAGGAGCGCCGAGAGTGTCGTCGCGCCCGGAAGATACGGATACGTGTCGAGGGTGACATCCACGCCGTCGTCGATGGCGGCGTCGACGAGCGCGAGCAGTTCGTCGGCGCGACCGCGGTTCGGCGCGAAGTTCATGGTCGCGTGCGTGAGATGGATCGGGCATCCGGTCCGTCGACCGATGTCGAGCGCCTCGCGGTAGGCATCCAGTGCTGCCCCTCCGTAGCTGCGCGTGTGCGGCGCCCAGTATCCGCCCCGCTCGGCGACGACGCGGCACAGCGCTTCGAGCTCGGCGGTGTCGGCGTACATCCCCGGCGTGTAGGTCAGTCCGCTCGACATCCCGAAGGCGCCGGCGTCCATCGCCGCGCCCAGGATGTCGGACATCTCGGCGATCTCATCGTTCGTCGCCGCACGGTTCTCGTGTCCGACCACCATCATCCGGAGGTTGCCCTGAGGGACCAGCACCGCCGCATTGGCGACCGACACCGCGTCGATGGCGGTGAGGAGATCGTCGACCGTGCGCCACGGAACCTCATCGGGCGTGCCGTTCCAGCCCGCGATCTGCGCAGGGATGACCGTCGCCGTGGCGTCGTCGAGAGGCGCGTAGCCCAGGCCGTCCTGCCCCAGCACCTCAGTGGTCACGCCCTGTCGGATCTTCGCCTCATGCCTCGCACCCTGAAGGACCGCCAGCTCGCTGTGCGCGTGCATGTCGATGAACCCCGGCGCGAGCACCAGGCCCGTGGCGACGACCTCGACCGCCGCCGCCGGAAGCTCGAGCACGCTCTCGTCGCCCTCGCGGATCACCGCGACGACGCGCGCGCCTTCGACGGCGACATCGGCGATGAATCGGTCGACGCCCGTCCCGTCGACGACGGTGGCGCCCCGGTACACCCGCACCGGCTTCTCCGCACTCAGAAGCACGTGGACACCGCCCCGAGCACACGGGGATCCGCAGCATCCGGGTCGTCGATGATCGCGACCACCCGCCACTTGTCGAAGGCCGTGCACGGGTGCGAGAGTCCCAGACGCACGACGTCTCCCGGAGCGACGGAGGCCCCGGGGGCGAGGCTGAGGAAGGCGTGCTGATCGTTCAGTGCCGTGATCTCGCCGTCGACGCTCTGCGGAATCGGCAGATCGAGGTCGAACGGCACATCTCGCCGCCCCGCGTCGAGGAGAGCGAGCCCTTGCTCGGGCTGGGACACGACTCGTGACCACGCGTGCATCGCCGACCGAAGCGGAGCCGTCGAGGTCAGCGGACCGAACGGCGACATGCGCGAATAGAAGCCGTCGTCGTGGATCTGGAAGGCTCCCGACCGCAGCACGATGTCGGCGTCATCGCGGTGCGGGGCCAGAATCGCCGCCGCACGATCAGGGAAGGAGCTGCCACCTGCGCTGAGCACAGGTCGGACTCCGCCCGGATATGCGAGTCGTTCGTGAAGCGCGACGAGCGTCTGCAGATAGGCGTCGACGGCCTCGACGGACGCATCGCTGCGGTCAGGTCCGAAGGGGCCTTCATATCCCGTGACACCGGCGAGCCGGAGTCCGGGTGACGCGAGGATCGAACGCGCGATGCGCTCCCCCTCCTCGATCGTGCGCGCTCCGGTACGGCCTCCGGCCCCGCCCATCTCGACGAGGACGTCGAGCGGTCTCGTCGCTCCCGCGAGCGCTGCGGCGAGGATCTCGACGGTCGCCACGGAATCGGCCCAGCAGAGGATCCGCAGTTCTGCGTCTGCAGCGAGCAGATCCCCCAGATGATGCGCTGCCGCCGCGTCGGTGACGGCGTTCGCGATCAGGACGGTGGAGACGCCCGCGTCCACGGCCACCTCGGCCTGCCAGGGCGTCGCGACAGAGATGCCCCAGGCTCCTGCGTCGAGCAGACGCTGCCAGAGCGCGGGCGCCATCGTGGTCTTGCCATGCGGCGCCAGGAGCACCCCGTGCGACGCCGCCCACCCGAAGACCGTCGACTCGTTGTGCGCGAGGGCCGACTCGTGGACGGTCAGCACCGGCGTCACCAGGTCGGAGAGGTGCAGATCAGCACCCGGCACCTCCGAGAGGCGCATCCCCGACGCATGCGCGGGGAAGCCCTTGGTCCAGGCGCCGAGAACAGGATCCGGGATTTGTAGAGGCATCTAACAAGGCTACTAGGCTGGTCGCATGACTGCGAAGATCCGCGTTTCGACCGACGCCGCCCCCGCTCCCGCCCACACGTTCTCGCAGGGCATCCGCAAGGGTCCCATCGTGCAGGTGTCCGGTCAGGGACCGGTCGACCCGCAGACCAACGAGTATCTCTTCCCGGGTGATGTCGCCGCCCAGACGACGCGCACGCTCGAGAACGTCAAGGCGATCGTCGAAGCCTCCGGCGCGACCTTCGACGACGTCGTGATGCTACGCGTGTACCTCACCACGCGCGAGGACTTCCCGATCATGAACGACGCGTACGGCGAGTTCGTGACGGCCCACACGACCGACGGGGTGCCGCTGCCGTCGCGCACCACCGTGTTCACCGGCCTCCCCCGCGAGGAGATGCTCGTCGAGATCGACGGACTCGCTGTCGTCACCGACTGAACCGATCGGCGCGTCGATGCTCTGACGACCGTTGCCTCCCCGTTACCTGCGATCGCGTAGCATATCGCTAAGGACACGCGAGAAACCGGGGGGTGATGTTCGTGACCGATCTGATCTCAGCGCAGGATGCGAAGACCGAGAAGCTGACCGAGGCGACCGCCTCCGGTGACCAGCTCACTGCCGTCGCGCCCACCCACTCCGGGGACGCCCCCACCGACTCCATGCCGCCCGACAGCGGTGATCCGGAGCTCGCCTGGGCGCCGATCGAGCCCGCGCCCAAGAAGAAGCGCCTCGGACTCTGGATCGGCCTGGGCGTCGGTGCCGTCGCACTCGGCGCCGGTGCCGCATCGATGATCCTGATCGCCCCCGGAACGACCGTCGCGGGAATCCCGGTCGGGTGGCTCACGCCCGGCGCCGCCGCCGAGGTCATCGACGCGCATGTCGCCGAGACCGAGGTCACGCTCACCGGAGCGGGCGACGACGTCGTGCTCTCCGGCGCCGACCTCGGCGCCACGATCGATGCCCGCGGGCTCGCAGACGAGGCCTTCGCCGAGCGTCCCCTCTGGAACATCGGTTCCTGGATGGGCGAACCCGTCTCGGGCGACATCACGCTCGACCCCGCCACGGCCGAGTCGGCGCTGCGCGGCGCCGTGCCGTCGAGCTTCGTCGACCCGGTGGACGCCGGCGTCGTGTTCGATGCGAAGAGCGCGACGTTCGTCGTCACGCCGTCCGAACCCGGGACGGCCGTCGACGTCGACGCGCTCACCGCCGCGATCGTCGACACCGTCGCCGACGGCGGAAAGACCCTCGAGTTCCCCGGAGGACCCGCCGAAGCGGCCCCCGCAGTCACCGACGAAGCCGCCACCACCCTCGCCACGTCGATCAACACGATGCTCGGCACGATGGGCTTCTACATCGGCGACGAGCGAACGGTTCCCGTCGCCCCCGCTGTCGCGGCGACCTGGTTCACGGTGATCGACGACGACGGCGAACTTCGCATCCAAGCCGACGAGACGGCGATCCAGACGACCGTCGACACGCTCGCAGCATCTGTCGACCGGGCCCCGGTCAATGCGACCAACATCGTCGACTCGGCAGGCAACATCCTTCGCACCGAGACCGCCGGGGTCAACGGCCGAGCACTGGGCGACACCTCGAATCTCGCCGCTGACGTCGCCTCGAGCATCGAGGGCGGAGAGGGCGCGTTCCCGATCGAGGTCGCCGAGACCAAGTTCGAGTCCGTCAACCTGCTGCGCAAGATCGACGTGAACCTGAGCCGCCAGACGGCGACGCTCTACGAGAACGGCGCGGTCGTGCGGTCGTGGGCGATCTCCTCGGGCAAGAGCGCGACCCCCACGGACGCCGGCAACTTCAAGGTCTACGCGCACGTACGCGAGCAGACCATGAAGAGCCGCGAGCCGGACGGTTCGATCACCGAGACGCCGAACGTCCCCTGGGTCACGTACTTCAACGGCGACGAGGGATTCCACGGAACCTACTGGCACAACGACTTCGGCACCCCGCGCAGCCACGGCTGCGTGAACATGCCGATCGATGTCGCCCGGTACGTCTACGAGTGGTCCCCCGTGGGCCTCGAAGTGTCGGTGCACTACTGATCACGAGCCCTGCGCAGACAGCACGGGGTACGGAAGAGGGGNTTTCGCATCCGGCCCCTCTTCTCGTCGGTGTCAGTTCAGAGCGTCGACGATGCCGTTCAGCGTCGCGGACGGACGCATCACGGCCTCCACGAGCGCGTCGTCGGGACGGTAGTACCCGCCGATCTCGACGGCCTTGCCCTGCACGGCGTTGAGCTCGGAGACGATCTTCTCCTCGTTCTCGCCGAGCGTGGCCGCGATCGGAGCGAACGCCGCTGCGAGGTCGGCATCCTTCGTCTGCGTCGCCAGCTCCTGCGCCCAGTACAGGCCGAGGTAGAAGTGGCTGCCACGATTGTCGATGGTGCCGAGCGCACGGCCAGGCGAACGATCCTCTTCGAGGAAGGTTCCGGTCGCGGCATCCAGCGTCTCCGCCAGGACACGCGCCTTCTCGTTGCCGGTGCGGTCGGCGAAGTGCTCGAGCGACGCGGCGAGAGCGAAGAACTCGCCCAGCGAGTCCCAGCGCAGGTAGTTCTCCTCGACGAGCTGCTGCACGTGCTTGGGCGCGGAGCCGCCGGCGCCGGTCTCGAACAGGCCTCCACCCGCGAGCAGCGGAACGATCGAGAGCATCTTGGCGCTCGTGCCGACCTCGAGGATCGGGAACAGGTCGGTGAGGTAGTCGCGCAGCACGTTGCCCGTCACCGAGATGGTGTCGAGGCCGTGACGCATGCGCGCGAGCGTGTAGCGCGTCGCCTCTTCCGGAGCAAGGATCGTGATCGTGAGGCCCTTGATGTCGAGCGTCGCGAGCCCCTGGTGCACCTTGGCGATGATCTGCGCGTCGTGCGAGCGGTTGGCGTCGAGCCAGAACACCGCGGGGTCTCCCGTGGCGCGTGCGCGGGACACGGCCAGCCTGACCCAGTCCATGACGGGGATGTGCTTGGTCTGGGTCGCCCGCCAGATGTCGCCGGCGCCGACCTCGTGCTCGATGAGCACGGTGCCCTCGCTGTCGAGCACCTGGACGGTGCCCGCGGCGGCGATCTCGAACGTCTTGTCGTGGCTGCCGTACTCCTCGGCCGCCTGCGCCATCAGCCCCACGTTGGGGACGGTGCCGATCGTGGCGGGGTCGAGCGGGCCGTTCGCGATCACGTCGTCGATGACGGCCTGGTAGACGCTCGCGTACGAGGAGTCGGGGATGACCGCGAGGGTGTCGGCCTCGCCGCCGTCCTTGCCCCACAGCTTGCCGCCGTTGCGCACGAGCGCGGGCATCGAGGCGTCGACGATCACGTCGCTCGGGACGTGCAGGTTCGTGGTGCCCTTGTCGGAGTTCACATACGACAGGCGCGGCCCCTCGGCGATCGCCTTGTCGAACGCGGCCGCGATCTCGTCGCCACCGGCGATGCCGCCGAGACCTGCGAGGATCGAGCCGAGACCGTCATTGGCGTTGAGGCCTGCGGCGGCGAGCTTGTCTCCGTACTGCGCGAACACGTCCTTGAAGAACGCGCGCACCACATGCCCGAAGATGATCGGGTCGCTGACCTTCATCATCGTGGCCTTGAGGTGCACCGAGTAGAGGACGTCATCCTTCTTCGCGGTCTCGAGCGTCTCCGCGAGGAAGGCGTCGAGGTGCTCGGCCGAGAGGAACGTGGCGTCGATGATCTCGCGCGGCAGGACCTTCAGGCCCTCCTTGAGGACCGTCACGGTGCCGTCTGCGGCTGTGTGACGGAAGCTCAGCACGTCGTCGTGTGCGGCGACCCAGGAGCGCTCGTTGTGCTTGAAGTCGTCGTGGCCGAGTGTGGCGACGCGAGTCTTCGACCCTTCGGCGAAGGGCTTGTTGCGGTGCGGGTGCTTCTTGGCGTAGTTCTTCACGGCGAGGGGTGCACGACGATCGCTGTTGCCCTCGCGGAGCACCGGATTGACCGCGGATCCCTTGATGCGGTCGTAGCGCGCACGGACGTCCTTCTCCTCGAGCGAGGACGGCTCGTCCGGGAAGTCCGGGATGTCGTAGCCCTGCGACTGCAGCTCGGCGATCGCGCCCTTGAGCTGCGGGATCGAGGCCGAGATGTTCGGCAGCTTGATGATGTTCGCCTCGGGGAGCGTGGCGAGTCCGCCGAGTTCGGCGAGGGAGTCGCCGACCTGCTGCTCCGGCGTGAGCTTCTGCGGGAACGCGGCGAGGATGCGTCCGCCGAGCGAGATGTCGCGGGTCTCGACCTCGATACCCGCCTGGCCGGTGTAGGCCTTGATGATCGGCAGGAAGGAAGCCGTGGCGAGAGCCGGAGCCTCGTCCGTGTAGGTGTAGATGATGGCGTCGTCGGTCACCAGGAGGTTCTCCGTTCGCGAGGGCATATTTGTCTCGATACCAAGATACCTGAGGCGCTCCCGACGCATGTCCGCCGACAGGTCGGGCTCGCATCGACTTCCGGCATTCCGCACCCGACGACCCCTGACGAAAGTCGACGTTTCCGCACAGGTGACCACCGGAGGGGTTAGCCTGTGACTATGTCCGAACTGCGCATGGTCGAACTCTCCGCTGCGACGATCGTCGCCGTGAACAACCTGTCGCTCAAGCCCGGACAGGAGCAGTTCCTCGCTCCGGTGTCCTACGGGATCGCCGCGACCGTCATCAATCCGCAGACCTCCTGGCAGCGGGTCGTCCTCGACGAGGATCACGTCGTCGGGTTCGTCAGCGCCAACTTCGATGCGGAGGCTCCTGAGGAGCACTTCCGGTCGGTGCTGTGGCGCATCAACGTCGACGCCGAGGGCCAGGGCAAGGGTGTCGGCCGCTTCGCGGTCGAGAGCCTGCTCGAAGAGGCGCGCGCCCGCGGCTTCGACCACGTCAACGTCATCTACGAGGCCGGAGAAGACGGCCCGGAGGCGTTCTTCCTCCGCGTCGGCTTCACTCCGGTCGGCGAGACCGAGTACTCCGAAGTCATCGCCCAGATCCGCATCACTTCCTAGACCGGCGGCGGGGTCCCGAATCCCCTCCCCCATCGAGGCCCCGTCGCCCTGACCGGTCGGTCATGGGAACGCTCCCGCGCCCGGAAGACGCATTTGTTGCGATCAACCACAAAAAGGTTGCGTTCACGGGTCGAGCCTGTCTATCATCGCTTCAGAGGCGCGGAGCGAAGCGCTTCGACGATGCACCCGATGAGCGACGATGGAGTCCTGATGACGACGATCCACCAGGTGGCCGAGGCTGCCGGAGTGTCGATCAGCACCGTCTCCTATGCGCTGAGCGGCAAACGTCCGGTGTCCGAGAAGACGCGTCGCCGCATCGAGGACGCCGTGAAGACGCTGGGCTACGAACCCGACGCGGGAGCCCGGATGCTCGCGGGCCGCCGCACGAACATCTTCGGACTGACCGAGCCCCTGCGCGCCGACACCCACGCGCCGACGCACATGGCGTTCGTGCTCGCGACAGCGGTGGCCGCTCGCCGCCGCGGGTACGACATCCTCCTCCTCACCGACGAGCAGGCCTCCGAGGGCATGAACCGCGTCGCCGCGAGCAACCTGGTCGACGCCATCCTCGTGCTCGACGTCGCCCCCGACGACGAGCGGGCCGACATCGCGCGCTCGGTGCACTCCCCCACGGTCTTCATCGGGATCCCCGACGATGCGCACGGCCTCACGTGCGTCGATCTCGACTTCGAAGCCGCAGGGCACATCGCCGTGGATCGACTCGCGGATGCCGGTCACACCGCCGTGACGCTGCTCGGACAGACCGAGGTCTCGTACCGCAAATCGAACTTCCCCCGCCGCCTCCTCCGCGGCGTGCAGGATCGGGCCGAGGCACGAGGCCTCACCCTCGAGTGGGCGACGACCGGAGTGACGACGACCGATGCATCCGCCGTGCGCTCAGCCGCGGAGCGCGCACTGGACCGCGGCGATCGCGCATTCATCGTGCATGCCGTCGGCGACGTGCACGAGGCGCTTCTCGAGACCCTCGCCGCCCGCGGACTGATCGTCGGCTCCGATGTCTCGGTGATCTCGGCCGCTGCCTCTTTCGACACCGCCGCGCTGCCCGTGCCGATCGACACCATCCCCCTCGTGCCGCAGCAGTCGTGCGAGCTCGCCGTCGATCTCGCCGTGCGACATCTCGATGAGCCGGGCATGCCCGCTCGCATCCACCTCATACCTCCCGAGTACCACTCCGCCGGCTCCGTCACCCCTGCTCGGGAGTGACCATGGGCGGACACCGCTTCCGCATGGTCGGAGTCGAAACGCTTCGACGATGACCGACCCACAACTGAACAGACCGACCCACCGATGTGTCCGGCCTCAGGGCCACCGAGAAAGGAGTGCCGACGATGGCACGCAACATCCGCAGGACGAAGACGTTGGCGGCTCTGGCCGCCCTCACCGTGACGGGCATCGCACTGAGCGGCTGCACCGCCGGCTCGGCCGACGAGGGCGAAGACGGGCAGACGCTCAAACTCTGGCACTACGAGGGCGCCGACAGCGCGATGGGCAAAGCCTGGGCCGAGGCGATCTCCATCTTCGAGGAGGAGACGGGCGCGAAGGTCGAGTTCGAGGAGAAGTCCTTCGAGCAGATCCAGAAGACCGCCAGCCAGGTGCTCGACACCGATGCCGCACCCGACCTCATGGAGTTCAACAAGGGCAACGCGACCGCCGGCTTCCTGGCATCGACCGGGCTGATCTCCGACATCTCCGACGCCGTCGACGAGTACGGCTGGGACGAGAAGCTCGCGCCGTCGCTGCAGACGACCGCGAAGTACTCCGAAGACGGCGTCATGGGCGGCGACACCTGGTTCGGCGTTCCGAACTACGGCGAGTTCGTCGGCGTCTACTACAACGAGGATGCCTTCGCCGCGGCGGGGCTCGAGATCCCCACGACGTACGACGAGTTCGTCGACGTCCTCGACGCGTTCGTGGCGAAGGGCATCACACCTCTCGCCGAGGCCGGCGCCGAGTATCCCCTCGGCCAGCTCTGGTACCAGCTCGCGCTGCTCGAGGGCGACCGCAGCTTCGTCGACTCCTACCAGCTCTACGACGGAGAGGTCGACTGGCAGGGTGCCGAAGTCACTTCGGCGACCGAAACCCTCCAGGAGTACGTCGACAAGGGCTACATCGCCTCGGACGTCTCGTCGGTGAAGGCCGAGGACGCGGGCGTCTCGTTCATCAACGGCACCTCGCCGATCTTCGTGTCGGGCTCATGGTGGTTCGGTCGCTTCGTCTCCGAGGCCACGGGCTTCGACTGGACGATGACCGCCTTCCCCGGAGCAGACCTCTCTCTCGGCTCGTCGGGCAACCTGTGGGTCGTGCCCGAGAACGCCGCGAACAAGGAACTCGCCTACGAGTTCATCGACATCACGATGCGCCCCGAGATCCAGGCGATCATCGGCAACAACGGCGGCCTGCCCGTCGCCGCGGAGACTGCGGACATCACCGATGAGAAGAGCGCGGCCCTGATCGAGACGTTCAACGGCGTCCTCGAGGCCGACGGTCTCGCGTTCTACCCGGACTGGCCCGCGCCCGGCTTCTACGACGTGATCGTGCAGGAGCTGCAGGGTCTCATCACCGGTTCGCAGGATGCCGAGACCACCAACAAGAACCTCGGCGAACAGTACGACGAGGGCACCTCGGAATTCCGTTGATCCACTCGCGGGGGCGGCAGCCGAACAGCGCCGCCCCCGCCGCATCCTCCTGGAGGTGAACATGTCACTCGCCACACGCCGCGAGAGCCGCACCGCGCTGCCGCCCGAAGAGCCGTCGATCCCGCAGCGCAGCGGCGGGACCGGGGCGTACTGGATGTACCTGCTGCCGGGCTTCGTGCTGCTGCTCGTCGTCGTCATCGTCCCGCTCATCTGGAACGTGTACCTGACCTTCACGAAGTGGAAGGGTGTGCGTACACCGGAGTTCATCGGACTCGAGAACTGGCAGAAGATCCTCACCGACAGCGACTTCTGGACCTCGTTCACGAACTCCGTGTGGATGATCATCGCCATGGTCGTCGTCCCGACGATCGTGGGACTGATCGTCGCCGCACTCCTCTTCGACGTCGTCGGTCGCAAGTTCGGCGGCAGGGTCGGCAGCTTCCTGCGCGCCACGTACTACCTCCCGCAGATCCTCCCGATCGCGGTCGCCGGCATCGTGATCGGCTGGATCGTCCGACCGGGCGGCGACGGCGCGCTCAACCAGATCCTCGCGTGGTTCGGCATCCCCGCGTATGACTGGCTCGGCCAGATGCCGTCGGCGCTGATCGTGCTGATGGTCGTCATGGTGTGGGTGCAGCTCGGCTACCCCGTGGTCGTCTTCATGGCGGCGCTGCAACGGGTCGACCCCGAGCTGTACGAGGCCGCGGAGCTCGACGGCGCCAACTGGTTCCAGCGGTTCACCGCGATCACCATGAGCATCATCCGCCCAGAGATCTTCGTCGTCACCCTGACCTGCACGATCGCCGCTCTGAAGGTGTTCGGCCCGGTCTACATCATCACGCGCGGTGGCCCTGCGGGCGCGACTCTCGTGCCCGCCTACTACGCGTACCAGGAGTTCTTCACGAAGCGGAACGTGGGCTATGGAGCGACGATCGCGACGGTCCTCACGATCGTCGTGGTGATCGTGTCGATCATCTTCATCCGCGTGCAGAACTCGCTCGAGCGCAAGGAAAGGGCGGGTCTGTGATGCACGCCACCACTGCCATCGTCACCGGCAAGCCGCAGAAGACCCGCCCCCGCGGCGGCATGACCAAGAAGCGCCCGGTCGACTGGCTGATGCTGGCGCTCGTGGTGATCGGCGCGCTCCTCGTGATCGCCCCGTTCTACCTGGTGCTCGTGAACTCGTTCAAGTCGCCGGTGGACTATGCGACCTCGGGTCCGCTGGCCTTCCCCGAGACCCTCGACTTCGGCGGGATCATCAAGTTCTGGGAGCGGGTGAACTTCCCCGAGAAGGTGTGGAACTCGATCTTCATCGCCGGCATCGTCTCGGTGCTCGCGGTGGTCATCTCGATGCTGAACGCCTTCGCGATCGGCATCGGACGGGTGCGCGGGCGGAGTTGGATCGTGCTGCTGTTCCTGCTCGCGAACCTGCTGCCGCAGGAGGCTCTGCTCTACCCGCTGTACTACATGTTCAAGTCGGTCGGACTCTACGACAACGTGTGGTCAGTCATCATCGTGTTCACCGTCATCCAGGCGGCTTTCGGAACCTACCTTCTGTCGTCGGTGTACGGCACGTTCCCGAAGGAGATCCTCGAGGCGGCATCCCTCGACGGCGCGAGCCGCTGGCAGATCCTCTGGCGGGTCGTCTTCCCGATCAGCCGCCCGACGCTGTCGGTGCTGCTCATCTTCTTCTTCATCTGGACGTGGAACGAGTTCCTCATCCCCCTGACGTTCCTCGCCTCGAACGCCAACCAGACCGTCCCCGTGGCGATCAGCGTGCTGCAGGGCGATCGTCTGATGGATGTGACCACCACGAGCGCGTCTGCGCTTCTGGGCATCATCCCCACGCTCATCTTCTTCCTCATCTTCCAGCGCACACTCACGCGCGGCATCACGGCAGGAGCAGTCAAGTAATGAAGTTCACCGACGGGTTCTGGCAACTGCGTCCGGGCGTCACCGCGCTGTATGCGCAGGAGGCCTACGACATCGCAGAGACCAGCGACACCCCCGACGGGCCGGGAATCGTCATCACGGCGCCGACCATGGCCATCACCAAGCGCGGCGACACCCTGAACCGCCCGGTGCTCACGACGACGCTGTCGTCTCCTGCCGAGGGCATCATCCGAGTGCGGATCGCCCATCACGAGGGCGCGCGGTGGCACGGCGGCTTCGGGCTCCCCGGCACGGGTTCGGCGTCGGCGAGAGTCTCGATCTCGGAGTCCGGCGGCATCCTCGACGCCGGTGGCCTCGTGGCGCGCATCGCTCCCGGAGCACCCTGGGATCTCTCCTTCGAGGTCGACGGGCGCCGCGTCACGGGAAGCGGTCATAGGGCGCAGGGGTACATCCGGCTCGCTCCCGACGCCCAGGTGGATGCCGGCATCGTCGACAACGCTCGTCAGGGCGGCACCGCGCCGACCGCATCGACCTTCGTGCATGAGCAGCTCGAGCTCGGCGTCGGCGAGCTGATCTACGGTCTCGGCGAGCGCTTCGGACCGCTGGTGAAGAACGGTCAGTCGGTCGACATCTGGAACGCCGACGGCGGGACATCGAGCGAGCAGGCGTACAAGAGCATTCCGTTCCACCTGTCGAACCGCGGCTACGGCGTGCTGGTCAACGACCCCGGTCATGTGGCGTACGAGATCGGGTCGGAGTCCGTCGAGCGGCTGCAGTTCTCGGTCCCGGGCGAGGTGCTCGAGTACTTCGTCATCGCGGGCCCCACGCCGAAGGACGTGCTGGGTCGCTACACCGCGTTGACCGGGCGCCCGCCGGTGGTGCCCGCGTGGTCGTACGGGCTGTGGCTGTCGACGAGCTTCACGACCGACTACGACGAGAAGACCGTGACCTCGTTCATCGACGATATGGCCGCGCGGGAGCTGCCCGTCTCCGTCTTCCACTTCGACTGCTTCTGGATGCGCGAGTTCAACTGGTGCGACTTCGAGTGGGACCCCCGGGTGTTCCCCGATCCCGAGGGCATGCTCTCGCGACTGCACGGGAAGGACCTGCGGGTGTGCGTCTGGATCAACCCGTACATCGCGCAGCGCTCTCCCCTGTTCCGTGAGGCGGCCGAGCAGGGCTTCCTCGTGCGGCGGGCCGACGGCTCCGTCTGGCAGTGGGACCTGTGGCAGGCGGGCATGGGGCTCGTCGACTTCACCAACCCGGATGCCACCGCGTGGTACCAGGGGCATCTGCGGCGCCTGATCGACCAGGGTGTCGACTGCTTCAAGACCGACTTCGGCGAGCGCATCCCGACCGAGGTGGTGTGGGCGGACGGCTCGGATCCGGAGCGGATGCACAACCTCTACACCGACCTCTACAACCGGGCCGTGCACGACGTGCTCACCGAGGCTCGTGGAGCAGGCGACGCGGTGCTCTTCGCCCGCTCGGCCACGGCGGGCGGGCAGAGCATGCCGGTGCACTGGGGCGGCGACTCGACCTCGACCTACACCTCGATGGCCGAGACGCTGCGTGGCGGGCTCTCACTCGCTCTCACAGGATTCGCGTTCTGGAGTCACGACATCGGCGGGTTCGAGGGAACCCCGGATGCCGGGGTCTTCAAGCGCTGGACCGCGTTCGGACTGCTCGGCTCGCACTCGCGGTTCCACGGCTCGAGCTCGTACCGCGTGCCGTGGATGTTCGACGAGGAGGCCGTCGACGTCACGCGCCGGTTCACGCACCTCAAGATGCGGCTCATGCCGTACCTCTACCAGCAGGGCATCGACGCGTCGCGCACGGGTGTGCCTCTGATGCGGCCGATGCAGCTGGAGTTTCCCGACGACCCCGCGGTCGGATATCTGGACCGCCAGTACATGCTCGGCTCGAGCCTCCTCGTCGCGCCGGTCTTCTCCGAAGACGGGACCGTGGAGTTCTACCTGCCCGAAGGTGAATGGACATCGCTCCTCACGGGCGAGACCGTGGTCGGCGGCGGGTGGCGCCGGGAGGTGCACGGCTTCGACTCCCTGCCGCTGTATGTGCGCCCCGGCACCGTGCTCCCGTGGGGCGCACGCTCCGACAAGCCCGACTACGACTATCACGACGGTCTGGAGCTGCGGGTCTTCCCCGGTGGGACAGGCTCCGCGACGGTGACCGTGACCGGACCGGACGGCGCAGTGAAGGACTACGCGGCGAACCTGTCGGAGGTGACCGGATGAGCCTCCTCTCCTCCGCCGGCGACTACCGCGGCTCGGGCCTCGTCCTTCCTGAGGGCTTCGTCTTCGGCTCGGCGACCGCGTCGTACCAGATCGAGGGGGCAGCCTCAGAGGACGGCAGGACGCCGTCCATCTGGGATACGTTCAGCCGGACTCCGGGCAAGGTGTGGAACGGCGACACCGGCGATGTGGCGTGCGACCATTACCACCGCGTGGAGCAGGACCTCGATCTGATGAGCGATCTCGGTCTGGAGGCCTACCGCTTCTCCATCGCCTGGCCGCGGATCGTCCCGACCGCAGACGGAGGGGTGAATCAGGCCGGCATCGACTTCTACTCTCGATTGGTCGACGGGCTGCTCGACCGTGGCATCCGTCCGGTGGCGACGCTGTACCACTGGGATCTGCCGCAGTATCTCGAAGACGCGGGCGGGTGGACCTCCCGCGCCACCACCGACGCGTTCGAGCGGTACGCCGAGATCATGGGCGCAGCACTCGGCGACCGCGTGCAGACCTGGACCACTCTGAACGAACCGTGGTGCTCGGCGTACCTCGGCTACGGGCAGGGCGGTCACGCACCCGGGCGTCACGAACCGGCATCCGCCCTCGCGGCCGTCCATCACCTCAACCTCGCTCACGGACGCGCACTGCAGGCGCTGCGCGCCACGTCGACGGGCGATCCCGACTACTCGGTCACGCTCAACTTCCACGTGCTCCGCGGTCGGGGCGATGGAGCGGACGAGGCGATGAGGCGCATCGACGCTCTCGCGAATCGCGCCTTCACGCACCCGATGCTCCGCGGCGAGTATCCGGCGGACCTGCTCGACGACACCGCATCGGTCACCGACTGGTCGTTCGTGCGGGAGGGCGACCTCGCCACGGTGAACCAGCCGGTCGATGTGCTCGGCGTCAACTACTACTCCACCGCGACCGTGCGACTGTGGGACGGACTCTCGGAGAAGCAGCAGAACGACGGGCACAAAGGCGCGGCCGGCGGCACCGCCTGGCCGGGCAGCGACCAGCTGGTCGAGTTCGTCGAACAGCCCGGTCCGTACACGGCGATGGGGTGGAACATCGCACCGGAGGGCTTGGAGGAGCTGCTCGTCTCACTGTCGCAGCAGTTCCCGGAGCAGCCGCTGATGGTCACCGAGAACGGCGCGGCGTTCGACGACGAGGTCGCCGACGACGGCGCGGTCCACGACCCCGAGCGCACCGACTACCTGCGCCGGCACTTCACCGCAGCGCATCGTGCACTCGAACGCGGCGTCGACCTGCGCGGCTACTTCGTGTGGTCGCTGCTCGACAATTTCGAGTGGGGATACGGCTACGCCAAGCGATTCGGCATCGTGCGGGTCGACGTCGACACCCTCGAGCGCACCGTGAAGGACTCCGGGCACTGGTACCGCGCGCTCATCGCCTCGCGCACGATCGGGGCCTGACGCCCCGTCACGAGCAGAACTGACCGCCGTCTTCTCTTCGGAGACGGCGGTCAGTGCTTGTCGGGGCGCTTGCGCGCGTTCCAGGCGGCGAGGGCGGACGCCGCGGCGCCTGCGGCACGATCGATCGCGTCGGTGGAGCGGCTGATCATGTCCTGCGCCGCATCCTGCCAGGCCGACGACGGCTGCGGCGCCTCGCCCGCCTGGACCCTCGCCGAATGCTCGGCGGCCTCGAAGGCGCGCTCGAGGTCGGCGACGGCATCGCGGTAGGCGGCGTAGTCCGTGGCACTGACCCGGCCCGTGGCCGCCCTGCGAACCTCGACCGCGTGCCCGGCAGCGCGCAGATACTCGGCCGTCGCCGGCTGCTTGACGTCGGTCATCGCCGGGTACGCGATCTGGAGGCCGGCGTCGGTCTCGTACCGCATCCAGCGCACGACGATCGCGTCATGCTGCGCCTGCAGCCGTTCGAGGGGTCGAGGGGCGGATGCCGCGGGGATCGCCGCGCGCGCAGCGCTGAGCCGCACCTGCTTGGCGCGCACATCGGCGTTCGCGGCCTTGGCGTCGTTCTCCTTGGCGCGGAGCATTCTCTTGGCCCCGGCGACCTGTTCGGGTGTCGCGCGCCGTGCGCTGCGCTCGGCGGAGATCCGAGCGACATCAGCCCTGGCCAGCTTCACGGCCATCCGTCGTTCGACAGCCGTCTGCTGCGCGGTCTTCAGATCGTGCCGGGCGGCGTCGTACTCGAGTCGGCGGCCGCTCTTCGTGCTGCGGCGACGGAGTCCGACCGCGCCGGCGACGGCTCCCCCGGCGGCGACGGGCGCGATCCACCACAACTCGACGGCGAGCAGCAGCGGGTCCATACTCCGATGCTACCCAGGCCCGGGCGACACCGCTTCGGCATACCGGCAGGCGAACGACCGAGGCCACGACCGATGATCGGTCGTGGCCTCGGTATCAGGCGCCGGCTCGGGAGCCGGCCGGTTCACACCAGGGTCTGCTGCCACGCGGCGTGCAGCTGGGCGAACTTGCCCGTGCCGCTGATCAGCGTCTCGGGGGTGTCGTCCTCGATGATCGCGCCGTGCTCCATGACCAGCACGCGGTCGGCGATCGCGACCGTCGACAGACGGTGCGCGATGATGATCGCCGTGCGGTCCTTCAGCAGGGTCTGCAGAGCATCCTGGATCAGACGCTCCGAGGGGATGTCGAGCGATGCCGTGGCCTCGTCGAGGATCAGCACCGCCGGGTCGGCGAGGAAGGCGCGGGCGAAGGAGATCAGCTGACGCTGACCCGCCGACACGCGACCGCCGCGCTTGTTCACGTCGGTGCTGTAGCCGTCCGGCAGCGACGAGATGAACTCGTCGGCGCCCACCGCGCGTGCCGCTGCCCTGATCTCGTCGAGCGACGCATCCGGCTTGCCGAGTGCGATGTTGTCGGCGACCGTGCCGCTGAAGAGGTACGCCTCCTGCGTCACCATGACGATGGCGCGGCGGAGATCCTTCGGATGCAGGTTGCGCAGATCGACGCCGTCGAGCGTGACCTTTCCGATCGACGGGTCGTAGAAGCGCGAGATCAGCTTCGCCAGCGTCGACTTGCCCGCCCCGGTCGTGCCGACGAGAGCGATCGTCTGACCCGCGGGGATGTCGAGCGAGAAGTTCGGCAGGATCGTCTTCTCGCCGTTGTACCCGAACGTCACCTCGTCGAACTCGATGTGTCCGCGCGACTCCCACAGGTCCACGGGCTTCTCGGGGTCCGGAACCGTGGGCACCTCTTCGAGCACTCCCGACACCTTCTCCAGCGCCGCGGTCGCGGACTGGTAGGAGTTCAGGAACATCGCGATCTCCTGCATGGGGGCGAAGAAGTTGCGCACGTACAGGACCGCCGACAGCAGCACACCGACCGTGAGAGCGCCCTCGGAGACACGGATGCCGCCCCAGAGCACGACGATGCCGAGCACGAGTGCCGCGACGCCCATCAGGCCGGGCTCGAACGTGCCGAAGAGCAGCATCGAGCGACGGTTGACGTCGCGGTAGTCTCCGGCGACCTTCTGGAACGCGACGTCGTTGCGCGGCTCCTTGCGGAAGGCCTTCACGGCGCGGATGCCCGTCATCGTCTCGACGAACTGCACGATCACCTTGGCGCTGATCACACGGGATTCGCGGTAGACGAGCTGCGAGCGCGAGTAGAACCAGCGCATCAGGAAGAACAGCGGAATGCCGCCGATCGCCAGGATGAGACCCGACTGCCAGTCCCACACGCACAGGGCGATGAAGGTGAAGAGTCCGAACAGCACCCCGGAGACGAGCTCGTTGAGACCGCCGTCGAGGAGCTCCCTGATCGAGTCGAGGTCGCTCGTCTGCCGCGAGATGATGCGGCCCGACGTGTACGACTCGTGGAACTCCAGGCTCAGGCGCTGGGTGTGCAGGAAGATCCGCTTGCGCAGGTCCAGCAGCACGGCCTGCGTGAGCTTGGCCGCGATGATCACGTACCAGGCGATCATCGCCGCGGCCACGGCACCCGCGAGCAGGTAGATGCCGCCGATCATGAAGGTCGGCATCCAGTCGGCGCGCTCGAGCACGGCGGGGAGCGCACGGTCGAGGCCGATGCTGATCAGGATCGGCCCCGCCACCTGGAGGGCGGTCGAGATCACCAGCACGACCGCGGCGAGCGCGATCCTCGGCTTCAGCGGCTGGACGAGCGAGCCCAGCAGATGCAGCGACCGCCGACGGATCGCCCTGCTCTCCTCCTTGGTGTAGCGGGAGCGGTCTTCGTCCTGGGTTCCGGTGATGGCGGAGCTCATCGCTGCACCTCCTTCTCGGTGATGATGTCTTCGTCGGCGGACTCCTCGCGGATCCCGGCCTGGACTGCGGCGTCGATCTCGTCGATCTCGTCGTCTTCGTCGCGGATGATCGGGATCGCGCCGGTACGCGCGGCCTCTTCCGCCTCGAGGCTCGAGATGACGTGACGGTAGTGGCGACTCGTCTTGAGCAGCTCGGTGTGGGTGCCGACGGCAGTGACCCGGCCCGCTTCGAGCAGCGCCACGCGGTCGGCGAGCGCCACGGTCGACGGACGGTGGGCCACGATCATCGCCGTGGTGTCGGCGAGCACGTGACGCAGAGCCTCTTCGACGAGCGCCTCGGTGTCGACGTCGAGTGCCGAGAGCGGGTCGTCGAGGACCAGCACCTTGGGGTTGGCTGCGACGGCCCGGGCGAGCGCCAGACGCTGACGCTGACCGCCCGAGAGGCTGAGCCCCTCCTCACCGATGACCGTCTCGACACCCTCGGGAAGAGAGTCCACGAACGCCGCCTGGGCGACGTCCAGCGCCTCGCGCAGTACACGCTCGGCCTCGTCGCTGTGCACGTCGAGGTCGGCTCGTCCGAGGAGCACGTTCTCGCGCACGGTCGCCGAGAACAGCGTCGCGTCTTCGAAGGCCATGGCGATGTGCTGGCGCAGCTCGGCGAGCGGCAGGTCGCGCACGTCGACCCCGTCGAGCGTGACGCGGCCGCCGGTCACGTCGTACAGACGCGTCGGCAGCGTGGTCAGCGTGGTCTTGCCGCTGCCGGTGAGGCCGACGAGCGCCATGGTCTCGCCAGGGCGCAGCACCAGGTCGATGCCGTCGAGCAGGTCGCGCTCATGCGCTCCCGCATCCTGGTAGCGGAAGTGCGCGCCCTCGAATGCGAGCTCGCCCCGGGGCTCCGCGATGTGTACGGGGTTCTCGGGATCGGTGATCGAGTTGGTCTCCGAGTAGATGTCGAACACGCGGTCTGTCGCCGTGCGCGCGTCGAGCATGAACGAGAACAGGAAGCCGATCGACTCGATCGGCCACCGCAGCACGACGGCCATCGCGAAGAACGCGAACAGCTGCGCCTGATCGATCTCGCCCTGCGAGATCAGCCAGATGCCGGACATCAGGCTCAGGCCGAAGGCGATCTGCGGCATGAGGTCGAGCCAGAACCAGATCGACGCGATCGCGCCGGCCTTGCTCATCTCGGTCTCGCGCAGTGTCTCGGCCTGGCGGCTGAATCGGCTGAGCGCGTGCTTGCCGCGGCCGAAGGCCTTGAGCACGCGGATGCCGTGCACGCTCTCCTCGACGCTGGTGGCGAGGTCACCCGCCTGGTCCTGGCTGCGACGCGTGAGCGCGCCGTAGCGCTTCTCGAACAGGTATCCGCGGATCCACAGCGGGATCGCCGTGACGATGAAGATGACACCCAGCAGCCAGTGCCAGCGGAACAGCAGCACCGAGCCGATCACGATCGTGAGGATGTTGACCACGAGCAGCACGAGGCCGAACGCCAGCCACCGGCGGATGAGGCCGATGTCCTGCATCATGCGGCTCAGCAGCTGACCCGACTGCCAGCGGTCGTGGAACGACACCGGGAGGGTCTGCAGGCGTGAGTACAGCTCGGTGCGCATCTTGTACTCGACCTGCGTCGCGGGGTTGAGCACGAACTGACGGCGCAGCCAGACCATCAGGGCCTCACCGAGGGCGAGGCCGAAGACGGCGAGGGCACCCCAGGCGATGGCGCTGATCGCGCCGGTCTGCACGGGGCCGCGAATGATCTGCTCGAGGACGATCGGGATCATCAGGGCGATGATCGCGGCGACGAGGGCACTCGCGGCGCCGCCGGCGAGCCGCCAGATGACCGGCTTGACGAAGGGCTTCAGGCGCCACAGTGCGGCGGGAGTGGAGAGAGCGGAGGACGGTGAGGCGTTCTGCGATGAAGGCGAGGAAGACATGTCTCTCAGACGAGTTTCGTATGGGGAAGCGGTTGCTGAAGGGGACGGACGCGCGAAAGGACTCTCGGAGTCCTGCATCCGGTGCAGTCGTGCGTGCGGAAAAGGCTCTAGCGGAGCGGGCGCACCGGGGTCGAGCCGAGAGCGGCGATCTGCGCAGAGGCGATCGATGTCATGGTGTCCTCCTCAGGGGCTCGGCTGTGTCGTCCGGTCGGTGCGACAGCCCACCAGCCTATTCCTGTGAACCAGCTGACCGCAAGAGAGATTCCCGATTCAGCGAACTCCTGCCTCGCGCGCCAGGAGATTCGCCTTGACATCGAGACCCCAAGCGAAGCCGCCGAGGGTTCCGTCCGTGCGCAGCACGCGGTGGCAGGGCACGAACAGCGCCGGGGCGTTGCGCGCGCAGATCGATGCCGCGGCTCGGACCGCGCGGGGATTGCCGAGGCGTGCGGCGAATGACGTGTACGTCAGCGGCTCCCCCGGCTCGATCTCGCGAAGGGCCGACCACCCGGCCAGTTGCAGGAGCGTGCCGGTCTGCGCCACCGCGACCGTGTCGATCGCCGACAGATCGCCCTCGTAGAAGGCACGCACCGCGACGGCCGCCTCGGTCTCGCTCTCGCTGACGTCGGCCGGTCGCGCGGCCGCCGAGAGACGACCGACGACCGCCGCCTGGTCGCTGGTCCACCCGGACGCGAGCACCCGCTGCCGGTCGTCGGCGAGGATCGTGAAGGGGCCGTCGGGGGTGTCGAGGGTCTGGATGAGAGCGGTCATGACTTCTCCTTCGAAACGGCAGTCGCGACAGCGGTCGCGCTCGTGCTGGTGGATGCTCGCGTCGGTCGCGGCGGCGCCGCACGCCAGAGATGCGCGCTGAGGTAGCTGCGCCACGGCGCCGCACGCTCGGCCCAGGCCACCAGTGGTGCCGGATCGCCGGGAAGGCCCGAGGCCGCGGCGCCCGCACGCAGCGCGACGTCACCGGGGAGCAGGATGTCGGGGTCTCCGAGCACGCGCATCCGCACATAGTCGGCCGTCCAGGGACCGATGCCGGGCATGGCGAGGAGGGCTGCGCGCTGCTCGAGACCGTCGTCTCCGACGGTGAGCGGGAGCGAGCCGTCGGCGAGCGCGGACGCTGCTCCGACGATCGCGCGGATGCGGGCGCCGGGGCCTCGGAGCACCTCGGCGCCGTGCTCGGCGATCGCGGACATCGTGGGGAAGAGCAGACCGTGCTCGGTCCGCTCCCCCAGTGCGTCGGTGAGCGCCGAGAGCGCGGTGCGCGCGGCCACGACCGTGATCTGCTGGCCGATCATCGCGCGGATCAGCATCTCGTGCGGATCCGCTGCCCCCGGCACGCGGATGCCGGGCGTGCGGGCGACGAGTGGAGCGATCTCGGGGTGCGCGCTCAGCGCCTGATCGACGGCGAGGGGGTCGGCGTCGAGGTCGAAGATGCGCCGTGCGGTCGAGACGAGCGGGGCGAGGTCTCCGAGCTGTGTCACCCGTGCGCGCAGGTGGAGGCGCGCGGACGCGTCCTGACTCACCTCGAACCAGGCGGGGCCTCCCGTCATCCGCAGGTGCCGCGAGAACGACGTGTCGGTGACCTCTTCGACTCCGGTCACGGCGCGGGCAGCCATCCACTGGAAGATCCCGGATGCGTCGAACGGGCCGCGATACGGCAGGACGAGGTCGATCGATCCGGGGACGGCGGATGCCGGCATCCGCCGTCGGGCCCTGAGCTCACCCGGCGTCAGCCCGAACACCTCGCGGATCGTGTCGTTGCACTGCCGGATGCTCGCGAAGCCGGCCGAGAAGGCGACATCGGAGACGGGCATCTCGGTGCCGACGAGCAGCATCCGCGCGGTATGGGCACGGTGCGCCCTGGCCAGGGCGAGAGGGCCTGCTCCGAGCTCGGTCGACAGCAGCCGGGTGAGGTGGCGCGTGGAGTATCCGAGGCGCTGGGCGAGACCCGACACCCCCTCGCGCTCGACCACACCCGAGGCGATCAGCCGCATCGCCCGCGCGGCGACGTCGCTGCGAAGATCCCACGCCGGTGACCCGGGAGCCGCCTCGGGCAGGCACCGCTTGCACGCGCGATACCCCGCCTCGTGGGCCGCGGCGCTGGTCCGATAGAACGTCACGTTCTGGGGCTTGGGCGTGCGCGCGGGGCAGCTCGGACGGCAGTAGATGCCGGTGGAGCGCACAGCCGTCACGAACTGGCCGTCGAAGCGGGTGTCGCGCGCACTGATCGCGCGATACCGCTCGTCGAAGTCGGTCACGGGGAAGCTCATGCCTCCACTCTGGCACGCGTCTCCGACACCGACTGGCGGAAATCGGACATCACGGTGGAGCCGCAGGACCCGGTGCGCGGACTCTGATCGGACGACGAGACCCCCTCCCGCTGAACGCAGCAGAAGGGGGTCTCGTCGATGATCGGCTCGGGATCGAGCGCGGATCAGTGGAAGAAGTGACGCTCTCCGGTGAAGAACATCGTGACGCCGGCCTTGCGCGCAGCATCCACGACCTCTTCATCGCGCACCGATCCGCCGGGCTGCACGATCGCGGTGACGCCCGCATCGATGAGCACCTGGGCGCCGTCGGCGAAGGGGAAGAACGCGTCGGACGACGCGACGGATCCTGCGGCCCGGTCGCCGGCGCGCTCGACCGCGAGGCGGCACGAGTCGACACGATTGACCTGGCCCATGCCGACGCCGACCGTGGCGTTGTCCTTCGCGAGGACGATCGCGTTCGACTTCACGGCGCGGCAGGCCTTCCACGCGAAGATGAGGTTCTCCATCTCCTCGTCGCTCGGACGCTCACCCGAGACGAGCTCCCAGTTCTTCGCGACCGACACGATGTCGTCGGGGAACCGGTCGGCGTCCTGCAGCAGCAGGCCGCCCGAGACCAGGCGCACGTCCATGCGCTCCTGCTGCCAGTCCTCCGGGAGCTGCAGCAGACGCAGGTTCTTCTTCGCCTTGAAGACCTCGAGAGCGGCAGGCTCGAACGACGGCGCGACGATGACCTCGGTGAAGATGTCCTTGAGGTTCTCGGCCATCTTGAGCGTCACGGTGCCGTTCGCGGCGATCACTCCGCCGTACGCCGACACCGGGTCGCACTCGTGGGCGCGGATGTGCGCGCTCGCGATCGGGTCGAGGGCGTTGGGGGCGGTGGTCGCGATACCGCACGGATTCGCGTGCTTGATGATCGCCACCGCGGGCTTCACCATGTCGTAGGCGGCGCGCAGCGCGGCATCCGCATCGACGTAGTTGTTGTACGACATCTCCTTGCCCTGCAGCTGCGTGGCCTGGGCGATGCCGTGGCCGCCGACGCGCGTGTAGATCGCGCCGCGCTGGTGCGAGTTCTCGCCGTAGCGCAGCGTCGCGAGGCGCTCGGCCTGGATCGTGAGGTGAGTGGGCAGGTCTTCGCCGTCGCCCAGCGTGCCCTCGGCGAACCACGCGGCGACCGCCGTGTCGTAGGCGGCCGTGTGCGCGAAGGCGCGTGCGGCGAGCTCGCGGCGCTGCGTCAGGGTCGTGCCGCCGTTCTCGATCGCGGTGATGATGCCCTGGTACGACTGGGGCGAGACGACGATCGCGACGTTCGCGTGGTTCTTCGCCGCGGCACGCACCATGGCGGGGCCGCCGATGTCGATCTGCTCGACGACGTCGTCGCCCTCGGCACCCGAGGCGACCGTCTCGACGAACGGGTAGAGGTTCACGACGACGAGCTCGAACGGGTCGATGTCGAGGTCGACGAGCTGACGCTCATGGTCCTCGAGGCGGAGGTCGGCGAGCAGACCGCCATGGATCTTCGGGTGCAGCGTCTTGACGCGGCCGTCGAGCATCTCGGCGACACCGGTGACGGCGGCGACGTCGGTGACCTCGTATCCGGCCTCGCGGATCGTGGATGCGGTCGAGCCGGTCGAGACGATCTGCACACCCGCCTCGGAGAGGGCCTTGGCGAGCACGAGCAGATCGGTCTTGTCGCTGACCGAGACGAGTGCGCGTCGCACCGGAACGGTGTCGCGATCGCGGTACAGCGAGTGGTCGTGGCGGGGGCCGGCCATGATGGGCTCCTTCGTGCGAGGGTGGCGTGCGTGGATCGGGTCAGGGTGCGGACGACAGAGAGAGCTCGCCGGTCGCGATGCGGCGCACCACGTCGATGAGCAGTCGGCGTTCGACGGGCTTGATGCGCTCGTGCAGGCTGTGCTCTGTGTCTCCGTCGAGGACCTGCACGCGCTCCTGCGCCAGGATCGGCCCGGTGTCGACGCCGTCGTCGACGACGATCACACTGGCACCGGTCTCGGAGACACCCGCGGCGAGCGCATCACGCACGCCATGGGCTCCGGGGAACTCCGGCAGGTACGCGGGATGCGTGTTGATCAGGCGGGGCGCGAGATCCGCGACGAGTCCGGCGGGGAGCAGACGCATCAGGCCGCTGAGCACGACGAGGTCGGCATTCCAGACGGCGAGCTGACGTCCGAGCTCTTCACCCCATGCCTCGCGCGACTCGTGCTCATGCCACGGAACCGTGAAGCTCGGGATGCCGAACTCCTCGGCGTGAGCGAGGCCGTCGGCTTCGCGATCGGCACCGACGACCACCACCCGCGCAGGAAAATCGGGGTGACGAGCGGCCTCGAGGAGGGCGCGAAGGTTCGAGCCGGTGCCCGAGATGAGAACGGCGACCGTGAGCACGCGCCCAGTCTACCGGGGCCGCAGCGGCGCCCCGACCCGCATGTCAGCGGAGCGGATCGCCGGGGTCCCGCGTCGGGAGCCGGAAGCCGCCGTCGTCGCCGAGAGGGGCGGTGTCGAAGGCGGAGGGTGTCACCGGCCACGTCGTCGCGGCGGGCGCACGATCCGTCGAGTCGTCGACAGCGAAGTCCGATGCGGTCATCTCGGCGACCCATCGATCGGTGCGCTCTTCGGCGAGCTCGTCACGGTGCCGAGGCGACAGCAGCAGGATCGCCGCACCGAGCAGCACCTCGCCGCCCAGAGAGAGCGCGAACGGGAGCACAGCGGGTCCGGCCTCGGCGAGACGGCCGGGGCCCATCGATCCGCCGCCGAGCAGTGCCGCAAGGGCGGCGACCACGGCCGTCAGCAGGCCGATCCCCGCGGCGATCGCCGCACGAGGCCCCGTGCCGAGGGGCGTCCCCTCCCACACGAGGCGGGAGCGCACGGCCCAGCCGGCGAACGCGCCGGTTCCGATCGGCAGGATGATCACGATCAGCATCCAGATGGACGTGCTCTCGGGCAGCAGGCCGAGCACCGGGATACCCGGAACCACCCCGAGCTGCGTGCCGGCAGGTGAGACGGCGGTGCCGACACCGACGGCGAACCCGGGGCCGGCGAGCCAGGATGCCGCCCAGACGATGATCGTGGGCAGATAGGCGAGGTGTCCGAGCGTGATCACCCCGGCCCCGAGGGCGTCGACGCGCGCGGCCTGGAACAGGGCGACCACCTCGCCGCCTCGGAACAGGGTCATGACGGCCACGGCGAGAGCCGAGACGGCGGTCACTCCGACGACGGCGAACGCCGCCCCACGCACGGCGGCGCTCGGCACAGGACCCCAGTCGCCCCACGAGTCGACGACGTCGTGGACCCGATCGAGGAACCCGCCGTCGCCGTCCTCCCACGCGATGCGCACGGCACCGCAGACGGCGCCGACCAGGTAGACGACCGTCGGCAGGAGGATGGCCGGCACGAGGGCGGTCTGAGCCGCCGAGAGGTTCGACGTCAGCGCCACGCCGGTCGCGATCACGCCGAAGGCGAGCGCACCTGAGAGGGCTCCGAGCATCCATGCGCCCGCACGTGCCGCGCGTGCACCGGAGCGCGCCGCGAAGAGCAGGGTGAACAGCAGGAACGCGAGCGGAGTCACGGAGAGCGTGAAGGCGGCCGCGTCCGGGGCGATGCCCGCGGCTCGGAGCACCCCGGTCGAGATGTCGACGTCGACGGGCGCACCGTGGCCGAACTGCCACAGCGTCCCGGTGAGGGGCCAGAGGGCTCCCCAGTCCGCCGTCGCCCCGAAGGCGAGCGTCCACAGCAGCGTCAACGGGGCCAGGAGTACGACGAGGCCCACCGCCGCAGCGATGGCGGCGTCGAAGGCGGCGAGGAGCGCGACGAGGAGGCGTTGCATATCGAATCGAGACTACGACGAGAAGCCTGTGGACGCCTGGGGGCGCGCGCGGTGCGAGCGACACGATATCGTCTCCTGCGGAGGTTTCCCGATGACAACTGCCCCGTCCCCCACCACGTCCAAGGCCGAACCCACGAGTTCCTTGGACCGCTTCTTCGAGATCAGCAAGCGCGGATCCACGATCGGCACCGAGATCCGAGGGGGTCTGGTGACCTTCGTCACGATGGCCTACATCGTGATCCTCAACCCGATCATCCTGTCGACGCCCGACGTCGACGGCAACACCCTCGCCGGCACCGCCGTGGCCGCCGCCACCGCGCTGACCGCCGGTGTGATGACGATCCTGTTCGGTCTGATCACCCGCCTGCCGTTCGCGTTCGCCGCCGGTCTCGGCATCAACGCGTTCATCGCGTTCTCGGTGGTCGGCACGGTGACGTGGCCCGAGGCCATGGCCCTCGTGATGATCAACGGTGTGATCATCGTCCTCCTCGCGGCCACCGGGCTGCGGAAGATGATCTTCGACGCCGTGCCCGTGCAGCTCAAGCTCGCGATCACCGTCGGCATCGGCCTGTTCATCGCCTTCATCGGCTTCGTGAACGCCGGCTTCGTCACCGCCACCGGCAACGCCTCGCCGCCCGTCGACCTCGGCATCGGCGGCTCGGTCGCCTCGATCCCCACCCTGCTCTTCGTGATCACCCTGCTGCTCGGCGGAGTGCTCACCGCGCTGCGCGTGAAGGGCGCGATCCTCATCGCTCTCGTCGGCGGAACCGTGCTCGGCGCGATCGCCAACCTGATCTGGCCGTTCGGTCTCGACTTCGGCTTCACCGGCGCGATCGTCGGGCTTCCCGATCTCAGCCTCATCGGTCAGGTCGACTTCGGATTCGACCTGCAGAAGGTCAGCGTCGTCGCCCTCGTGATGTTCGTCTTCACCCTGCTGTTCTCGAACTTCTTCGACGCGATGGGCACCATGACGGGCCTGGCGAAGGAGGCCGACCTGGCCGATGAGAAGGGCGACTTCCCCCGCATCAAGTCGGCCCTGATCGTCGAGGGCATCGGCGCGATCGCCGGTGGTGGCACCTCGTCGTCGTCGGCGACCGTGTTCGTCGAGTCCGGCGCCGGCATCGGCGAGGGCGCGCGCACGGGCTTCGCGACCGTCATCACGGGTGCCATGTTCCTCGTCGCGATGTTCTTCACGCCGCTCACCTCGCTCGTCCCGGGTGCGGTCGCAGCCGCCGCTCTCGTGCTGGTCGGTGCGCTCATGCTCGCGCAGATCAAGAACATCGACCTGAGCGACTTCCGTGTGCTGCTGCCGGTGTTCCTCACCGCCACCGTCATGCCGATGACCTACTCGATCGCCAACGGCATCGGGGCGGGCTTCATCAGCTGGATCGTCGTGAACGCGTTCTCCGGACGCGCCAAGACCATCCACCCGCTGCTCTGGGCGGTCGGTGTCGGCTTCGTGATCTTCTTCGCCCGCGGGCCGATCGAAGCGCTGTTCGGCGTCGCCTGAGCGACGACCGAACATCAGAGGGGCGGATGCGTGCTGCATCCGCCCCTCTGTCGTGTGCGGGACCCGTGGCGCCGCCCCTCGCGCAGTGCTAGACCGGAAGCACCCGAGGAGAGCAGGCACCGATGTCCGCGTCCACTGTCGCTGGCCGATACGTCACCGATGGCGGCCTGGAGACCGATCTGATCTTCCACCACGGCATCGATCTTCCCGACTTCGCCGCTTTCGTGCTGGTCGATCAGGATGACGGCCGCAGACTTCTGCGGGAGTACTACCGCGGGTACGTCGAGATCGCCCGGGCACACGATGCTCCGCTGCGCCTCGAGACGCCCACCTGGCGAGCCAGCGCCGACTGGGGCGCTCGGCTCGGGTACGACGCCGATGCGCTGCGCCGGGTCAACGTCGAGGCGGTGAGGCTGCTGCAGCAGATCGCTGATGAGTCCGGTCTGCCTGCGGTGCGGATCGTGGGCCTGCTCGGTCCTCGGGGCGACGGCTACCGTTCGGGCGCGTGGGACCCCGCGACGGGGCCCGACGACGCCTACCGTTACCACCGCGCCCAGGTGCGGGCTCTCGCTGAGGCGGGAGTGGATGCGATCGCGGCGTACACGCTCAACGACGCGGCGGAGGCGCGCGGTGTCGTCCGCGCCGCGCGTGAAGCCGGCGTGGAGGTCGAGATCTCGTTCACGGTCGAGACCGACGGGCTGCTCGCGTCGGGTCGCACTCTCGCCGACACGATCGCTGAGGTCGATGCGACGGACGCCCCGGACGCCTACTTCCTCAACTGCGCCCATCCCGACCACTTCGATCGTGCGGTGGATGCCGAGACGGCTCGGCGGATCGTCGGCATCCGCCCCAACGCCTCCCGCCTCTCGCACGCAGAGCTCGACGAGTCCGAGACCCTCGACGACGGCGACCCGGTCGAACTGGCCGAGCGTGTGGCCGCGCTCCTCGAGCGGATGCCGTCGGTGCGGGTCATCGGAGGATGCTGCGGGACGGACTCACGGCACGTCGCGGCGATGTGGGAGCGACTCGGCGAGAACTCCGGCCGGGCATGAAAGAAGGCCCCGGAGTGGAGTCCAGGGCCTTCTCTTCGAGTATAGCGCTTAGAGCGACTCGACGATCTCACGCATCAGAGCCGCGGTCTCGGACGGCGTCTTGCCGACCTTGACGCCGGCGGCCTCGAGGGCCTCCTTCTTCGCCTGAGCGGTACCGGCGGAGCCGGAGACGATCGCACCGGCGTGACCCATGGTCTTGCCCTCGGGAGCCGTGAAGCCCGCGACGTAGCCGACGACCGGCTTGGTGACGTGCGCCTTGATGTAGTCGGCCGCGCGCTCCTCGGCGTCGCCGCCGATCTCACCGATCATCACGATCGCCTTGGTCTCGGGGTCGGCCTCGAACGCGGCGAGCGCGTCGATGTGCGTCGTACCGATGACGGGGTCGCCGCCGATGCCGATGGCGGTCGAGAAGCCCAGGTCGCGCAGCTCGAACATCATCTGGTACGTCAGGGTGCCCGACTTCGACACGAGGCCGATCGGGCCCTTGCCGGTGATGTTCGCCGGCGTGATGCCGACGAGCGCCTCACCGGGGGTGATGATGCCGGGGCAGTTCGGTCCGATGATGCGGGTCGTGTTGCCCTTGCTCTGCGCGTAGGCCCACGCCTCGGCCGAGTCGCCCACGGGGACACCCTCGGTGATGACGACGAGCAGCGGGATCTCGGCGTCGATGGCCTCGATCATCGCGTCCTTCGTGAACGCGCCCGGCACGAAGGCGATCGACACGTCTGCGCCGGTCTCCTTCATGGCCTCGGCGACCGAGGCGAAGACGGGGAGCTCGACGGCGTTGCCGTCCTTGTCGGTGTGCGAGACCGTGGTGCCGGCCTTGCGGGCGTTCACGCCACCGACGACCTGGGTGCCGGCCTTCAGCATGAGTGCCGTGTGCTTGGTGCCCTCGCCGCCGGTGATGCCCTGGACGATGACCTTGGAGTCCTTGTTGAGGTAGATCGACATTTCTCTAGTCCTTGTGTCTCTCTGCGATCAGGCGTTGGCGAGTTCGGCGGCCTTGTCAGCGCCCTCGTCCATGGTGCTGGCGAGCGTGACGAGCGGGTGCGCGTACTCGGCGAGGATCGCGCGACCCTCGTCGACGCGGTTGCCGTCGAGGCGCACGACGAGCGGCTTGGAGGCCGCGCTGCCGAGGGTCTCGAGAGCGCCCTTGATTCCGTTGGCGACGGCGTCGCACGCCGTGATGCCGCCGAAGACGTTGACGAACACGCTCTTGACCTGCGGGTCGCCGAGGATGACGTCGAGGCCTGCGGCCATGACCTCAGCCGAGGCGCCGCCGCCGATGTCGAGGAAGTTGGCGGGCTTGACACCGTTGTGGTTCTCGCCGGCGTACGCGACGACGTCGAGCGTCGACATGACGAGTCCTGCACCGTTGCCGATGATTCCGACCTCGCCGTCGAGCTTGACGTAGTTCAGGCCGCTCTTCTTGGCCTTGGCCTCGAGCGGGTCGGCTGCGTCCTTGTCTTCGAGGGCCTCGTGCTCCGGGTGACGGATCTCGGAGGCGTTGTCGTCGAGCGTGACCTTGCCGTCGAGGGCGATGATGTCGCCCTCTTCGGTGCGGACCAGCGGGTTGACCTCGACGAGAGTCGCGTCTTCGCCCTTGTAGACGTCGAAGAGCTTGACGAAGACGTCGGAGACCTTCTCGATCAGGTCTTCGGGGAAGTTGGCGGCGCGAGCGATCTCGACCGCCTTCTGCTTGTCGATGCCCGTCAGCGGGTTGACCTCGACGCGCGCGAGCGCCTCGGGACGCTCGACCGCGAGCTCTTCGATCTCCATGCCGCCCTCGACCGAGCAGAGGCTCAGGTACGAACGGTTGGCACGATCGAGCAGCACGGAGAAGTAGAACTCCTCGGCGATGCGCGCACCCTGCGCGACCATGACGCGCTTGACGATGTGGCCCTTGATGTCGAGACCGAGGATCGCCTTCGCGGCCTCGTACGCCTCTTCGGGGGTCTTCGCGACCTTGACGCCGCCGGCCTTGCCACGACCACCGGTCTTGACCTGGGCCTTGACGACGACGACGCCGCCGATCTTCTCAGCGGCTGCCTTCACCTCCTCAGGGGTGTCGGCGACGATGCCGGCGAGGACCGGCACTCCGTACTTCTCGAAAACGTCTCGTGCCTGGTACTCGTACAGATCCACTGTGGTTCCTTCACTGGGCTGCTGTCTGGTAATTCTCTCGATGTCGAGACATCGACCAGTCGCCCAGCCTACTACCTCGAACTGAAAGCTCCCGGCGGCCCC
>NZ_JBQEPC010000003.1:170006-394327 GCF_052045655.1 Microbacterium sp. 22215
CCCGTCGCGACACCACGTCCGCGTCTTCTGCGGATGACGAGGATGAGCGTCACCGCCACGACGACCACGACCGCCCCACCACCTGCGAGCGCCCACGGCAGTACTCCCGGCCCGGCGTTGGCCTGCGCATTCGGCGCCTCGGATGCAGACGGCTCCGGCGCCGAATAGACCTCGTCGAACGTCGGCGACTGGCCGTCGGTGAACAGGGGATTCTCGTCCGGATACTGCGCTGGGTTCTCTTGCAGCACGCGAGTCGCGTTCACCGTCCCGTGTCCGAACGTGTTGGACCACTGCAGCTCATGCGGAGCAGACCCCGTGTTGCGGATCAAGGACTGCAGGAGCTGTGATGCGGTCGCGTCCGGCCATTTCTCCTTCGCCAGCGCGAGGAGCCCAGCGACGATGGGCGTAGCTGCGGAGTTGCCGGACCATGTGGACATCCCCCACGTTCGATCCCAACCCACGCCAGCAACGTCGACCCCCGGGGCCGCGACATCGACGTCGTCGTTCATCATGTCCGAGCCGTTCCGCGCCTTGGCCGCCTGAGCAGTGGCATCCACGGAGGCCACGTTCACCACGCCGTTGATCTTCCCGAGCTCTCCTTCCCACACCGAGTCCACGTTGGGGAGACTCGCCACCACAAGGACGCCAGCTCGCAGCGCGGCTGCTACACCGTCGGCGGATTCCTGCGAGAGCTCTTCGACCAGTCGCCCGTTGCCGCCGGACATGGTCACGATGTCTGCTCCCTGATCGACCGCGTCGTCGAGCGCTGCGGGGAACGGATTTCCCTCACAGCCCTCCTGAAGCGAGCCGTAGTAGAGGATGCGGGCTCCAGGCGCGATTCCGACGGGCCCCTCCCCGCTGTCAGCAGTGCCGTTTCCGACGATCAGCGACGCGACCGACGTGCCGTGCCGGAGTGCTTCGAAGTCCGATGCCGCCGCCGCGAGCGGATCCGGGCAGACGTCGAGCTGCCGCACTTCTACCTCGGCACCCTGAAGGTTCGCGATCTCCGGGTTGAGCGCGCCGTCGAACACAGCGATCGTCACGCCCTCCCCCGTGATCCCGGCATCATGGATCGCCTGAATCTTCATCGCATCCATGTACCAGAGGGGCCCACCGCCCGAGAAGTCCTGCGCTGCCGCCGCACTCGGCACCAGCACGACTCCCAGCACACACACCACCGCGGCAACACGAGCAGCCCAACTACGCAGCACAATCATCATTCATCCCACCCTGGACGCATACCCGCTCATCGTAGACGCAACGTCTGCGGTGCTCGAAGCCGAGGTCTAGGCTCGTCCCATGCACGAATCCGCAGAACTGCGCACCGGCGTCGTGGCCGCTGCACTCGAGCTCTTCGCATCACAGGGCTTCGACCAGACCTCCGTCGAGCAGATCGCGAAGGCCGCGGGGGTCTCGCGTTCGACGTTCTTCCGCCAGTTCGGCGGCAAAGAGGATGTCGTCTTCGCCGACCACGAGGTGCTGCTCGAGCAGCTGCGGTCATTCCTCGCCGAGGGGCACGACGATCCCTGGGGTGCAGTGTGTGCGGCATCCGAGTCGGTCTTCGCCCACTTCGCGCACGACCCGGAGCTCGCGCGTCGCCGCTATCAGATCGTCCGCCAGGTGCCCGTGCTCCGTGAGCGCGAGATCATCACGGTGTTCCGCTACGAGCGGCTGTTCGACGACTACCTGCGCAGCTCGCTTCCCGGCATCGACCCTCTGGATGCGGTCGGATTCTCCGCCCTCGTCACCGCCGTGCACAACCACGTTCTGCGCCAGCTGCTGCGCGGCAAGAAGAAGGTGCCGCTCTCGACGCTGCAGACGGCCCTCGCCGATGTCCGCCGCCGATACGGCGTGCCCTCCGAAGCAGTCGCCGAGGCGCCGGACGATGTCGTCGTCGCGGTGTTCCCCCGTTCGATGCCGATCGCCGAGGTCACCCGGCGCCTGCGCACGCAACTCGACTGAGCCCCACCCGACCGAGGCGCAACCGGACTGACTCAGGTCTTCTGACCGCGCGCGGGCTCCGTCGCACCCGGAGTCGTGGAACCGAGTATCGAGGAGTACGATACTTGGTGCCACGAAGGAGTCACCATGAGCACCGCAGCCTCCCCCTTCCCCGGCGAGCGCGTCTCGTCGTACGACGTCACCGGACGACAGGACAGCGACTACTACGCCGTCTTCGCCGACATCCCCGACGCCGACCGCTCGGCCTGGGACCGCGCGAAGGCGTACATCGACGAGGTCGGGCCGCAGATGGCGGATGCCTGGGACCGCGCCGAGTACCCTCTCGACGCCGCCCGCCGCATGGGCGAGATGGATCTCGTCGTCGACGGCATCGAGCATCCGTCGCTGACCCGACTCTCTCCCCTCGCCGCCGGCCTCGTGAACATGGAGATCTCGCGCGGCGACGGGTCGCTCGGCACCGTGCTCGCCGTGCAGGGCGGTCTGGCGCTGCGCACTCTCGCCCTGTTCGGTTCGGATGAGCAGCAGGAGAAGTGGCTGACTGCTCTCGCCGACGGCTCGGTCTTCGGCTCCTTCGCCCTCACCGAGCCCGACCACGGGTCGGACTCCGTCTCGCTCGAGACGGTGGCCAGGCGTGACGGCGACGAATGGGTCATCCGCGGCGCGAAGAAGTGGATCGGCAACGGCGCCTCGGGCGGCATCACCTTCGTGTGGGCCCGCGTCGACGATGAGACCGCGGCCGAGCACGGCGCCGTGCGCTGCTTCCTCGTCGAGCAGGAGACACCCGGATACACGGGGACGCCGATCCGCGGCAAGGCGTCGCTGCGCGCCATCCACCAGGCGCACATCGCGCTCGACGACGTGCGCGTGCCGCTGAACTCCGTGCTGCCGGGGACGAAGAGCTTCAAGGACGCCTCGATCGTGCTCTACGCGACCCGCTCGGGCGTGGCATGGTCGGCGCTCGGTCACGCGACCGCCTGCTACGAGGCCGCCCTCGCCTACTCGAAGGAGCGCATCCAGTTCGGCAAGCCGCTGGCGAAGTTCCAGATGGTGCAGGAGCGGCTCACGCACATGCTCGAGGACCTCACCGCGATGCAGCTCTACTGCCGCCGCCTCGCCGACCTCGAGACCGCGGGCGAGCTCCGGCCCACGCAGGCGTCCCTGGCCAAGTTCCACAACACGCGTGCCGCGCGGCGCGTGGCGTCCGTCGCCCGTGACCTGCTCGGCGGCAACGGCATCCTGCTCGAGAACGGCGTGATGCAGCACATGGCCGACATCGAGGCGATCCACACCTACGAGGGCACCGAGAGCGTGCAGGCCCTGCTGCTCGGACGCGACATCACCGGGATGAGCGCCTTCGCCTGAACGGCCGGGCGGGCGGGCGAGCGGGTCCGACGATCAGTCGCAGCCGCACCCGCCGGCGGGCGTCTTCACCATGAAGCAGACGTCGCACACGCCGTAGTCGCGTTCGACGAACTTCGGCGTGCGCTGCACCTTCGGCGCCGCGGCGACGCGCGGGGTGGTCGACCGCTTGGCCTTGACCGGCGCGATCGGGCGGAACTCGCTCGGGTGCGTCACGAAGAAGAACGGTGCGCGGCCTTCGCTCGGCTGCAGACGCAGCGGCGTCGAGCCGATGACGACGACCTCGTCTTCGGTGAAGCCGTTGGTGTAGGTCTTGCCGATGTGCAGCGCGGCGCCCTCACCACGGCGGATCGCCTCGATGTAGCGGCCGCGGTCGATGTAGGAGGAGATGCCGATGGCATCCGTGATCGCCGTGATGAACTCGTGGTTCGCTTCGGCGATGCGGTGCGCGCGGAGCGCCTCCGCGAGGGTTCGGTACGGACGGGAGGTGCCTGTGGGGGTCGGGCCCTGAACTTCATTCATCTCCTCAAGGATCTCACGCCCAGACGTGGAAGACTGGCCGCATGGCACGCGCGACGATCATCGGTTCCGGCCCGAACGGCCTCGCCGCCGCCGTGGCCCTCGCTCGCGCCGGCTACGAGGTGCGCGTCCTCGAGGCAGCGAGCACCATCGGCGGCGGTGTGCGCACCGCCGAATCCACGCTCCCCGGCTTCCGACACGACGTCTGCGCGGCCGTGCTTCCGGCAGCGCTGTCGTCACCCTTCTTCCAGGCTTTCGGCCTCGCAGAGCGGATCGAGTGGATCACCCCCGACATCTCGTACGCGCATCCTCTCGACGACGGCCGTGCCGGCATCGCCTGGCGCGACATCGAGCGCACCGCCGCGGGCCTCGGCGTCGACGAGCAGGCGTGGCTCTCACTGCTGCGTCCGCTGAGCACCCACGTCGAGGGTGTCGTCGACTTCACGGGCAACCAGATGCTCCGTGTTCCCCGCGAGCCGATCACAGCGCTGCGCTTCGCACTGCGGATGCTCGACCAGGGCACGCCGCTCGCCAGGCGCACGTTCCGCACCGACGAGGCTGCCGGTCTGATGTCGGGGGTCCTGGCCCACGCCAACACCCCTCTCCCCTCGCTCGCTGGAGCGGCGGCGGGTCTGCTGCTGGCCGCACAGGCGCACGCCGGCGGATGGATGTACCCGCGCGGCGGAGCCCAGCGCATAGCCGACAGCATGGTCGCCGACATCGAGGCGCACGGCGGGTCCGTCGAGTCAGGCGTGCACGTCACGGACCTGAGTGCGCTCGACTGGGGCGACCCCGCCCGTGGCGACCTGCTGCTGCTGAACACGTCGCCGCGTCTGGCCCTCACCCACCCCGACATCCCCGCCGGATACGCGCGAGCGATCCGCGGGTACCGCTACGGCCCGGCCGCCGCCAAGGTCGACTTCGCGCTCGACGGCCCCATCCCCTGGACGAACCCGGATGTCGCGCAGTCGCCGACCGTGCACATCGGCGGAACCGCGGCCGAGGTCTGGGAGAGCGAGAATGCGGTCGCCCGTGGCCGGATCAGCGATCGGCCGTATGCGCTCACCGTGCAGCCGTCGGTCTTCGACCCCAGTAGAGCGCCCGAGGGCAAGGCCGTGCTGTGGGCCTACATCCATGTGCCGCAGAACTCCGACCTCGACGCGACGGAGCTGATCACGCGTCAGGTCGAGCGCTTCGCACCGGGATTCCGCGACCTGATCCTGGCGCACCACTCGGTACCCGCCTCGTCTCGCGAGGCGATCAACCCGTCGGAGATCGGCGGAGACATCCTCGGCGGCGCGTTCACGATCCCGCAGGCGCTGCGCCGGCCGGTGCTCGGCACGGCGCCGTGGCGCACGCCGATGCGCGGCGTGTACCTCGCCTCGGCCTCGACTCCGCCGGGCCCCGGCGTGAACGGCATGGCAGGGTGGCACGCCGCACGCACCGCGTTGAAGGATGCGGGCACCCGCGTGACCCTCGACGACCTCTTCGCCTGACGAACGTTCGCGAGCGACACCCCTTCTGCCGCAGCGCCGACACCGCCAGGATGGACCCATGCGCTACGACATCCCCTCCCCCATGCTGGCGAAGGCGGCAGCATCCGTCCCCGACCCCGCGAAGACGACGGGCGGGCTGCTGTTCGAACCGAAGTGGGACGGATTCCGCGGACTGATCTCGTGGGACGGCGAGACCGTCGAGATCGGCTCACGCGGGGCGAAGCCGTTGACGCGGTACTTCCCCGAGCTCGTCGAGGCGATCCCCCGAGTGCTGCCGGGACCCTGCCTGCTCGACGGCGAGATCGTGGTCGCCACCGGACCCGACGGCGCACAGCGCCTCGACTGGGAGGCACTGAGCCAGCGCATCCACCCCGCCGCGTCACGGGTCGCCAAGCTCGCCGACGAGACCCCGGCGATGTTCATCGCGTTCGATCTGCTCGCCCTCGGGGACGAGGATCTGCTGAGCGCCCCGTTCGCCGAGCGACGCGCGCGCCTCGAGTCGCTCATGGCCGATGTCGAGCATCCGCTGCACATCACCCGCACCACCCGCGACCGCGACGCCGCCGTGCGCTGGCTCGCGGAGTTCGAAGGAGCAGGGCTCGACGGCGTCGTCGCGAAGCCCCTCGATCAGCCGTACGCCCCGGGCAAGCGCACTCTCATCAAGATCAAGCACGCGCGCACCGCCGACGTCGTCGCCCTCGGCTACCGCATCCACAAGTCGGGCTCCGGCGTCGGGTCGCTGCTCGTCGGGCTGTACGACTCCGACGGCACGCTGCGTCAGGTGGGCGGTGTCGCGGCATGGAGCGACGCGCGACGCCGGGAGCTCGTCGATGAACTCGCGCCGCTCGTGGAACGCGACGACGCCGGCGACGCCGTCACAGGCGAAGGCGAGCGCTCGCGCTTCAGTGGCTCGAAGGACGTGTCGTTCGTGCGGCTTCGCCCGGAGCTGGTGCTCGAGGTTCGCTACGACCAGCTCGAAGGAGCCCGTTTCCGCCACACCGTGCAGTTCGAGCGCTGGCGTCCCGACCGCGACGCGCGCTCGTGCACGTACGATCAGCTCGACACCGTCGACGGGTACGACCTCGCCGACGTCATCGGCTGACGGTCACTCGTCGACCGGGTCGCCGTTCTCGTCCCAGTTCGCGGCGACCTTCTTGCTCGGCTGCACGCGTGGGGGCTCGCCCGGCATCTTGGGGAACTCGGGCGGGAACGACAGCTCGCCGAGCCCGGCCTCCCTGTCGCGCTCCCACCAGTCGAGCAGAGTGTCGATGCGGCCGGGCGCGCTCTGCTTCCCGGCCCACGGATCCCCGACCTCTGCGAGCCGCTTCGGGATGCTGCGGACCGTGAACGCCTGCGGGTCGAGCCCCTCGAGCTCCTCCCAGTGCACGGGCGTCGAGACCGTCGCCTCCGGCAGAGCTCGGGGACTGTAGGCGCCGGCCATCGTGCGATCACGGTTCGCCTGGTTGAAGTCGATGAAGATGCGCTCTCCTCGTTCCTCCTTCCACCAGTTCATCGTGACCTGTTCGGGCATCCGCCGCTCCAACTCGCGCCCGGCCGCGATCACCGCGTGGCGGACGTCGAGGAACTCATGGGTCGGCTCGATCGGGGCGAACACATGCAGCCCGCGGTTGCCGCTCGTCTTCACGAACGCCTCCAACCCCACCTCGCGCAGCACCTCGCGCAGCGCGTGCGCAGCCGGGATCGCGTCGGCGAACCCCGTGCCGGGCTGAGGGTCGAGGTCGATCCGCAGCTCGACGGGATTGTCGGGGTCGGAGGCGAGTGACGCCCACGGATGGAACACGATCGTGTTCATCTGCGCCGCCCACACGATCGCGCTCGGGCGGTTGAGCACGATCTGCGGATGCCGTCGCCCGCTGTTGTACGTGACCGTCACCGCGTCGACGTAGTCGGGCGTGCCCTTGGGCGGGTTCTTCGAGAAGAAACCCTCGCTGCCCATGCCGTCTCGGAACCTCTCGAGAGAGACCGGTCGGTTGCCGTTCGCCTCGAGGAAGGGTGCGCCGACGAGCTGGAAGTACTCCGCGAGTTCGGCCTTCGTGATGCCGACCTTCGGCCACACGACCTTGTTCGGGCTCGAGAGCACGACCTCGCGCTCACCGTCCGGATCGACGACGGACAGGGTCACGCGTTCTGAGGCCATGCTCCGACCCTAGGGCGCACGTGCAGCGCGCGGAAGACCGTCAGGCGTCGAGGTCGACGGCCAGGATGAGCACCGAGGTCAGGGCGTCGCGCTCGACGACGATGCTCGGCCCCGCGGGGTCGATGATGACGCCCGCCATGTCGAGGTGGCTGGAGAGCAGCTTGGCCAGCTGCTCGGGTTCGAAGGGCAGCGGGCGATCGCCGCGGCCGAGCGCGAGCACCTCCAACGGGTGCGAGAAGAGCTGCAGGAATCGCTTGCCTTCGGGCGTCTGCGCCTCGGCGATGCCCACCTGTCCGCTGCCGTCGCCCTCGTTGACGGCGACCCACATGCGCTTCGTGGCGAGCGCCTCGCCGACCTTGGCCGCGGTGTCCTGCTCACGGGGCGCGGCGATGAGCGACTTGACCGTCATGTCGACGTCGGCCTGCTCGAGTGCCTTCTGCAGCAGCTCGGTGGGGAACACCACACGGTGCGGGGCCGACGCGTTGTCGACGATGAGACCCGCGAACTCCCCCGCGACGACCTGCTGCAGCACCGAGGTGGTCGGCTGCGCGACGGCGGACGTCGCGGCCGGGTCCTTCTCGAGCTGCACGGAGTCGCGGACGGCGGCTGCCGAGCTGAAGGCGAGCATGAACTGACGGTCGCCGTCTCGGACGACGGCGACGGCCAGGGGCTTGCCCTCGCTGATCTGGGCACGGGCGTCGCCGTTCACACGGATGTACAGGTGCGCCTGCAGCGCCTGGCGCAGCACGCCGAGGAGCTGCTCGTTCGTGGCCCCCTGCTCGACCTGCTTGAGCGACTCTCGCAGCAGGACGTTGTCTTTCATGCCGGCGACCGTCTCGGTCTGCTCCGGCGGCAGTGTCGGGCCCAGCGGGAGGCGGCGCTCGGGCTCCGGCGCCGGGGCGGCCGCAGGCGCCGCCGGAGCAACCGGGGCTGTGGCCGAGGCAGGGGAAGCAGGCGACGCGTCGGGGCTCGGGAGCGCGACCTCGGGGCCTGCCTCAGCGCCCACTCCACGGAACGCCTGCACGGAGATGCCGATGGTCGGGGCGGCCTCGGCGGCCTCCGGCGCTTCGGACGCGGCATCCGTCTCTTCGGGAGCGTCGGCGGCCGACTCCTCGGACTCGGTCTGGGTCTCGATCTGGTCGGCGACGGCGTCGTCAGCGGACTTCTTGCGGCGGGAGAACAGGGCCATATCAGCCAGCCTAACCCGCGAACCCGCTCAGATCTTCTCGATCGGCGCGACCTTGATCAGGAGCTTCTTCTGTCCTGCCGAATCGAAGCGCACGTGCGCGATGCGCTTCGCGCCCTCGCCCGTGACCGCGTCGACGCGCCCCTCCCCGAAATCGGAGTGCCGGATGCGATCGCCCGCGGCCAGCTCGAGGTCGCCGTTGTCGCGCATCTTCGCCGTCACCCGGTTGGGGAACTTGTCCATCGCGGTCGACAGCGGCTTGAGCGAGTCGCGTCCGGGGAGCTGCGTGACCGCGAAACGGTCGCCCGAGCCCGACCCGCCGAATCCTCCGGCGCGGCGCGCATTGAGCGCGCGCGACTGCATTCCCCCACGCGAGTTCACATCGCCCGGCGACTGCCGCCAGTCGATGAGCCCCGCGGGAATCTCCTGCAGGAACCGGCTGGGCATCGCGACCGAGACCTCGCCGAACTGGGCGCGGGTCATCGCGAGAGACAGGTGCAGGCGCTTGCGCGCACGTGTGATGCCGACGTAGAAGAGTCGACGCTCCTCCTGCGGACCACCGGGCTCCCCCGCCGAGATGCGGTGCGGAATCAGATCCTCTTCGACGCCCGTGACGAAGACGGCGTCGTACTCGAGGCCCTTCGCCGTGTGCATCGTCATCATCGAGACCGAGCCGGACTCGTCGTCGAGGTCGTCGGCGTCCGAGACGAGCGCGACCTCGGTGAGGAAGTCGACGATCGTGCCGTCGGGGTTGTTGCGGGCGAAGTCGCGCGCGACGGCGACGAACTCGTCGAGGTTTTCGACACGCGCCTCGTCCTGAGGGTCACGGCTCGCACGCAGTGCGTCGAGATACCCGCTCTTGGACAGAAGAACGTTCAGCCCGTCGGCGACCGCCGTCGGCGCGGGCACCTCGCCGGAGGCGGGGAGCATGATCTCGGTCGCCTCGGCGAGCACCGCGTCGAGCTGAGCGATCCCGGCCTGGATCTTCGGACCGAAGCCGAGCTGATCGGGCACGGACAGCGCCTGGCGGAACGTGATGCCGTGTTCCTCGGCGAAGCGCGCGATCGTGGTCTCGGTGACGTCGCCGATACCGCGTTTCGGCTTGTTGAGGATGCGCCGCACAGCCATCTCGTCTGCGGGGTTCGACACCGCGACGAGGTAGGCGAGCGCATCCTTGATCTCGGCGCGATCGTAGAATTTCGTGCCGCCCATGATCTTGTAGGGCACGGCCGAGCGGATGAAGATCTCCTCGAGCGCACGGGACTGCGAATTGGTGCGGTAGAAGACAGCCATCTCGGAGTACGGCATGCCCGACCGGCGCAGTGCCTCGACCTCGTCGGCGACGAACTGGGCCTCGTCGTGCTGCGAGTACCCGGTGAAGCCGACGATCATGTCGCCGTCGCCCTTGTCGCTCCAGAGCTTCTTGTCCTTGCGATCGAAGTTGTTGCCGATCACCGAGTTCGCAGCCGAGAGGATGTTCTGGGTCGAACGGTAGTTCTGCTCGAGGAGCACCACGCGCGCTCCGGGGAAGTCCCGCTCGAACTCGCTGATGTTGCGGATGTCGGCGCCGCGGAACGCGTAGATCGACTGATCGGAGTCGCCGACCACCGTGAGCGACGCGCCCTCGAGCTCGGGGGTCGTCTCGGGCTCGAAAATCATCATGCCGTTCGAGGCATACGGGTCGGGGGCGTCGCCCGACACCGGCCGGGTGAGCTCGTGGATCAGCGCGTACTGGGCGTGGTTCGTGTCCTGGTACTCGTCGACCAGGATGTGGCGGAAACGCCGGCGGTAGGTGTCGGCGACCTGCGGGAACGCGCGGAACAGGTAGACCGTCTGTCCGATCAGGTCGTCGAAGTCGAAGGCGTTGGCCTTCTGCAGCTGGCGCTGGTAGTCGGCGAACAGCTCGACGAAGATCCGCTCCGCCGGGTCGCTCATGTTGGCCTGGCGCGCATAGGCATCGGCATCCGACAGCTCGTTCTTGAGCTTCGAGATACGGGACTGCACGGACGCGGGGGTCAGACCGTAGGCGTCCGCCTCGTGCTCCTTGACCAGACGCTTGATGAGCGCACGGGAGTCACCGGAGTCGTAGATCGTGAACGACTTGGTGAACCCGAACTGCTGGGCCTCTCGGCGCAGGATGCGCACGCACGCGGAGTGGAAGGTCGAGATCCACATGCCTCTCGCCGCGTCGCCGACGATCGCCTCGACGCGCTCTCGCATCTCGCCCGCCGCCTTGTTGGTGAAGGTGATGGCGAGGATCTGGCTCGGCCAGGCCTCTCGCGCACGCAGCAGCGAGGCGATGCGGCGGGTGAGCACGCTCGTCTTTCCCGACCCTGCTCCCGCGACGATGAGCAGCGCGGGGCCGCGATAGGTCACGGCTTCGAGCTGCTGAGGGTTGAGGCCGGCGAGGAGGTCGTCCTGCCCCTGTTCCCCAGTGGGGCGAGGGCCGACGGATCCGGGGACGATGAGGGGGGCTTCGGTCATGGCCTTATGAGTCTAAGCCGCGCCACCGACACCGACCGCGGGTGAGCGTCTCGTCCGGGAGCGCTCAGCATGCCGAGGCCCGCACGGCGACGAGAGAGGATGCACGATTCCCCGCGCATCCTCCCCGTCGTCGTGTCGGAGGGGTCCGACTCAGAGGGTGCTCCTGCGTCGACGGACGATCAGCACGCCGGCGACCATCAGCATCAGCGCGAGGGCGATCAGCGCAGCAGGCACGTCCGCGCCCGTCGCGGCGAGTCCGCCGGGTTCGGTGATGCGGATGTCGGCCCAGCCGATCAGGTCGCCCGTCGCGGAGTAGACCGCGATCCGATGAGCGCCGAGCGCGGCATCCGTCGGGATCGTCACCGTGAGCGCGCCGGATGCGGTTGCCGAGCCGGATGCGAGCTGCACAGGGTCGGAGTACATCCAGACCGAGATCTCGTCACCGGCGCTGTCACCGCCCGCCGTCACCGTGACCTGCGATCCGCGCGCCGCGACCGCCGGGTTCACCGTGACGCCGTTGCGGTTGCCGTCGGTGAGCGCACTGCCGGGAAGCGGCGGATTCTGGCCGGGGTTCTCCCCCGGGTTCTCCCCCGGGTTCTCGCCGGGGTTCTCTCCCGTTGCTCCCGGAAGGGTCCCGACCCGCAACGCCTCGGACGCGAAGCCGTCGGCGAACCACCACACCGGGCGCTGACCCTCGACCGAGAGCGAGGCGGGAGCGGTGGCGAAGCCCTCGTTGTTGATGTCGGGCATTCCCGCAGGGCGGGCGAAGTGCGCGATGCCGGGCGTCGCCGTGCCGTTCAGCGTGATCTGCGCGGACTGCCCGTGGCATCCGTCGTCGCAGACGGCCCAGAGCACGTCGAGCACACTGTCGTAATCGAGGGCCATGACCCCCGCGAGACCTGGTGCGATCTCCGACACGAGCGTCGCCGCGCCGTCGGAACCGAGCGCGAACGCATAGACGTGTCCGTTGTCCTCGACCGCGACGAAGAACAGCCCGTCGCCGTGCCCGGCGTAGTCCGCCGAGTCGTAGGCCGCGCCCGTGTTGGTGTCGAAGAGCGCACCGTCGAGTGCACTGTCGGGTACCCACTGCACGGCCTCCATGCCGAGGTTCGCACCCACCGCGGGCAGCAGCGAGGTGAGGTCCCACTCCTGCTGCGCGACGAGGTCGCCGCTGCCGGCTTCGGGGTCGACCTTCAGAACCGTGTTCTGGTTGACGCCCTTGGCACTGTTGTCGCGCTCGGAGGCGACGTACACGAAGCCGTCACCGTCGACCGTGATCCCCTCGGTGTCGGGCCCTGCAGCTCCCGGGTTCGCCGCATCCCGCTGGAATCGCACGCGCTTGCCCGACTCCCAGCCGTCGATCTGAGAGAACGACCCGTCTGCGTGAGCCTCGAGCTTCCAGATGCGTCCCTCACCGTTGTCGACCGCCCAGAGGAACGAGCCGTCGGCCGTCTCCTGCACGTCGAGACCGGAGCTGTCCTCGAGGAAGGTCGGCGCGGTGTCGAGCACGCGGACGTCGGCAGAACCCGGCCACGTCGAGACGGCGATCTCGCCGGCGCAGACGTTCGCCGCGCCCTTCGTGCTCTCCGCGGTCACGGCGAAGGCGCCGGTGATGTCGGGGCAGCGCCCCCACGTGGTCGTCGCATGCCCCGCGCCCCAGGTGGTGGAGTCGACGAGCAGGTCGCCGTCGAACACGCGCACGGTGTCGCCCTCGCCGAGGCCGAAGCCGAGATCGGCGCCCTCGATGACGAGGTAGCCGCCCGCGGCGATCGTGGAGGCGGCCGGGATGACGTACGAGTGGGTGTCGTCGTCGTCCTTCACGACCACACCCGCGACGTCGAGGACCGACGAGGTCGGGTTGACGAGCTCGATCCAGTCGCCGGGCGATCCGCCGTCGGACTCGACCTCGTTGATCCGCACCGGGTTGCCGCACGCGTTGCGCTGGCCCTTGGTCGAGACCGCGATGTCGACGAAGTCGCCGCTGCCGTCCGCGCAGCGCGCGAGCACGCCCGCGGCATGCGCCGCGTACACGTGCTCGTCGACGACGTTCAGGGTGGCGTCGCGCAGGGTGACCGTGTCGCCGTTGCCCAGGCCGAACACGAAGTCCTTCGGCTGGTCGAAGACGAAGTAGGCGCCGGGTGCGAGCACGGTGCCCGCGGGGAGCTGTGTCGTCTCGGCGGCGTGGCCGACCGGGTCGCCGTCCATCACGGTCCAGCCCGAGAGGTCGACAGCAGTGCTGCCGGCGTTGACGACCTCGACCCAGTCGGTCACGTCGCCATTGGACTCGATCTCGTTGATCACGACATCGGGCATGACGCAGGAGTTCGCCGCCCCCGGAGTCGAGTACGCGAGCACGAAGGCTCCCTCGCCGTCGGGGCAGCGCGCGAGCGTCGCGGCGATCACGTCGCCGTCGATCGCGGCGTGCCCGGTCCACGGGAGCGTGTCGTCGATCTGCACGCCGGCCTCATCGAAGAGACGGATGCGGTCGGCGCTGCCGATTCCGATCGGATCGCGGAACGCGGTCTCGACGCCGTCGACCAGTCCGATCGAGCCTTCCTCGACGACGAGGAACTCGCCCGCGGCGATCTCGGTGCCCGGCAGGAACTGCCAGCGGTGGTCGTCGGAGTTGTCACGGATCTCGTATCCCGAGATGTCGAGAGCGGCATCGCCCGCGTTGTAGAACTCGACCCAGTCCGCCGGCTGCGAGTCCACCTCGTTGATGACGATGCTGCCGCCGAGCGGGTTGTCGGCCGCGAACACGTTCGCCGCGCCCTTCGTCGACTCGGACGTCTCCGCCCATCCCACGGTGCCCTCGACCTCGCGCGCACCCCACGTGACCGCAGCGTGAGCCGCCCACGATGTCTCGTCGACGAGCGCGGCGCTCGGGTCGAACAGGCGCACCTGGTCTTCCTTGCCGAGCCCGAAGGTGAATCCGTCGCCTCCCGCCGCCACCTGGTCGAGCACGAGATAGGCGCCGGGCTCGACGATCGTCCCCTCGGGGAACGTGTAGGACTCGTCCTCACCGTTGTCCTTGACGACGTAGCCGCTGAGGTCGACCGCGACGGCCGACGTGTTGACGAACTCGATCCAGTCCCCGGGCGTGCCCCCGTTGGACTCGACTTCGTTGATGCGGACACCGGATTCGGCGCCGGTGGCGGCGAGCGGAACGGCGAGCAGAGCGGCGGCGCTGAGCGCGCACACCGTCGTGATCGCAGCCGCGGAGTGCAGGCGGAACATGGGGCTCCTGAGGAAGGCAGACGGGTATCACCCCACACCACCGATTCCGCATGGCGTCCCGACGACTCCCCGGTGCACGGACGGTGAACGGCGAGTGGCCGTTCATCATCCGCCGTTCACCGGCATCCGCTCAGGCGATGCGCGTCCCCGGGGGCAGCCGCTTGGCGGGAGTCCGGGTGCGCGACCAGGCTCCGGCGAACAGCGCGCCGGCGATCACGATCTGCACCCCCAGGCCCACGAACCAGCTCGGCACCGTGCTGTCGATGATCTCCTGCGGGGTCGGATAGTCGTACGGCTCGGACGAGCACTCGTCCCAGCGCTGATCGATCGGGGACTGCTGCGCGCTGCGCACGCCGAGCTTGATCTGACCGAACATGTCGACCGGGTAGCCGTCCGCGCTGAACTCCGTCGGCGTCGCATCGGCGAGCACCACGAAGGGGTTCGCCGCGAGCACCCACCAGACGAGGTCGAAGCGGGGCACCTCGGTCGTGTAGGTGTCCCACGACTCGCAGTCGACGTTGCCCACATCGTCGTACGGCCGGCTGTACTGCGTCGTCTCGGTGCGGATCGCCATGCCGCCGAGCGCGAAGAGGATGAGGGTTCCGATCGTGAGTCCGGCCACAACGAGGTACGTGGTCGCGACCGAGAACAGAGGCCGAGCGATCAGACCGCTGAGACCCACCCCGATCGCCGCGACGATGATGATCTCGACCACGAGCACGAGCAGCGACACGAGCAGCACGAGCGGGTTCGATCCTCCCCCGAGCAGCGAGATCGCCAGGAACGGGATCGCGACGATCAGGAAGGCGAAGCCGGTCGCCACGGCGGCGACGAGCTTGCCGAGCATGATGTCGCCGGTCGAGACCGCGGTCACCTGCACGGCTGCGAGGGTCGCCGCCTCGCGGTCGCCGTTGATGGCGTTTCCGCTCAGCGTGGGCGAGACGAGCGCGACCAGGAGGAGCACCATGTTCACGACGATCGAGAACACGCCGGCGCCGATGAACTCACCCCAGGCGTAGACCGCGAAGGAGAGCGCCGTCACACCGATCAGGACGACGGCGAAGACGCCGAGCAGGATGTACCAGCCGACGCTGCGCAGCCGCTGGGTCAGCTCGAGACGGGCGATGATGCGGATGTTCGTGAGGCTCATGCTCCCGCCTCCTCGGCGTTCGGGACGGCAGGCGGGGGCGGCGGTGCCGTCGGTGGTGCCGGTGGCGCCGAGGCGGCTGCGGCGGCCGCCGCCGCAGCCTGGTGGTTCAGGGCGAGGAACGTGTGCTCGAGCGCGCTCTGCGCCGGCGCGAACTCCGACACCCTGAGTCCTGCGTGCACCAGGGCGTGCAGACCGAGCGCGGCCGCATCCTCGGTCTCGAAGCCGACGAGCACTCCCCCGCGGTCGGCACCGAGCGACTCGACGGGGATGCCGAGCGTCTGCGCCACCTGCCAGGAGTCCGCGTTCTGCCGAGCAGCATCCGCCCCCACGAGCCGGATCCGCCAGGCCCGACCCGTCGCCTGCGCGGGAGCGGCATCGACGACCGAACCCGCGACGAGGAAGACGGCGTCGTCGACGACCTCCTCCAGCTCCGAGAGGATGTGGCTCGAGATCAGCACCGTGCGCCCCTCTGCGGCGAATCGTCGCAGCAGCACCCGCAGCTGGATGCGCGCCTCCGGGTCGAGCCCCGACGCCGGCTCATCGAGCAGCAGCACCTGCGGATCATGCACGAGCGCGCGGGCGAGGCCGAGCTTCTGCTTCTGGCCGCGGGAGAGCACCTTCGCAGGCGAGTCGGCGAGAGCACCGAGATCCACCAGTTCGAGCAGATGCGACGCCCTGGCTGCGGCCTCCGCCGGCGGGATGCCGTACAGCCGCGCCGTCGTCGTGATCGTCTCGCGAGCGGTCAGCGAGGGCCACGCGCCGAGGGAATCCGGCATCCATCCGAGCAGCCGCCGAGCAGCGAGCGGGTCCTCAGAGGGATCCACCCCGCCGATGCGGATGGTGCCGGCGTCGGGAGCCAGCAAAGACGCGAGCATGAGCAGCAGCGTCGTCTTGCCCGCGCCGTTGGGGCCCACCAATCCGGTCACCCGCCCCGGTTCCGCCTGTAATGTCGCGGCTCGTACCGCGTGGACGCTCCCGAAGGATCTGCTGACGCTGTCGACGATGATTCCGGTCATGCGGTCAGTCTGGCATCGACAGCGGCCCGATCCCGGGAGGCCGAAACGGATCCACGGCGAACCGGCAGATGCTCAGGCGACGGTGCGAGGATCGTGTCGTGCGCACGATCCTGAACATCATCTGGCTGATCTTCGCCGGACTCGGCCTCTTCCTCGGGTACATGCTCGCGGGCATCCTGCTGTGCATCCCGATCGTGACGATCCCGTGGGCGATCGCGTCGTTCCGCATCGCCCGCTACGCGATCTGGCCGTTCGGGCGCGAGATCGTGAGCAAGCCGACGTCGGGCGTCGGGTCCTTCCTCGGCAACGTCCTCTGGGTGATCCTGGCCGGCTGGTGGCTCGCCATCGGACACATCGTCTCGGGCCTCGCGCTGTGCGTCACGATCATCGGCATCCCGATGGGCATCGCCGACTTCAAGATGGTCCCCGTCTCGCTGATGCCGCTCGGCAAGGAGATCGTGTCGCGCAAGGGCGCGTTCGATCGCACCCTCTGACGGCTCGGCCCGCTCTGAGCACGCCGCCTAGTCTCGGAAGAACCCGACACCGAGATCCGGATGGTCGACGAACACCCCGTCGACCCCGGTGCGCGCGATGACTCCCCACTCGGCCTCGTAGTCGCCGTACGCGCTCTTGCCCCCACCTGCACGGAACTCCGACGCCAGGAACCTGTTCTCGGGCCGACACGTCCACGTGAAGACCGTGAGCCCCCTGGCATGGGCGTCTTCGACGATCGTGTTGCCCCGCGCGAGGAGCATCCGCTTGTCGACGCTGATGCCGTCGACAAGCCCCGCCCACCCGTCGAGGCCCTGGGCGGTGACGGCGTCCTTGTAGGTCTGCCCCTTCGACCCGTGTGCGACGAAGAGGTCGTAGGGTCGCCCCGCCGCCTCGATCAGGTAGACGTAGGATGCCGCGATCCCGCGTTCCTTGAGCTGCGCGAGCACCGTGGATTCGAACGACTCCACGATCAGCGGCAGCTCTCCGTTCGCCCACCCCGCGGCGCGCAGATCACGGTCGATGAGCGGCGCGAGGTCCAGGCCGACGCTCGCGAAGTACGTCGCGTGCTTGACCTCGAGCACGACGCCGATCTCACGGCCGTACTCGACAGACCCCGCTCGCACGATGTCGAGCACGTCGATGAGACGGAGGATCCCCTGCGACCCGTTGAAACTCGCACTCGACGCTCGCACCTCGGGGAGACGTTCGCGACTGCGCAGCGTCGCGAGCTCGTCCCACGTGAAGTCCTCGGTGAACCAGCCGGTGAGCGCCTCGCCGTCGACGCGCTTGGTCGTCTTGCGCTCGGCGAACTCCGGATGTTCGGAGACATCCGTCGTACCCGAGATCTCGTTCTCATGCCGCACGACGAGCACGCCGTCCTTCGTCGCCACCACATCGGGTTCGACCGCATCCACCCCCATCGCGAGGGCGAGCTCGTAGGAGGAGCGACTGTGTTCGGGACGGTAACCGGGCGCACCGCGGTGCCCGATCACGAGAGGCGATTTCCTGGGCACGCTCTCAGCGTAGGACACCCTGATGAACCGGCATTCCGGCTATCGTTGAGGAAAGAGACCTACAACCCACTTTGGAGTGAGGCCCACATGAGCAACTTCGCCTTCAACAACCCGGCGTTCCAGCAGCAGGATCCGCGCAACGTCGCGACCTACCCGGGTGCGCCGCAGGGCGCTCAGGGCGCACAGGCCGCGTCGTTCCAGCACGGCACGATGGACGCTGCCGCGAACGCACAGCTGGAGGGCATGTACGCCGCTCCGCCCGCCGGCGCCATCGAGACCGACCGCATGTCCGTCGAGGACACCGTCTGGAAGACCGCCGGACTCTTCGCCATCCTTCTCGTCACCGCGGCCGTCGGCTGGGTGTGGACGCTCGGCGGCCTCGAGCGCAACCCGTACCAGGGCGTCTCGATGATGCCGTGGATCGTCGGTGCACTCGGTGGCTTCGTGCTCGCGATGGTCATCTCGTTCACGTCACGCAAGAAGGTGCGCCCCGCGCTGATCTTCGCGTACGCCGCCTTCGAGGGTCTCTTCATCGGTGGCATCTCGGCGTTCTTCGAGGTGCTCTACCCCGGCATCGTCTTCCAGGCCACCCTCGCCACCGTCTCGGTGGTCGGCGTGACCCTGGCACTCTTCGCGAGCGGCAAGATCCGCGCGTCGAAGAAGGCCACCAAGATCTTCATGATCGCCATGATCGGCTACCTCGTCTTCTCGCTGCTCAACGTGGTCCTCACCTGGACCGGCGTCCTCGGCGAGGGAGCGGCCTTCGGTCTGCTCAGCAAGGTCGAGATCCTCGGCATCCCGCTGGGTCTCATCATCGGCGTTCTCGTGGTCATCATGGCCGCGTACTCGCTGGTGCTCGACTTCGACCAGATCCAGCAGGGCGTGCGCAACGGCGCTCCCCGCAAGTACGGCTGGCTCGGCGCCTTCGGCATCATGGTCACGGTCGTCTGGCTCTACGTCGAGATCCTGCGCATCATCGCGATCGCCCGCGGCAACAACTGACCCTCGGTCGCTCGACGAGGCCCGTCTCCTTCCGGAGGCGGGCCTCTTTGCATACTCGAAGGCCTCAGCGCAAGGGGTTGGCTGATAATCAGCTGGGAGGGCACAGTGGATCTCACGAGCCCTGGCACCCCGGGGCTCACGAAACAAAGGAGCTGAACATGAGCTTTCTCGGATTCCTTCTTCTCGGCCTGATCGCCGGAGCCATCGCGAAGCTGATCCTTCCCGGCAAGCAGGGCGGCGGATGGTTCATCACCCTCCTGCTCGGCGTCGTGGGCGCGCTGCTCGGAGGATGGCTCGGAAGCCTGATCCTGAACCGTCCCCTCACGGAGTTCTGGGACCTCGGCACGTGGCTCCTCGCCATCGGCGGCTCGATCATCGTGCTGCTGATCTACGGCCTGGTCGTCAACCGCGGCAGCAAGGCCCGCAGCTGACCACATCGCGCATCGCGCGGTGAACAGAACCGCCCTCGTCGGAAGCACCGCTTCCCACGGGGGCGGTTCTTCGTGCACCTGCTGTCACTGAGCCCGGGCCTTGGCCTCGAGCACGGCCCGTTCGCGATCGTTGCCCGCGAGAGCGGCGGCGACGGCGAACTCGCCCCGAGCCTCCTCGTCGCGTCCGAGCCGGAGCAGCATCTCGCCGCGCGTCGCGGGCAGCAGGTGATAGCCGGCCAGAGCTCCCGAGGCGGCGAGCTGATCGATGATCCGCAGAGCGGACGCCGGACCGGTCGCCATCGCCACGGCTGCGGCGCGGTTGAGCTCGACCACAGGTGACAGCGCGATGCGGCCGAGCGCCTCGTACAGCACCACGATGCGGTCCCAGTCGGTCTCGTCGACGGATGCCGCGAGGGCGTGGCACTCGGCGATCGCCGCCTGCAGGCCGTAGGGTCCGCGGCCGGCACCGAGCGAATCCGCGGTCGCCAGGGCGGCACGCCCACGAGCGATACGGCTGCGATCCCAGCGGCACCGGTCCTGGTCGGCGAGCAGCACGGGTTCGCCGTGCGCATCGACGCGAGCGGGGAACCGGGTGGCGGTCAGCTCCATGAGCGCGAGGAGGCTGTGCACGTCGCGCTCTCGGGGCATCAGCGCCGCGAGCACGCGCGTGAGTCGGATCGCTTCCAGGCTCAGCTCGGGGCGCATCCACTCAGGACCACTGCTGGCCGCGTGCCCCTCGTTGAAGATCAGGTACAGCACACCGAGGATCGCGCCGAGTCGCGCGGTGTGCTCGTCGCGGGGAGGCATCTCGAAGGGCACCTGCGCGACCGCGAGGGTCTTCTTCGCGCGGACGATGCGCTGCTGCACCGTGGCTGTCGGCACGAGGAACGCCCGAGCGATCTCCTCGCTCGACAGACCGCCCACCACCCGCAGCGTCAGCGCCACCTGCGCCTCTCGCGAGAGAACGGGGTGGCACGCGATGAAGATCAGTCGAAGCACGTCGTCGTCGACGGCATCCGGGTCCCACGGGGCGGCATCCGCGGCCTCGGCCTGCTCGCGCTCCAGGTCGTGGGCGAGCACAGCCATCCGGTCGTCCAGCCGCTCGCGGCGGCGCCAGCCGTCGATCGCCTTGCGCTTCGCGACGGCCGTGAGCCACGCAGCGCCGTTGCGGGGCACACCATCGACGGGCCACTGATGCAGAGCATCCAGCAGCGCTTCCTGCGCGAGGTCCTCCGCGAGGCCGAAGTCACCGACCGTCCTCGTCAGGGTGCCGACGATCTTCGCGGACTCGATGCGCCACACGGCCGCGACGGCGCGCTCTGCGGCACCCGTGTCGGATGCGGAGCGCGCCGTCTCGCTGTCGTGCGTCATCTCACTGCTGGGCGCGACGCGCCTCTTCCTCCTCGCGCCAGCCCTTCTCCTTCTCGATCCACTCGTTGTCGGCCGGGAAGTCGGACTCGTCGGTCACTCGACGCACCTCGAGGAACGACCCCTTGCCGAGCGGTGCCCGGCTCGCCCACTCCGCCGCCTCTTCGCGACTGGACACCTCAAGGATCCAGAAGCCGTTGAACAGCTCCTTCGTCTCTCCGTAGGGCCCGTCGGTGATGAGCGGCGTCTCGGCGCTGAAGTCGACCACGAAGCCCTCGGCCGCGTCGCTGAGTCCCTCGCCCGCAGCCAGCACGCCGGCCTTGATCATCGACTCGTTGTAGGCGCCCATGGCCGCGATGACCTCTTCGAACGGCATCTCCTTGTATGCCTCGACTGCTTCGTCGTTCGAGCGCATGATCAGCATGTACTTCATGATGTTCTCCTTGGTGGGTGGGGCCGCTTCTCGACCCTCTCATTGAAGACGTCGAACGAGAACACCCCGGATCGACACGCTCGCCGAAGTTTCTCGAGATTCTTTCGGGCGGGGTCAGCCGAGCTCGTCGATCGCCGACCGGATCGCGTCGGCGGAGGCCTGCAGCAGCCCTCGTTCGTGCTCGCTCATGGGCGTCTCCGCCAGCGGCACCGCACCCGCCGCACCCACGACCGACGGCACCGACAGGGCGACTCCCTGCAGACCGTATTCGCCGTCGAGCACCGTCGCGACCGGGAGCACGGCGCGCTCATCGTGCAGCACGGCCTCGGCGATGCGGGCGCAGCTGACACCGATCGCGAGGTTCGTCGCCCCCTTGCCGCGGATCACGGCGTAGGCGGCATCGCGCACCTCGATCGCGATGCGGTCGAGTTCCTCGACCGTGAACGGCTCCTCGGCGGGCCAGTCGAGAATGGGGACGGAGCCGATCGTGGCATTCGACCACAGGGGGAACTCCGTGTCGCCGTGCTCGCCCACGATGTCGGCGTGCACGCTCGCAGTGCTCACGTTCGCCCGATGCGCGAGGCGCCAGCGCAGCCGCGACGTGTCGAGCACGGTGCCCGACCCGAACACCCGATGCGGCGGGAGACCCGAGACGCGCTGCGCGACGACCGTCATCACATCGGCGGGGTTGGTGACGATGATGAAGACCGCGTCCGGGGCACGCTCGACGAGCTGCGGCATGAGCTTCTCGAGTAGACGAGCGTTGATCCCGGAAAGCTCCATGCGGGTCTGCCCCGGCTGCTGCTTGGCACCCGCGGTCACCACGATCACGTCGCTGCCCTCGACGACGGAGAGATCGGAACCGCCGCTCACGGCCGCTGAGGTGAACTGCGTGCCGTGGGCGAGATCGAGCACCTCGGCATCCACCTTGTCTGTGGCGATGTCGTAGAGCGCGACCTCGGCCGCACTCCCCCGGATCAGCGCCGCATAGGCGACGCTCACCCCCACGCTGCCCGCACCGATAACCGTGATCTTCGTCCGCGCCTTGGTCATAGGCTCATCCTGCCCGAAATACCGCGAACGGGCACGGACCGTGATGGTCCGTGCCCGTTCGTCGTCACCGGCGTGGGAGCTCCTGCGTCACTCCCACTCGATGGTTCCCGGCGGCTTCGAGGTCACGTCGAGCACGACGCGGTTGACGTCGCGGACACCGTTGGTGATGCGGTTGGAGATCTTCGACAGCACGTCGTAGGGCAGGCGCGTCCAGTCGGCGGTCATGGCGTCTTCGCTCGACACCGGACGCAGCACGATCGGGTGGCCGTACGTGCGGCCGTCTCCCTGGACGCCGACCGAGCGGACGTCGGCGAGCAGCACGACCGGGCACTGCCAGATGTCCTGATCGAGACCTGCCTTGGTGAGCTCCTCGCGAGCGATCGCGTCGGCCTCGCGGAGGATCTCGAGGCGATCCTGCGTGACCTCTCCGATGATGCGGATGCCGAGGCCGGGCCCGGGGAACGGCTGACGCCCGACGATGGCCTCGGGGATGCCGAGCTCGCGGCCGATCGCACGCACCTCGTCCTTGAACAGGGCGCGGAGCGGCTCGATCAGCTCGAAGTCGAGGTCATCGGGGAGGCCGCCCACGTTGTGGTGCGACTTGATGTTCGCAGTGCCCGCGCCGCCGCCGGACTCGACGACGTCGGGGTACAGCGTGCCCTGCACGAGGAACTTGACCGGAGCGCCGCCCGAGGCCTTGGCCTCGGCGACGAGGTCGAGCTGCACCTTCTCGAACGCGCGGATGAACTCGCGCCCGATGATCTTGCGCTTCTCCTCGGGGTCGGTGACTCCCTCGAGGTGGCCGAGGAAGGTGTCGGCCGCGTCGACGGTGATCAGTCGCACGCCGGTGGACTCGACATAGTCCTTCTCGACCTGCTCGCGCTCGCCCTTGCGCAGCAGACCATGGTCGACGAACACCGCAGTGAGCTGGTCGCCGATGGCCTTGTGCACGAGAGCCGTCGAGACGGCCGAGTCGACGCCACCCGAGAGTGCGGAGATGACGCGGGCGTCACCGACCTGCTCGCGGATGCGCTCGATCTGTTCGGCGATCACGTTGCCGCTGTTCCAGTCGGAGGCGAGCCCGGCACCCTTGTGCAGGAAGTTCTCCAGCACCTGCTGACCGTGGTCGGAGTGCTTGACCTCGGGGTGCCACTGCACCCCGTAGAAGCCGCGCTCCTCGTTCGCGAAGGCGGCGACCTTGGTGGCGTCGGTCGTGGCGAGCACGTCGAAGCCCTCCGGGGCCTTGGCGACCTGGTCGCCGTGGCTCATCCAGACGTTCTGCTCTGCCGGCTGACCGCCGAGCAGGGTTCCGCCGTCACCCGAGATGACGGCATCCGTCGCGCCGTACTCGCGGAGGCCGGTGTTCGCGACCTCGCCGCCGAGGGTCTGCGCCATGTACTGGAAGCCGTAGCAGATGCCCAGCGTGGGAACGCCCAGGTCGAAGACCGCGGGGTCGAGGCGCGGAGCGCCCTCCTCGTACACCGACGACGGACCACCCGAGAGGATGATCGCGACGGGGTTCTTCTCGGCGATCTCGGCGGCCGTGGCGGTGTGCGGCACGATCTCACTGTAGACACCGGCCTCACGGACTCGACGGGCGATCAGCTGCGCGTACTGCGCGCCGAAATCGACGACGAGCGCGGGGCGCTGCTGGGTCTCGGACTGTTCGGTCACCGGACACCTTCCGTGGCAGGGGCGGAGGCCGCGGCGGCCTCCCTCGAAGCGAGATAGGCCTTGACGTCGCGAGCGACGATGGCCTCCATGAAGAACGACAGCAGCGGGATCACGCCGCCGAGCGCGAGCAGGATGAAGCGCAGGAAGGGCCAGCGCATCAGGCTCCACATGCGGAAGCACGCGAAGAGATAGACGACGTAGAACCAGCCGTGCGCCACGAGGATCGAGAGCGAGATGTTGAGTCCGTCGCCGGTCGATTCGAGTCCCTCAGGGCCCTCGACGACGGGAGCGAACCACAGCAGGCCGCCGGATCCTCCCGCGAAGAGCTCGAGTCGGATCGGCGTGTACTTCAGCACCATCTCGGCGACCAGCAGGAGCAGCATGACTCCGGTGATGATCGACGCGATCTGGTAGAACTTCAGCGCACCACGGATCGCCGGAAAGCTGGCGACTTTCGGTTCGGGCATGACTCCAGTCTAGCCGGGGAGAATCCGCGTCGATTCCGGCCTCAGGGCGCCGGCGGACGTGCGACGAGCAGCTCACCCGCGCCTGTCGCCTTGAGTGCTCCGGCCGCGTGGGGCACGAGCAGGGTCGAGCCGCTGCGGAGTCGCTGCGCTCCGATCTCGACCTCACCGTCGGTCACGATCACGATCGAGAAGCCCTGATCGACGGTCGCTGTTCCGTGCAGAGGGATGCGCTCGAGTCGGAAGTACTCATCGGCAGCCTCGGGGAAGGCGGATCCGGACGCGGGGGCGGTGGAGATGAGTGCGGCGAGGGTGCTGGCCGATCGTGCGCGGGTGGTCACCGCGGCGAGCGCGAGGTCGAAGCCGATCCCGAGATGGCCGACCGCGGCGCCGTCGATCGCGAAGCCTCCCCACTCGAGGAGGATCGACAGATCTTCCGGCTGTTGCAGCTCGAGCAGCAGCACGCCGGCACCGATCGCGTGCAGCTCGCCCGGCGGCACCCACACCACGTCTCCCGCAGCGACCTCGACCTCGTGCAGCAGACCGAGCAGCGTCGTCGCATCCTGTCGCTCGACGAGGGCCGCCAGATCGGATGCCTCGACATCCTGTCGAAGCCCGACGTGCACCGTGCCGCCCTGCAGGATGTACCAGGCCTCGGCCTTGCCGTGCGGTCGGCCGAGGTGGGTCGCCGCGAAGTCGTCGTGCGGGTGCGCGTGCACGGGCAGTCGCTGACCGGCATCCAGCAGCTTGACCAGGAGTCTCGTGTCGGCACCCCACCGTGCGACGTGCTCGTCGCCGAGCCAGGCGACCGGATCCCGCACGATCACGTCACGGAGCACTCGCCCGTCCGGGAGGGTGGTGAGACCGAGCTCGGGTTCGCCGTTGACCGTGGTCGTCGAGCCGATCCAGTCCTCGGGTTCGCGGGGCGCGACGGCGTCCTCGCCGCGGAAGGCGCTGATGCGCGCACCTCCGCGGTAGAAGCGCTCGGCGGGTCTGTTGGACGGCAGCAGGACGGGGTTCATGCGTTCTCCTTGGAGAGCACCGCGCCGGCGAGGAAGCCGCCGACGAATGTGTCGCCGAGACCGACCGTGGTCGGCGTGGGGACGTCGAGCGAGAACGCCGCAACGCCGACGGCACCGGGTAGCGCCGCCTCGACCGCGTTGACGAGGGCCTCCCCTCCGCCGTGACGAGGCATCCCGGCCGTGTCATCGATGTCGGCCGAGGTGAGGCCGTCGCCCACGCGGTAACGGGTGGCGGCGACGCGCACGGCGGAGTCGAGTGCGGAGCGGTGGCGGCCGGCGTCCGGCCCCACCGCGATCGCCCAGTAGCGCGTGTGCACGACCAGCGCCCGCGCGGGGATGATCGTCTGAACCTCGCGAAGCGCGCGGATGACGTCGGCCGTGTCGAGCAGGTTGACCGCGCGCCCGAGGTACTCCTGCAGCTCGTCCTCGTTCATGCCGTAGACGTCGATCTGCGGCAGCAGGCGTCGTCGCACCGTGTCGGCGAAGTCGCGGGTGTAGAAGCCCGCGTCCTCGTAGTAGACGAGAGCGTCGGCGGGCAGGCTCTGCATCGCCCGATGCACCTCGGCGAGTCTGAGCTCGAGCAGGTCGTGATCCTGCATCGTGTTGAATCCCGAGACGAGGAACACCCCGGCGCCGGACAGGGACGCGGGCAGTTCGGCAGAGAGGAGCATCCGCCGGTTCGGCGGATCGTTCGCGAAGATCAGCCGGTTGGGCGCGGGCGACAGCACGTCGCCGTCGGTGAGCCGCACGTGCGCGCCGACCGGGTACTGCACGATCAGGTGCGGGTCGAGGGTGTCCTCGGTCGCCGAGCAGATGTACGAGATCGAGTCGGGCAGCAGCCGCCGGACGTTGTCGTCGATGCTCACGAGGTGCTGGGTGCTCGGGAGCCCGAGGGCGTCGAGCACGAGGCCCGCCCGCACCCCGGTGCCACCGAGTGTGATCGCGTAGTCGAAATGCGAGACGAAGTCCTCGATCACCTCGGACGAGGCGACGAATCGCTCCGCCCCCGTGCCCGAGGCGACGAACGCGAGCACTGCCACCAGCAGCGAGCGTTCGTCGACGATCGGCGCCGTGGTCGTGAGCTCGTGGCGCCGCACGCCGTGCGCATGCGCGAGCGTGTCGAACACCGATGAGTCCCACCTGAGCTCATAGTCGACGGTGCCGCCGAGTCCGAGTACGAGCGTTCTGTCCACGTCGCCGATCATCCTCCGATTGTCCGCAGTTCAGTACAGCGAGGCCTTGCCGTCCGCCCCGAACAGATCGATCTTCTCGGCAGCGGTCACCTTCATCGCCTCGAGCGCCGCCGGCTGGATCGCGTTCGGCTCGCGCAGACGCTCATCGGTGCCGAGCACCTCGCGCATGCGGTTGTGGTACGAGACCTTGATGTCACTGGAGATGTTGATCTTGTTGACGCCCAGCTCGACCGCTCGGCGGAGCTCCGCATCCGGGTTCGATGATCCGCCGTGCAGCACGAGGGGGATGCCGATCGCGGCCTTGATCTCCTCGAGCAGATCGTGGCGCAGCTCGGGGTTCTTGTCGCTCGGGTAGAGGCCGTGCGAGGTGCCGATCGCGATCGCGAGGCTGTCGACCCCGGTCTCCTCGACGAAGCGCACCGCGTCGGCGGGGTTCGTGTAGATGATCTCGGCCGCACCCGACTCGCCGTAGCTGTCGTTCGCGCCGATCGTGCCGAGTTCGCCCTCGACCTGGATGCCGACCGCATGAGCTGCGTCGACGACCTTTCGGGTGAGCGCCACGTTCTCGTCGAACGGCAGCAGCGAGGCGTCGATCATGACCGAGGTGAAGCCGGCCTTGATGGCCGTGATGATCTGCTCGTAGCTTCCGCCGTGGTCCCAGTGGATCGCGACGGGCACGCTCGAACGGTGCGCACGCGAGTGCATCGCGGCGATCAGATCGGTGGTGATGTGCGAGACCTCGTCAGGGTGGATCGCGATGATGACCGGAGCGGCCTTCTCTTCACTGATGTCCATGATGCCGTTGAACATCGCCCAGTCGCTGATGTTGAACGCCGGGATGGCGAAGTTGTTCTCGTTGGCGACATCGAGGATGGATTTGCCGGTGTAGAGCACTTGATTCTCCTGTTTCGTGGTGGTCGTTGATCCGTCGGCGCCGCGTCAGCTCTTCACGGACCCCGCCGTGAGACCGCTGATGAAGTACCGCTGGAAGAAGAGGAAGAGGATGAGCACGGGGATGGACCCGAGCACGCTCATCGCCATGATCTGGTTCCACTCGTACGAGTGCTGACCCATGAGCAGCTGGATGCCGATGGGCACCGTGCGCATGTCGATCGTGCGGGTGAGGGTGAGCGCGAACAGGTACTCGTTCCACGCGATCATGAAGGTGTAGATGCCGACGGAGACGATGCCGGGGATCGAGATCGGCACCAGGATGCGCCACAGGGCGGTCATGGACCCGGCGCCGTCGACGCGGACGGCCTCGTCGAGCTCCTTCGGCAGGGTATTGAAGTAGCCGGTCATCATGATGATCGCGTAGGGCAGCGTGAACACCATGTAGGTGAGGATGAGCCCGAGGTACGAGTTGTAGAGGCCGAGCGCGACCATCAGCCCGAAGTACGGGATCAGCAGCGTGATCGGCGGCACGGCCTGCACGCTGACGATCACGACGTTCAGGATGCGCTTGCCGCGGAAGTCGAAGCGGCTGAACGCGTAGGCCGCCTGGATCGCCACGAGCAGGGTCAGGATCGTCACGGAGCCGGCGACGACGTAGCTGTTCAGGAAGAACCGCATCGTCTCGGGGTTCGTGAAGATCGCGACGTACGCGTCGAACGAGAACGTGTCGGTGACGAGTCGCGGCGGGAGCTCGAAGATCTGCGTGTTCGACTTGAACGAGCTCGACAGCATCCAGAGCACGGGGCCCGCGGCGAACACGGCACCGAGGATGAGGCCGATCATCACGCCGGTCTTGGCGACGCGACGCTGATTCTGCACGGTGAGAGCCATGATCAGTCCCTCGTTTTCTGGTGACGGACGTAGAAGACGGCGAGCACCATCGACATGAGCAGGACCAGCACCGCGGAGGTCGCCGCGAGCGAGAAGTCGTACTTGGCGAAGGCGAGCTTGTAGGTGAAGGTGCTGAGCACCTCGGTCACGTCGATCGGTCCGCCACCGGTGGTCATCCAGATGAGGGCGAACTGCTGCGAGGTCCAGATCAGGTCGAGCAGCACGAGGCTGACGATGATCGGTCGGAGCTGCGGGACCGTGACGTTCCAGAACCGCTGCACCGCACCCGCGCCGTCGACCGTGGCCGCCTCGTTCAGCTCGTTTGGAATGCCCTGGAGGCCCGCGAGCAGGCTCACCATGAAGAAGGGGTAGCCGGCCCAGATGTTGATGAAGATGATGGTCCCGAGCGCGAGCTGCGGTGACGCGAGCCACTCGATGTCGGTGTTGAGCAGGAAGTTCACGACGCCGTTCGGCGCGAGGAGCATGCGCCACAGGACGGCGATCACCGCCACGGTGAACAGCCATGGCAGGACGTACAGGGCCCGGAAGAACGAGCGCGAGAAGCGGCCGAGCAGCGGGCTGTTGAGCATCATCGCGAAGGCGAGCCCGAGCACCAGGTGCGCGACCACGCTGGTCACCGTGAACAGGATCGTGTTGCCGGTGGCTTTCCAGAACCGGGGGTCCGAGAGGATCTCGACGTAGTTGCCGATGCCGATGAACTCGGGCGACTTGTTCAGGATCACGTTGTCCTGGAACGAATACCCGATCACCATGACGATCGGCACGATCATCAGGACGAAGAGCAGGATGATCGTCGGCGAGAGGAAGGCGTACGACTCGGTGGTCTTGCGCAGCTGCCGCCTGCGACGCGACATCGAGACCCCGGTGACGATCACCTCGGTGTCGTCGGATGTTCTCAGACTCATGGGAAGCGTGGCTCCTTGGTTGGTCGGGTGCCGCACCGCATCGGTCGCGATGCGGCACCCCGTTCATTCGGGAAGCGGGAGATCAGAACTCCGCTTTCCAGCTCTCCTGCGCCTTCTTGAGCGCGTCGTCGATCGACTGCTGACCGTCGAAGGCCGACTGCAGCTGCTCGCCGAGCTGACGCATCAGGTCCTCCGCCACGGGGAGTCCGGTGAACTCGTTCGCCGGGTATCCCGCCTGGTAGATGTCGAACGCCTGCTTGAACAGCTCGTCGTCGTTCACGAAGTCGGGAACGGACTTCGAGTTGCCGGGGAAGGCCTTGGCCATCGTCGAGAGCTCCGAGTTGGTCTGCTCGCTCATCAGGAACTCGACGAGCTTGAACGCGGCATCCTTGTGCTCCGAGTTCTCGGCGACGCCGATGCCCCAGGATGCGTACGGGATGCCCCGCTCGCCGTCGTAGCCGTCCTCGGCGGGAAGCGCCGAGATCGAGAACTTCAGGTCGGGGTTCGTCTCGCGGATCAGGTTGATGTGCGCGAGCGAGTCGATCATCATGCCGACACGACCGTTGGTGAACTCCTCGACCTTGTCCTGCTCCTTCATGGTGAAGGAGCCCGAGGCGATCGAGCCGTCATCCCACATGTCGCCGATGAAGTCGACGGCCGAGGTGACGTCGTCGTTCGTCAGGTCGGGCTGGCCGTCCTTGAGCATCGAGCCGCCCGATGCCCAGACCCACGACATGACATCGTTCTGCACGCCGTTCGGTGCCTCCAGCGAGAGCGGGAGCACCCAGCCCGAGACGTCGCCGCCGAGAGCCGAGACCTTCGATGCCGCGTCCGCGAACTCCGAGCGGGTGGTGGGAGGTGCGGTGACGCCCGCGTCGGCCAGCAGGGTGTCGTTCGTGAACATCGGGTAGACGAAGTTCACGACCGGGATCATGTAGGTGCTGCCGTCGACCTGGATCTGGCTCGCCAGCTCGCTGTCGTCGTAGTCGTTCTCCTTCATCAGAGCGGTGAGGTCGGCGATCACGCCCTGCGAGGCGAAGTCGTTCACCCACGCGCCGTCGAGGCCGACGACGTCCGGCATGGTTCCGGATGCCGCTCCTGCGAACAGCTGTTCCTTGGTCGATGCATACGGTCCGCTCACGAGCTTGACCGTGATGCCCGGGTTGGCGTCTTCGAACTCGTCGATGAGCGCCCGGAACTCACCGTCGGGGAGCTCGGGCTCCCACCACTGTGCGAACTCGATGGTGACGTCTCCGCCATCCCCTCCATCGGTTCCGCTGTCGCCAGCCGCGCAACCTGCCACGGCCAGGACTGTCACGGCTGCTGTCGCTGCGCCGGCGAGCTTCAGAATGCGTCGCCCTCGCCCCACTGTGATCATCACTTCTCCTCTTCGAGATCGTGCCGCACACGCGCTTCGATGCTTGTTCGTGCGGTTTTAAGCCATGTTATGCCGACATTTGCGAGAACGTCAAGCACATATCTGCGTTTGTTCCCACATGTAACTACAGATTTGATGACTGTATCCCTGTTTTCCCGGCGAGAACCAAGTTGGTCATACCGAGATCTTGGATGCTGTTATCTGCTGAAGTCTGCCGACTTCTCTGCCGACATGTGCTAGAGATGTGTGCATGGAAGCATCTGCACCGTCGCCGAAGCGCCGACTCCCCGCTGGTCGGAAGGCCGATCTCGCCGCCTATGTCGAGCAGGTGGGAGAGGTGACCGTCGGAGGTCTCGCCGAGCACTTCAGCGTCTCCATCGACACGATCCGCCGCGATCTCGACCAGCTCGACCGCGAGGGCGTCGTCATCCGCACCCACGGCGGCGCCGTCAGCGCCGAAGGCCAGCTCAAAGACCGCGCGCTCGATGTGCGACTCCGGATGCAGATCGAGGAGAAGGAGAAGATCGCCCGCCTCGCCGCGGGGCTGATCGACGACGGCGCCGTCGTGATGCTCAACGCGGGGACGACCACCCTGGCTCTCGCCCGTGCTCTGCGCAATCACCGCGATCTGACGATCGCCACGAACAATCTCCGCATCCCGGCGGAGATCTCGCCCTCCGCCTTCCGCGACCTGTATGTCTTCGGGGGAGCCGTGAGGGCGATCACGCAGGCCACGACCGGACCCGTCACGTTCACGATGACCCCCGGTGGCCCGGAGGTCGACATCCGCTGCGATCTCGCGCTGATCGCCGTCGGAGCGATCGACGAGGCGGGGTTCTCGACGTCGAACATGGGCGACGCGAACATGATGTCCGAGATGATCCAGCGTGCCGAGCGCACGGCGATCCTCGCCGACTCCTCGAAGTTCGGTCGCCGCCTGTTCGCGCAGGTCACGACTCTGGACCGTGCGGACTACCTGGTGACGGACACTCCCCCGGAATCGGCGTTCGCGACCGCTCTCGCGCAGGCCGAGGTCGAGGTCATCTCCGCCTGACGCGGCGATCGCTCGCACGCACGACGAAGGCCGCCGGGATGTCTCCCGGCGGCCTTCGCCTCTGTCATACCTGCGTCACGCTCACGATGGCGTCAGAACCACCCGTTGAGGAGGTCCCACAGCCAATCGATGATGCCACCGATGATGCCACCGATGCCGCCTGCGCGGTTCACGGTGACGGTGGCCGTGGCCGCGTCTCCGTCGGCCTGCGCGACTGCGACCGTGTACTTGCCCGGCTGCGTGCCCTTCGGCACGGTGACCGATGTCGAGAAGGTGCCGTCGGCCTTGACCTTGACGGTGCCGACCTCGGTGGCCGCACCCTTCTTGGGCCGCAGCTCGACGGTCACCGTCTCGCCGGGCTCGTAGCCCTCACCGGTGATCTTCAGCTTCTTGCCCGCGGTCACCTTCGAGGATCCGAGGTCGATGGAACCCGCGAACTCCGCCGGCTCCTCCCCCGCGATCGTGAACGGCACCTGCACCGTCGTCCCGGTCCCGGCGACCGCGACGGTGAGCAGCTGCTCCCCGTAGACGCCCGAGGGAACCGTGAAGGTGAGCGACGCACGACCGGCCTCATCGGTGGTGTCGACGATCGTCGGGTCGACAGCACCGGCGGCGAGCTGCGTGTCACCGAGCGACAGCGTCACCTGGCCGGGAGCCTGCTCCCCCGCGCTGAAAGCCAGCGAGGAGAGCGCGACGGTCACCTGGTCGCCGGCGCTGTAGCCGTCGGCATCCGGTGCGCTGACCGAGACGCCCACCGCGCGCTGGGCGAGGTCGGGGGTCGCGGTCTTGTTCGCGTCGAACCAGTCGACCATCGACTGCAGGTCGATCTTGCCGGTGTCGCGCTTGCCCGTGCCCTCCTTGAAGGTGAAGAAGTTGTCTCCACCCGCCGCGAGGAACGAGTTGGCCGCCACGGTGTAGTTCGCCGCCGGGTCGATCGCGGTTCCGTTGAGCGTGATCGAGGTGACCCGTGAGCCCTGTGCGGCTGCGGGGTCGTACGTGTAGACGAGCCCCTCCGACACACCGAGCTTGAGGAACGGACGCGCGGAGCCTGCCGGCTGCCACTGCTCCTCGAGCACGCCCTTCAGCTGCGCGCCGGTGAGCGTCAGCGTCACGAGCGTGTTGGCGAACGGCTGCACCGTCGCCGCCTCACGGTACGTGACGTTGCCGTTCGGGTCGCTGGCGTTCGACGAGGCGTACGTGAGGTTGGCACGGATGCCACCCGGGTTCATCAGCGCGATGTCCGCGCCGGTGGACCACTTCTGCACGTCGGCGACGAAGTTGCCGATGGTGGACTCGCCACCGCGGTTCTCCGACCCGTTCGTCTGGCGAGCGCGGTTGAAGTCAGCGGTGATGTCGCCGACCTTCACCGCTCCGAGCACATCGGCCTCGGCCTTCGCCTTGGCGACGATGTCGGCGACCTCAGGAACGGCCGGGTAGAGCGGCTTGCCGGCGGCGGTGAGGGGCTTGATCTCGTTGGTGATCGAGATGAGCTCCTTCGTCTTCGGGTCGACCTGGAGGTTCATGAGACCCAGGTTCTCGCCGTACTGCCCTGCCGAGACGACCGGTCGGCCGTCGATGACGTGGTTGTACGCGAGGTGGGTGTGCGCCGACACGATCGCGTCGACGTCGTCATCGACTCCGTAGACGATCTCGCCGAGGGGCGAGTCCGGAGTGATGCTCGACAGCTCGACGCTGGATGCGCCCTCGTGGACGAGGAGGATGACGACATCCGCCTCGCCGTTGGAGGGGTCTCCGTCGCGCAGGTCGTCGGCCACGGCGTTCACCGAGTCGGCGATGCTGCGCACCTCGAGGTCGGCGATGCCCTCGGGAGACACGAGCGAGTCGAGGTCCTCCGTGACGGCGCCGACGAAACCGACGCGCACGCCGTCGAGCTCCTTGACCCAGGCCGGGGCGAGCGCAGGCTCTCCGGTCTCGGTCACGAACACATTCGACGAGATGTACTCCCAGTCCGCGCGGTCCTGCACACGGTCGCGCAGATCCTCCCAGCCCTGGTCGAACTCGTGGTTTCCTGCCGCGCTGACGTCGAGACCGGCGGCGTTGAGCGCATCGATCGTCGGGTTGTCGTCGTTGATGAACGAGGTGAACGTCGAGGCGCCGATCAGGTCACCGGCGCCGGCGAAGATCGTGTTCGGGTTCTCCTCGCGGAACTGCTTCACGGCTCCGGCCACCACGGCGGCACCGGCGGCAGCGCCGTCGGCTTCGATCCGGCCGTGGAAGTCGTTGATCGTGACGACGTCGATGCTGACCGGCGGGATCTCGGACGAGACACCGACGACGATCGGGTCGTGATCGCTGGAGCGGAACGGCGTGCCCGCCTCGGTGGCGCCGAACGCGTAGCCGCGGTCGCTCCACTCGGGCGAGTTGATGCTCCACACACCTGCACCGGTGATCGATGCGGCGAGCGACGGGGATGCCAGCACGTGGTCGAGCGAGCCGAGCTCACCGTCGAACGAGTAGGTGTGCTGCTCGGGGGCCTTCTCCCGAGCGACGTCGCTCCACCCCGCGGTCGTGAAGACCTCGATCGGGTCTTCCTTCGCGTAGGCGTTGAAGTCGCCGATCAGCAGGATGTCGCTGCTGCCGGTCTTCTCTTCGATCTCTTCCGTGAAGCCCTTGAGCGAGTTCGCCTGCTTCACGCGGTCGGCGTTGAAGAAGCCCTGGCCGTCAGCCGGCTCCGCGCCGCCGCCCTCGGGTGCCGACTTCGACTTGAAGTGGTTCGCCACGACGGTGACGACGCGTCCGTCGATGTCGAACGCCTGCGCGATCGGCTCGCGGGCGTTGCCCCAGACGGTCTCGTCGGTCACGGTCAGGCTGTCGCCCACCGTCTCGACGGCATCCTTCTTGTAGATGATCGCGCTGGTGATGTAGTCCGTGGTTGCCGAGTCGTTCAGCTCGTCGGGGGTGCGGACGTAGTCCCACTCCTCGCTGCCCAGAGCGTCGTTGAGTCCGTCGACCAGATCGGCCAGCGCCTCGTCGAGCGAGCCGCCGAGCTTGATCGAGTTCTCGATCTCCATGAGCGAGACGATCTCTGCGTCCAGCCCGTTGATGGCCGCGACGATCTTGGACTTCTGGATCTCGAACTGGGCCGCGTTCGCCGCGCCCCGAGCGTTCGAGTTCTCGCTCTTGAGCGTCGTGAAGTAGTTGAACACGTTGAACGACGCGACCTGCACGTCGCCGCCCACGTCGGGTGCCGAGTCGGTGCGGGGGTTGGTCGCGTCGAAGCCGACCTTCAGGTCGTCGGACGAGGTGCTGTCGATCGGCACGACCGGCTGCAGACGCCAGTCGTCGAAGCCGTACTGCAGCACGTATCCGTTGTCGCTGAAGTCGACCGTGTCGCCGTTGCGGACGACGAGGTCCTTCGTGAAGTAGGGCTGGTCGTTCGGGTGACCGCTGTTCGTGACCTGGATCGACCAGCCGTCGTCGAGGAGGATGCGGTTCGCGCGGTTCGCCGCGGCGATCGCCTTCGCCTCGTCGCCTGGGCGCACGGTCTCGGTGTTCTTGACGTTGAGGTCGGCACCGGCGTTCAGCCAGAGCGCTCCGAAGTTGTAGAGCTGGTGGCTCGACGCGACGCGGTAGGTGCCGGCGGGTGCGACGTACATGTTCTCGTACTGCTCGCGGTCCGTGCCCTCGATCGTGTCGGGAAGCGGCGTGAGCTCGGGGACTCCCACGCCCGCCTGCACCACCGAGACGCCGGAGAGCGCGGTGGGGTTGATCTGGGTCTGGCCGAAGTACTCGCTGACGGAGCCCGTGACCGAGACGAGATCGCCGATCTCGAGCGTGGGCGCGAGCGCGTTCAGGAAGACGAAGACGCCGTCGGATGCGCCGGGGGTGGCGTCGTTCTCTCCGCCAGACCCCTGAGTCTGGATGACGATGCCCTTGTAGCCGCCGGTGCGGTAGTCGGCCGTGACGACACCCTCGACCGTGACGGTCTGGCCGTTGAGCGGCGAGACATCACCCGTGCCCTGGACCTCGGCGATGGACACCTCGGTCGGGTCGGTGCCAGGGTCGGTGCCCGGGTCGGTGCCGCCGGTGTTCTGGGGCGTGATGGTCGCCGAGAGGCTGAAGTCCGCCTTGTTGTCGTCGGTGTCCTTGCCGTCGGTGCGGTTGAGCGACTTGACGTCGGTGTTGCCGGTGGGCGGCGTCGCCGCTGCAGTCTCGAAGGTGTTCGAGGTGCCGTAGCCGAGCACGTCGATGACGCCGTCGACACCGGTGACCGAGCCCGGAGTCAGCGCGACCGCTGCGGTGCCGTCGACGAGTGCGAGGGTGCCGTTGGTGCCGCTCGGGTTGAGGGTGCTCACCGCATCCGCGGTCGGCAAGGCGGCGCCGTTCGCGCCGTTGCTGCCTGCCTGCACGAGGTAGTGGCCGCCGGCCGGGATGACGCCGGTGAGCGGCGCGACGCCGTTGGAGTTGCCCGTTCCCGTCGCCGAGCGGTACTGCAGCGACATGCCGTCGAGCGTGACAGGCGATGCGGTGGGGTTGTAGAGCTCCACGAACTTGTTCGTGAAGGCTGCGCCGGCACTACCTCCGGAGAGGTAGGCCTCGTTGATGACGACCCCCGTCCCGGAGACGTCGGCGGATGCGGGAGCCGCGATCAGGGCGCTGGCGCCCAGAGCGGCGACGCAGGTGGCGGCGAGGACGCCGAGACGCCCCCGACTTCTGCGAGCTGACCCGTGAACCTCGTGGTTCGCGGCGTCGGGAGCGGACATCATCTGTGTTGTCTCCTCGGGTATCGTCTGGCGACGGCTCTCGTGAAACCGTGGCTGCGCGCTCTCAGCTGACGCACATGTGAGCGAGCATACGGAGGCCCTCAGACAACCTCAACGGAGTTTTCCGATTGGTAACCAAGCCCTCACCGAACGTCGGAAAGCACCCCTGACGAAGGTGGAACACCGCGAGCGTCCGCGCTCGGATGCGCATCGTTCCACGCGCAGGCGCGCGCGACCGGTCAGGCGGTCTCGCCCGCGGCGGCGTCCTCGAACTCCTCGACCTCGCGCTCCCAGGCGTCCTTCGCGAGTCGATACCAGAGGTAGAACGCGAACCCGGCGAAGATCGCCCACTCCACCGCGTAGAAGATGTTGAGCCAGTTCACCGGAGACTGCTCCTCGGGCGCCGGGGACGAGATGTCGGCGAGTCCGGCCGACGCCGTCGTCGACGCGAGGTACGGCCGGTACACATCGAGCTGATCGACGTCGTGCCAGTGGCTCAGCAGGGCGGCGGTCGACATGCGGTCCATGCGCTGAGGGTCGTCCTTCGGCGGCGCCGCGGGCCCTTCGTCCGAAATCAGGCGACCGGTGATCGAGGCTTCCGTCTCGCCGGCGTTCAGCTTCTCCACGGCATCATCTGCGACGGCCCGATCGGCGGTCCATCCGATCGCGACGGCGATCGAGGTGCGCTCCGCGACGCGCAGCTGACCCGTGACCCAGTAGCCTTCGACATCGTCGTTGAACCGGCTGGACACCACAAGGAAGTCATCCGGGACCCAGGTTCCCGACGTCTCGACCTTCTGTCCGACGAGCGGCTCGGGCAGATACGCGCCTGGTTCGACGACGTCGGTCAGCGGACGCACCTGCTCGGTCGCTCCGGCGGGCGGCGGATCGGTCTCGATCGCACGCTCCAGCTGCCACTGGCCGAGCCAGGCGAACACGCCGGCGACGACCAGGCACAGCACGAGCATCCCGATCCAGCGTCCCCGGAGCATGACCTCGCGAAGGGTCGGCGGGAACAGTACGGGAGAAGTCACGGTGACGAGCGGAGCCTCAGGCCTCGTAGGGTGCGAGCACGACCTCGACCCGCTGGAACTCCTTGAGATCGGAGTATCCGGTGGTGGCCATCGACTTGCGCAGCGCCCCGATCAGGTTCGCCGTGCCGTCGGCGACCGGAGCCGGACCGTAGAGGATCTCCTCCAGGGTGCCGATGCCGCCGACCTCGACGCGGCGACCGCGCGGAAGCTTCGGGTGATGGGACTCGGGGCCCCAGTGGAATCCGCGGCCGGGCGCGTCGGTGGCGCGGGCGAGCGCGACGCCGAGCATGACGGCGTCAGCACCCATCGCGAGCGCCTTGACGATGTCGCCGGACGTGCCGACCCCACCGTCGGCGATGACGTGCACGTAGCGCCCGCCGGACTCGTCGAGGTAGTCGCGACGCGCAGCCGCGACGTCGGAGACGGCCGTCGCCATCGGCGCGTGGATGCCGAGCGTGGCGCGCGTGGTCGATGCCGCTCCCCCGCCGAAGCCGACGAGCACGCCGGCGGCACCGGTGCGCATCAGGTGCAGCGCGGCCGTGTACGTGGCTGCGCCGCCGACGATCACGGGCACGTCGAGGTCGTAGATGAACTTCTTGAGGTTCAGCGGCTCGTCGACGCTCGACACGTGCTCTGCCGAGACCGTCGTGCCGCGGATGACGAACAGGTCGACACCGGCTGCGGCCACGGTGTCGTAGAACTCCTGTGTGCGCTGCGGGGTCAGGGATCCGGCCACGGTCACGCCGGCCTCGCGGATCTCGGCGAGGCGCTGCGTGATGAGGGCGGGCTTGATCGGCTCGGCGTACAGCTGCTGCATGCGCGCCGTCGCCTTGCTCTCATCGAGACCGGCGATCTCGGCCAGCAGCGGCTCGGGGTTCTCGTAGCGGGTCCACAGACCCTCGAGGTCGAGCACGCCCAGACCGCCGAGCTGCCCCAGCATGATCGCCGTCTGCGGGCTCACGACGGAATCCATCGGGGCGCCCAGCACCGGGATGCCGAAACCGAAGGCGTCGATCGTCCAGGCGGTCGACACATCCTCCGGGTTGCGCGTGCGCCGGGACGGCACCACCGCGATGTCGTCGAACGTGTACGCGCGTCGCGCGCGCTTGCCTCGGCCGAGCTCGATCTCCATGGTCACCCCTCCAGACTACCGGGCGCGCGCGGAGGTGCCGACGGCTGGGAGACTGGAACCGAGATCGGGAGGCAGTATGTCGGTGGATGCCGTGGAAGTCGCCGTCGTCGGAGGCGGCGTGATGGGACTCGCCACAGCCTGGGAGCTGACCAGGCGAGGCCACCGACCGGTGGTCTTCGAGCGCTTCGCCCGCGGGCACCGAGAAGGAGCCTCGCACGGTGCGACGCGCAACTTCAACAACGCCTACGACGAGGAGCACTACCTCGACCTCCTCGTCCGCGCGCGCGAGGGATGGGAGGCGCTCGGCCCCGTCGACGGCGAGCCGCTGCTTCGTCTGCACGGCCTGGTCACGCACGGCGACGTCGATGTCGTCACGATCGAGCGCCGCCTCCGCGAGCGAGGCATCCACGCCCGGATCCTCGAACCAGCCGAGGCCGCATCGCGCTGGGAGGGCATGCGATTCGACAGCCCCGTGCTGTTCTCCCGCGACGCCGGCGTCGCCCGGGCATCCGCGGCACTGGGAGAACTCGAAAGACGCATCGTCGCCGCCGGTGGCGAGGTCCGCTGGCAGACCCCGGTGACACGGATCGACGAGACCGACGCCGGCGTCGAACTGGTCATCGGCGAGCGCCGTGTGCGCGCCGACGTCGCCGTCGTCACGGTGGGCGCATGGACCGAGAAGATGCTCCCCGGCATCGGGCTTCCCCGGCTCGAGGTCACCGAGGAGACGCCTGCCCACTTCCTGCCGGTCGACGGATCGACATGGCCGTCGTTCAACCACTACGTCGACACCGACCGCTATCCGGCGACGGTCTACGGCATGCCGACGCCGGGTGAGGGCGTCAAGGTCGGGTTCCACCGGGTCGGCGATGCCGTCGACCCTGATGCGCGCCCGCACCGGACGACCCATGCCGAGGCGCTGGCCGACTACGTGCGCGAGTGGATGCCGGGCCTCGACCCGGCATCCGCCTCGCCGATCAGCTGCACCTACACCTCGACCGACGACAGCGCCTTCGTGCTCGACCGGCGGGGACGGATCGTGGTGGGAGCGGGCTTCTCGGGGCACGGGTTCAAGTTCGCCCCGGGGGTCGGCGCCACGCTGGCCGATCTCGCGCTCGACCCGGCCGCGCACGCCGCCGCAGCGTTCCGGCTCGCCTGACGCCGGACGCGCTCAGATCGACCGATCTCAGCGGGCGCGTGCGACCCGGCGCTCGTCCCACACGGGAGCATCCGCCTCGTACACCTCCCCGTCCGACCCGAACACCAGGAACCGGTCGAACGAGCGCGCGAACCAGCGGTCGTGCGTGACCGCGAGCACAGTGCCCTCGAAGCGCACGAGTGCCTCTTCGAGAGCCTCGGCCGACTCGATGTCGAGGTTGTCGGTCGGCTCGTCGAGCAGCAGCAGTGTCGCACCCGAGAGCTCGAGGAGGAGCACCTGGAATCGGGCCTGCTGCCCACCCGACAGCGACTCGAACGTCTGCTGCGCCTGCCGCACGAGCCCGTAGCGATCCAGCGCCGAGCTCGCGGCATCCCTCGGCATCCCCGCCCGACGTTCGTCACCGCGGTGCAGGATCTCGAGCAGCGTGCGCCCCACGAACTCCGGGTGCGCGTGCGTCTGCGCGAACAGCCCGGGGACGACTCTGGCACCGAGGATCGCACGGCCCTCGTGAGCGACCTCCGCCAGCTGCTCACCCGTCGAGGCCACATGGCCGAGCGTCGAGTCGGGATCGCTTCCGCCGCGGGCCAGCAAGCGCAGGAAGTGGGACTTCCCCGATCCGTTGGACCCCAGCACGGCGACGCGGTCGCCGTACCAGACCTCTGCGTCGAAGGGGCGCATCAGTCCCGTGAGCTCCAACCGCTCCGCGACGACGGCCCGCTTGCCGGTGCGCGACCCCCGGAGGCGCATGTCGAACTCCTGGGCGGGTGGTCGTTCCTCGGGCGGTCCCGCCTCCTCGAACTTGCGGAGACGGGTCTGGGCCGCCTGATACCTCGAGGCGAACCCGTCGTTCGCCGACGCCTTGACCTTGAGATTCGCGACGAGGACGCGCAGCTTCTCGTGCTGCTCGTCCCACCGCCGACGCAGTTCGTCGAGGCGGTCCATCCGGTCGCTGCGCGCCTGGTGGTACGTCGCGAAGCCTCCGCCATGCACCCATGCCGACGCCCCGGCCCCGCCCGGTTCGAGAGTGACGAGCCGGTCGACCGCGCGCGCCAGGAGCTCACGGTCGTGCGACACGAGGAGGACCGTCTTCGGCGTCTGCCGCAGCTGCTCCTCGAGCCAGCGCTTGGTCGGCACGTCGAGATAGTTGTCGGGCTCGTCGAGAAGGAGCACCTCGTCGGGGCCTCGAAGCAGCGCCTCCAGAGCGAGGCGCTTCTGCTCGCCTCCCGAGAGCGTGGTCAACTCGCGGAAGCGCGCCCGGTCGTAGGGAACGCCGAGGGCCGCGACCGTGCACTGGTCCCACACCGTCTCGTGCTCGTAGCCGCCCGCGTCGGCGTACTCGGCGATCGCCGTCGCATACGCCATCTGCGTGTCGTGCTCGTCGCGCTCGATCAGCGCGTTCTCGGCCGCTTCGAGCGCGTCCGCCGCCTGCCTGATGCGCCGAGGGGCGACACGCACCAGCAGCTCATGCACGGTCTGCCCCGGCTCACCGTGCCCGACGAACTGGTCCATGACGCCGAGTCCGCCGTCGATCGTCACGACTCCGGCGTCGGCAGCCTGCTCGCCGCGGATGATGCGGAGCAGCGTCGTCTTGCCCGCCCCGTTGGGGCCGATCAACGCGCTCGTCGACCCCGATCCGACGCGGAACGTCGCGTCATCCAGCAGCGGTCTGCCGTCCGGCAGGGTCAGTGAGACCCCAGCTACATCGATATATCCCACCGTGCGTGGCCGTCCTTCCGCCCGCATGGCGAGCCGACCAGGCTATCAGGTCGCAGCCCCGCAGACGGTCGGGATCAGCCGACGACCTGGATGGCCTCGGTGCGCGGCGCCGCTGGAAGGAGCATCCGGAACTCGGTGCCGACGCCCTCCCTGCTCGTCACATCCATCGTGCCGCCGTGGGCCAGCACGATCGCGCGGGTGATCGTGAGCCCGAGGCCCACCCCGGGCACCGCGTTCTGTGTCGCCGTCGATGCGCGGAAGAAGCGTGTGAACAGCATCCCCTGCTCGTCCTCCGGGATGCCGACACCCGTGTCGCGGACGGCGAACTCGACGCCTCCGTCATGCATCCGCACGCTCGCGGTGACCCGCCCCCCTGAGCCGGTGAACTTGAGCGCGTTCGAGAGCAGGTTGTCGAGGGCCTGACCGATCCGTCCCGAGTCGACGGACAGGTGCACGGGAGCGGTCGGGACCTCGGCGACGATCTCGATCCCCTCGCGCTGTGCATGGGGTCCTGCGGATTCCACGGCGTTGCGCACGAGCTCGACGACGTCGGCGTCCCGACGCTCGAGCGGGAATCTCCCCGATTCGACCTGAGCGGTGAAGAGGAGGTCTCCCACGAGGTTGAGCAGGCGTTGCGCGTTGCGCTCGATGATGCCGACGAACTCCTGCTGATCGGTCGTGAGGGGCTGCCCCGGGTCGTTCTGGAGCAGATCGAGGAATCCGATGATCGCGCTCAGAGGCGTGCGCAGCTCATGCGAGATCATGCCGACGAACTCGTCCTTCATGCGGGCGACCTCGACCGCCCGGGTCTCATCGGTGATCACGAGCAGGTACCCGTGTCGCGAGCCGTCGGAATCCTGGTACGGCGACACGGTGACCCGCGCCGGCACCGTCGACCCGCCGGTCGTCATGACGTCGATGTGCGAGTCGACCGACAGACCGGAATCGGCCTCGTCGAACAGTGCGCGCAATCCGGGGTGCAGTCGATCCTCGGTCGCGACCGCCCCGTTCGGGGCGAACTGCGCGAGAACGGTCGGTTCGAAGAACCGGTCGACGCGCACCTCGGCCAGCGCGTCGCGCACGGGCATGCCCAGCAACCGCACCGCCCCGGGGTTCCATGCACTGATCGTGCCGCAGTTGTCGGTGGCGATGACCGCCTGACCGGTGATCGAGTTCCACAGACTCGTGAACGACTCCGACAGCGCTCGGTACTGCTGCTCGCTGGCGCTGAGCTTCTCGAGCATCGCCTGATTGGCGACGAGGGCGGCGGTCCGCTCGGCGACGAGAGCCTCGGCCTGCGACGTGCGCAGCCGCTGGAGCCGGGACAGCTCGTTCACGATCGCGCCCACCGTGGCGAACACGAGAGGACCGATGATGCCGCGCAGCCAGGCGGCCGAGTCCTCCGGCGGATCGATGATGTTCGGCATCAGGAGCGCGATCGACGTGAAGATGCCGACGAGGAAGACCTGTCTGCGTCCGGGAGCGGCCGCGATCCATATCACCGGAAGCAGCACGAGCGAGGAGAAGAGCGAGGTCGCTCCTCCGGTGCCCGCACGCAGCGCGCCGATCCCGAGGATGCTGACGATCGGGATCAGCATCGTCACCCAGCCGTCGTACACGCCGCGAACGGAGAGGACGCCGGCCAGCGCGGTGACCGCCGCGACCGCGAGGATGCCGGTGATCGCGACGACCGCGTCGGTGACGGGGACCCCTGGGATCGCCCACATCAGCAGCGCCGCGATCCCGACCGCGATCGCCGTGGGGCCCTGCTTCATCAGCGGAGTGGGATTGTCGAAGTACTTTCGCCATCCCCGCTCCATCGACGCCTGGACGACGTTCGTCGTGGTCATCGCGCCACGCCTCGGAGCAGTCGGCGGAGGTCCGCTCCGACGATCGGCTTCGGCAACGCCGCATCGGCATCCGGATAGTCGGCGACATCGAGCACCGAACTCACGATCAGGAAGCAGTCCGGAAATCTCGCCTGCACGAGGCGTGCGCACTCCTCACCCGTGATTCCGGGAAGCAGGAGGTCGACGACGGCCACGGACGGGCTGATCGTCGGGAACGCCGCGATGGCCGATTCCGCATCGATCGCTGCGAACACGTCGAACCCCTCGCGATCCAGGTACCGCTGGAGGAGGTCCATCTGATCCGCGCTGTCCTCGACGACGAGAGCCAGCGGCCGCCCGCTCATCGCAGGAACAGCTCTCGCACGATGACGACGACGACGACGATTCCGAGAGCGAGGAGCGCCTGGGGTACGAGGCGCTTCTCGCGACGGGCGTCCGTCGCGATCTCCTCCTGCTCCGCCTGGGGTGAGGGTGTGGCGGTCATGAGTCGACCCGTCCGATCTTCTCGGTCTTGATCCATGCGGCGTCGGCGCGACGCCACTCTTTGATGTACGAATCCGCGGTGATGGCACAGAGCAATGACCCATAGCCGCACACGTAGAGGAGGAGCCCGGCGAAGAAGCGTCCGGCCGGGAGTGGTTCCACGGCACGGGCGAGCCAGATCCCGAGCATCGAGATCGGCCCCCACAGGTAGAAGATCACGGCCCACAGGACGCGGGTCTGGTCCGTGACCGCGAGACCGAGCGCTTGCAGGCCGCTCTCGAACAACCACGGGAAGAGGGCGATCGCCATCAGGATCAGGGCGCCGAGCCCCGGGAACATGAGTGCCTCGCGCCAGGATTGACGACCGATCCGCGGATCCAGCTGCACCGAGTAGAGCATGGAGAACAGGTAGATGCACGCGGCCGAGATCCACATGAACCGGAACACGAAATCGGCGATGTCGCTGTGCAGCACGAGCAGGGCGAGCATCCCCGCGGCGGCGAGGATCATGAAGGCCGGCAGGAGCAGGATCGTGAACCAGGCGAGCCCGAAGGAGAAGCTCCCCAGGTTGTGCGCGCGGCTGGGTCGGAACCACAGCTTCCGATAGATCGACGTCAGCTGCACATTGCCTCGCGCCCAGCGCAGACGCTGCTTCCAGAGGCTGTCGATCGTGCGAGGCTCTTCGGCGAGCACGACGGCATGCGGTTCGAAGACCATGCGTCGGCCGGCCAGCTGGCCCTCGAACGTGGTCATGGTGTCCTCGGCGAGCGTGCCCGTCGGGATCCTCCCGCCGATCGCCTCGAGGTTGGCCCGTGAGTGCAGCTGCGCCCCTCCGGCGAGACAGGCGATCGCTCCTCCCACGTTCTGCACGCGACGCGCGGACAGCTGTCCGATCACGTACTCGATCGCGATGAACCGGGTCAGGTAGTTGCGATCCCGACTGCCCTCGGCGATGTACGCCGTGACCGCGCCGACCTTCTCGTCTGCGAGGTGCCTGCTCATCTTGCGCAGCGAGTCGCGCGCGAAGATCACGTCGGCATCCATGATCAGCACAGCCTCGGTCCACTCGTCCGCGAGCACGATCTCGAGTCCGTGGTTGAGCGTGTGCGCCTTGCCCTGACCGCCCTGCTCGCGGCGCAGGTGCACGACCCGGCCCGGATACGCGTCGACCTTGGCCGCCACCACGGAGGGCGTGTCATCGGTCGACGCATCGTCGATCACGAAGATCTTCAGACGATCGGCCGGGTACTCGAGCTGCATCAGCCGCTCGATCGCCGGACCGAGCACGAGCCCCTCGTTCCAGGCGGGGATCAGCACGGCGACCCGCGGATGGTGCGGCGCCGCCTTGCCGTAGTGGTTGCGGAACGCGTGCAGGGGCAGCGCGAGGAACTGCAGACCCGTGTTGATCACCGGCAGGGTGCCGACGAGCACGCAGAGCAGGAGGATGACGACGACGACGGTCTCGAGCAGATTCAGCTCGGGCATCAGCGCGACTTCCGCTGCGAGAGGAGCTCGGCCACGCGCGCATAGCGCCCGACCTCGGAGGCGACGTGGCTGTCCGTGGATGCCACGAGCTCGGCACCCGCATCGTGCAGGGCGTCGAGCAGCAGCGGTCCGGGGCAGCCCCATTTCTCGTTCACCTCGACCAGCGTGTGGGTCTCGGCTGCGGTCTTCGCCCATGCGGCCACCCGCTCGGCACCGAGGTCGTCCTCAGACAGACCGATCTTGGGGAGGATCGAGAAGCAGTGGGCGAGCTGGTTGCCCGGGTGACGGCGCATCACGGCGTCCAGCGCCGAAACCAGCTGGTCGAGCACGTCGTCCGGCGCCCAGCCGTCCGCGATCCGTTCACGCACCGCGGTCGGGCCGAGCGGACCGTCGATGCCGGGGAACTGATGGTCGGCGATCAGGATGCGGTCGATCCCTGCCGGGAGCTGAGGGATGTCGAGCTCGCCCGACGCATCGAGGATCTTGGCCTCGACGCCCGTCAGGATCGTGAGTCCGTCGGGCACCTGCAGCTCGCCCACGGCGGCGAGGTAATCGGGAACCCAGGTCGTCGACCGGCGCACGTGATCGACGAGGCGGAGGGTCGTGAGCCCTGCCGCCGCGGCGGCGGCCACGTTCTCGGCGAGGGTCGAGACGGCGTCGTCCGAGAACGTCGAGTGGACGTGGTGATCGCCGCGCAGAAGGGGGTCGCTCACAGCTCCTCCTGATGCCCGGCGTGCTCCGACACGAGCACCTCGTCGACCTCGACGATGACGTCCTCGAGGAAGCGCACCGAGGCGATCTCACGGAAGGCGATCGACGACGGCAGATCCCTCCCGAGGAACAGATCCGCGACGAGCGAGGGGATGTCGACGCCTGCCGCGATGGTGAGCGGCAGCGCCCCGGGGAACCGTGGGTTCACCTCGAGCAGCACGGCCCGCCCCGCGCGGTCACGGCGGAGCTGGACGTTCGCGACGCCGACGAGACCGATCGCCTTCGCGACGGCTGCGGCGGTCTCCTCGAGCTCGGGGTCGTGCACGGTGCGACCGGCGATGGCCACGCCCGAATCGACCCTCGCACGGGTGCGGGGCACCGCGGCGATCACCGCACCGGCAGCATCCGCGATCACATCGACCGAGTACTCCTCGCCGGGGAGGTAGTCCTGGACGATCAGGCCCTCGTCCAGCGGCAGCGCCTCGAGGGCCGCGCGATCGGGAACCAGGCGGATGCCTCGGCTGCCCGCGCCCTGACGAGGCTTGGCGAAGACGGGGAACTCCCAGTCGACGGCCACGGCGTCGGCACCTGCGAGCACCGTGCGCGGGGTGCGACCCGTGGCCTCGCAGCGCTCGGCGAGCAGCAGCTTGTCGAGCGCGACCGACAGCGTGTCCTGGGAAGGAGCCGCGAGCACGGCGGGGCCGAGCTCGTCGCGGCGTCCGGCCAGCGCGATCAGTTCGACGTCGACCGTCGAGATCACCAGATCGAGTCGGTCCTCGGCCACCATCCGCGAGATCGCCGGCACGAAGTCCTCGTCCCGCCCCGGCGGTACGAGACGGCGATGCGTGGAGGGCACCAGGTAGATGCCGCTCGCCCAGCCGTCCATATCGGCGGCGAAGACCTCGAGGTCGGAGCGACGCAGGAGAGAGCGGATCACGGCGACTCCGGCGGGCCCTCCCGCACCGGTCACCAGTACGCGTGCAGTCATCAGCTCTCCCGTCGTGCGAGCTCGTGGGCTCCGATGAACTCGGCGGTCTCGCGTACGACCTCGAGCGGCTCGACGGCCACTCCTCCGCCGAAGCGCGACCAGTACCGGGCGGTGGCGGTCACGAAGTCGGGCTCGAGATAGTCGCGCATCGCGGTCTGCGAGGCGAAGCACTCGAGCAGTCGGAGCTTCTGAGGGAGGTCCTGGTCGATCCGCACGAACCGGGTCGGGCGGAAGTCGATCGTCGACGAGGGGCTCTGATAGCAGGCGACCGTACCGACACGTCGGGTGGCGGCGATCGTCGCCTCGCTCACGGCCCGGTGGTCCTGATGACGGTCGTGACTGGAGTGCGTGTAGACGATCGTCGGGCGCACCTCCTGCACGACCTCCTCGATCAGCCGCACCGTCGCGCCGCCTCCGGAGATCTCGGTGTCGACGAGGTCCTTGAGGAAGAGGCGCGCCCCCAGCATGTCGGCCGACGCCAGCGACTCATGCTGACGGCTCTCGGCGTCTCCCCCGCGCGAGCCGCGCGAGAGGGTGAGCACGGTGATCGAGTCGCCTGCACGCGCGTGAGCGGCGAGGATGCCGCCGACGCCGATCTCGACGTCGTCCGGATGGGCGCCGATCGCGAGGATCACCTCCGGCGACCGGTTCGCCTCTCGCCTGGCGCGTCCCTCGGCTGCGAGTCGCGAGACCGCCTCGACCAGGCGCGCGTTGTCGAGCGGCTTGGTCAGGAACTCGTCAGCCTGCGCTCGGAGCGCCGAGACCGCGTACTCCACCGAGACGTGCGCGGTCATCACGATGACCGGGACCAGAGGGTGCTTCCGCCGGAGTTCCGCGAGAAGCTCGAGGCCGTCGAGGCCGGGCATCTCGATGTCGGTGACGACCACGTCGGGTGTGAAGCGCGTGAGGCGCTCGACGGCGGAGAGACCGTCTTCCGCGACCGCGACCTCACAGCCGGCTCGTCTTTCGAGCACGGTCTTGACGAGGAGGGCGACGTCCGGGTCGTCGTCGACGACCAGGACGCGGGGTGCATCCTGAGGCATATCTGCAGCTCTCAATGGGGAGGTTCCCTGCCGGTCATGCTCCGGCATGCAGCTCCCGGCGCCCTTCGCGTCTGGAGCCCGAGGAAAATCGAGCGGGTATCTCTAAATACTGGCATACCGATTAGTCACCCGGTGCGACAGGATTCCGCGCGCCCCGGTCGTGTCAGGATGCGGGGCGTGCAGCCCGCTTCTGCTCCTGGAACACCCGGATCGCCTCGTACCTCTCCGCGGAGCGTGCCCGACGCTTGGTCGCCTCGTCCTCGCGGTTCTTGCGCGGCGCCGTCGTCGTCAGATCGTCGACGAGCGCTCTCGTGGCGCGAGCGATCTCCTCGACGGCGCGATCGAACACGGCCTGGTTCGCGCGGGACGGCGTCGTCGTCCCGGCGATCTTGCGCACGAACTGCAGGGCGGCGTCATGGCACTCATGGTCCGTGGCGGCGGGCTCGAGGTTGTTCAGGGGAACGATGTTGCGGCACATACCGGCACGGTACGCCGCGATGCGGGCATCCGTAAGGCCGCGAACCCGGGATGGCGCGCATACCACGCCTCTCACTACGCTCGGCTACGAGTGCGGCCACCCCAGCGACCGCGCACCCCAGATCGGAGCGACACCATGACGAACCCGCCCTCTCCCGGCGATGCGCAGTACACGCCGCCCGCAGACCCGGCCACGAACCCCGCGGCGTATCCGGTCGCGGGGCCCGGCTACGCCACTCCGCCCGCCGCAGCGCCCGGGAACGGACTCGCGATCGCCGGACTCGTCCTGGCGTTCGTGATCGCCCCACTCGGCCTCATCCTGAGCATCGTGGCGGCCGTCAAGCTCGGCAAAGCAGGTGCACCGAAGGGGATCGCGATCGCGGGCATCATCATCGGCGCGATCATCACCGTGATCGCGGTGATCGGCCTCGTGCTGCTCGTGACGGTGTTCGCGAACCTCTTCTCGATGTGCGCGGAACTCGGTCCCGGCGTGTGGCAGGTCGACGGAGTCACCTACACCTGCAACTGAACGCGCAGACGAAGAAGGGGCCGGATGCAGACGCATCCGGCCCCTTCTTCGATCATGCTCAGCGCTTGTAGTTGGGCGCCTCGACGACGATCTGCACGTCGTGCGGGTGCGACTCCTTGAGCCCGGCTGCCGTGATCCGCACGAAGCGGCCACGCTCCTTGAGCTCCTCGATGGTGCGTGCGCCGACGTAGAACATCGACTGACGCAGTCCGCCGACCAGCTGGTACGCGACGGCCGACACGGGGCCGCGGTAGGGAACCTGGCCCTCGATGCCCTCGGGGATCAGCTTGTCGTCGCTGGGGACGTCTGCCTGGAAGTAGCGGTCCTTCGAGTACGAGGTCTGCTTGCCGCGGGTCTGCATGGCTCCGAGCGAACCCATGCCGCGGTACTGCTTGAACTGCTTGCCCGACTGGAAGACGATCTCGCCCGGCGACTCGTCGGTTCCGGCGAGGAGCGAACCGAGCATGACTGCATCTGCTCCGGCGACGAGCGCCTTGGCGATGTCGCCCGAGTACTGGAGCCCTCCGTCGGCGATCACCGGCACACCGGCGGGGCGCGCGGCGAGCGACGCCTCGTACACGGCGGTGACCTGCGGCACGCCGACACCCGCGACGACGCGCGTGGTGCAGATCGAGCCGGGGCCCACGCCCACCTTGACGGCGTCGACGCCCGCGTCGACGAGCGCCTGGGCACCCTCGCGGGTCGCGACGTTGCCGCCGATGACGTCGATGTGCGCGAAGCTCTCGTCGGCCTTGAGGCGCTTGACCAGTTCGATCACGCCCTGCGACTGCCCGTTCGCGGTGTCGACCACGAGCACGTCGACGCCGGCGTCGCGGAGTGCCTCCGCACGCTCCCAGGCATCGCCGAAGAATCCGATGGCCGCGCCGACGCGCAGACGCCCCTGGTCGTCCTTCGTGGCGAGCGGGTACTTCTCGCTCTTGTCGAAGTCCTTGATGGTGATGAGGCCGGCGAGCTTGCCGTCCTCATCGATGAGCGGGAGCTTCTCGACGCGGTGGTGGGCGAAGAGCGCGATGACCTCGCCGGCGGCGACGCCGACGGGAGCGGTGACGAGACCCTCGGAGGTCATGACGTCCTTCACGAAGGTGGTCTGACGCTCGAAGCCCGAGACGAAGCGCATGTCGCGGTTGGTGATGATGCCCACGAGGCGTCCGTCGGCGTCGACCACGGGAAGGCCCGAGATGCGGTACTTGGCGCAGAGCGCGTCGACCTCTTCGACGGTCGCATCCGGCGTGGTCGTGATCGGGTCGGTGATCATGCCCGACTCGCTCCGCTTGACCCGGTCGACGTGCGCGGCCTGGTCGGCGATCGACAGGTTGCGGTGCAGGATGCCGATGCCTCCCTCACGGGCCATCGCGATGGCCATACGCGACTCGGTGACCGTGTCCATGGCGCTGGAGAGCAGCGGAGTCGCGACCGAGATCCGGCGAGTGATCCGCGACGAGGTGTCGGCCTCGCTGGGGATGACGTCGGTGTGCCCCGGAAGGAGCAGCACATCGTCGTAGGTGAGTCCGACGAAGCCGAAGGGGTCGTGCTGGTCCATGGATAGTCCTCCTGCGGGCGCGATCTGGGCGAGGGTGTACCAATTCTAAGCGTGGAGAGGCTGAGGAAATTCCCGGCGTCCGCCTCGGAAGAGCCTGCGCCGGGGTGCTCGGGAGCGCGGCATTTCGCAACTTCGTGATGGGATCGTTCTCACCGTGAGCAGATCGTGCCTTGGTTGAAACAGAGCCGACACATTACGCTCATACCGTCGTACATCAAGGCCGATGAACAACTCCGTCATGGCCTGTGTACTGGGCTGGAGGTTCTGTGCGTCCGACGATCTCGGCGAATCGAAGCGGAATGCGGTGGGTCATCATCCTGCTGGCGTCGCTCCTCGCCATCGCTTTCCTGTGGTTGCAGCCTCCGTCGGCGGCTTCCGCCGACGAGACCGACGACGGCCAGGAGATCACAGACTTCTACTTCGCCGGTGTCATCACCTTCGACGACACCCCCGTCGAAGACGTCGTGATGACGATCAAGGGCAACGGTTTCGAGGGCGAGACGAAGACGGATGCCGAGGGCAAGTGGCGTCTGTACGTTCCCGAGAAGGAGACGTACACGCTCACCGTCGATGAGGAGACCCTCCCTGACGGTGTGATCGTCGACGCGGCGCAGCTGCCGGAGGGCACTCAGCCGATCTCGGGCACCACGGCCTCGTTCGAGGTCGAGTTCGGCCTGACCGGCACGAAGATCATGAACCTCTTCCTCGGCGAGGGCGAGCGCATGACGACATCGTTCATCGACCAGCTGGCCTCGCGCCTGGTGGGTGGACTCAACTTCGGCCTCCTGCTGGCGCTCGCATCGATGGGCGCGGCACTCATCTACGGAACGACCCGCCTGTCGAACTTCGCCCACGCCGAGATGGTCACGTGGGGCGGACTGGTCGCCCTCGTGACGACGAGCTTCTGGCACCTCCCCCTCTGGCTGGGCATCATCGCGGCCGTGGTCGGCGGCGGTCTCTTCGGCTGGGCCCTGGACGCCGGCATCTGGCGTCCGCTCCGACGACGCGGCCTCGGAGTCGTGCAGCTCATGATCGTCAGCATCGGACTCTCGCTCGCCCTCCGCTACGCGTTCCAGTACCTGATCGGCGGCGGCACCCGCCAGCTCCCCGGAGCGAGCCCCGAGCCGTTCCGCTTCGGGCCGATCTCGCTCTCGTACATCGACATGATCGGCATGGGCGTGAGCATCGTCGTGATCATCGGCGTCGCCTTCTTCCTCACCCGCACACGCATCGGCAAGGCCACCAGGGCGATCTCCGACAACCCGCAGCTCGCTGCGGCATCCGGCATCGACGTCGACAAGGTGGTCCGCTACGTCTGGATCCTCGCCGGAACGCTCGCTGCGATCTCCGGCATCCTGTGGGCGTACTTCCGCCCCGGCGTGAAGTGGGACATGGGCATGCAGATGCTGCTGCTCATCTTCGCCGCCATCACGCTCGGCGGACTCGGCACCGCGTTCGGAGCCCTCGTCGGCTCGCTCATCGTCGGCATCGCGGTCGAGATCTCGACCCTCTGGATCCCGTCCGACCTCAAGTACGCGAGCGCGCTCGTCGTGCTCATCGTGATCCTCCTCGTGCGACCGCAGGGTCTGCTCGGACGCAAGGAAAGGTTGGGCTGATCATGGACTTCGGAAGCATCTTCTCCAATACCGCGGTCTACCTCATCAGCCCGGTCACCATCGCCTATGCACTGGCGGCGACCGGTCTGGCGGTGCACTTCGGATACGCCGGACTCCTCAACTTCGGTATGGCCGCCTTCATGGCCATCGGCGGGTACGGCTACGCCATCTCGGTGCTGACCTTCGGTCTTCCCTGGTGGATCGGCATGCTGATCGGACTCCTGGGAGGCGCGTTCTTCGCGGTGCTCCTCGGCATCCCGACGCTGCGGCTGCGCGCCGACTACCTCGCGATCGCGACGATCGCGGCCGGTGAGATCGTGCGCTTGCTGTTCACCACTCAGATCTTCGACGAGTACACGAACTCGGCCGACGGTCTCGCGCAGTTCAACGGCGGATTCCGCGACGCCAACCCGTTCCCCCCTGGCACCTACGGCTTCGGTCCGTGGACTCTCAGCGCGAACGACCTGTGGAACCGCGTCTTCGGGGTGATCGTGCTCGCCATCGCGATCCTGCTCGTGTGGTCGCTGATGCGCAGCCCGTGGGGACGTGTGCTCAAGGGCATCCGTGAAGACGAGGACGCCGTGCGGTCGCTCGGCAAGAACGTCTTCGCCTACAAGATGCAGGCGCTCGTGGTCGGTGGCATCATCGGCGCAGCGGGTGGGATCGTCTTCGTCCTCCCCTCGGCCGTGGTCCCCGGCAGCTACACCACCTCGCTCACGTTCTTCCTGTGGACGGTGCTGCTCCTCGGCGGAGCGGCGACGGTGTTCGGCCCGACGCTCGGCGCGATCCTGTTCTGGGTCGTGTTCGCGTTCATGGCGAACCTGCTGCCGTCGATGGCCAAGGCGGGCATCCTGCCCATGTCCGACAGCCAGGCCTCGACGCTCGTGTTCATCTTCGTCGGCATCGCCCTGATGCTGCTCGTGATCTTCCGTCCTCAGGGCATCCTCGGCGACAAGAGGGAGATGACCTTTGTCAATTGAACCCACCCCCGACGACAACGTCGAGACGGCGCCCCAGACCGGGAGCGTCCGACGTCCGAAGACCACCGGTCTCGCGAAGGGCCCCGCGGCCCCCGGAGTGCCGAAGGTCGATCCGATCCTCGTGGCCGACGCCGTGCAGCGGCGGTTCGGCGGCCTGACCGCCGTCGACGTCGATCACGTCGAGATCCCCCGCGGGGCGATCACTGCCCTGATCGGCCCGAACGGCGCGGGCAAGACCACCCTGTTCAACCTGCTCTGCGGATTCGACAAGCCCAACAGCGGCACGTGGTCGTTCGACGGGAAGAATCTCTCCGGCGTCCCCTCCTTCAAGGTGGCGCGGATGGGTCAGGTGCGCACGTTCCAGCTGACGAAGTCGCTGTCGCTGCTCACGGTGCTGGAGAACATGAAGCTCGGCGCTCCCGGCCAGCGCGGCGAGGGCTTCTGGTCGAGCCTGTTCCCGTTCCTGTGGCGCAAGCAGGATCAGGAGATCGAGGTGAAGGCGCGCGAGCTGCTCGCCCGCTTCAAGCTCGATGCGAAGGAGAAGGACTTCGCCGCATCGCTCTCGGGAGGTCAGCGCAAGCTGCTCGAGATGGCGAGGGCGCTCATGAGCGACCCGACCCTGGTGATGCTCGACGAGCCGATGGCCGGCGTGAACCCGGCTCTCACGCAGTCGCTCCTCGACCACATCCTCGATCTCAAGGGTCTCGGGATGACGGTGCTGTTCGTCGAGCACGACATGCACATGGTCCGCCACATCGCCGACTGGGTCGTCGTGATGGCGGAGGGCCGCGTCGTCGCCGAGGGACCGCCCGATGAGGTCATGGAGGACCCTGCCGTGGTCGATGCCTACCTCGGCGCCCACCAGGACCTCGACCTCGGGGCCGTCACCGGTCGCATCCCCGTGATCGAGAACGCCGCCGCGGCGAAGCTCCGCGAGCAGATCGAAGCAGAGGCAGAGGCGGAACTCGAAGCGACGAGCACCGCCGATCCCGATCAGAAGGGCAACGCATGAGCGCCGACACCTCCGCAGGATCCACGCCGTCGACCGATAACGTCGTCGTCGAGCTCAAGGACGTCCACGCCGGCTACCTGCCAGGGGTGAACATCCTGAACGGCGCCAACCTCGTCGCGCGCCAGGGTGAGCTGATCGGCATCATCGGTCCCAACGGCGCGGGCAAGTCGACGCTGCTGAAGTCGATCTTCGGCATGGTCAACGTGCGCAGCGGTGACATCACCGTCAACGGCGAGAGCATCGTCGGGTTGAAGGCGGACAAGCTCGTCAAGCGCGGCGTCGCCTTCGTGCCGCAGACGAACAACGTCTTCCCCTCGCTCTCCATCGAGGAGAACCTGCAGATGGGGCTCTACCAGAACCCCAAGATCTACACCGAGCGGCTCGAGTTCGTCACCGGCATCTTCGCCGAACTCGGCAAGCGGCTGAAGCAGCGTGCAGGCTCCCTGTCCGGTGGTGAACGCCAGATGGTGGCGATGTCTCGGGCGCTCATGATGGATCCGTCGGTGCTGCTCCTGGACGAGCCCTCGGCGGGTCTCTCCCCCGTGCGTCAGGACGACGCGTTCATCCGCGTCTCCGACATCAACAAGGCGGGCGTCACCACGATCATGGTCGAGCAGAACGCTCGTCGCTGCCTGCAGATCTGCGACCGCGGCTACGTGCTCGACCAGGGCAAGGACGCCTACGAGGGCACAGGGCGCGACCTGTTGAACGATCCGAAGGTCATCGGCCTCTACCTCGGCACGCTCGGCACCGACGCCGCCTGACCGGCGTATACACAGAGAGAGGGGCGGATGCTGCGGCATCCGCCCCTCTCTCGTGCCCGAGCGCCGCGCCCGCACCGCACAGTGGACGGCACCTCAAGGAGCCCGGGCACGACGAAGGCCCCGGATGCTGCATCCGGGGCCTTCGCTCGTGATCAGTTGGTGCGGGTGATCAGGTTGTCGGCGCTGTACTTGTACGTGCCGATCGAGGCTCCCTGCGGGTCACCGTTCTCATCGAACGTGATCTCGCCGGAGTAGCCGTCGTAGTCGGCCGTGCCGCCGTCGTTGATGATCTTGGCGCAGTCGGCGAAGCTGGTGCACTTCTCTCCGTCGCCCGAGCCGCCCGAGACCTCTTCCATCTTGGCCGCGATGTCCGCGCCCTCGGTGGAGCCTGCTGCGAGCGAGGCGAGTGCCACGAGCACGACGGCGTCGTAGGCCTCGGCCGCGTAGGTGAAGTCGTTCACCTCGGGGTTGCCCTCACCCGTCCAGAACGTCTGCAGACGACCGGTGAAGTCATCCTCGAGCGCCGGGCCCGGCTTGGTGCCCTGTGCGCCCTCGAGCGAGAACGGGAAGTTCGTGTCGGGCGAGGAGCCGTAGTCCGACAGGTTTCCGTCGACGAGGTACCACTTGTCCGGCGTGATGCCGGCATTGACCAGCAGCGGGGCGATGGTCTTGAACTGGTCGAACGAGACGATCGCGACGGCGTCGGGGTTCTGAGCCTTGATGGTCTCGACCTGTGCGTCGAACTGACCGTCACCGACGTTGTACGACGCGTCGGCGACGACCTCGCCACCGGCGCCCTCGAACGTCGACTTGATGTTGTCGAAGAGGCCGGTGCCGTAGGCGTCGTTCTGGTAGATGACGCCGAGGGTCTTGTGGCCGTCCTCGGCGATCAGGTTGCCGAGCACCTCGCCCTGCAGCAGGTCGCTGGGGGCGGTGCGGAAGTACAGGCCGTTGTCGTCCCAGTCGGTGAAGTCCGGACCGGTGTTCGAGGCGGAGATCTGCAGGATTCCTGCGCTGACGTTTCCGTCGAGGATCAGGCGGGAGACGCCCGATGCCGCTGCGCCGACGATCGCGGAGACGCCTGCACCCTGGAGCTTGGTGATCGAGGTCTCGTACGCCTTGGTGTCGGTGTCGCCCTCGTCTTCGGCGGTCAGATTGATCGTGACGCCTGCATCGGCCTCGTTGACCTCGCTGACCGCGAGTCCGACGCCGGATTCCATGGGCGGGCCCAGGAACGACAGCGAACCGGTCTGCGGCAGCAGAGAGCCGAGCTCGAGGGTGAGGTCGGCGGCGGGCTTGCCGCCGTCGGACGGCTCGTCCGAGGGGGTGCTGCTACAGCCTGCGACGACGATCGCCGAGACGCTCAGCAGCGCGACTCCGGCGAGAATCTTGGCGCTGCGCGAGCGCGTGAATGCGGTCATGATGCTCCCTTGCGTGACTGGCCGTGGATTGTGACCACGGTCGGGTGCTCTAACACTAGGACCGAAAAGCTTCGTGTAGGGGTCGCCGATGTTTCGGTGCGTTAACGATCCGACACCGAGTTCCCGCAGGCTGATCCGGCCGTTCAGCCGAGACTCGTGTGAGCGCTCCTACGCCCTCGCCGAGCGGCGAGCACCAGGTCGACCACGAACACCGCGATGGCGATCCAGACGATGACGAATCCGATCCATCGCTCGATCGGCATGGGCTCGCCGAGCACGGCGGCGCCGATGATGAACTGCATCACCGGAGTGACGAACTGGATCATGCCGATCACGGTGAGATTGATGCGTCTGGTTCCTGCCGCGAAGAGCAGCAGCGGCACCGCGGTGGCGACTCCTGCGAAGGCCAGCAGCACGGCATGCCAGGTGCCGTTGGCGCCCATCGTGATGCCCTCGGGAGTCGTGGCGACGAGGATCAGCTGCGCTACGGCGATCGGGATCAGCCAGAACGACTCGAGAGTGAGCCCGCTGATCGCGTCGACCGCCGGACCGATCTTCTTCTTGATGAGCCCGTACACGCCGAACGAGGCCGTGAGCGACAGCGCGATCCACGGGAAGGACCGGTAGAAGAGGACGATCACGATCACCGCGACGGCGGCGATGCCGATCGCGGCCCACTGGAGCCTGCGGATCCTTTCCTTGAGCACGAAGACGCCCAGCAGCACGGTGGCGATCGGGTTGATGAAGTAGCCGAGGCTGGTCTCTACGACGTGACCGGTGAGGGTGCCGATCAGGAAGACCTGCCAGTTGACGTAGATGAGCGCTCCGGCCAGTGCCGTCCACCCGAGCAGTCTCGGCTGCCGGATGATCGCGCCGATCGCCTTCCACCCGCGGGTGATCGTCAGCAGGAGGATGCAGAAGACGAACGACAGCAGCACGCGCCAGGCGACGACCTCCCAGGGGCCGGTCGGCACGAGCAGCAGGAAGTAGAGCGGCAGCACACCCCACAGCAGATACGCCCCGCCTGCATACGCGACCCCCGCGGTCTGCGTGGCTCTGGTGGTGGCGGCGTTCGTCAGGGTCACCGCACAACACTATTCCCAGGCCGACAGCCCGCCGTGCGACCGACGGGCTCCCCGCGAGTGAATGGCAGGAAACGGTCGACACCTGGCAGAGATGCAGAAAGGACCCGGATGCATGATGCATCCGGGTCCTTCCGAAGACGTTGTCTCAGCGGACGACGACTGCGAGCACGTCGCGAGCCGACAGGACGAGGAACTCGTCTGCGCCGAACTTCACCTCGGTGCCGCCGTACTTGCTGTACAGCACGCGGTCGCCCACGGCGACGTCGAGCGGGACGCGGTTGCCGTTGTCATCGATGCGGCCGGGGCCCACGGCCACGACCTCGCCCTCCTGGGGCTTCTCCTTGGCGGTGTCGGGGATGACCAGGCCACTCGCGGTGGTCTGCTCGGCCTCGACCTGCTTGATGACGATGCGGTCCTCGAGCGGCTTGATGGAAACCGACACGGTCTACCTCTTCTTTCTTGACGCTGACAGGAAGACTTTTTCGCACTCTCAACCCGAGAGTGCTAACAGTCAGTCTAGGGCGTGAGCTGGCACTCATGCAATGCGAGTGCCAATCGACGCGAACCCGAGCCGCCTAAGCTGGGCGGGTGGAGATGTCCGAGCTGCGTGCCCTGCTCACCCCCGAAGGCCTCGACCTGCTGGACTCGCTCGGCCCCGTCGAGCAGGTCGCCGACGTGGCTCGTGCGGTGTCACGGCTGCGCGCCGCCGGTCACTCCCCCGACCTCGTCTCGGCCGTGGTCGGACAGGCGCATCTGCGCGCCAAAGCGAAGGGCAAGTTCGGCGACTTCGCGGCCAGGATGCTGTTCACCCGCGCCGGTCTCGAACAGGCGACGCGCCTCGGCGTCGCCGCGCGTCATGCGCAGCGGATCCGCCGAGCCGGGCTCACGAGCGTCGCCGACCTCGGATGCGGCATCGGCGGCGACGCGCTCGCCTTCGCGGGCGCGGGGCTCGACGTGCTCGCCGTCGACGCCGACGACGTGACAGCGGCGATCGCGGCGTACAACCTCGCCCCCTTCGGCGACAGCGCGGTGGTGAGACAGGGCACCGCGGAGGAGAACGTGCCGAGCGACGAGAGCGCGATCTGGATGGATCCCGCCCGTCGCACCTCGGGGCACAGCGAGACGAAGAGGGTCTCTTCCGATGACTACTCGCCATCGCTCGACTGGGCGTTCGAGGTCGCCTCCCGCCGACCGACGGGCATCAAGCTCGGCCCGGGCCATGACCGCGATTCGCTTCCCTCCGACGCCGAGGCCCAGTGGGTCAGCGCCGAGGGCAGCGTCGTCGAACTCGTGCTCTGGACCGGAGCGCTGGCCCGCGACGGTGTCCGCCGGGCAGCGCTCGTCATCCGCGGAGACCGCTCGCACGAACTCACGGCGGGGGCGGACGCGCTCGACGCTCCGGTGCGCGACCTCGGCGGCTTCCTCCATGAACCCGACGGAGCGGTCATCCGCGCGCGGCTGATCGGAGACGTCGCTCGAAGCCTGGATGCGGGGATGCTCGACGAGCGCATCGCATATCTGACCTCGAACGCCGCGCTCACGAGTCCCTTCGTGCAGTCGTTCCGGGTGCGCGAGACCATGCCCGCGAATCCGAAGGCGATCAGTGCTGTGCTCAAGGCCCACAGCATCGGCACGCTCGAGATCAAGAAGCGCGGGATGGACATCGATCCTGCCGCGTTCCGGAAGAAGCTGACCCTCAAGGGCGACCAGACGGCCACGTTGATCCTGACCCGCATCGGCGATCAGCGGCGGGCGATCCTGGCTGACCGGGTTCCGGCAGCGGACTAGCCGTTCATCCCTCGTCCTCGGAGGGGACCTCGACCTGGATCGGGTCCTGGTACTCCCCGCCGAGTTCCAGCGTCTCCCCGGGCTTCACGGTGGTATCCGTCTCGGACACCTGCCCAGGGGGCAGGTCTCCCGTGATCATGAGGTAGGGCGTCCCGTTCGGAGTGAACTCCAGCCGGATGCTCCACGGTTCGGTGGCGGCCGAACCGTCGGCCCAGTCCCCCTCGATGGCGATGCCGTCGCCGGAGGTCTGCGCCTCGCCCGCCGTCTTGCACGTGATCGCACCGAGGTGGTCCACGATGAGGCAGTCCGACGGGTCACCGTCCTCGATCTTCTGTCCGAACCACACCGGAGCATCCTCGACGTAGCCCACGATCGAGACCGCGTACTCCTCGAACCCCTGGCCGAGGAGCTCTTCCGCGCGATCCCTCTCGGCACCGGAGAACTGCGACAACCAGTCCTGACCCCCGCTGTTCCACCGCTGAACGATCGCCAGGATCTCGCCCGTCGTCGCCCGCGCCGCCGATGCCCACACCTGGTCCGCGGATCCGTCATCGGCGGTGTCCGCCGTCACGCTCACACCGATCCCGTTGCCGTTGTCGAGGTCCTCGGCAGGCTGGCATTGGCTCGCCGACTTGTCTGCGGCGTCCAGTGTGAGGCAGATGGTCTTGCCGTCCTGCTTGGTCGCGAACCAGACGAGGGCATCCTCGTCTCGACCGATCGCACGGAGCGTGCCGGGGTCGAAGTCGCCGTCGCTCTGCAGCTGGGCCCGACGCTCCTGCTGCTCGGCCGTGAGGGCGATGCCATCGCCTCCCCGACCGAAGAGTGCCCAGCCGGCGCCGAGACCGATCAGGACCAGCGCGACGGCAGCCGCGGCCACGAGCTTCCAGTGCTGTCGGACCGACCCACGCAGACCCGGTGAGGGGTGCGACTCGCGGTCGCTCGCGGCCGTTCCCGGATCCCCGGCGTCCGCGGAACCCCAGCTCGTCCGATCGGCCCCCTCGACGTCGGACCCGTCCGCGTGTGGATCGCCCTCGAACGCGGCATCCCCGGCAGGAGGAACCTCCGCCGAAGTCCGCGTCTCCGGATTCGCCGGAGTCTCCGCCTCCGCCCGAGACGATTCGAGTTCGCGCAGCCGCGCTGCATCCCCCTCGGTCAGGCCGCCGTCTCGCCCGTACGCCTTCACCTGGAGGGCACGGAGCTCTGCGGCATCACTCTCCTGCAGCATCCTCGCCTCCCAGCCCCTTCGTCACGGTCAGGTACTGCTGACCGTAGCCGAACCGGTACTCGTACCGGGTCGACTCTCCGTCCTTCGAGATGTCGAGCGTGAGGGTGCGATCGGCATCCGTCAGCATCAGGCTGTCGTCGCACGACATCGGCGGATCGGGCATCGATCCGTCGTAGGCGAGGCAGTAGCGCTGGTCCTCCTTGTCCACTCCGACCCAGATCGGCACACCGTCGTCGTATCCCGCGACCATGATCGAGCGGCGATCCCAGCCCGTCTCCGTGGCGAGGGACACCGCGGTGGCCGCCTCTTCGGGGCTCGCGAACATCGTCGTCGACAGCGGGGCCGTGATGTAGCTGCGAGCGATCACAGCCGGTTCGCCGTCGGCGGTCAGGAACATCTGGGCGTCGATGTCGTAGTTCTGGGTATCGTCGACGACCTTCACAAGTGTCGCGCTGACACCCTGGATGAGCGCCTGCTTCCGGGTGGTGCAGGCGGGAGCGGTCTGATCGCCGTCGCCGAGGACCAGGCACACGTCGGCGCCGTCCTTCTTCGTCGCGAACCAGATGACGACCCCCTCCTCCTCGTCGATCGCGCGCAAGGATCCCGGGTCGAAGTCACCCGACGCGAGGATCGCGTCATGCCATCCCCGCTGCTCCGCGCTCAGCTGCATCGGCGCCGCACCACGATCCCCGAACAGCAACCAGCCGAGAGCGAGACCGATCAGCACGAAGGCGACGACGATGACCGACACGAGGCGCCAATGCCTCCGCAGCGTCGTCAGCGCGGATTCACGATGCGGCGGTGATGCCTCATCGCTCTCGGCGACCTGCGAGTCGGCGGCGGGCTGCGCGGCAGGAAGATCGGCCGGATGCTGCGCCACCTGCGGAGCATCCGGAGCCTCCACTGCCGAGGGCGACCCGCCCTCCCCCGCTCGTGCATGCTCGAGCTCTCGCAGACGCGCGGCCTCGGATTCGCTGAGGGCCCCGACACGCCCGTAGGCACGCACCTGCAGCGCCCGGAGCTCGACCACGTCGTCGGCGTCCGGCATCGGCTACCCGAGCCTCTCGAACTGCATGCCGGCCCACACCAGCCATCCGAGACTGTAGACGGTCGCGCACAGTCCGAGGACGAGCGCCCAGCGCGCGATCGCGCGGCTCTCGACCGGCCGCCGCAGCGACATGATCGACGCGATCACGGCGACGACCGCGATCGGAATGCCCCAGCCCACGAAGAACGAGGCCGCCAGAGCCACGATCGCGGCCATGAGCGCCCACGGCGCGAGTCGGGTGTCATCGACGGCGGAGGCCCCGGTCGCCGGTTCCCAGTCCGCATCGTGCGCGACGTCGTCTGCCACCGGACCGCTGACGTTGACGGGCTCGATCCCGACCGGCCCCGTGGGGAGCTTCGTGTAGCCGTCTCGTCGGGCTCCCGGGATGCGGGCCGACCCGGCGGGATGCTCGACCTCGCCGCTCGGCCCTTCGATGCTCGGGTTCGGGAGGGCAGGACGCGACGCTCCGTCGACGCCGGAGCCGTCGGGGCGGGGAGAACGGGGCACGTCGCTCATCACATCACCGCGACGCGTTCATCGACCTGGATCTCGGTGACGGGCAGGGTGGAGTCCGCGCCGAAGGCGAGCGTCGACGGACGACGCCCCGACGAGATCAGCTCGGCCGCGAGAGCCGCGATCATCGCCCCGTTGTCGGTGCACAGCGACAGCGGCGGAATGCGCACGGTGACCCCTGCAGCCTCCGCCCTGGACAACGCCACCTCACGAAGCCGCCGGTTCGCGATGACGCCGCCGCCGAGGAGCAGCCGCGGGACACCGAGGTCGGCGCACGCGGCGAGCGCCTTGGTCACCAGCACGTCGACGACGGCCTCACGGAAGCTGGCGGCGACGTCGGCGACGGGAACGGGAACCCCGTCGGCCTCGCAGCGTTCGACCCACCGCGCCACGGCCGTCTTGAGCCCGGAGAACGAGAAGTCGTAGCGGTGCTTCGCCAGGTCCGAGGCCCGCGAGAGGCCCCGGGGGAAGCGGATCGCGTTCGGGTCGCCGTCGAGTGCGGCGCGGTCGATCTCCGGTCCACCCGGATACGGGAGAGACAGCAGGCGCGCGACCTTGTCGAACGCCTCGCCGGCCGCATCGTCCATGGTCTCGCCGAGCATCTCGACATCGGTGGTGAGGTCACGCACGTGGAGCAGCGATGTGTGCCCGCCCGAGACCAGCAGTGCGATCGTCGGATACTCCAGCGGCTCGGATTCGGGAGTCAAGATGTCTGCCGCGATGTGGCCCACCAGGTGATTGACCGCGTAGAGCGGCTTGTCGAGTGCCACGGCGAGACCCTTGGCAGCGCCGACACCGACCATCAGCGCACCCGCAAGGCCAGGGCCGCTGGTCACCGCCACCGCATCGAGATCCGCCAGCCGCACCCCGGCTTCGGCGAGCGCGGCGTCGATCGACGGCTGCAGCGCCTCGAGGTGCGCGCGGGCGGCGACCTCGGGCACGACGCCTCCGTAGCGGGCGTGCTCGTCCATGCTCGACGCGATCGTGTTCGACAGCAGCGTTCGTCCTCGGACGATCCCGATGCCGGTCTCGTCGCAGCTCGTCTCGATGCCCAGCACCAGGGGCTCGGTCATGCGGTCGCCTCCTTCGCGGCATCCGTGACAGGCTCGTCGCGGTGAGCGGATCGACCGTGCTGCAGTGCGAGTCGCATCACGATCGCATCGATGTCATCGGGCTGGTAGTACCTCGGACGACGCCCGATCTCCTCGAATCCCTCGGAGAGGTACAGCCCCTCGGCACTCGGGTTGTCGGCGCGGACCTCGAGGAACACCTCGCGCGCTCCGCGCTCTGCCGCGGTGTCGAGCAACCCCCGAAGGAGCGCACGGCCACGACCTGCACCGCGGTGCTCCGCGTCGAAGGCGATGGTCTGGATGTCCGCGTCGCGAGAGCCCTCGAGGGCTCGGACTCCCCCGTAGCCGACGATCGCTCCGTCGAGCTCGTCGACCAGGTAGCGCCCGTGAGGGCTGGCGAGTTCCAGGGCCATGGCCTCGGCGCTCCACGCATCGGTGGGGAAGGAGCGATGCTCTATGGCCATGATCGCGTCGAGATCGTCCGGCGTCGCCACTCGGAGAGTCATCGCCCCACCTTCTTCGGAGCGCCCGGAACCGTGACATCAGGTTGCCGCAGGTACAGCGGCTCGTCACCGGCGAGAACGCGCCCCGCGGCGACGGCTCTCCCCCCGACGCGAGCGAGATCGACGGCAGAGAGCGTCTCGACATCGATACGCCGGATGCCGTCGAGACGGTCGTCCGCGTCGGCTCGGGGCACGAGCACGGTGTCGCGGGTCACGAGCGGGATGCCGTCGGCATCCGTCCCGTCGAACACCGTGATGGCCACCTCACGACGGCGTGCGTCGGTGACGATCGCGAACGGCCCCGTGACGGCATCCTGTTCGATCGCGGTGAGCGCGGGCGCGAAGTGACTCGGCACCGGGACGACCGGGATTCCACGACCCCGCGCGAACGCGCGTGCCGTCGCGATGCCGATGCGGAGCCCCGTGAACGGACCGGGACCCATCCCTGCGACGACGTGCGTGACCGGCTGCGAGCCCGCGGCGTCGAGCGCCCCTACGAGCAGGTCGCCGATGACCTCCGCATGACCGAGCGGGTCAGCGGCCGATGCGTCGGAGCGACGGGTGCCGTCGTCGTCGATGAGCGAGACGGCGGTGCCCAGGGAGGTGTCGACGGCGAGGATCACCCCTCCAGGGTAGTCGGCCTTCCACCCGCGATCGCTGAGCGTCCGCCCCGCGTGATGGTGACGTGCCGCGGGGCATCGGCATCGAGCTCGGAGGGGTCGAGGTCGTCGTCGCCGCCGACCGGGCGCTCGAACTCGATGTCCCACCAGGTCTCGGCGAGGTCCTCGGCCATCCCGCGCCCCCACTCGATCACGACGACCGAGCGGGCGAGGTCCAGATCGAGGTCGTCGAGCTCGGCGCCCGAGCCGAGGCGGTAGGCGTCGACATGGACCAGCGGCGCCCGTCCCACCAGCGACGGATGCGTCCGGGCGATCACGAAGGTGGGACTCTGCACCGGGCCACGAACGCCGAGGCCCTCGGCGAGCCCTCGCGTGAACGTGGTCTTGCCTGCGCCCAGTGGGCCGGTGAGGATCAGCAGATCGCCCGGTTCGAGCCGCTCGCCGATACGGAAGCCGAGCTTCTCCATCGCCTCGGACGTCTCGATCTCACGGTGCCCGAGGAATGCGGGGTCGACGCTCATGCCGACCTCCGCGGCACGCGTGCGCCGATGCGAGTGACGATCTCGTAGTTGATGGTCGAAGCGGCGTTCGCCCATTCCGCGGCGGACGGGACACCGAGGGTCGAGTCGCCGAACAGCACGACCTCGTCGCCGATCGACACGGGCGCGTCTCCGACATCGACCACGAACTGGTCCATGGCGATCCTGCCGACGTTGGTGTACCGGCGGCCGCCGATCGACACCGGCAGGCGGCCGGAGGCGTGTCGCGGAACCCCGTCGGCATAGCCGAGTGGCACGAGCACGAGGGTCGTGTCGTGGGGTGCACGGTGATCGTAACCGTACGAGACTCCCGTGCCGGCGGGCACCCGGCGCACGGCGGCGATCGCGCCGCGCAGCGTCATCGCGGGGCGCAGTCCGAGTTGGGCCGACGAGCGGTCGTCGAACGGGGAGAGTCCGTAGATGCCGACGCCGATGCGCACGGCATCCAGCCGCATCTCGGGCAGGTCGATCGCTGCGGCGGTCGCCGCGATGTGCCGGATGTCGGGGTGGATGCCGAAGGATGCCGCAGCCGCGACGCCCTCGTCGAACTTCGCGAGCGCCTCGCGATCGTCCTGAGCGGAGGTGTTCGAGAGGTGGCTGAAGAGTCCGATGATCCGCAACCGGCCGATGCGCTCGAGTCGGGCCGCTTCCGCGAGCACTCGCCGCCAGTCGGCCGGTGCGATGCCGTTGCGCGAGAGCCCGGTCTCGAACTTGAGGTGGACGCCCACCGGACGATCGACCGATGCCGCGGCGCCAGCTGCCTCGAGCTGATCGAACGACGAGATGCCGACCTCGATGTCGTGCTCGGCTGCCTGGTCGAACCGCTCACCCGGCGCGTGCAACCACGCGACGATCGGTGCCGTGATGCCCTGGCGTCGCAGGTCGAGCGCCTCCGGGATCTCGGCCACCCCGAGGCGCGTGGCACCGCCGGCGAGCGCGGCGACAGCGGCTGCCGCGGCACCGTGCCCGTACGCGTTCGCCTTGACCACCGCGATGACCTGCACGCCTGTCAGGCGACGGAAATGGCGGACGTTGTCGGTGATCGCATCCAGATCGATGCGCGCCTCGCGGAACGGAACGGTCACAGCGGCTCTCCTTCGGCGACGACGAATGCGGCGGCGAGCCCCGCGTCGTGGGTGAGTGTGAGGTGGAGTCGGGTGATGCCCCGCGCGGCGACGACCTCGGCGGTGGTGCCAGACAGCACGAAGTGCGGACGCCCCGACGCCTCCGAGGCGATCTCGATCTCGATCCAGTGGACGCCGTCGGAACCGCCGAGCGTCTTGATCAGCGCCTCCTTCGCGGCGTAGCGCGCGGCGAGGGAAGGCAGCCGCAGCGAACGCTCCCCCGGCGCGAAGAGGCGCTCCCGAAGCCGTGGCGTACGCTCGAGCGTCCGCTCGAACCGCGGGATGTCCACGAGGTCGATGCCGGTCCCGATGATCACCCGTTCAGCCTAGTCGCGGCGGATGGAGCGTTCGGCTGGGCTCGCCCCGCGCCTCCCCCGGCCATACCTCCCCGACGCCCCGACTCAGCCGCTCCCACTCCCCCTCCCACCCGATACCCCGACGCCCCGGCCCTTTGTCATGTGCATGCCGAGATCACATACGCACGCTCGGATCCCAGTTTTCGACCTGCATCCGTCGTTCGAGCATGCATTTGTGCGAGTGACTTCGACTGCACACTCATCCTGACGTCGGCAGTCTTCCCCAAAGCGCGGGTTTCTGACATCCGGCGACACCACAGGCGTCGGATGCTCGGAGCATGATCGAACCGGCGGATCTCCTCCACGTTCTCGGCGGAATCGCGCGAGGGCGGCATCTACAGCAGTTCGGATCGACCCGCGCTCAACTCTCTGCTGCGGCGCGCGCCGGCACCATCAACCGAGTCCGCCAAGGGGTCTACGCCCTGTCCACCACAGACCCGAAAGTCGTCGCCGCGGCGGCGCATGGCGGAGCTCTCACGTGTGCGGATGCGCTCCGCGCGCACGGCGTCTGGGTGCTCCCGAGCGTCGATGCGATCGTGCATGTGTGGTTGGGCGGCTCCGGGCGCAGGCATCCGCACACCCCCTGCGAATGCATCCCGCATCACTCTCCCGGCACCGCGGGACTCGGGCCGGCTCCGGTCGCGGCGGCTCTCGTGCATGCATACAGATGCCTCGATCAGGAGGCGTTCTTCGCGGCGTACGAGTCCGCGTGGAACCTGCGCCTGCTCTCCGCGCACGATCGCAAGAGGATCAGACGCGAGTTGCCGAAGTCGGCCCACAGGCTCCTCGATCTCGCACGCCCCGATGCCGAGAGCGGACTCGAATCGATCCTCCGACTGAGACTGCATCTGCTCGGGATACACCTGGACTGCCAGGTCGTCATCGAGGGTGTCGGCCGCGTGGACTTCGTGGCTGCGCGACGGGTGATCATCGAAGTCGACGGTCGACTCAACCACGAAGGCCCCGAGATGCGGCACAAGGATCTGACGAGGGATGCCGCGGCATCCCGCCTCGGATTCGAGACGCTCCGCTTCGACTACGCCATGATCATGCACGACTGGGATGCCGTCGCTCGCGCTGTCATCGCGGCGATCGCCCGGGCGCGCGGATGATGAGTCACACAAACGCAGGTCGAGAAAACGGATGCATGCCCAGATCGCTCATCTGGGCATGCATCTGTGATTCTGACCTGCAGGTGTGCTGACCGGCAGGTGTGCTGACCTGCAGGTGTGCTGACCTGCAGGTGTGCAGCGGGGCCGAGAGCCGGCCGAGGGTTACTCGACCGTGACGGACTTCGCGAGGTTGCGCGGCTGGTCGACGTCGAGCCCCTTGGCGGTGGCGAGGGCCATGGCGAAGATCTGCAGCGGCACCACCGCGAGCAGCGGCTCGAACATCGCGCCGGCGAGCGGGATGCGGATGACCTCGTCGGCGAACGGCAGCACCGCGGCGTCGCCCTCTTCCGCCACGACGATCACACGAGCGCCGCGGGCGCGGATCTCCTGGATGTTCGAGACGACCTTCGAGTGCACGACAGCCGAGTGGCGGGGCGACGGCACGAGCACGAACACGGGCTGACCCGGCTCGATCAGCGCGATCGGACCGTGCTTCAGCTCACCGGCGGCGAAGCCCTCAGCGTGGATGTACGAGATCTCCTTGAGCTTGAGCGCACCTTCGAGGGCGATCGGGAAGCCGACGTGGCGGCCGAGGAAGAGCACCGAGCGGGTGTCGGCCATCCAGCCGGCGAGCTGAGTGACGTGCTCCTGCTCGCTCTCGAGCACCTTGGCGATCTTCTCGGGCAGAGCGGCGAGCTCGGCGACGTCGACGGACGCATCCGCGACGGATCCGCGGACGCGGCCCATGTGGAGTCCGAGAAGCAGCAGAGCCGTGATCTGGGCCGAGAACGCCTTGGTCGAGGCCACTGCGACCTCGGGGCCGGCGTGCGTGTAGACCACGGCGTCCGACTCGCGAGGGATGGTCGCACCCTGCGTGTTGCAGATCGAGAGCGTGCGCGCGCCGCGCTCGCTGGCGTACTTCACGGCCATCAGCGTGTCCATGGTCTCGCCGGACTGGCTGATCGACACGACGAGGGTGTCGTCGCCGATCACCGGGTCGCGGTAGCGGAACTCGTGCGCGAGCTCGACATCGACGGGGATCCGCGCCCACTGCTCGATCGCATACTTGCCGACGAGGGCGGAGTACGCGGCCGTGCCGCACGCGGTGATGATGATGCGGTTGATGCCGAGGAACAGCTCGTCGAGGCCGTCCAGCTCGGGGATCACGACCTGATCACCCTGGATGCGACCACGGATCGTGTTGGCGACCGCCTCAGGCTGCTCCGCGACCTCCTTGGCCATGAAGCTCGACCAGCCACCCTTCTCGGCAGCTGCGGCATCCCACGAGACGTCGAACGGCTCGGCCTCGACGGGCGTGCCGGCGAAGTCGGTGACGGTGACGGCATCCGGGGTGATCGAGACGATCTGGTCCTGGCCGATCGCGAGCGCCTTGCGGGTGTACTCGATGAATGCGGCGACGTCGGAGCCGAGGAAGTTCTCGCCCTCGCCGAGGCCGATCACGAGCGGTGAGTTGCGGCGGGCTCCCACGACGAGGCCCGGGTGATCCTGATGCATCGCGAGCAGGGTGAATGCGCCCTCGAGACGGTTGACGACGCCGCGGAACGCGAGCTGGAGGTCACCGCCGTTGTTGCGGTACTCACGTCCGAGCAGCGCGGCCGCGACCTCGGTGTCGGTCTCGCTGCGGAAGCTCACACCGTCGGCGAGCAGCTCGTCGCGCAACGCGGCGAAGTTCTCGATGATGCCGTTGTGGATCAGCGCGAGCTTGTCGTCATCCGCGAGGTGCGGGTGCGCGTTCTCGTCCGTCGGTCCACCGTGCGTCGCCCAGCGGGTGTGCCCGATGCCCGTGTTGCCGTCCGCGAGGGCTGCATCCTTGAGCGAGTCGCGCAGCACGGCGAGCTTGCCCGCCTTCTTGCGCATGCCCAGGGCCCCGTCGCCGTCGATGACGGCGACACCTGCGGAGTCATATCCGCGGTACTCGAGCCGAGCGAGGCCGGCGAGCAGGATGTCCTGGCTGGGCCGCGGGCCCACGTATCCGACGATTCCACACATGTGGTCAAGGATAAGCCGGGCATTTTGCGAAGGTTCCGAACGAACTCGCCGCGCCCGTCAGAGCTTGCGCAGCAGCACACTCTCGACGCTGTGATCGACGCCCTTGTTGAGCACGAGTCGTGCCCGATGCTTGGTCGGCATCACGTTCTCGACGAGGTTCGGCATGTTGATCTCGTTCCAATAGCCGAGCGCCGTGGTGATCGCCTCCTGGTCGGTGAGATGCGCGAACACGTTGAAGTACGAGGAGGGATTCGAGAATGCCCCCTCGCGCAGGGCGAGGAACCGATCGACGTACCACTTCTCGATGTGCGCGGTGTCGGCGTCGACGAAGATCGAGAAGTCGAAGAGGTCGCTCACCGCGACGTCGTTGGGCGCGGGCGGCGGCTGGAGGACGTTCAGTCCCTCGACGATGACGACGTCCGGCCGCCGCACCACCACGTGCGCGTCGGGGACGATGTCGTACCGCATGTGCGAGTAGAAGGGGGCCCGCACCTCGGGCGCACCGCTCTTCACCTCGGTGAGGAACTCGAGCAGCGCGCGACGGTCGTAGGACTCTGGGAACCCCTTGCGGTCCATCAGCCCCCGGCGCTCGAGCTCCGCGTTCGAATGCAGGAACCCGTCGGTCGTGACGAGCTCGACGCGCGGCGTGCCGGGCCAGCGACTCATCAGCTCCCGCAGCAGACGGGCGATGGTCGACTTGCCGACGGCGACCGAGCCTGCGACGCCGACGACGAACGGCGTCGTGGTGTCGTCCTCCTGAAGGAACGAGCTCGTGGCGGCACCGAGGCGCTTGGTCGCCGTCGCGTACAGGCTGAGCAGACGACTGAGAGGCAGGTACACCTCACGCACCTCGGTGAGGTCGAGTCGGTCTCCGATGCCGCGAAGCTCGACGACCTCGGTCTCGGTGAGCGGCTGATCGAGGCCGGCTGCCAGTCGCGCCCATTCGTCGCGACCGATCTCTCGGTACGGAGACAGCGGCAGCGTGGGATCGGCGGTGGTCACGCATACATCGTAACGGCGCGCGAGTAGTCTCTACCCGTGCGCCTGGGAGTCCTCGACATCGGTTCGAACACCGTCCATATGCTCGCCGCCGACGTTCGACCCGGCGGCCGACCTCTGGCGACGACCAGCGACCGCACGGTTCTGCGGCTGATGCGGTACCTCGCGGATGACGGATCCATCTCGGAGGAGGGCGTGGTCGCCCTCGAGACGGCCGTCCGCCGGGCACGAGAGGTCGCCGAGTCCGAGAAGGTCGACGAACTCCTCGCCACCGCCACGAGCGCTGTGCGGGATGCTCGGAACGGAGCCGAGGTGATCGCTCGGATCGAGGCGGCGCTCGGCCAGCCGCTGCAGGTGCTCGACGGCGAGACCGAGGCCGAGCTGACGTTCCTCGCCGTGCGGCGCTGGTTCGGCTGGTCTGCGGGCCAGCTCCTGCTCCTCGACATCGGAGGTGGATCCCTCGAGGTCGCGGCGGGTGGCGACGAGCTGCCGGATGCCGCGGCATCCGTCCCGCTCGGTGCCGGGCGCATGACCGTGCAGTTCCTGCCGAACGACCCGCCGGGCGAAGACGACGTCGAGCGGCTCCGCGATCATGCGAGCGCGACGCTCGCCGAGGTGCTCCCCCGTTTCACCGCTCTTCCCTCGCCCGACCACGTGGTCGGCTCATCGAAGGCGATCCGCTCGTTGGCCAAGCTCGCCGGCTATCCCGTGCCCGGCTGGTCGGGAATCCAACGCATGGTGCTGCCGCGTGCGTCACTCGGCTCGTGGATCCCACGACTCGCGCGCCTGCCCGCATCGGCGCGACAGGAGCTTCCCGGAATCACCGCAGATCGCACGTTCCAGATCGTCGCCGCAGCGGTCTCGCTGCACACCGCCATGACCGCGCTCGACGTCGACGAGCTCGAGGTCTCGCCCTGGGCGCTGCGCGAGGGCGTGCTGCTGCGATACATCGAGCAGTTCGACGGGAACGCGCCGCGCNGCGCGAGCCGTGGTTCAGGTGTGTCAGAGAGCGAGGCGCTCGCGCACCACGTCGACCAGACGATCGGCATAGGCCCGGGCGGAGTCGGCGTCTGCCGCTTCGACCATGACGCGTACGAGCGGCTCCGTGCCGGACTTGCGCAGGAGCACGCGGCCGGTGTCGCCCAGCTCGGCCACGACCTCGGCGACGGCCGCCTGGACGACCGGGTCACCGTCGACGGCGTCCTTGTCGACGTCGCGGACGTTGATGAGAACCTGCGGGTACACCGTCATGACGCTCGCGAGCTCGGCGATCGTCTTGTTCTGACGAGCCATCTCGGCGACGAGGTGGAGCCCCGTGAGGAGGCCGTCGCCCGTGGTCGCGTACTCGCTCATGATCACATGACCGGACTGCTCGCCACCGAGGGCGTAGCCACCCGCGTTCATGTCCTCGAGGACATACCGGTCGCCGACCGCGGTCTGCCTGACGGTGATGCCGTGCTCGCGCATCGCGACGTGCAGGCCGAGGTTGCTCATCACGGTGGCGACGAGGGTGTCGTCGGTCAGATGACCGCGCTCCTTCATCGAGACCGCGATGATGGCCATGATCTGGTCACCGTCGATGACCTTGCCCTGCGCATCGACCGCGAGGCACCGATCGGCGTCACCGTCGTGGGCGATGCCGATGTCGGCGCCGAGGCGCACGACGGTCTCGGCGAGCTGGTCGAGGTGCGTCGATCCGACGCCGTCGTTGATGTTCCATCCGTCAGGATCGGCACCGATGACGGTCACGTCGGCACCCGCGTCGCGGAACGTCTCGGGTGAGACTCCGGAGGCCGCGCCGTGTGCGCAGTCGAGGACGACCTTGAGGCCGTTCAGGCGGTTCGGGAGCGAGCCGAGAAGGTGCACGACATAGCGGTCCTCAGCGTCGGAGAACCGGATGATCCTGCCCACGCCCGCGCCGGTGGGGCGGAGCTTCTCGCCCGCCATCGCCTCTTCGATGCGCTGCTCGACGACGTCTGGCAGCTTGACGCCCCCACGCGCGAAGATCTTGATCCCGTTGTCGGGTGCGGCGTTGTGCGACGCCGAGATCATCACGCCGAAGTCGGCGTCACGATCGGCGACGAGGAACGCGAGCGCCGGCGTCGGGATGACCCCTGCCTCGAGCACGTCGACTCCGGAGGACGCGAGCCCTGCGGAGACGGCAGCGGTGAGGAAGTGACCGGAGACCCGAGGGTCGCGGGCCACCACCGCGGTGAGTCGCTTGCCTTCGGCTTTGCGAGCCTCCGCAGTACGGCCCTGGCCCAGGACGACAGCAGTCGCCTGGGCCAGGGTGAGCGCGAGGTCGGCGGTGAGGATGCCATTGGCAAGCCCTCGCACGCCGTCCGTGCCAAAGATCGGCATCGGAGCAGCGGACCTTAACGCTTCGAGTACTGAGGCGCCTTACGGGCCTTCTTGAGTCCAGCCTTCTTGCGCTCCTTGACGCGAGCGTCGCGCGAGAGGAAGCCGGCCTTCTTCAGGGTCGGACGGTTGTTCTCCTCGTCGATGCCGTTGAGCGAACGAGCGATGCCGAGGCGCAGTGCACCGGCCTGACCCGAGGGGCCACCACCCGAGATGCGCGCGATGACGTCGTAGCCGCCGGCGAGGTTGAGGATCGTGAACGGGTCGTTGATCAGCTGCTGGTGCAGCTTGTTCGGGAAGTAGTCCTCGAGCGTGCGGCCGTTGACCGTGATCGTTCCCGAGCCGGGGACGAGACGCACGCGGGCGATGGCCTGCTTGCGACGGCCGACAGCGGCACCCGGGACGCTCAGCACGGGGCGGGGAGCCGCCTCGACTGCGTCGGTCTCGGGAGTCGACGTCGAGAAGTTCTGGGGGTTTTCGGTGGTGTCCTGGATGTCAGCCACGAGTATGTCCTTAAGTCTTTACGGCGCTTACTGGGCGACCTGGTCGAGGGTGTACGTCTTCGGCTGCTGAGCCGCGTGCGGGTGCTCTGCACCGACGTAGACCTTGAGCTTCGACAGCTGCTGACGGCCGATGCTGTTCTTGGGGAGCATGCCACGGATGGCCTTCTCCACAGCGCGGACCGGGTTCTTCTCCATGAGCTCGGCGTAGGTGACCGACTTCAGGCCGCCCGGGTAACCCGAGTGGCGGTAAGCCAGCTTCTTCTGGAGCTTCTGACCGGTGAGCGCGACCTTGTCGGCGTTCACGATGATGACGAAGTCACCCGAGTCGATGTGGTTGGCGAAGGTGGGCTTGTGCTTGCCACGCAGGAGCGTAGCGGCGTGCGAAGCCAGGCGGCCGAGAACGACGTCAGTGGCGTCGATGACGACCCAGTCACGCTGGACCTCGCCGGCCTTCGGAGTGTAAGTGCGCGTCACGATAGTGCTGCTTTCTTGTTCGAACGGAGAAGTTCGTGAATCCCACTCCGGGGTGGTTCTTCCCGAGAGGGAGGAACACGCCAGTGGAGGGCTCACGTTCGCGGCACTCGGCAGTCGAGTACCAAAGAGACAGCCTACGCCATCCCGGGCGTTCTCCCAAACCGGGCGGCGGCCGCCGGTCAGTCGAACCGCGTCGTCACCAGGATCGGCCGGTGATCACTGAGCCCCTGGGGAAGGGTCGTGACCCGCTGGATCTCGAAGCCCGCCGATGTGGCGAAGTCGTAGTGACCGCGGAACACGCGGTACCGCGTGTAGGTGTGATCGTCGCTCATCGTGAGCGCATAGCCGTGCTCGCGCACGGTCTTGCCCAGGTTCTCCTTGAAGACCGGGTAGTTGTAGTCGCCCACCATCAGCTGGGGCAAACCTTCGCCGAGCGTCGCGAGCTCGGTCAGCGCCGCACGGATCTGATGGCGACGCAGCGAGTTCAGCGCGGTCAGCGGCGCCGCATGGAAGGATGCCGCGATGAAGTCCCGCCCCGCGTCGATGTCGTGGAGTCTCGCACCCAGCACACGCTCATGGGCGGGCTTGGCGATGCGGTCGTGGAGCGACTTCTTGAGTTCGATCGTGCGGATCCCCTGCAGATGGAACTCGCTCGCGCGATAGAACATCGCGAGTCCCAGCCGGTTGCCCTGCGTCGCATCCGCGAGCGTGAGGTCGCCGATGGTCTCCGGCAGGTCGGCGACATCGCACTCCTGGAGACACAGGATGTCGGGATCGTGCTCGGAGGCGAGCACCGAGAGCTCCCCCGCTGCTCGGTGCTTCTGCAGGTTGTACGAGATGACCTTCATCGCACCTCACGGTAGTGCGTCAGCCTTGGATTCCGGTGGCAATCGTCCGTCCGTCCGGTGAACGGGCCGTCGCGTCGGGTCACTCGTCGTACCCCCAGCGGATCCCGATGACCCCAGGACCGAAACCGTGTCGCGCGAGATGGACGGAACCACTTCGCACGGAGCGCATCGACGACACGTACTCGTCGTCGGTCTCGATGTACTCCTCGCACCAGCTCGGCAGGGCGTCAGGATGGAATCGCACCCAGATGAGCGCCTCGCGCGCCGGCCGAGACGTGGCGTGCCACGCGGACTGCCTCGGGGGGTATCCGACGGGGAAGGTCTCGGTGAACTCGAACAGCGTCGTCGCACCGGTCTCGATCGGCTCGTCGAGCGCGATCACGACTCCCGACAGCAGACGGCCCGGATGCTGGTAGGCGCGGTCGACATGCCCGCCGACGACATCGGAGATCACCGACATCGCATCGGTCTCGATCGGAGCGACGTCGATGAGCGGCAGCTCGGAGATCGTCCCCTTCGTCGACTGCACGAGGGAGCGCATGATGACCTTCTCGACGGATCCCTCGGCCCCGACCGACACGGTCACGTGCGTGGAGAGGTCGCGCAGAGCGTCCTGCGGGGCCGCGCGCAGCTCTCGCAGCGTCTCCTCGGTCTCCCGCTGCTCCCGCTCCTCGTCGAAGGGCAGCCGTGGCGGCGCCACCGTGCCCAATCGAGCCGACGCCCGGAGCAGACCGCCCAGATGCCCGCGATGCAGACCGAGGCGATCCTCGATTCCGTCGACGACGCTCAGCGACTGCGGCCCTTCCGGCTGCCGATCGCCGGAACGCCAGTAGCTCAAGGTCGCCATGGACACCGGATTGCCGTCGTCGATCAGCTGGCTCCGCAGCCGCGCGAGGGTGACGCCCCGTTCGGAGATCGCCGCACGGAGCGCCGCGGCGAACGCGCCGCCCTGATCATCGATCCGCTCCGTCACAGTTCCCCCGCCGCAGTGTGAACCCGCCCTCCGTAATATCAGCATACGATCCAGCAGCGCCTCCCCTCGGCCTGTGGATCGTCACCACCGCGTCGGTCTGGGGCCCGTCGTGGCGGCACTCCCGCATCGTGGCCGCCTTCGGGGGAAGGCGGCCACGAATGGGTCAACGTCGTCGGCGGCGGCGCTCCCGTGCGGTCTTGCGAGTCTCATCGCCGACGGGCCCGACATCGCCCGGGAACAGCGTGTCCCTCGCGAGCTGTCGCTCTCTGCGGCTGCGTCGCGCATCGGCCCAGCCGACGACGAACCCGAACGCGATCAGCACGACGGCGGCGAGGAGCACTGCCCGCGCGTCCATGGCCACCCACTCCGCCCACAGCGACCCGGTGCCCACCAGCACCGCACCGGCGCCTGCGGCCGACAGGCCGATCTGCAGGCGCACCATCGACCGGTTGCCCGAGAGCAGAGGATCGACCAGGGTCACGTCGACGCGGCGAGGCATGCCGTCCGACACCCACCGCGTCAGTGCGCGCTCCCTCCGGAACTGCAGCACGATGCCTCCTGCCCAGGCGAGGATGCCGAGCACGGCACAGATCGCGATCGCGGCCCCGCTGCTCAGGCTCAGCACATCGATGCCGTTCTCGATCGGCTCGTTCCAGTAGACCGGATCACAGGTGCGGCACTGCTGGCGCATGAAGACCGAGAGCATGAACGCCGCGAGCGAGACGAGTGTCGCGGTCAGCAGCACGTTCGCGATCCGAGCGATCGTTCGCGCGGTCGGGACCGAGAGCCAGCGGGGCACGACAGCGCGCATCGCGGCCTCCCGCCGATCCGCATCTGCTCTCTGCGCTCGCGGCACGAGCCGCTTCCACCGGGTCCACAGCTCACCCACACGAGCGGCGTCGCGCTCGACCATTCGTCGACCGAGTCGCCGCACCGCCTCGGCTCCGGAGGCCAGCACGGCGATCACGAGGAGCGCGACCCAGCTCACCGCATCCTCGCGAAGGTCCTCGGTGAAGAACACCCCCAGCGCGAAGAGTCCGCCGAGCCCCGCCAGGCACCAGAACAGAACCGCACCCGTCGTCTGCAGCAGGTCGGCCGGCGCGTTCTGGAGTTCGAGTCTCAGGGTTCGCTGCGGCACGGCATCCGGATTCCGTTGCGCGGCCGCCTCGACCGCGCGGAGTGCCGCGACGCGCTCGGCGACCACGACGAAGGGCACGGCGATCGCCAACACGGCGGCGACGACGAGGAACACCCCCATGCTCGCGCGGAAGAGGGGATCGAGGTCGACCTGCCAGTACAGCGATGGCAGGGCCTCCTCCCCTACGATCCCGATCACGATGATGCCGACGAACGTGAAAGCCGTACCGGCGATCAGCCCCACGCAGGTGTCGAGCAGAGCACGCCAGAACGCCCATCCACGCGATGAGACCTCGATGATCGTCGCCGTGGACGCGTTCATGCGCTCGTGCTGTCGCGGCGAGCGCGCGTCTGCTCCGCTCGGGTCGCGAGCAGCTCGTCGGCGGGGTATCCGACCTCGGTGAGCGTCAGCCCCCGTGCCGCCAGCACCTTGAACTCGCTCGTCCTCGTGAGCGCGTCGCGCAACACGGCCAGGTCGTCGACATCGAGGCGGCCCTCGCCCACCGCCGCGCACGCGCCCACCAGTGCACGCACCATGCTGTGGCAGAAGGCATCGGCCTTCACCTCGGCGACGAGCACGCCGTCGGCATCTCGCGACCAGCGGTAGTCCAGCAGAGTTCTGATGGTCGTCGCCTCTTCGCGTGGCTTGCAGTAGGCCGCGAAGTCGTGGAGTCCGATGAGCGTGCGCGCTGCGGCGTCCATCGCTTGGCCGTCGAGCACCCCGCGGTGCGTCGTCGTGTCGTGTCGGCGGACCGGGTCATACCCCGACGCCTCGTCGGCGAGCCGGTAGCGGTAGCGGCGCCAGACGGCGGAGAAGCGGGCGTCGAATCCTTCAGGGGCGATCGACGAACGCGTCACGGTCGCATCGGGATACGCCCCGAGGACCCCGCGCATGCGGCGAGCGATGGATGCGGCCGGGTCCTGCGGAGTGCGGCCCTGCCGAGATTCGATGCGCGCCCACTGCTCCTCGTCGAGATCGACGTGCGCGACCTGCCCCTGCGCGTGCACGCCCGCATCCGTGCGCCCCGCGACGACGAACTGCACGTCGGATCCGACGATGCGCGCGAGCGCCGCCTCGAGAGTCCCCTGCACGGTGCGCAGGGTCGGCTGCTTGGCCCACCCGCGGAAGTGGGTGCCGTCGTAGGCGATGTCGAGCCGGATGCGCACGGATAAAGCCTAGGGCGTACCCGTGCGCCGCCCGATGCGGATCAGATGCCGCCGTCGATCGAGCGGATGAAGTCGCCCGGCTCGTCGGGGACCATGACCTGCGTGTCGCGGTTGAGGCTCTCGCCGCGGAAGAACCGCTTCGAACGCGGGAAGAGGTACCAGACGAACATCAGCACCAGGCCGATGGCCAGCGAGCCGATGCCGATCACGAAGGTGCCGCCGATTCCGAAGAGCACGGTGTAGCCGTAGTCGACGTCCCACATGTCGATCGCCGACTGCACGAATGCACCCGTCAGCATGAGCCCGCCGAGGAGCGGGAAGAGCCCCTTGAAGAAGAAGTCCCGCGCAGAGGTGGTGAGGTCCTTGCGGAAGTACCAGACGCACGCGAAGCCGGTGATGGCGTAGTAGAACGCGATCGCGAGCCCCAGCGACAGGATCGAGTCCTGGAGGATGTTGTCGCTGATCAGGGTCATCCCGACGTAGTAGGCGGACGCGACGACGCCCATGACGATGGTCGAGAACGACGGCGTCTTGAAGGTCGGGTGCACGTCCTTGAACTTCGCGGGCAGAGCGCGGTAGACGCCCATCGCGAGGGTGCCTCGTGCCGTCGGGAGGATCGTGGTCTGGGTCGAGGAGACCGCCGAGATGATCACGGCGACGACCAGCATCCAGCCGAAGGGCCCGAGCAGGCCGTCCTTGATGGCGAGGAAGAAGTCGTCGGCGTTCGCCTCGTTGCCGAGCCCGGTGCCGGTCTCGCCGAGTCCGGCGTACATCATGGCGGCGATCGTCACGCCGACGTAGGTGAACAGCAGGATGACGGTCGTCAGCAGTGCGGCCCGCCCCGGGATCTTCTTCGGATCCTTGGTCTCTTCATTCAGCGCCAGGCAGGTGTCCCAGCCCCAGTAGATGAAGAGGGCGAGGAGGATCGCCTCGGTGAAGCCCGACCAGTCGGTGAAGCCGAACGGGTTCAGCCACTCGAGATCGAACGGGGTCGGGTTCGGCGCCGTCCCGGCGAAGAACTGCCAGAGTGCCGCCACCACGAAGATCGCGAGGGCGAGGTACTGGATGCCGAGCAGGATGTTCTGGATGCGCTCGCCGATCTCGACACCGCGCCAGCTCACCCACGTCATCGAGGCGATGAAGAGAACCGCGACAAGGATGATGCGCCAGTCGTTGTTCTCGAGGTCGAACCCGATCAGCGACCAGAAGTACACCGACGCGATCTGCGCGAGGTTGGCGAGCACGACCATGCCGGCGACGGCCACGCCCCAGCCGCCCATCCAGCCGACCCACGGACCGAACGCCTTCGTGCCCCAGGTGAATGTCGTGCCGCAGTCGGGCACGGCGTTGTTCAGCTCACGGTAGGCGAAGGCGATCAGCAGCATCGGCACGAACGCGATGATGAACGCGATCGGCGCCTGGGCTCCGACTGCGAGGACCACGAATCCGAGCGTCGCGACGAGCGAGTACACCGGCGCGGTGGACGCGAGACCGATGACCGTGGACCCCCACAGCCCCAGCGAACCGGTGGCGAGCCCCTTGCCGTCGGGGCGTTCGAGATGGATCGGCGTCGTAGCTGACATGCTCAGAAGATACGGCCACTACGGTTATCGCGTCAATCCTTTTCTCGGACCGACGGATTTCGTGGAGACGTGTCGTTGCGAACAACGGAATCCGTTGACCTATCGTCGAGCGGTCATCCCGTCGGCATGATCGGCCACCCACTCGACGAGCGGCAGCATCCGCCCCATCAGATCGCGGCCGAGCGGCGTCAGGCTGTACTCCACGTGCGGGGGCACGGTCGGGAACGATTCCCGGTGCACGAGTCCGTCATCAGCGAGGGTGCGGAGAGTCGAGGCCAGCATCTTCTCGCTGATGCCGCCCACCTCACGTCGCAGCTCGCCCCAGCGGCGCGTCCCGTCGGAGAGAGACGAGAGCACGAGCACACCCCACTTGCTCATGACGTGGTCGAGGATCACGCGGGTGCTGCATCCCGGCTCGAAGATCTGCGGGGTGGACTCCCGGATCTGCGCATAACTTACCGCCATGTACGTACCTTACTTCAAAGTGGGTACCACCGGTCCGGAATGTTCTCCTCCTGCCCGACGGTTGTGGGTCATGTCACCTACGAAAGGACACCCCATGACCATCCTCGTCACCGGCGCGACCGGCAAACTCGGACGCCTCGTCATCGCCAGCCTCCTCGAGCGCGGTGCGGACCCGCAGTCGATCGTCGCGGGTGCTCGTGACGTCGCCAAGGCCGAGGGGCTGGGCGTGCGAGTCGCCCGTCTCGACTACGCCGATCCGTCGTCGATCACGGCGGCACTCGACGGCGTCGACTCCGTCCTCCTGATCTCGGGTTCGGAGGTCGGACAGCGCGTCGCGCAGCACGAGGCCGTCATCGACGCCGCGACGCAGGCAGGGGTCACCAAGTTCGTCTACACCAGCGCCCCGAAGGCGACGACGAGCGACCTGGTCCTCGCTCCCGAGCACAAGGCCACCGAGGAGCTCATCCAGGCCTCCGGGCTCCCCTCCGTGATCCTCCGCAACAACTGGTACACCGAGAACTACGCGGCAGACCTGGCCCGCGCCGCCGAGACGGGCGTCCTTGCCGCGGGCGCCGGCGACGGGCGAGTCGCCTCTGCGAGCCGCAAGGACTTCGCGGATGCCGCAGCCGTCGTGCTGCTCGAAGACGGCCACATCGGCGAGGTCTACGAGCTGGGCGGCGACGTCGCCTGGAACTACGCCGACCTGGCCGCGGCGATCGCGGAGATCTCCGGGCGCGACGTGACCTACCAGCCGCTGACTGCTGACGAGCAGCGCGCCGGCCTCCTGGCGGCGGGCCTCGACGAGGGCACCGCCGGCTTCGTGGTCGCCCTGGATGCCGGCATCGGCTCCGGCGCACTCGCCGACACCGACGGGACGCTCGCGCGCCTCATCGGCCGTCCGACCACGCCGCTCGTCGACGGCCTGCGCTCGATCGCCTGACCCCTCACCACCAGAACGCCGAGAGGCGCCGATCTTCACCCAAGATCGGCGCCTCTGCGTGCTCACGCGGACTCAGTCCGACGATGCCTCCCGAGGATGGACATACGCGATCGTGAGCACGATGTCGGCGAGCGCCAGGCCGTCAGCGGTGAGGGTCCGCTCGACCACCGCACGCACCTCGCGGAGCGTGGCGACGGCGCCCGCCGAGTATTCGATCCCGAGCGATGCTTCGACCTGTGCGGCATCGCCGGAGATCCGCACCGCGACGAGGGGTTCGTCGGAGCGATTGATGCCGAGCACGATCGCGCTCGTGCCGACGAGATTCGAGATCAGCGAACCTGCGCGATAGAGGCTGCGAACACCCGTCGTCGCGAGCACCGCCGCTTCCACGCGCTCCGCGAGTCCCTCGTGGGTCACTGGGTTCGTCATGACTTCTCCTCCGTCGAGTCGCTGACCCTCTGGACATCACGCACCGTGATGTCGATCCCGGTCAGGGCGAGGTCGGTGTGTCGGTGCACCCGCTCACCCACCTCCTGCCGCAGCCGTTCGACGGCCACGGGGATCGATTCGCCGTACAGGGCGTTGACCTCGATGGTGATCCGAATGGGCGCGCCCACTGTCGTGGCATCGCCCTCGAGCGTCGAGTGACCGACGAGGATGCCGGGGACCGCGTTCTCGGCAGAGCGGATCAGGCCGCGAACGGCTCCCTCGGTGATCCCGAAGTCGACACCCGCCTCCGCCTCCTCGAACGGGATGCGGCGACCGGCACGGGCATCCAGGGCGATCCCGCTGAGGATGCGGTCGACCCAGCTGTCGTCGACCTCGGGCATCGCCGCGGTATCCGCCTCCATCAACTGCCCACCCAACCCGCGCAGACGTTCGAGCGCGTCGAGCGCGAGCTGACACCCGGGCGAACCCTCGATGTCAGGGTCGAGAGGCAGACGCCCCGCCTCGAGGTAGTCGGTCAGCTCTTCGAGCGTGTGTCCATCGAGATCACTCGGTTCGAGACCGAGCTGACGCACGTCGGGAGTCTCCTGCTCTTCAGTCATCGCCACGCCTCCATCCGCACGATCATGAACTTTCGGGCTCGGGCGAGCAGGCCTCGAGCGGTCGAGACGGAGATGCCCAGTTCCGCGGCGATCTCGTCGTAGGAGTATCCGCCCATCTCGCGGAGCACCCAGCACTCGCGCTGTGCGGCGGGAAGCTCCTGCAGAGCGGCTCCCAGGGCCGCGACACCCTCACGCGCCTCCACGACCCGTGCAGGCGAGTCCTTCGAGGGGGCCGCCTGCTCCATGTCATCCACGTCGAGTGTCGGGCGCAACGCCCGAATGCGATCCACGGCCTTGCGGCTCACGATCCTCATCAGCCAGCTCTTGACCTTCGCGGGGTCGTCGAGTTCCGAGAACCGCTGCCACGCGGTGACGAACGTTTCCTGCACGATGTCGTCCACGTCGGCGGAGGCGTTCAGCATCCGGTGCGTGTATGCGCGCATCATCGGCGTGTACCTGCGGACGAGCACCGCGAACGCGGCGACGTCCCCATCCATCGCTCGCCCGGCGACGATCCGGTCGTCAGCCTGCTCGAGAGCAGAGCGAAATGGTTCCCCAGCCATGCGTGGACTCCTTTTTCCATGCCCCCGAATAGATTCGGAGCGAACCCGAGATCGGATGGGATGCCCGATCCGATCTCGGGTTCATGAGGTTCTGATCCGATCACTCGTCCAGACCTCGAGGGGTCACAGGACACGAGCCTCCGCACCGCCGTCGACGTCCACGTCATCGGCCGGCTCGTCGTCGGCCGGGATGTGCACGTCGTTGATGGTCACATTCACCTCGACGGCCTGCTTGCCGACGTACTCGGCCATCGCAAGGGAGATGGCTGCTCGCACCTCGTCGGCGACCTTGTGCAGCGCGGCCGGGTACTCGGCGACGATCGTCACGTCGACGGCGACCTGAGTTTCGCCGACCTCGACGCTGACGCCCTGCGCGAGATCGGTGGAGTTGAGCGCGTCGCGGATGGCGCCCACCGCACGAGCCGCTCCCCCACCGAGAGCATGGACACCCGGCACCTCCCGGGCGGCGATGCCCGCGATCTTCGCGACGACACCGTTCTCGATGACCGTCTGGCCCGTCGACGGCGCTGCCGCCTCGGTCGCTGCGACCTGAGCCTTCGACCCGGTGCTGTTCGTCACGTTCGCCATGGTGCGCTCCTTCATCCGAATGTCCGCCCCGTCGAGGAGCGGGTCGCAGTGCCGCGACACCACTAAGACGGATGCTACGAACCATTCGTCACAAAGTGCTCCGAGATTCTCTTCACAGTGCACTCTTAGGTTCAGAGTGCAATATTGCACTCTATGAGCCAGAGTGCAGATTCATTGCGGGGTCAGCGCAAGCGCGAGACATCGCGCGCGCTGACCGAGGCCGCCCGACGATTGACCGCGGAGCACGGGTTCGCCGGCTTCACGGTCGAGGAGCTGTGCACCGAGGTCGGCGTCTCGCGACGGACGTTCTTCAACTACTTCGAGAGCAAGGAGAACGCGGTCTTCGGTTTCGCCGCGATCGACCCCCGTCAGGAGGCTCTCGAAGAGGATTTCGTGGCCCGTGCCGGTGACCTGCTCGACGACTTCATCGAGCTGACCACTGCTCGGTTCGACCTGTTCAACCCGCTCGACGACGCCCCCGCCATGTTCGCGATCATCGAGCAGGAGCCGCGCCTCATCAAGGCGGCGTTCGAGCAGATCGCCAAGAACGAACGTCGTGACATGGCGCTGATCGTCCGGCGAACAGGCGACGGCACCGGCGCCGAACTGCGCGCCGAGGTCCTCGTCCATTCGGTCGGTGCTCTGGTGCGCCTGAGCATGGACCAGCTGCTCCACCACCACTCGACCGACTCCTTCAGCGACCTCGTCAGCCGCCGGCTCGAGGTCGCCCGCACCGTGTACGCACCATCACAGAAAGCCGACTGAATGTCCGCCACAGCCACCAAGGATGCGCCCTTCCTGCTCACGAAGCGGCGCATCTGGATCATCTTCAGCGCCCTGATCGCGGGGATGCTGCTGTCCAGCCTCGACCAGACGATCGTCTCGACCGCGATGCCGACGATCGTCGGCCAGCTCGGCGGCGTCGACCACCAGGTCTGGATCACCACCGCCTACCTGCTCGCGACCACCATCGTCATGCCGATCTACGGCAAGTTCGGCGATGTGCTGGGCCGCCGCAATCTCTTCCTGGTCGCGATCGCTCTGTTCACTCTCGCCTCCGTCGGATGCGCCTTCGCCACCGACTTCTGGATGTTCGTCATCTTCCGCGCCCTTCAGGGGCTCGGCGGCGGCGGACTGATGATCCTGTCGCAAGCGATCATCGCCGACATCGTCCCGGCCAACGAGCGTGGCAAGTACATGGGACCGCTCGGCGCCGTGTTCGGCCTGTCGGCTGTCGCCGGCCCCCTCCTCGGCGGCTTCTTCGTCGACCACCTCACCTGGCAGTGGGCGTTCTACATCAACATCCCGGTGGGTATCGCGGCGTTCATCATCGCCCTCGTGGCGCTCAAGCTGCCGAGCAAGAAGGCGCAGAAGCCGATCGACATCTTCGGCGTGATCTTCCTCTCGATCGCCACCACGTGTCTGATCTTCTTCACCGACTTCGGCGGTGACAAGGAGTTCGGCTGGAATTCGCTGGCCACCTGGGCCTGGGGCGCGGGGCTCGTCGTCGCAGCCACCGCCTTCGTCATCACGGAGTCGAAGGTGCAGGACCCGATCATCCCGCTGAGCCTGTTCCGCAACCCGATCTTCGTGAACGCGACCGCGATCGGTCTCGTGCTCGGAATCGGCATGTTCGCCGCGATCGGGTTCGTGCCCACGTTCCTGCAGATGTCCTCCGGAACGTCCGCGGCAGCATCCGGGCTCTTGATGATCCCGATGATGGTGGGCCTGATCGGAACCTCGATCTTCTCGGGCATCGCGATCTCGAAGACCGGCAAGTACAAGATCTATCCGATCGTGGGCACGATCCTCACCGGCATCGCGATGGTCTCGATGACCACGCTGTCGGCCGAGACGCCGATCTGGCTGATCTGCACGTTCCTCTTCGTGTTCGGCGCAGGACTCGGCCTGATCATGCAGGTCGTCGTCCTGGTCGTGCAGAACGCGGTCCCGTCCGGCGAGATCGGCACGGCCACCAGCACGAACAACTACTTCCGCGAGGTCGGCGCATCGCTCGGCACCGCCGTGTTCGGCACGATCTTCACGACGCGCCTCACCGAGAACCTGCTCGGGGTGTTCGCGGACGCAGGCGCCTCACCGGACGCCGCATCACAGGCCGCGTCGACGATCGACCCCGCGACGCTCAGCTCGCTGCCCGATGAGGTGCGAGACGGCATCGTGACGGCCTACGCGGATGCTCTCGCACCCGTGTTCTGGTACCTCGTGCCGTTCATCGTGCTCGCCCTCGTGCTGTCGCTGTTCCTCAAGCAGATCCCCCTCTCGGATCAGGCCGGACTCGTCGCCCGCGGCGAGGCGATCAGCGGCGAAGAGGCCGAGCGTCTGGAGGCCGAGCAGCGCGGCCTCTCCGGACGACCGTCTGACGCCGCGCCTGACGACGAGGACAGCGTCGCGGCCGGCCGGAGCGATGCCCCGCCCACCATCCGTTGACCCACTGGCACAGACCACGGGCCCGCTCCTCGGACGAGGAGCGGGCCCGTGGTCTGCGCGATCAGGGAAGGTCGCCGACCTCGAGCTCGTCGGGGTGATCCGCGTTGTCGCCGTCGGCCTTCTGATCCTCGCCAGGAGTCGCGGGGTCGACCTCGGGATCCGGGTCGTTCGTCACGAAGTCGGCGTCCACGCCGACCGCTTCGATCCCGGAGCCTGATTCCGGTGTTGCCTGAGGGTCTGACATGTTCGCTCCGATCGTCTGTTGCAGCAAAGGACGTTCAGTCTCGCCGCCGCGCGAGTCGGACGGCATCCCCTTGACAGGATTCACGTCCGCGCGCGAACGGACGCCACTGCACCGACGATCGTGATGAGTCTGGACCCTGGGTACGCAAAAACCCCCGGGAATCCCGGGGGTTTTCATCTGTAGCAGGAGCGGGGCTTGAACCCGCGACCTCACGATTATGAGTCGTGCGCTCTGACCAGCTGAGCTACCCTGCCACACCGCATCCGCATCGCAGATACGAACGCTGTGAGCCCCGAGTCAGGATTGAACTGACGACCCCTTCCTTACCATGGAAGTGCTCTGCCACTGAGCTATCGGGGCGTGCTGCCCCTCGCGGGGCAACCACACGAGAATACCATCACTGTGGCGTCCTCATGAAATCGAGGCGGGTCAGTACGAGTACCGGCCCGCGTTCTCGCGCAACCACGGCAGCGGATCGATCGTGCTGCCGTTGATGATGATCTCGAAATGCAGGTGGGCACCGTACGAACGACCGGTGTTGCCCGTGTGCCCGACGATGTCGCCGACCTTGACGGTCTGCCCCGCCTTGACCTGGAGCGAGCCGTACTGCATGTGCGAGTAGTGGCTCGTGATGACCTGTCCGTCGATCACGTGATCGATGTAGACGGTCACGCCGTAGGCGCCGCCCTGCTCGGTCGCGATGCGCACGACGCCATCCGCGATCGCCTGGATGGGTGCGCCCTCGCCCGGGACGAAGTCGATTCCCTCGTGCAGACGGCCCCAGCGCATTCCGTAGCCCGAGCTCATGCCCACGCCGACCTTGAAGGGCCACTGGATGGCGGCCTCGGGGTCGTTGGTGAAGACCTCGTTGGAGTAGTTGATGCCCTCTTCCGACGCCACCTGGATCAGCGAGACGGTCGAGAAGCTGTCCGAGCGCGCGAGCGACTCGTTCTGCACATCGGACGAGGTGACGAACGCCTGGATCTCGTCGTCCGCCTCACCTGCGGCAGCCGATCCGGATGCGGCGACGAGAGACGTCGCGCCGACGGACTGCGCACCCTGGACGGCGGCCACGGCCTCCGCCGGGAGCGTCATGCCCACGGCGAGGAGTCCTGCGATGCTCATCACGCCGACGGTCGCGCCGACGGCGAGGAACTTGCGGGCCTTCGGGCGGCGACGGGCGACGTGCTCGGCCGGTGCCTCGTCTGCGGCCGCTGCCTCGGGAGCGGGCTCGGTGACCGTCTCGGTCGTGACGGCGCGGAACGCACGGGATGCGGACTCGAAAGCGTCGCCGACCGGTGCGTCCGCCTGAGCGGCGTCGCCTGCCTCAGCGGACTCGGTCACGGGCTCGGCGTGCGACTGCTCGGCGGCGTCGACGGTCGACTCAGCGACATCCGCCGGGGCGATCACGTCGGTCGAATCAGAGGCAGCGGATGCCGCGGCTACTGCGGTCGCAGCGATGAAGACCTCTGCGGTGTTCAGTCGCTGACGAGCGGCTCGGCGCGAAAAGGGGGCTTCCGGGGTGGCCGGTGCGGCGTCGGAGACGGCTTCCGTCACTCCTGCCGCAGAGGCCTCGAAGGCCGCAGTGCGGGGACGGCTGGAGCGGCGCGTGGGCGCAGAGGCAGCCTGTGAATTCTCGAAGGGCAAAGCAGATTCTCTCGGGTTAAACGTCAAGCTCGGGGGCGCTTACAAAGTTCATCGATTCGGGCCGATGAAAGTAACGATCGGATAAACCCTAGCCTGCTCGACCTGGGAATGCCATGAATTCGTCACGTTTCATCTCGAAGAATCTCGAGGATCCGGTCGTGGACCTGGGTACCACCCGCGACGATCATGGGTCTCGGCGAGGCGGTGTCGGTGAGCGAGACCCGACCACCGGCTTCGCTGACGAGCAGTGCTCCGGCCGCGTGATCCCAGGGCTTGAGCCCGCGCTCGAAGTATCCGTCCAGACGCCCGGCCGCGACGAAGGCGAGGTCCAGCGCCGCGGATCCGGCCCGACGAAGATCCCTCGCGATCGGCATGATCGCTCGAACGGTCGCGAGGTCGCCGTCATGTGTCGCCGGGTCGTACCCGAACCCGGTCGCGAGCAGCGCACCCGCGGGCGTCTCGGACGTGACCGCGAGCCGCTGCTCGCCGAGGAACGCGCCATGGCCCCGCGCGGCGGTGAACGTCTCTCCCGATGCGGGCGCGTAGACGGCTGCGGCGAGGGCGTTCCACTCTCCCGGCACGGCGGTGCCGCTCACGGCTGCGATGCTCACCGCATAGGAGGGGATGCCGTAGGCGTAGTTCACCGTTCCGTCGATCGGATCGACGACCCAGGTGATCCCCGTCTCTCCGGGATCGGCCTCGGACTCCTCACCGAGGAAACCGTCGCCCGGCCGGGCCGCCTGCAGGCGCGCACGGATGAGTGCCTCGACCTCGCGATCGGCATCGGTCACGATATCGGCGAGTGTCGACTTCGTCGCTGCGAGGTGTACGCCCTCGGCGCGCCTCTCGCGTGCCAGGTCGCCGGCCTCGCGCGCGATCAGCGACGCGAGGCGGGCGAGTTCGAGCTCGAGGCTCACTGCGGCGGGTACGGCGGAGCCGGCGGGTACGTGGCCGGAGCCTGCGGATACGCGGTCGGAGCCTGCGGCGCGGGTGGGACGGCAGGCCCCTGCGCGTAGGGTTCGGGAGCGACCGGGAACGGAGCTGCCGGGAACTGCTGGGGCGCCGGCGCGGCCGGCAACGCCGCCTGCTGCGGCGCCGACGGGTGTCCCGTGTAGTAGGCGTTCCAGTCCGGTGAGCCGTCGGGCAGGACGGGAAGCGGCGTGATGCCGTCTGCGTAGGACGGCCATGCGGGAGCCGCCGCGATTCCCTGTGCCGCCGCGGCCGCCGCGGGCTTGCGCGGCGCGAACAGCGCGTTCAGCAGGGGGATCAGCGTCGTTCCGACCGCCGCGAGGATCGTGAGCGCGACGACGATCCGCCAGTAGAGCTCTCCGTACTCGAACGTGTTCGGGAACGTGAGGAAGAACACGAGCATGCCCACGAGGCCGGCGAGGAACGCGACCGTGGCGATGTAGATGATGCGCGTGAACGTGGTCACGTGACGCTGTGCTGCCGGGGTGAACAGCCGCACGTGCAGCAGCGCGAGCTGAAGGATGCCGACGACCAGCAGAAGCTGGAAGAAGCGCTCGGCGCCCGTGAAGTACTGGTTGTCTTCGGGGAGCCAGATCTTCACCGCGCCGACCAGAAGGGCCACGATCCATGTGACCATGCTCGCCAGCGCGAGCCAGTCGGGACGATTCGGCGCCAGGCCCGCTTCGAGGATCGCGATCCCGGCGAAGGCCGCGAGCAGCAGGATCGTCAGGAAGGCGCGACCGATCAGGCCGTCCTGGTCGCCGACGAGCACCCACACGACGCAGACGAGCGCGGCAGCGATGAGCGCACCGATGGCGATCCAGATCGCCCCTCGGATCAGGAGTGACATGTTCTTCTTCTCGACCAGCGCCGACGGCTGCTGGGCGATCTCCGGCTGGGACATCGCGTTCCTCTCGTTGAGCGGCGTTGCGTTCATCCTTGCACGCGGCGACGGGCGAGCCGGGTCGACGTCACGAGCGGTGGACACATGAACCGCGTCAGGGGCGCTGCTGTGGTCAGCTCTTCCGTGCCGACGAGGCCGCGAACGCGGCGATCCGGGCCTGCGAGTCGGGGGTCGCCATCGACACCCCGATCGAACGAGCCTCCTCGCTCAGCTGTTCGGCGAACGTGCGCTCGGGCTGCGAGCGCACGAGCCGCTTGGCGTGCCCGTATGCCTCTGCAGCCCCGTCGAGCCAGAAGCGGGCGACCTCTTCGGTTCGCTCGCGCACCTTCTCTGCTTCGTCCGAAGAGTCGCCCCCTTCGACGACCTCCGCGACGAGCCCCCACTCGACGGCCTCTGCGGCCGAGAGCAGGCGATCCTGCAGCACGAGTTGAAGGGCCCGACGCTGCCCGATCGCGCGGGCGAGCTGTGCCGAGACGGAGAGATCAGGGGTGAGGCCGATGTTCGCGTACAGACTGCCCAGGCGAGAGCGCGAGCCGACGACGGCGTAGTCGCTGCTGAGCAGGATGCCGAGGCCGCCCCCGGCCGTCGTGCCGTGGGCCGCCGCGACGACGGGAACCGCAGACTCGGTCAGGGAGCGGATGCCTGCGTTGATGACCTCGGCGAGCGCAGTGATCTCGTCGCCGGAGCCCATGGTCGTCGCCATCTCGATGACATCGCCGCCCGCGCAGAACGCCGGGCCCGCGGCATCCACCAGGATCGCCTTCACGTCGGCCCGCGATGTCGCCTCCGCCGTCGCGTCACGCCAGGCATGGGCGAGATCGGCATTGAAGGCGTTGAGTCGCGCAGGGCGGTTCAGCGTGAGCCTGGCCAACCCCTCATCGACGGAAAACAGGATGGCATCGCTCATGGCATCTCCTTCGAGCACAGGACGGATGCCCTCAGGCTAATCGCGATCAGGATCCATCCCGCACCCGCTTGGCGAAAGCCTCCATACGCCGCCTGGTGCCGTCGAGTCGCATGTCCACCTGTCCGGGTGCCAGCACCTCGTTGGGAGCGAGCGGGTGAGCGAGCCTCACATTCTCGTGGCACGAGAGGTCAGCGCAGATGTAGGTTCCCACAGAATCCCCGCGCGCCCCCGCGTCGCCGGCCCTCCGGGCGGAGAAGAGAGCCACCTGGTTGCCGGGCTGCATCGTGTGGCAGATGTTGCACATGCCCGCCCGGCCCCGGCCGGGATCCGAGACCCGCAGCACGAAGCCCGAGATCTCGCCCTCGTGCTGGATGAGGATGTAGCCGCGTCGACCGGCACTGGGGTCGCGCCAGGCGAAGAAGTCCAGATAGTCCCAGTCGATCAGGACGAAGTCGTGCGGCATCTCCATGACCCGCAGCTCATCCTCGTCCGCGTTGACGAAGGACGCACGGATGTCTGCTTCGGTGAGCGCTCGCATCCGTCCAGTCTATGAACACCACGAGTCACCGGCGTCGGTGGTCCGCGACTACCCGGCGGCGCGCTGCATCGCCTCGTCCGCCTCCGAGACGATGTTCCGCATCGCGGTCGCCGCGGCATCCCCGTCACCGCTCGCCACCGCGAACGCGACATCGCGATGCCATTGGACCGCGCTCTGGTTCGCCACATGCGGCATCAGATCGTGCGCAGTCCTGCCGCGGAGGACCGCTTCGACCATGCCACCGAGAGCGGCGAGCATCCCGTTGCCCGAAGACTCGAGCAGCAACCGGTGGAAGCGGATGTCGGCGGTGAGGTAGCGTTCACGATCGGCGTCGTGGTCCTCCTGCCCCATCGCGACCACGAGTGACACGAGATCGACCTTCTGCTCGGAGGTCGCCGTGCCTGCGGCGAGCCTCGCGGCCAGGGGCTCGATCACCGAACGCAGCTGGCTGAGCTCGCGGAGCTGCGCGTCTCGCCCGGGCCCCGCCAGCGTCCAGGCGATCACCTCCGGCGCGTAGACGTTCCATTCCGATCGAGGACGCACTTCGACGCCCGACTTGCGGCGCACCCAGACCAGCCCGAAGGACTCGAGAACACGCACGGCCTCGCGTGCGGCAGAGCGCGAGACTCCGCGCTCCTGGGCGAGTTCGACCGTGAGCATCCGCGAGCCCGGGGCATGCACGCCGTCGACAATGGCTCGACCGAGCTCCGCGACGAGCGAGTCGTGAACGGGGCTTCCGGCGCTGGAGACGGTCATATGTCGAGTATGCCCGCGACGACCTCGTCACGCGGTACGTCTCACACCTTTGTTTCGATTATGTTGCGCATGACGTGCTATGCGTGCTTATTATGTACGGCATAAGGTCGTAAACCACGCCCGGATCAAGGAAGCTCATGGCACTTTTCACCCCCGCCGCTGACGCGCTCATGACGGCCGTCACCGACGCCGCATCCCCCGACCGCCCCGCCGGGCAGCTCATCACCGCCGCCGTGATCGGCATCGCGGTGATCATCGTGCTGATCACCTGGGTGAAGCTGCATCCTTTCCTCTCGCTCACCATCGGCGCGCTCGCCACCGGCGCGATCGCCGGCATGGACATCGCCGCCTCTGTCACCAGCTTCTCGACCGGATTCGGCACGACCATGGGCGGCGTCGGCATCCTGATCGCGCTCGGGGCGATCTACGGCAAGCTCCTCGCCGATTCGGGCGGAGCCGACCGCATCGTCGACACTCTCGTCAGCCGGGCCAGCGCACGCTCGCTCCCCTGGGTGATGGGCCTCATCGGCGCCGTCATCGGGCTGCCGATGTTCTTCGAGGTCGGTCTCGTCCTGCTCGTACCGGTCATCATCCTCGTCGCGCGTCGCTCCGGCGCTCCCCTGATGCGCATCGCGATCCCGACGCTCGCCGGGCTCTCGGCGATGCACGGACTCGTCCCGCCGCACCCCGGACCGCTCGCCGCCATCGACGCGCTCGGCGCCAACCTCGGCCTCACCCTCGCGTTCGGCGTCATCGTCGCGATCCCCGCCGTGATCATCTCCGGCCCCCTGTTCGCGCGATTTGCGGCCCGCTGGGTCGACGTCCCCGTTCCTGAACTGTTCGTGACCGAAGAGGACGAGGGCGTCGAGCAGCGTCGCCGCCCGTCGTTCGGCGCCACGCTCTTCAGCATCCTGCTCCCCGTGTTCCTCATGCTCGCGAAGGCCGTCGCCGACATCTCGGCCGCCGGATCCGATGCCCCCTGGAAGGTCGCCCTCGACTTCCTCGGCACACCCGTCATCGCACTGCTGATCGCCGTGCTCGCCGGATTCTTCATCCTCGGCCGCGGAGCCGGCTTCGACCGCACGAAGATCAACGACATCGTCGGCTCCTCGCTCGGCCCGATCGCCGGCATCCTGCTGATCGTCGGCGCCGGTGGCGGTTTCAAGCAGGTGCTGGTCGACACCGGCATCGGCGACGTGATCGCGCAGTTCGTCTCGGGCTCGTCGGTCTCCGTCCTGATCCTCGCCTGGCTCGTGGCCGTGGTCATCCGCGTCGCCACCGGATCTGCGACCGTGGCGACCATCACCGCCGCCGGCATCCTGCAGCCGCTCACCGAGACACTCGACTCCCCCATGGTCGCGCTGCTCGTGCTGGCGATCGGCTCGGGATCCGTGTTCCTCTCGCACGTCAACGACGCGGGGTTCTGGCTCATCAAGGAGTACTTCGGTCTCAGCATCCCGCAGACGCTGAAGTCCTGGACGGTGCTCGAGTGCCTGATCTCGGTCACCGGTCTCGCCGGCGTCCTCGTCCTGAGCATCTTCGTCTGAGCGCGCCATGATGTCCGTCAACGCTCCCGTCCTCGTCTTCATGGGTGTCGCCAGCACCGGCAAGTCCACGGTCGCCGCGATGCTCGCCGGCCGCCTCGGCTGGGCCTTCGAAGAGGGCGACGACCTGCACCCCGAGGCGAACGTCTCCAAGATGGCGGCGGGTCATGCGCTCAACGACGACGACCGCTGGCCCTGGCTCGACCGCATCGCCGAGTGGATCGACGAGCGCATCGAGGCCGGCGAACCCGGCATCGTCACGTGCTCGGCCCTGAAGCGCAGCTATCGTGACGTGCTGCGCCGCGATGCGGTCACGTTCGTCCACTTCGCCGGCGAACGAGAGCTCATCCTCGATCGGATGCTGCGCCGCCAGGGCCACTTCATGCCCGCGACGCTGCTCGACTCGCAGTTCGCGACGCTCGAAGCGCTCGGAGACGACGAGAGGTCGATCGAGATCGACATCGCCCTGACGCCCGCCGAGCAGGCGGCGCAGATCGCCTCACGACTGCGCCTGCATCCCGACTACTGACGGGACCCCGCGTTACGGCGCGTCAGCCGAGCTCCCCCGACCCGTAGGGCCGGATCGGCTGCTGCCGCTGGAACTCGTACTCTCCGCCCTGTCGCCCTCCGAAGGGCCGGCCGTGGTCGGCGAACTCCTCGCGGTAGTAGGCGAGCCGCCAGGTGCCGATCTCGATCCGAGAACCGGTCCGAAGGATCCTGGCATCATCCTTGCTGTGCGGCAGATTGGGACGCCCGCCTCCGGTCGCGGCGAACGAGTAGAGCACGTACTCGTCATCCTCGTTGTGTCGGATCTCGGCATGACGGGCTTCCAGTCCCTCCAATCGCAGGTCGGCTTCAGGTCCGGACCCGATGACCGTGCTTCCAGGGAGAAGGTCGAACTCCCGCGGCCTGCTGAAGTTCCAGTCACCTGAGCCGACCGCGAAGATCAACCGAGGTCGACCGGACCCGGGGAGGTAGTGGGTCGTCGTGACCCGCCGACGGACTCCCCGAGACACGGTGGGCACAAGGGGGAACAGCGTGGGCGGCGTCATCGGAAGCCGGAAGCCGTCGCCACCGTCGCGGTGGGATGCCTCGGACAGGAGGGTCGCGAGGTGTCCGAGTTTGATGTGCGACGAGCCGACGATCGCCCGCCCGACAGGACCGGGCTTCACGTCGCCGAGCTGAACGAGCGTCCCCCGCGGACCTTCCACGCGCACGGTGATCCCGCGCCGCGCGAGTCCGTCGGCGAGCGGGCCGAGCTCAGCCAGATCATGTCGGCTCATGCCGCCCAGACCAGGACTGGACTCGAAGGTCACGACGACCTCCGTACCCGCGGCGCGGACGCTGAACCGCGTCGGGGGGCCGCCGTCCGCGGCAGACTGCTCCACATTCAGGTCGATATCGAGACGGAGCATCGGAGTGGATCTTCCTCAGTGCGAGCCCGAGTCACCGGATGCGCTGTCACTGGTCGTGACCCGCAGTGTGCCGTTGAACTTCCACGTGGCGCGAGGGGCATCGGGTCCGATATCCCGTGGCACCTCGACGGTCATGTCGTCGAACGTGTAATTGACGGCCGCACCACGACCGGTGAGATACGCCCACATCTCCCGCCCGAGGTCTGTCCAGTCGGTGATCGATGCACCGGTGGGTCCGGATGTCGAGTCGAACAGTTCCGCAGGTTCGTTCGGATCGCTCATGGCGTGCTCCTTCGCTCGGTCCATGTCTGTGAGTCAGATTATGCGCCTGCATACTCCGGCTGTCCAGAGATATCTGAACTCGGTCTAGAAATAGACGTCGACGCCGTCGGCGACTCGACACCGGATCGAGTCGGGCGACTACTCGGTGCCGCAACGAGAAAGGCCCCGATCGCCGCGTATCCGCGGGTATCGAGGCCTTCGTTCTGGTGGGGTCTTCCCGTATCTCATTTCGACCTACTCTCTACTGGCGCCGCGAAACGCTATTCCTACGTGTTTCCCAAGCCATCCTTTCGTTATTCCCATGCGCGGCCCCAACTGCCCTACTCCCGTCTGGGTTCCGCGCATTCGAAACAGCCGCGAGCAGGCCCGGGGAAGAAGGGCGAGAAAACGGCGGCTCGGGCGGTGTGCCGTAGATCGACTCGGCATACAAGACGGTCGCCTCGATTCGCCCCTCGATAGCGGTTCGGAGAGCAGTGCGTCGTGAGCATCCAGGGAGATCCTGCCCACATCGAACGACCTGACCGAGCCATAGGGTTCACTCATGGACCAAGAGACTGCAAACCTGCTCGGAGTCGTGATCAGCGTCGCCGCTGTGCTCGGCACGTGGGTGCCGCTCCTTCGACGCGGACCGAAGCGGCGCCTGCAGTTCTACACGCCTCTGCCTGGCACGTTCTCCGACGCTCATGCTGCGGCTGCCGTGGTCCGTGGGCACCCGCAGAAGACGACCGTAGTACGAGTGGCGAACACCGGACGAGTATCGCTGCCTACGGATGACTGGGACGGCCCCCTTGAGGTCCGCTTTCCCGGCCGTGTCGTCGAGTCCGCGGAGCAAACAGGGGCGCGGCCCGCTGATCTCCGCGTGTTTCTATCGGTGGACGGCGACCGTGCGACCATCGCACCGCTTCTCCTCAACAGCACTGATTTGGTGGAACTGACCATCACAACAGATGCTCCGTCACCAGTACGTGTGCACGCGCGCATCAGAGATGTCGTGAAGGTAGGCCGCAAGAAGTGGGTTTATCCACCTGGCACCGGGAAGGACGGGGCACTCTTGCGCGGCGACAAGATTATGACCTTCGTCGTGTTTCCGGCGCTGTTCTTCGCGCTCGGGCTCTTCCTCTTCCTGAACACTGACGAGAGCGCCGTCCGGACTATCGCGATCTGGGCGCTGCCCGGCATCGCCGTGGGGTTCATCGGTTTTATCGGGATCGCTGTGCGACGTAGCCGTGCTTGGCGGCCATCTCCTCAGTAGCGAGGCAACGCTCGGCCACATAAGGGAGCGGATCATTGACCCGGTTGATACCGGAATAGCCCGCCGGTGAGCCGCTCCATCTCCGCGTCGATTCTCCTGAAGATAGACTTCGGCTCGCTCTCTCCGCTGTCGAACGCAACCTCGAGAGCTCCGTCGATGGCAAGGCTGCGCACCGCGCATACGACGAACGCGAACAGCAAAGTCCGAGTTGGGGTGAGGACCCGGAGGTACGGGAGCACGTCGGGCGCGATGTCCACTTCGACGCCCTCCGCTTCGTACTTCTCGAGTTGGCGTACAACCTCGAGCTGTTCATCGGCGATACGGTGAATCGAGGCTCTCATCGACTCGTCGGTGAGGCCGACCAACGTTTTGACCTGATCCAGGTCGATGGTGAAGAGAATCTCATGCGCGCTCTTGTTCCGGAGCCGGTTGAAGCTTCGGATTGCTCGAACCAGAGGGACGTCCACGGCAGCTGTCGCTTCGGCCAAGGCCAGCTTGTGTTCAAAGCGGGCGTTGCCCCAGTCGATAGCGTCCGGCCGTTCGAGCTTGGTGCGCGTCACATATTCGAGCAGAGCCTCGATCCAGAGATGACCACGAAGCAGCACACCCATGTCGTCCGCATCTCGCAGCGCGTCAACCAACTCGGCGAAGTGCACACTGTTCAAGTCGGCGCTCTTGATCCCCACACATCGAACGTAGAGGACAACACATCATCACGCATCCAGCCTGGTAGAGCGGAGGCCCGTCTGCGAGCGCATGTCTTAGCTGCGCTCAGCCGCTCTGTATCCCGCAACGTCGCCGCGTGCGCCAGTCCCCAGTTTTCCTGCTGACCCCGCCTCGCGGATCCATGTCTACGAGAACTATGTATGGATCTCACCGGTGAAGCAAAGGGCGATACGGGTCCCCCCAAATGGGGGACAGACGACTTGATGCCCTCGCTCGTAGCGTCAACGAGACGCGCGGGATGGCTTCAGCGCACGAACCACGTTCACCACTCTCGCTCGCAGGAAGGACGAACTGATGAGTCCGAAGGTTGTGAGCAAAATGAGAGCAGGTCTAGCCCTTGCTCTTACTCTGCTCGCTGGCGCCACCTCCGCTCCGGCGAATGCGGACACGGATTCTCCTCAGGCCAGCCCTGGTGGGATTTCACAGCCCCGTGGTGGAACCTGGTAATCAAGAATCGAGAGTCTCATGACACACACGCACTCCTTGTTCTCGCAGTCATCGTGGTTCTGGCCGCGGTCGCGGTCGGCTTCGTGTACCTCATCGTCCGCGCCACACGTAACCGGCGATAGCAGAGAGCGCCTGCGGCTTTGGCGCTGAACAGCAAGCCGGTCTACGACGACCTGGTGCGCGAGCACTCCTGGACACGGTCGAAACCCGCTCCGATGCAACTCAACGCGCGTCATGCTGACACTCGCAGGGCCGAGCCGCCCCGTACGCGTCCGTGCTCAGTCCGCCCATGCACGAGCGGTGGACGCCGAACGAGCAGTCGATGCACCGGTGCACTCCGTCGGCGGCGAGGAGTCGATAGGCCTCCCCCGTGGTGATGTCCAGTTCCTCTGCGATCCGCCTGACCTCCCAGCCGTAACTGTCGGCCAGCAGTTGTGCCATGCGCGCCTGTCCGCAGCGTGCGGTGCGGGCACTCCGTCGAACCGCACCAGTGATCTCGGTCGCTCCCGCAGAGCGTTGGCTAGGCTGGCTGTCACTCATAGATGGCCTCCTCAGGTCCCTTGGGTGGTGGAGCGGCTCCCGTGATTGCAGTCCCGGAGCCGCTCCTCTTTGTATCTGTCGCTTCCGTCATGGATAGCGGTTCCACTGTGGACCTCTTGGGATTCTGCGGGCAACAGAGCCTGTGGATAACCATGTTGATAAACTGAGGACAACCGCCGATTATCTGTGGATAAGATCTCGGTGGCGTCAGGGTCTCATCCGACCATCACTCGCGACTATCAACCTTTGAACAGGTATTTCTGCGCCTTCCACAGCATGTGACAGCACGTGCATCCAACAAACCTTCATCCGGTGCATGAAATGTGCAGAATCGGGGGAAAATCAAGCCGAGAATTGTGCCGGATGCCGCTAGTTGGGGTTGTCGAAGTCGACGTTCTCGTCACCGGCAACGGCGCGTACCTCTTGCAGCCTCCCGTAGCGCCGCTCCATGGTGGTGGACATGAATCAGACGACGAGAGACATCGCGCGAGCACTTCTCGACCTCTACTCCGCGCACGCCACCAGCGAAGATGCAGCGGAGGAGCATGCGGCGTTCGACACGGCCATGCGGCGGCTGAACGACGTCGAGGGAGTCATCGCGACGATGGATGATGACGGGCACCTCAGCCTCGATTTCACTCCGATCCTCACTGCCTCGAACATCATCTTGCTGTGGGCGCTCGATAAGCTCGTCGACGAGACGGGCATGCCGGAAGGAGCTCTACTGTTCGATCTCCGGGAGTTCCTCGAGCGCGTCGGCCGTTGACAGCCGAGGACTACTCGAAGTGCACCGTTCGCCTGACAGGCGTGACAAGTCAGCTGGCCTGCGCGAAGTCCTGAACCGCGCGAGCGAGACGCCACGCATAGTCGAGGAACTGGCTTCGTAGCGGACTCCGCCCCGCGGACACTCCCTGGCTCGCCGTCAGCATCCAGAAGGTGCTAGCGTCCATGCTCGCCTCCCCCTTGCCGCCATGGTGCGCGGCGACGCCGTTGCGGACCTGACGGAGAGCGGTCTAAAAGTCTTTGTCAGTGTTGATGGGTTTGAGTTCTTCTTTGAGCTTCTGCGAGGCAGCGAGATACTTCGCCGGTGACGCGTGCGATGGAGTGCCGGGCCGGCTGATCTCACGTATGGCGTCACTGATACGCTTCGGGACCTTCTGCAAGGCCTCATGCAGGTGCAGCGCCAGATACTTCTCCCAGACGTACCTGTCGTCCGATGACACCATCAGCCTGTGGATGAGAGCCTTCGTCTCGTAGTCGATGAGCGTCAGGTAGAAGATGAGCTCAACCACAGGTCGATGCGATGCCCAGTCGGGGCGTTGCTTGAGCATCACGATCACGTGGGCGGCGTCCTGCGCTGCTTCACGTGCCGCGGCGACAGCATGCTGAAAAGCCGGCTCGTCGAACTCGTCCTCGAAGGTCACCCTGCTGCTGCTTCCATACGGCGCAGCGTGTTCTCCAGCGCGGCAGCTGCGTCGGGGCGAGAGCACTGCACCCTCCAATTGAGTCCCTGCGCGCTCGTCAGATCGAGATTGCTGTAGAGCATGATGGGGAGCACCGGATTGTTGGAGAAGCGGCGGTCCGGTCCCCCTTTCTTGTTGACGTACTGCCACGTCTGTCCGACCTTCACTGAGTCGCGAGGGGTGACGCCGGGCGATTCGATGAACTGCTGCTGCCGACCCTGCACACGCAGGTGAGCGTACGAGACATCCGTGTAGGTCTTCCCGTCACGGACGAGGACACGGTCCGGCAGAAAGTGAAGACTCGTCTTCCCCGCGACGACGGTGGGCACGGCCACATTGGTCGCGAGATGCTTCGGACCGGTCAAAGATGCACTCGCGTCAATCTTCTGGACGATGTTGCTCGCGCCAGCGTTGCGCTTGTGCTGATGCAGGGTGTGCACCTGGCCCGATGCCACTGTCCGCCACAGCTTCGTAGCGTCGGTGAACCATCCCCAGTTCGTCATCAGCTCTTCGAACTGTTGGGCGGCGGCGTCGTTCACGTCGTAGAACACGACGGCCTTCGTCTTGGCGGCGTCACGCAGGAATAGCCACCAGCACAAAGGGATGGCGAGGACCCAGATGATGAGGCCGAACGGGAGGGTCGCCGCACCCAGGATGACGGCGGCGGCAAGGACCCACCATCCGATGCGCGTGTGGCGAGCAGCCGCATTGAGTTGCTCAACGATCTCGCCACCACCGGTGGGCTGCATGTCAACCGTGGTCGCCCCGGTCACATCTTCGAGAACCACTGCACCCGGGTTGAAGGGGACGTTGACGGGTGTCGGCGTAAGCCCTGCTCTCACTCCACCAGCAGGGGTGCCGTTCAGCGAGGTCCGGTAGTAGACGCCGTTCGCCCCCATGTGAACATAGTTGCCGCGGGGGCCGGAGCCCACCCGGAAACCCGGAACTCCGACGCTGACACCGACACCCGACTTGCTCAGGTTGAAACGGAACGGTCCCGCTTTGACACTCTTGCGGACGTAGAAACCCATGTTGCTCTCAAATCAGTTGGCTAGAAGGCGCTGCGCCGACCGCCCCGGTCGGCCCCGGCAGCAGCGCCTAGACATCCGGATCCGGCAGACGTCCCCCGGCCTTACTGACGTCGGGTTGCGGCTGCGGCGATCCTCATCTTGGCAGTATGTGCACGAGGCACCTGCGGGGGCTAAACCTCCGGCGTACACAACCGCGTCCCCCTTTGCGCCAGCTAACACTTCCTGACGTACTTTCTTGCGCCTCTCGCGCCGAGCGCAGGCACCCCCGAGGATGTGTTCAAGGAACGCACAAAAAGGGGCACCATGTACTTCGAAGTGAGCAATGACGCAGGCGGTCACCCGACCTGGAAGCTGTTCAGCGCGAATCACCAACTCGTCGCCTGGGCTGGCGAGAGCTTTGCGAGTACGTTCAACGCGCAACGTGCCGCGCGTGCGTTCCAGGCCGCCGCATCGGTCGTCTTCTACGAGGTGTATCTCGACGGCGGAGGTAAGTACCGTTGGAGGGCACTACGCGGAGGCAATAAGGTCGCAGCCTCCGGCGAAGCGTTCGCAAGCCGCGACAACGCGGAGCGAGCGAAAGAGAACGTCCGAACCGGAGCGGGCGGCGCTCGGGGCGTGTAAAGCGGGTTCGTTCTGGGTGATCTGATCCGTGCCCACGCTTGAGCGCGCTCATCTTCTAGTGCTCACGCAACCGCCTCACTACGAACCGCTATCGTCAAGACAGTTCATGACGACGACAATCGCCGCCGGCAACGTCGAATTGCAAGTTGCTCTGGAGGGCGAAGATGGTTTTCAGGAAGCGCCGACGCGACTATGCCCTTCAGAGCGCACCGCCCCAGTTAGACCCCGATCTGCTGATAGGCGCCGCGCTCGTCGACGTGGTCGTGTCGTGGTCAAATTGGTGCCACCGACGTGTCGACAGCTTGCATCCTCTCGAGGGGGAACGCGGCCGCCGACGCCACTCGATAGATTGCACACCGCCACCGGATCCGCGGTTGCTGGTTGAGGCGCATCACCGCGGTGCGCCGAACATCGGACCAGAGCACGGACAGATGATGCTTCCGCTCGCAGTGATCGGAAAGCATGCTCTACGCCACTTCGACGCTCGGGATGGCAACGGTAATCCCATGCCGATCCTGCGTAGTGACGAGATCACTCAACTGCAACTGTCTATGCTTCGCTTCATGTTCGGCGTCGACGGCGTGGAGCTGACAGACCAATGGGACAGCATTCTTGCGGAAGTCTTCGGCTCACGCGGCGCCGCTGAGCAGACAGACGCGGTTCGGGAACTCATACGAACCGGGAAGTGGGACAGCGAACGCGTGTGGTGGCCGTCTCGTTCCATGTCGGATGCGACCAAAGGCATGATCGCTACCTTCGCGACAAACTTCCTCCTCGTCGCCATCATCGACTCGCAGGACGCCGGAGTCCGACAGGTCCTCAAGTACTCCTATCACTGGCAGATGCATCGCCCTGCTCGTGAGAAGTGGATCTCGCCTTTCATCGCATTGGGAGGCGAACGCCGACTGCAGGTGGATCTCGACCAAGCGGCTGCAGCGCGCTCATACCACTTGGAGTTCCAGGTGCCGGGGGAGCTCGAATGTGCAGGTCTTATCCTTCCGCCCTCGGACACCGCGCCCGCCGTCTCCGGCGGAGAACTCGACGAGAGCCGAGCTCCAGTCGCGCATGCTCACGCCTCGTACGCCGCCAAACCAGCCGATCCGGCGTCCATCTTCGTACGGCTCCCCCGTCAAGGACTCTGGTTGGCGACGACAATCGCAGCCATCTTCACGACAGCGGTCGTCGCGGTGATTTTGTTCCCCGTGCAAGCAACCGCGGTGTGGCTGGGATCGCCTGAGTCGGCCGCTGCGCTCCTCATCGCCGCCCCCGCTGTGTTCTTCGGCCTGTTGCTCACTGGAGGTCGCGAGAACCGTCTGGCAACCGGACCGCTCGGCTTCCTGCGAGTTCTCCTCTTCACGTGCACGCTGTCACTGTTCGGAATGGCCATCGGCATCGTCGCGAAGATCAGCACCGATTGGTTCGCACTCCTGCTATGGTTCATCTTCGTCTGGAACGCCGCCATCTCCGCCTTCCTTCTGCTTGGTCGGCTCGCGATCTGGTTTGTGAGCAAGATGTTCCCGAGAACCCGGAAAGTCTGACCTTCCGCGTAGAGTCTCAAGTTATAGTGAGGGAAAGAGGAGAGGTCCAGTGATGAGCAACGCACAGCACTCCGGGAGCAGCAGCACCCGAGGCCGCATCGCTTTCGGCAACAGCCGAATCAGTTCGCTCGGCTCAGCCGACGCCATGATTATCGGCTACAACTCCCCGCAGCGAGTGGAGCAGTACCGCAGCCCGCAGTCCTGGGTTGGGCGTAGTAAGCCCTCGCAGTTCTCGTCCTGAGCTCGGCGTAGCGTCCAACGCTACCTCTCGCTGCCAAGGTGCAGACTAGTCGGAGCGCGACCAATAAGGTGCGTGCGCTGTTCCCATCGCATGCACAGGTCTTCTCTCCCACCGTTGCCGGCCCACCGCAAGTCAAAGCATGAAGATCGTCGCGCATCGGGAAAACATCGCCGCATTTGGCGAATCCGACCGACTGAAGTGTCACTCGTCACGACGAAGTTGTGACGGTGCTGAGCCGCATCGCCGATGAACACGCCGATGCTCTTACACGGGAACTCGAGGTCAGGGACGTGAACACGGTCGAGACAGTGCTGTGACAACTACTACTTCGGCTGGGGAAGGCACTCAGCCTGAATCGCTCGCAACGCCGAATCATCCCCCGAGCGCGCGGTCTCGACGACCCGCTCCAACCACATCGTGCGCGTCTCGCCATCGGAATGGTCACGAACCTCACGGAGGTTGCCCCATTCAGCCAACTGGTCAAGCGCGACCTCGGCATCATCAGGTCGAGCTGATTCCGCAGCGATGACGTATGCGGACAACCACTCGCAACGCCATTGAAGCGCTGCAGCGACCTCGCCCGTACCCTCCTCGAAGTTACCCTCGGCCTCCCATTCGCCCGGCGGGGTCGCGGGGAAATCTCTACCCGCAGGAAGCGAATCGGCGAGACGCTCCGCCGCGCTCGTGTACTCCTCCGCGAAACCGTCGAGATCGGTGAAGGTGGTCGTAGGGGTAGGAGTAGGCAACGCAGTTTCGGGGCGTCCCTCCAGCTCGGCGTCCGCGCCGGTGCAAGCGCTGAGCGTTATCGCAGTCGGAATCAACAACCACGCCACCCATGCTCTATGTGGTCGCAGTCCTTGACGCGTCACCGCGTCGCTCCCACGCTCACCCCGTACTTCTCCGCGTTCTCTGTCATTGACACGTATACGGAGTCTTCACCCGCCCGCTGCACGAAGACCGGGGGACAGTCCAGATCCTCGACCGACAACACGCCCTCGCCGAAACGGCCTGTGATCTCCCCGCAGCTATGCCGAGACTGACTAGTAGTCGTGAGTCCGCTCGCGCGGTACACGCTGTCCACGATGAAGATCGAGAATGTCACGGATCCGTCGTTGTTCTCCCTCACACCGAAAAGTGCTCGCGTCTGGATCGCGTCCAGTGGTTCGGTCTCGTAGCTCCTCGCATCTGTCAGGAAGATCGAGATGATGTCCTCGGTCGAGATCTCGCTCGCCGCAGAACGCTCCGCGAGAAGGTCAGTGGTCTGAGTCGTCGTAATCTCCAGTGAGAGAGCTACCCCCCGCTCGGCCTCAGTCACAGCTTCTTCGTAGATGCGCTGGCCGCTATCGCACCCGGCGAGCCCGTTGATGAGTAACAGCACAGCCGCTGCCGCGACCGTTCGCGCTAGCGGTAAAGATCTCCGGTCCATGACTGATTCCCTCCTCCCGGACATGCTGTCGTGAGCCGAGCATTCATCGCGTAGGTGTTCCCCGGTAAGTCTGGGGTGTTCAACGAGTCTGGCGCATGCAGGAAGTTCTGTTTGTCATGGGGGCTTGTCCAGGACAACGAGTTGCTCGACTGTGTGCCCGCTGCCCCGGTGCGCAGTCCCAGACGGAGCTCCTGTCCGCAGCTGCTGAAGGAGCTGATACTCATGGAAGTCGGTCCCTCCATCCATCGCAACGTGGCGTAGTAGGTCGTCGGTGCGCCCGCAGTGAGTGTGGCCGACAACGGAACTCTCTCCGTCGCCACAGCGTTGTTCGCTGCCTGTGCGTATAGGTCGGTGCCGAACTGGTTCGGGTGAACTGACTGGGCTGAAATACCGAATCCTGCTGCATTGGGCGGCTGGATCCAGGTTTCTGCGTCGCCGGGAGTGGTCGTCAGCACCAATCGACGGAGCGCCGGGTTGTCCGCGCAGACGTTATGCCCGCTGAACCGATACTGCGGACTCTCGTACGTGACCCAGGCGCCCGCATCGAAGGCCGCTTTCGTGAGGGCCTGGTTGAGGCGCTGGCTGACGCTGTTGAGCCAAGATCTGTTGATATCGCTGAGTGCGATGCAGGATGTGCCGTTCTCGAAGAGAGTGGGGTAACCGAGCAGAATGATGCGAGCGTTTCCTGCGCGCTGCTTGATCTCCTGCAGCACAGCTGTGATCTTGCCGGGCAGAGCAGCGAGGCGAGAGTTCACCATCTGTTCGATTGTTCCCGAGAAGGCTGTCTCGGCCGGTGCGGGATCTACTTTGCATTCAATCGCCGGGGATGTGAACGCTCCCGGCGACTTGATACACGCCTGAAGGATGGGACCGAACCCGACATCATTGCCACCGATAGTCATGGTCACCAGCGTGGTATTCGCATCGAGGAAGCCTCGGTCTAGCTGAGTTCGTTCACCAAACTGCTGTTCTGTGGCGTAGTTCGACCCTCCCCCAGTCGGAAACATGTTCTTGGTCTCCGCTCCAGCACACGCGAGCATGTTGAAGTCGAGGCGTGGATCGTTGGCCGATGCGAGAGTGCCCACACTGGCGAATCCCGACACGTTGGGGACGTCGATCTTGTACGGCCAGGCGTATGGAGATCGGTGACACGCGTTCTGATTGAACGGATCTGAGCCGTGGTGGTCGCTGCCACGGAAGAAGTCTGATCCGTCGCCGGCCGACGTTCCTTCGCCTGAGGAGAACGAGTCACCCAGTGCGACGATGAAGTCCGTCGGCTTCTGAGCGAGCGGCACAAACGCTACGGCGTCCCAGGCGATGTCGTCGACACCGTGGAGCGCATTGGCCTGCGCCGCCCTGCTATATGACGCCGTGTTGTTCCTTAGCGTGACTGTGGGAGTACCTGTCATCTGGAAGGTCCCCAGGGAAACCCACTTGTCGGAATAATTGCGTTGGCTCACCGAACGCACGACGGTCGTCGATCCTGTGTTGATCTCGTAGCTAGCTTGCTGGCTCCATGCGCCATGGCTGGGCATATGCACGAGGACGCGCGTCCACTGGCCAGCTAGGTTCTGGCCGAGGTTCCACGTGCCAGATACCGCGAGGTGCTGAGCCTCCTCGAGGTCGACGCTTGGCACCCGGACACGGGAGAAGTAGAAGTGTCCGTTGAAGCCTGCGCCGAGTTGATGAGTGTCTATCTTCGAGGGATAGTCACCGTTGGGTCCTGGAGCATATGTGAGCTGGAAGCTCCCGGTTGTGTTGACGACGGATCCGCATCTTTGCGCTGACGTGCCGTTTGGGAGATTGTCAACAATGATCGCCCCGGATGGCAGGCCATTCGTTGTGCAGTTTGCAGGGTAGCTGTTGGACGACGCAGGTTTTGGGTCGCTGGTCGTGTACGTCTGGCTTTGATAACCGCACATGGTGGAGCAGTTGGATTTCCACGTTGCAGGCTCGTGGTACCAGCACCGGAGGTCGTATGGCCCTCCGGAATAGGCCTGGTGGTAGCAGGGAGCGCTGTACCCCTCGGAAGGGATGTAGATCGACACGTTCGGGTCGCAGTTGTTACTTGCGTCGCAGAACAAGTCAATCGGTGGCTTCACATCCTCGCGATACGTCACTCCCTGGCTTCCGTCAGCACTCGTCCACCAGGCAGGGCTGAACGCCGTTCCATAGTTGAACGTGTCGCCGAGGGGGCCCTGACTCACGGAATTGAGGAAGTATGCCGAGTGCGCGGCGAATCCCAGGACCTTCTCTGGGTACGGCCAGTCCTGAGGGTGTGAAGCGTCACCGGGCGAACCGTCCAAGAACGGTCCTCGGTTGGGGGGATAGATGGGGTTGATGGGGTTGTTGAGCCATCCGACGCCCCATGGTTGTCCGCTAACTGTGTCGGGGTAGAAGCCCGTGTTGTACGCCCACAGTGCATAGAACCAGTTCTCGAGGTACTTGGGAGCGCCGTTGTTGATGGTCAGGCCCGCTGCTCGCGTCTCGTTCCACTTATCGATGAGGATTTGTAGCCCGCGGGAGATGTTCGCCCGGTAGTCCGTGGCAATCATCAGTTGCTGGGAGTACGGCATTTCCCCGGATTCCATGCCCGTCGTCACCTGAGCGATTCCATAACCACAGTCCGCTGCCCCGTAGTCGATAGTCCACCAAGGCTCACCCTCCTCCGCGCTTCTGATGCCGTAGTAGTCACCCATTAAGGGGTTCCCGGTGACGCCGGGAACTGTAAACCGGGATGCCTGCCAGAAGTTCGACTCTTGCGCCAGAATCCCCAGCATGATCTGAGCCGGGACCGATTTTCCTGTCGTCTGCGAAGCTCCTGCTAGCGCAGGCACCCCGAACGTCGTCTGCGCGGACAAATTCCCAAGAACAGCCTGATTCACCGCCCACTCAACTTCAGCGAGATTCGGCTGGAACGCCTGGATGCCCGGGTCGTTGCGCGGCACTGCGCACACCGGCGACCCGCCGCTCCCTGATGAGAGCCGCGAAGGTTCCAACGACTGGTCTGGTGCGGCCAAGTCGTCCGTCGCATCTTGCACTTGAAACTCAATGGTGGTCCCAGATTCGAGCGCCGTGGCGTCAACGATGACTGTGTCCGGGGTAGCCGCTGGACTCTTCGGATCCACCTCGAGGCCGGGCGCAGGCAGCGACACGTCGACGGCGAGCTGACCCGATGAAGAGATCTCGCTTGTCGCCTTCGTTTCTGGGTGGGCTTGCACGGTTGCCGGAAGATCAGCGACGAGAACCTCGGGATCGCCGAGGAGATGGAAGGCCTCGTCGCCGCTTCGGGCGATGCCAAGCTCATCGAGGTCGCCCTTGGCCAGAGCGATGGGTGGGTCGCCGTCCGACGCCGAGGAAAGGAACGCCGTCGCGGTTGTTCCGTCGTGCGAGATGTAGGCCAGGTCCCCCTCGCCTGTGACCGTCAGGTCGTACGGAGTGCCATTCGTCGATGCTAAGGGAGAAGTCGCTCCATCGTTGTCGATGTGGATTACGGCACCGGAAGCGGCAGCGAGGAGTCCGGACTCGGCCGGTACCGCGGATGTGATCTGCCCTGGGACCTCGACTGCGGCCGCGTCCTCTGGCGAGTCGGAAGTGACTGTGACGATGCGAGTGCGCGCCTCGTCCAATTGTGTGAAGGCAATGCGGGAGTCCAGCCCGCAGCCCGGATTGAAGTAGGCGAGTGTGTATCCGGCTCCAAGCTGATGACTCTCGCCGGTCTCGAGGTTGACAAGGGCGCCGAATGCGCCGTGGTTGAACAGCGTCTCGTCGTTGGTGAATCCACGTGGCGCGTACACAACGGCAAGCGTCGCCGCGTCGCTGGTGAGGCACGCATTGCCGACCCACCTATCGGTGTCGAAACCGTACATCGACAGCGTGGCGATGCGCTTCCACTCGTACCCGCTCGAAGACTCGGCGGTCAATACGTGCAGGCCATCTGCGTCGCCCGAGGTGGCCCACGCGATGTCGTGGGCTGTGGTCCACTCGGAGCCGAGTATTGCCGCCCTCTGCTCTTCAGGGATCACGGAGCCCGCATCTCCGTTCTCGGGATCTTGGCGAAGAACCATGTCCGGCTCGGCTTCCTCCGACGGCGGCGTAGACCCCTCAACGGGAGACTGAGGTTCTTCCGAGGGCGCTTCATCATCGTCGGGCTCGACGGGTGTCTCTGGCGCGGGTTCAGGCAGCTCAGTCTGGTCCTCTGGAGTGACCGAGGGGGTCGGCGTGGGCGTCGCCGAGTCGTCGGAGAGCGCACTGGCGGACTCTGTCGCACTCACAGAAAGCATGACCGCGATAGCGATGGCGGCGATTGTCTTTCGCCGCTTATGGCTGCCTACCATGTCTACTCCTTGCTTTACGGCTTCGATGCGGTACTGGTGCATTGCGAAACCTCGGTAGCCCCGCCCATATGGCTGGGGCTTTTGAGAACCAAACGTCTTCGGTATCGGTCGAGCACTTACGCGCACCGCGCATGTCTCGCCCTGGCGCCGCCATCGCACACATCTCTTGGCGGTTGCTTCCTCGTGAGGCGATTCAGCTCACCGCGTGCAGCGGGAAGACCCGATGAACGGTGCGCTAGACCCGAGGGGCGTCGTCGCGCGCTGTTCACGCACCCAGCAGATAGCACCCCTTGGGGTGCTTGACCGCAGCGAGACCGATAGGCAACCCGGCACAGCCCCGAGCGCTCGAGTTCAGGCTTGCGAGTTGTCCCACCGGAGTTCGGAGCTCCACCAGTTGTAGACGGGAATGGAGGTGTACACGTACGCCGTGACCTGCATTCGCACAGAGGTGGCGGGCGAGACGAAGCACAGGGACTTGAAGGGAGCAGGCACACCCCAGTCCTTGTGAATGTCCGTATCGCAGAGCACCTGCCCCGAAGCAGTGATGAGGTTGATGTGGTAGCGGGCTGAGTACCATTGCGCTCCTCCGCTGATGGCAACATCGGTAAGTCGCATCTGCACGAGACCTCTTACTGTGCGCCACTTGTAGAAGTTCACCGGGTTGCCGCTCCCCTGCTCCGATGCGGGGTAGGAATAGGTCCAGGCCATGGTTGTCCTAACGGTAATTGACGACAGACGCGCTTCAGCGCTCGGGGAGGGTAAACGTGGGGGTGTTGTTGCAGAGGCCGTTCACGCTCTGACCTACGGTCGCGATGGTGTACGGGTCGAGGTTGTACACGTCACCCGGCTGAATGGTGTCACCAACGCAATGCCGCACGAAGTTCAGCAGGTGCAAATCTTCCGTGGTGAGGCAGAAGCGCGCGGCGATGGCGATTTCCACATCGTTAGCGACCGCCGTATAGGTTGCGGGGAGACCTTCTTCGTTCGACGTTGCCTCGCCCATCGCGTGCTCACGCTTTCCGAGGTCGCGGATCTCGGCGTAGAACTCCGGGTGGAGAACCCCTCCCGCGACCGGATCGTTGCTTGCGTGCGGGCCTTGCGTTGGGTCGCATCCGTCATACTCCGAGGCCGATCCCGGATCGAGCGGAGGTGTCGCGGCGGGCGACGGCTGGGCAGTGCCGGACTCTGTCGAGGGTTCTTGCCCTGCGCACCCAGCCAGAGCTGCAGTCGCAAGCACGATAACGGCTCCGAGCGAGACCATGTGTCGAACAAGGGTTTTCGACGAGAACCTGAAGGCGTTCATCGCTACGCCGCCAATGCGAGAAGGCCGGCGAAGTCCCCCTGGCGTGCTTGGGAGATCGCGGCCGGGAAGTATCGACCGGCGTCCTCCAGAACGGCCTCGCGAGCGGGACTCGCGTAGCCTTCATCGAGTTCATCCAGGAGCTGCAGCGATTGCTGAGCCTGTCCGTTCGAGTGCGCCTGGCTTGCCGCCGCGATGGTGAGCCCCAACCAGATCATAAATGCATCCGCCACGCCACTTCCTCGTTCCCACAAGGTGTGCGGGGCCGTGTCTTGGAGCGTCGGTTCGGACGGGAACGTTGTCTCTTCCGGGAGAGCCAGCGGGAAGTCGGTGGTGACCTCGGCGTATTCGCTGCGAACACCCGCAAGGTTGGTGAAGCTATCTGCTCGCGTTGCGTCGACGAACTGGTTCATCTCGCTAGAAGAGGCATCTGACGTCGCGGACTGTGACGTGGCGGCAGCGGCGGACTGGCCCCCCAGTGCATGGAGGCTTGCAGACGCGGCGATGACCCCGCCGACCGCTGCGACCATGCGCAGCATCGACCGCCGTGACAGTTCACGGGACTTGTCGTCGCCCGCCGGCCGAAACTCGCGCGGCAATTCGTTGATAGGCATACACGCTCCACATCGTCACGGCACTTGAACACATCCTCGGAGGTGCAAGGACGCAGCTTGACTGAGTCGATGCTAGGCACAGAGCGAAGTCGTGCGCTGTCCACCGTTTGGGGGACACCTTTAGCCCCCTTTTGCGGCAGCAACGAACACCTGACACTTTTTCTTCTCCGACATCATGCCGAGCAGATCACCTCGCTACTCCGAACCCGAGAGGCCGTCGGACCTGGTAGGTATCGCGCCAGTACAGTTGTGGCCGAGCTGCACATCGTTACGAAACAGTGCGTAAGGAATTCCTGCCAGGCGCAAATAGCGCGCGATGGGACCGCTCTCCCGGCGCCAATACTGGGATCGAAGGGCTGAAGTCAGTTCTTCCCAGGGCTCTGAATCGGCCCCGGTCAAGCAGCCCGGGAGGCATCATGAAACGCACTGTCACCGCTATTGCCACACTCGTCCTCGCGCTGACCTTCGCAACTACCGCGGCCAACGCGGACACCGACGAACTCCACCCCGATGTTGAGTACGCGTTGGAGGCTGTGCCCGGTGGCATCGCAGTCGACGACACCACGGTCGTCTGGCCGGCACTCGGGATGACCCTCGAAGCGGCGTCGGAGTCCTCAGCTCTGCGCGCCGTCGGAAGCTGTGCCACCGGGACGTACTGCGCATACGCCTCGCCCAATCTTCAAGGCTCGAAGCTGACGTTCACCATCTGCACCAACGTCAGTACAGCTGCCCTCCAGACCGTGGGATCCATCGCCAACGGTCGAACTTCGGGTAGCGTGCGCGCACGCAACTCTTCGGGGACGACACTTGCGACGGCGGGGGCGAACGGTTCCGCGAACGTCGGCGGAGTCACCACCAACCTCCTCTGCACTCTCTGACTCGCCGGATAGCCTGAGGAGACGAGCAAGGTGAGTGAGGCGGCGGTGATCATGCGGGGCAGTCTTTTCGGCAACCTCCGCGTCGTCATGGACAGCGGCGATTACTTCCCGTCAATCACTTCGTCACGCTCCAGCGCTTCCTCCCAGACGACCGATGCCAACAAGGCCGCCGTATTCCGCGGCCTCTTCGACGAGTACTGGCCTGTGGTTCGGCACCACCTCTCGTGCTTCCTCGAGAGTCAAGAGGAAGCTGACGAGATCGCCGCCGAGGTGTTCGTCGTCGCGTGGCGGAAGCTGCATCCCGAGAAGCCCATGGGTCTGCGGTGGTTCATTCGCACCGCCGACAACAAGCTCCGCGATGTCGACCGCAGTGCTCGCTCGCGCGGACGGGCACTGGACGCACTCAGCCGCGGTCTCCAGAACGCTGCGGACAGAATTCACCCGCTGGACGCGTTGGCCCTTCGCCAGGCGATGAAGATCCTCAACGCGCGTGAGCGTCAGGTTGTCGTCCTCACGTATTGGGACGAGCTCAACGCCGGGGAGGTCGCGGACGTGCTGCGTTGCAGTCCGGCAGCGGTGTGGACAACACTTACCCGAGCACGGGCCAAACTGCGCGCGCAGCTGGAAGCGAAGGAGGGCGAGCGATGAACGTCTCCGACGACGAGCTAGACCGACTGTTCCGCGCCTCCAATCCCGCGTCGGCGGGACGCTTTGCCCCGCTCACTGCGCGCGAGATCGCCGTTCGTGAAGGCATCATTCGGGGGACTTTCCAACCATCTCCCGCCCGACGCCGTCGCCTGGGTTGGGCCTGGGGCGGTGTTACCGCTGCTGTCGCGTCCATCGCTGTCATCGCCGTCATTGCGGTGAACGTCCTCGGTCCGTCACCGTCCGCGCTCGCGTTGACCCCTGCACCCCTCCAGTACTCGGACGCTCAACCGTTGAACGCTGTGGTTGCCGACGCCCAACAGAAACTTGACCTTTCTGAAGGGGTCGTCCAGCAGTCCCGGGTGAGGACATTGGGCTGGGGATGGAACATCGACATCGCCACGGAGCACGTCGAAGTAGTTCCACAGGAGTCTCTATTCGAGTGGTCGCCGGAGTCCGGTTCGATCAGCACGGTCATCGCCGCCGAGTCCTACTGGGCAGATGGCGAGCGACCGGAGGGCATTGCGGAGAGCCCCTACAAGCCAGGCGACGTGATCAGTGAAGTCGAGACGAGCCCGGAGGATCTCGATATCCCGCCTGGAGTACTGGCGCTGAAAGGTTCGAGCCGCGAGGATCTGCTCGCGGCTCTGGCAGATTTCGGCGTCACACCCGATTCGTCGTCCGGAGATCTGCTTCTCGCCATCGGCCAACTGCTGAGCTACTGGACGCTGACCGACGAGCAGCACGCGACCCTGATTAGCATGCTCGTCGACGCCGGCGGCATCACTGTCCTCGGCGAAACGAAAGACCGACTAGGCAGAGACGTCGTCGGGCTTCGTACCAGCGATGACCGCACCGACTACGAGAACACGCTCCTCATCTCTCAGGACAGTGGCCGGATCATCGGGATGGAGAACGAGCTGACCAAGCCGATGGAGTTCATTCCTGCCGGCGTCGTCGGCTACACGCTCTGGGACGTCGAGTAACTAGAACCGCTCCCGCCACGCTACGAGAAGAGCGGCGTCAAGACACGACTCGACAAGCTGCGCGCGACAAGCGGCAGATGAGCGTCGCACTGCGCTGACCCCCGCTGCTGGAGGCCTTTGCGCGAGCCAGCGACTTCCTTACACACCTCTTTTCCTCGGCGCTGTCCAGGGATCTGGCACTCCCTCCTGCCAGATACTGAGAGGAGCGGGGACACGGAGGAAATGGGGACAACATGGCAATCGAGATCACACACGTTCGATTCGACGGTCAGCGGCGCGCACCGGAAGTGATAGTCGCGTACCAGTGGGTGTCGCGAGACAACGGGAGCTCCGGGCAGAGCGACAAGCCGACTCTCGTCGCGTGGGTCGCCGAGGGCAACAAGGTCTATGTCGGCAACGGCGCCAATCAGGTCAACGTCGGCGTCGTCGACCCCAGCCGCGGAGCAGCGTACCTGCGCACGCATGCCGACGGTCGCTACAACAACAACCTCGAAAACCTGCCCACTTTCTGAAGGACAGACCACTGTGAGTGCTGCCGATGCCCGCACTGGGCTCAACTTCACGGCCATCGACTTTGAGACGGCGAACAGGTCCCGCGAGTCGGTCTGCGCCGTCGGCGCCGTTCGAGTCCAAGGCGGCGTCATCGTTGGGGAGTTCTCCTCTTTCGTGAAGCCGCCCTCCGGTTTCGACGAGTTCGAGGAGATCAACGTGCGCGTCCACGGGATCACCGCCCGCGACGTGGACGATGCACCTACCTGGGATGCGGTCTACCCGCAGCTCATGGCTTTTGTCGGCGAGGACCTCCTCGTAGGCCACAACGCCCGCTTCGATGTCTCCGTGCTTCTGAATGCAACCGGCGCGTATGATCTGCCCTGGCCGGAGCTCGGCACACTGTGCACCTTGCAGCTAGCACGAGCCGCCCTGCACATCCCGTCGTACTCCCTGCCCTGGGTGGCGACCCACCTCAACATGGGCGCTTTCGACCACCATGACCCTCTCGCTGATGCACGCACATCCGCGGCCGTTCTCATCGCGCTCGCGCGTCAGGTTGGCGCCGAGTCTGTGGTGGCGCTCGCTGACCACCACGCCGTGCCCATCGTGCCGACGTTCATCGACGACATCGACGGCCTCGCCACGGAGCTGGACTCATCTCCCGACCCGGAGGTCGGAGGAGGGTTCGCCGGACAGATGGTCTGCTTCACCGGAGCGCTGCGGATGATGGTCCGTGATGACGCACGATCCCTGGTGGCCGAGCACGGCGGTCTCACACAACCGGCACCGAACAAGAAGACCACGATCCTCGTCACCGGCGACTTCGATGCCCGCACGTTCCGCCCCGGTGCCGCCTTCTCTTCCAAGCTGCAGAAAGCGTTTGACCTAGTCGACGCCGGACAACGCCTGGAGATCATCACCGAGAGTGACTTCATCGCACGGCTATCGCTGGGCGAAGAGGCTCTGCGAGCTCGCGCACGCCGACGCGCCAAGCTTCCCGAGTGGGTGGTGGCGCATTCCGGAAACGGGCCAACCGGAGACTATTGGGAGTGGTTCAGAGCCGCCCTCGCGCACCCGAAGGGACGTGCCGTCGCAGGCGACGCCTGCATCTGGTGCGACGCTCCGGTCGGGCAATCAGCCCACTGGATTCACCGTGACCGTCATGTGTGCGGGGTGCACTGTAACGAACGACTCAAGCGGTCGGCGGCGCGAGCGTGGTCCAACGCCGGGATCCGCCAACCGGCACCGACCGCACCCTGGGATCGCTGAGCTCGGCGACACAGGCCCTAGTGCGTGCCGACACGAATTCTGAGCAGGAAGCGCCTCGAGTTCGATGTCGTCGTGCGCCTCGAGTTCGATGTCGAGCTTCGTCTCGTCATCTGCCCACGCGACCAGTGTCAGGTCCAGTTGTCTGCGCAGCCATGTAGCTGTCTGCTGTTCCGACCGAAGCGTGGCGAGCTGACGCGCTCGGTCATCGGCTGTACCGGTGAGGTCGCCCGTGGCGGGGGTTGAGTCGGTCATTTTGGTCTCCTGAGGGGTATGACGGAATCGAACGACGAAGCTCCGCTGATTGCCTCGAAGGTGTCGCCGCTCGTGGTCAGGCGTCGGGGGTTTCCCAGTCGATGCCGCCGCGCTCGGTGATGAATGTGTGGATCTCGACGACAGCGGCCCGGTGGATGGGGTTGTTCGCGAACGCCTCGAGACCTGCCACGTCGTCGAACGTCGCGAGGACCGCGAAATCGTGGTTCACCTCGGGGAATGCGACGTTCTCGATGACGTCGATAGATCGGATCGAATCGCCGATCCCCACGAGCCCCAGGAGCAACTCACGGGTTCGGCCGATGGATTCGGCGCGGTCGACATCTTCCCGGAGCTTCCAGGAGACAAGGTGGTGAATCATGCGCTCGCCCTGTTCTGGCCGTAAGCGGGCGTACCGTCAGCGTTGGTCTCCTGATAGCCGATCATCTGTGCGCGGCCGATGATGTGCGGACGAAGGCGCAACCCGACGATGGCGGGGGTCGCGTCCGCTGCGACCTCGAGGGTGGGGATGTCGAGGGCGCTCAGCGTGTAGACATAGCGGTGGGGACCGTGACCTGCGGGCGGCGCAGCGCCGATGAAAATGTCCGTGCCGTACTCATTGCGACGTCGGCGCGCCTTGGGAGGGAGGACGTCGTCTTCGGTTCCCGCCCCTCGAAGCAGAGCGGTGACGCCGACCGGAATGTCGATGAGAGTCCAGTGCCAGAAGCCGGAGCCAGAGGGGGCATCCGGGTCGAAAACAGAGAGCACGTAGCTCTGTGTGCCTTCCGGCGCCCCCGACCACTCCAGGGCCGGTGAACGGTCTTCGCCTCCGGTCGCGGATCCACGAACCCAACCAGGAAGGTGCGCGCCGTTGACGAAGTCCGGGCTTGTGAGGGAAAAGGAAGGAACCTCGGGGAGCTTCCAGTTCGGATCGTTGGTCATGCGAACAGTCAACGCTGGTGCACCACCTCAGACATCGAGCGGAAGTCGGATGCTGCTCATACATTCGTCGCGCAGGGGCTGAAGGTGGCGGACCTATCGTGAAATCAGACCTGCCCATGTCTTCCGAGGACCACTATGAACTCTCTGACTATAAAGCGCATCTACGAGCCGGCCTCGCCCGACGATGGCTTCCGGGTCCTCGTCGACCGGCTCTGGCCTCGAAGGGTATCGAAAGCGCATGCAGAGTTGGATGACTGGTTGAAAGATATCGCGCCGACGCCGGATCTGCGCACGTGGTGGAACCATGACCCCACGCGGATGGCTGAGTTTGCCGAGCGCTATCTTCGACGGATTCCGTGAGGCTCTCGCGGCGAACCGCGCCGAGTTCTTCCAGGCGGTCGCTTCCGGTCCGTTCTACGGGTTCAACCGCGGGGGCGTGGAGCTCTCCGAGCCCGTCGTCGCGAACTGGTGGCGTCAGGGCATGACCGGCAGCGCGCTCGCGCACTACGAGGGCATCAAGGCGTTCTCCGAGACCGACCAGACCGAAGACCTCAAGGCCATCACCGTTCCGGTCCTCGTCCTTCAGGGCGACGACGACCAGGTCGTCCCCTACAAGGACGCCGCCATCAAGCAGCACGAGCTCCTCCCCAACTCCGAGATCAAGATCTACGAGGGATACCCGCACGGCATGCTCACCACCCACGCGGATGTCATCAACCCCGACATCCTCGCCTTCATCCAGAAGTAACCCGCAACACCGCGAGGCGGCGTGNTGGGCACGCCGCCTCCTGCCCTCGCAGCGTTCGTCAGCACAATCTCTGCGACCGCCCTGGCCAGTTCCACACCCTGAGGACCCTCTATGTCTCACGCACTCACCTCCCCCACGCTCGTCCTCCGGCTCATCGCCGAGTTCATGGGCACCTTCCTCCTCGTTGTCGGCGTCGTGGGAGCGGCGACCTTCAGCGCCGGATTCAAGCAAGGCGCGAGCGGTCTCGACATCGGGTTCCTCGGCGTGGCCATCGCCCTTGGACTATCGGTGCTCATCGGGGCCTCGGCGTGGGGACCGGTCTCCGGCGGTCACTTCAACCCCGCGGTGACCATCGGTCTCGCCATCGCCGGGCGCTTCGCCTGGCGCGACAGCGCGCCCTACATCGCGGCGCAGGTGCTTGGTGGAGCCGCCGCCTCCTCACTGATCTTCCTTGTGTCCGCAGGTGGACCCAACGGGATCCTGAGGACCGCACAGACGAACGGCTTCGCATCCACAGGGTGGGGAGCGTTGTCTCCCGGCGGCTTCGACCTCAGTTCCGCGTTCCTCGTAGAGATGCTGGCGACAGGCGTCCTCGTCGCAGTCGTGCTGGGCGTCACCACTTCCGGGTCGAACCCCGCGCTTGCGCCTGCGGCCATCGGCGGCACGCTCACCTTGGTCGCACTGACCGCGATCCCCATCTCAAACGGATCGTTCAACCCAGCTCGGTCTATCGCCACCGCTATCTACGGCGGCGAGGTCGCCCTCTCTCAGCTGTGGATGTCGATTGTCGCGCCCATCTGTGGCGCGCTCATCGTTGGTGGTGCATATTCGCTCGAGCGTCGCTGGTCGAACAGGCGCGTGCAGACGTCCTGACGCGGAGCGCGCGCACTGTGTCCTGGTCAGCCTGAAGGCGCCCGCGTACCTCCGGTGAGTGCCACCAGCGTCAGGTAGGTCAGGTTTCTCATTCAGCGGCAAAAGGTCTCGGTCCGACGGTCGGACTGTCCCCCGTACGGCGGACAGACGACGACCGCGGGCGGTCCTATCGTGAACCGCGGATGTCTCCTCGGGCGTCGCCGCACACTCCGAGGGCTTCGAAGAGCATCCGGTCCCCAACGCAGCTCTCGGGGCGGTTACCCCAGGACCGCCCCGAGAGCTCGCGATTCGATTCGAGGTTCGTCAGGAAGTCCGTCGAGCTGCAAAAAGGCACCTCTCTCGCCCCTGTTGCCACGACCGCTACCTGTGTCTTGATGGATGCACGCGCATGGGTTCCTGTGGGGACCACGAACTGGGGAGCATGAATGGCCATCTACTGGGTGAATTACGACCTCAACCGTCCGGGTCAGAACTATGACACGCTCATCACGTTCCTCCAGTCACATGCGAAGTGGGCGAAGCCACTGAAGAGCAGCTTCTTCGTCAAATCGAACTCGACCGCAGTCGATCTAGTGAAAGACATCCGCAAGCACATCGACCCGAACGACACCGTCGTTGTCGTCGACGTGGAAGGTCAGGAGTGGGCATCGGTAGGGCTGTCCGCGAAGCTCATTCAGTGGCTGCGATCCAACCTGTGAAGGGTCGGGTCCCCACGTGCCCCCGAGGTCGCGCGAGGACGGGTGGCACCCCGCACACCTGCGCTTTGAGCAACGACGCTCGTCCCCAATATGCTGGCCCAACGCGAAGACCAGGAGACCGCATGCTGCACTTCCGACTTGCCCCGTCCACGTCGCGGTCCACGCTACGTGAGTGGCACGAGCAGATGGGTGTCGATGGCGGCGCAGACACGACGCTGACGCTCGAGGACATTCTCCATCCGCTCACGCCCGGGCAGTACAGCATGTGGATGCAGCTTGTTCTCACCTGGGGCCAGAACATGACCGGACGCGTCCTCGAGCTGACCGCAGCGACCCTCGAACGCCTACGGAGCGGGAGCGCCCTCTCCGACGTCGAGATTTTTGCGCTCTACCTCGCCGAGCGTGTCACCGTGGACGGAGACGACGTCACCGACGAGGCGAAGAAGCGTGCTCGGGAACAACTCTCGGCCCGCAAGGCCTTCAGCGCGCACGACGGAGACGGGGCTGAGACATCCAGCATCCTCCTAGTGGCACAGTCGCTCAGCAACCGCACCAGCCCGGATCTTCACTCCGATTGGAATGGCGAGCCAGGTGTGGAAGAGACCGCACGGACGCTCTATCACGACCTGTGGCCGACAGAGAGTGCGCCCGTTCGTGATCCGCTCAGTGAGCTCAGCGAGGAAGCGACGCCGGCCGGCAACGTCACCCGCACCAAGCATCCGGTGACCGGCCAGGCACCCTTCCACAACCTCAGCCAGCGAGTTCCCCAACTTCGCGGCATCGCACTTGCGCTGGCGACGAAGGTTCGGCAACAGAGGAAGCCCGTCCAGGACGAGGTCGGCGAGATCCTGTTCGAGCTCGTGCAGAACACGCAGTGGCACGCCGCACACCTCGCCGGAGGCCGCACCGGCGCGAACTGCCGCTCATTCACGTTCCGCGAGTACAGCTATGCCCCGGATGAGATCACCGCGGCCACCGCTTCAGACCCCAGCTTCGTCGGCTACGTGCGTGATGTCGCCCGGCTCGCCCAGAGGGAGACCGGACGCGAAGTCACCCGCGTCGTATTGGGTGCCGCCACCATCATCGACAGTGGGGTCGGCCTCGCCCGCTCCCTTGCAGACAGCCTGAATGAAGGTCATCTACTGTCCGAGAAGACCGAGATCAGCTACCTCACCGCCGCCCTCGCGAAGAACCTGAAGCGCCGTCGTGTCGACCTCGGTGACATCGGGTTGGCACGCGTACAGCAGAGTCTGACGAACCTCAACGGCTTCATGTCTATCCGAACCGGGACAGTGGAGATGCTTCGAAACTTCGTCGACCGCCCCTTCGAACCGGTGGACGCTGGATCTACAACGACGCCGTCCCTCATCGTCGAATGGATCCCCGAAGCTGGCGATTTCGTTGTCGGCCCGAGGCTGGGAACAGCTGTCACCATCGTCTACCCCGTCGACTTCGAGGTGGCACCGTGACAGAGAAGCGCACCCGGATCGACGAGAACCGCTACCTCTTCACCACCGAAGTCGACCGCGACGGATTCCCCGCGTTCGTCGCCGTGCACTGGACGGGCCTGAACTTCACCGCCGCAGAGGCCTTCTTGATCCCGCTCCGCGAGTACCTTCGCCCGCGGCATGAGGTGTCCGAAGTCTGGTTCGTGTTCCCGGAGGATCTGCTCCCCCTCTTTACGACGTTGAGCACGTCGGAACGGTTCGGGGAAGAAGGCGACACGTCTGCGCCCCGCGAGTACCGCTTCTTCAGCGTCGACGTCCAAGGCGTCTTCCGCGAGCAGCTGCGCGAAGAGGCCCATCTCCACGCTGTCACCGACGACATCGTCAACGACGTCGTCCAAGATGGCCTGCGACAGCTCTTCCGGGACTCAGAAGCGCTGGCAACCGCGGCGGCAGGTTTCCATTTCACTCATCCGAGCGGCAGCCACTCCGAGCACTTCATCCGCACCTCCCAGGCCGTGTCCCGCGTCCACCACGCGTACTTCGTCGCCATGTCCCTGCTGCATGTGCTGGAGATCCCAGAAGATGACGCCACCGTGTGGGTCGACACCGCCGCGATCTCTGTCGTGGGATACGCGTACGCGGACCTTCTTCGACGCGGCGGAAACCCCGGTCATCACCGCATCGAGACGTTCGGCGGGTACAGCGGCCTGGACCCAAACCTGAGTCCCCAGACCGGGGACATCGTCCTCGTCTCCGGTTCCACATCGGGATCGCTCGCACGCCAGATCGTCGATGAGAAGAAACTTCCCGACAGTCAGGTGGTCACTCTCTTCTACATCTCGGAGGAACCGTGGCCAGAGAAATCGGGCCTCATGCTGTGCGACCTCAGCGACCACGACCCGAAGGCGCATCCATCCGTCCGCGGGTCGCGCATCACGCCGTACAAGACTTTCAAGAGCGGGAAGTGCGAGGCGTGCGATATCGGCAGCGGAGAGATCCAGCTGGATGGGGACTCCTTCTTCCCGGCAACGAGCGCGCTCGACCTGCGGATGCCCTCCTTCACGGACCGGCCACTTCGCGAGCCGAAGGGTCCGAGGCGAAGGATCCCTGATGAGCTCACGCAGTTTGATGGCTCCAACTACTTCGACGATCTTCTCGGCCTGGACGCCATCACGTTCGACCGGGGCTCTTCGGCCGGAGCGTCGCCACATGGCGTCTCCACGCGCCTCGGGCACCTCTTCACGGATCCCGACTCGGCAGTCTCCCGGCAGATCACGGCCGCTGCTGAGAGTGCCGCAGACGGCACGATAGTCGCTATTGTCTCGCTCCTCGACGACGACTCCACCGCACTCGGACAGATGCTCGCCGACAAGCTCATCGGCAACGAAGCGGTGAGCAATCTCGAGGAGACCGGCGACGACCCGGTGATCTGGCGAGAATGGCGAAAGGCGGGGACATCGAGCCTCGACGACCTCGATGGTGGAACGATTCTCGTGTGTGCCGCCGTTCTCGGATCCGGTCGTCAGTTCACGTCCGTGAGCCGCGATCTGCGCAAAGTCACAGGCAACTTCCATCTCCGATACTTCGTCGCGGCCGCGCACCCCGAATCCTCGACGACGTGGGACATGCTGGAGGGCACTCTCAAGCGAGTGAGTGATTCGGAGACGAGCAAGCTCAACCACGTCTGGAAGGTTCCTCGTGAACCGCGATTCCCCGGGTCGAAGACTCCGTGGGGCCGTGAAGATGCCACTCTCCGAACGGTCGGTGCGTGGCTGGCTGACAACGACGCCGACGCCGACCTCATCGCCACGCTCGAAGGTCGACTCGAGATTCTGGGCGCGGTGAACAGCTCCACTTTGTTCGTCGGCGCGAAGAAGAGCGGCGTAATCGCCGAGGTGAACGCCAAGTTCGCCCTCTGGCCGTTCGACTGGAAAACGCACGGGAGCGCAGCGACCCCGACGCATGCCGAGATCTACGCAACCGTCGCACACCTTCTCTACGAATCGCGACGGCGCAGTCCCCGCATCGAGAGTAGGACCATCACCGCCCGCCGGCACGGCTATGCGCTTCACCCCGCGGTGTTCGACCGTTTCAACGACCCCATCATTCAAGCGGCGGTGATCCGTGCCGCGGAGCCCGGGGAGTTGAACTACACCTCCGATGAGGATGCCAGCCGAGCGGTCGCTGACCTGCTGTGGTTCGTACTGTCCAACCTCGGTGGCGAGGCCGGGGACGCGGCATTCGAGTTCTTGCTCGCGCTCTCCGAAGGAATCCACGCGAAAGACTCGGGCCTGAAGATCAAGCACCGTTCGCTCGCGAGCCTGTTCTCCCAGCTCAAAGAGGCGTACGGGGACATGTTCGAGGACCTGCATGAGTCAGCACCTCACGTGCGGGCCCTGCTTCTCTATGTGAACGGCCACATCGCGAGCTGACTCCAGTCACAAGGCACGTGTGATGCACCGAGGCACTGCCGCACCATGTCTGCCGGGAGCTACATACCCCAATGCGTGGCGACCCACTCGTCCCGGTAAGCAATCGGGCGACGGTCGATGAGCACATCCAGCGGCGACCCGTCGGACGCCATCACCGTGTTGTCGAGCATCTCGTGAATCGCCACTTGTAGGTCATCATCGAACGTCCCCTCCATCGCCATCCGGGCGACCTCCCGTCCGATGCCCGCAAGGATGTCCGCGAGTTGAATGCGAGCGTCCTCACGTGAGTCCTCGAGAGAGATTCCGCGAAGGTTTGGCTTCGGAAGAAGGTAGCCGCCGACGGCGAGCGGCATGCGGGATGCCTCCACAATGTAGTCGCGCACGACCGGGGTCAGGCCACTGTAGGTATCGGCGAGGAATGTGAAGGGCGCGTCGCCGATGCGCATCGCCCAGTTTCTTGCGACACCACTCATCGTCGGCATCAGCGGGTCCAGCTCTCGGAACTCCACCTCGCTTCTCCCCTGGTACTCGTGCGCGAACATTCGTGAATCCCACACCAGCGTGAGTGCTTCTCGTACGTCGTCATCCGTGCTGTGTCGCAGCGCGTCCTCAAGGGCGGAGAAGAACGCGCCCACCGTGGGAGGTTCTGCGCCTTGCCGTCGGTGGGAGCGGACGAGTGAGTTATAGCTACTGAGGAGGGCGTCCCAGCGGGAGATGCCGACGGACGCAGGGGCCCGGCGATCCAGCACCTCGGCCAAAGCTCTGCCGAAGCCGGACCTGCCGATATCGGTGCCCCATTGCTCGGCGTGAGGGCCGACGAGCGTCTCAACAAGCTTGCTGGTGAGGAAGTACGCCTTGTCGACCAGGGTGATGTTCGCAGCGCCAGAGAGCCGGTCGAGCGCTTGGAAAAGGACTCTGCGGTTCCTCGGAAGGAGTGCAGTCTTCGATTTCATCTCAGATGCCTGGGTACGCGTCTCAGCGCGCATCCAGTCTCGCAGGTCCTCCGCTTCTCCTGCTGGTAGGTTCACGCTCGCATGCACGAAGACAGGATGCTGGCTGGCGACCAACGTCTCGCCCTCTGACCCGGACTCGTCGCAGCCGATGACCAGCACGTTACTCGCGTCGGCCAGGGTCACTGTCCTCTCCACTGCCGCAGCACCGAGCCGAGCTCCGCGCTGAGGTCAAGGACGAGCGCGTCCATGCTCGCGAAACTCTCGGTGGTCTGATGCTCGATGATCCCGAACATCGGCCCGTCCGTGAACACGATCTCGCGGTCGCCTGGGATCTCGTAGTGAACACTGCGGTTTCGCACTTCGCGCATGCCGGACGCGGATAGCCGCCGCGCGTCGGCGGATTCAACGACAGCGCGCACCCTGTCCCGTCCGGGAGACGAAGCTCCGGGCTTCGCATCGAGAACCTTGCCCAGCGATGACATCGCGTGCCACAAGCTGATGAGCCGCGCACGGAAAGCGGCGGACACGTGCGTCCCCGTCATCTGAGGGATGAGAGCGTTCGCCGTGTTGACCTCCGACTCCACAAGGAGAAGAAGGAGCTTCTGGTCGAGGTTGAGGTCCTTGTCGTACGCCCTCCCGAGGTAGCGCTTCACGAACTTGTCGTTGTCGTCAACTGCATCGACAGGGCTCACATCCACCGTGGTGGCCATGGCATCAGTACGCCCCGACAGGCAGGTGTAGATCTGCAGCGAGGTGACCAGATCCCTACCGAAGTCATTGAAGAACTGCGGATAGCCTTCTGGGGACACCGTGTCGAGGCCGAACCGCATGTGGAGTGGGATTGTTGCTCCGACGACATCACCGTCGAGCGTGTAGAAGCCGAGGTCCGGCTGCATCCAGGTGAAGCCTCGCTTGACTGGAGCAAACAGCAATGCCCTCTGCGACATCCACGCTTGATGGATCTCCGCCTCGAACTCGCTGAGTGGCTTGTCCTTGCGGGTCTGATTGTCGAGCATCTTCGTGGCGTGACGAGCGAGCGCGATAGAAGGGTGTTCGCTATCGGGGAGCTGTTCCACGAACGCGGGAAGTGCGACATCCGGATTCCGTGATGTGAGGAGTCCACGCCCCTCATAGACGATGCGCGCGGCATGCCCCGACAGCAGCAGCGGGACCATCGCCTGCGCCGGCCCGTCATGACGAAGCGCACTGGTGAGAACGTCTCCCATCCAGAGCGCATCCTCGAGGAGCATGCGTCGGCCGACAACAATCCTGAGTTCGTCTTTGGTGGGCACGTGGTGACCCTATCTGACCGCTGTGACATCGTCGCGCACAACAGACAGCCGTCACGCCGTATTTGCCGCTCATGCGAAGTCCTGACCGACATGCGGGGAGGGCGCCCCTCATCGAGCTGGCATGCTCACAGTGGAGCGAGACCTTCACGCTCGAGCAGGAACGGAGTGAGCATGGACCACACAGCGTTCACAGTCAACGGTTACCGGGAGGCGGGGCGGGTCACCGTGACGTCGACAGTCCCTCCCCTCTCGCTGCAAGCGAAGCGGATCAGGGTGAGCGAGTTTCAGGCGGCACTGCGGGAGGCGATCTCGACGGACACCGATTTCCTCTTCACCCACGACGTCGAGGTCACACTCACCTTGTTCGTCGCCGAGAAAGACCGCTACCAAACACAGACCGCCGCAGACCTCGACAACGTCATCAAGCCACTCCTCGACGCAGTGACGGGCCCCTCCGGCATCATGATTGACGACAACCAGGTGCAGTCAATTCGAGCGAGCTGGATGACGCCCGGACCGGTCGGGGTCGGGGTCGGGTTCGAGCTCGAGTTCCAGTCCTTGATGCCCGACGATACCGCGACTCGCGCACACACCGCGTTCGTCGAGTTCAGCTCAGATCGGTGCTACATCCTGCCGGGTCTTCAGCCGGAGTTCTGGCCAAGGCGCGTGGGCAGCTATCGGAACATGCTGACGGCTCGTCAAGACCTGCTCAACATGGGCATCGTCGAAGACGTCGCCGACCAGGTGCTACCAATCAGCCGACCGTTCCCGCGGCAACGACTCTTGATGCACCACTTCCCCGTCTACAACCACACGACGTTTCAAGATCTGCACGCTGAGCGTTCAGAGCCTCACGACGTCATCCCCAGGAGTGCCCCGGGAGAGGACCGCCCTCGCGACCGGGACGAGGGATCCGCCTAGAGGTCGAGCACTAGCACTCCGTGACATGGCCTTGTACAAATGGTTAACGGCCAGAAGGAGGTTCCCATGAAAGCGCTCGAGTACCAACGTCGCATCGTCCTGCCAGACCGGCGCGTCGCGGTGTGCGGCGACGTGCACGGCAATGCGGGCTGGTTGAGGATTCTGGCCAAAGCGTTGACCGCGCTCGCGCCGGACGTGACGACACTTCTGCAACTCGGTGACTGGTGGATGCAGCCCGAGGAGGTGGATGACGCCTTTGCCGCGTCCAACATCAAGCAGATCTACGTCACCCTCGGTAACCATGAGCCGTGGGATGAGGTGTCCCCTCTGCTCGACGCGTACCCCACGGCCGCCGTGCGGGTGTCTGACATCACCTGGCTACTTCCTCGTCCCGGTCGCCTCAGGATCGGCGACCGTGCCGTGCTCTCGCTCGGTGGCGCGTCTTCCGTAGACAAGGCCTGGCGACAGCCAGGGGTGAGTTGGTGGCCCGATGAGGAGATCAGCGAAGAGCACGTCGCCGCGGCCATCGCGAGCGGCCCGGCGGACCTGATGCTCACCCATGAAGGCCCTGCCCGCACACCCGTCCGAGCGGTTCGGGAGACCCTCCGGACGAACCCGATGGGATTCCCCGATGACGCCCTCGCCGCTTCAGCGACGTCCCGAGCGCGCGTCGCTGAGGCGTGGGATGCTGCACGGCCCGAGCTTCTGCTGCACGGCCATATGCACGTGGCTGGTGGCGGTGCCACGGAGGACGGCCGCCGAGTCGGCAGCCTGGGGCGAGAAGGCCAGGAGGGGCATCTGGGGTTTCTTGACATGAGCTCCTTGACCCTGCGAACCCCGAGCCTGAAGGCGATCCGAGCGGCGGCAGGGGTGTGACGGAGTCCGAGAAAGCGGATTCATGGGCGGCGATTGTCGGCCCTTGCTACACCGCAGCCTCGCTCGCTCGCACCCTCGGCTGGACGGAATCTGACGTGGCTGAGGCTGCTGCGTCACTCAGAGTGCTCGAGGTATCGACGAGCGACGGCAAGGTGCTCTACCCCGCGTTTCAGGTGCACGAGGGACATCTGGTCGAGGGCATCAACGAGGTGCTTCACGTACTGAGCACCGGCACGAAAGGGACATGGACCTGGGCGCAGTGGCTGAACACTCGAGTCAACGACGGTACAGGCGAGGAAGCACCCAGCCCCATGGAGCAGCTGCGCGCAGGCCACCTCGAAGACGTCCTCCGCGATGCCAGGCACACGGCGTGGGCGTGGAGCAGCTAGCTCGCCGCATCGCAAGATCCCGTCCCGGCTAGTCGCTGTCCCAGTGCGCCAAGCATGTGCGTCGAATGCACGCCGGGCGTCTCCTGTCAGTCAGTGAGTCGGTTGATGAGCTGCGGGGTGGCGCAGACCGCCTAAGCGCGTCGAGTGTCGCGTACCGCGATAGTTCGCTGTGGAGTTTTCAGACACGGCCCGGCGCGAGGTCTATGCCTCGGGCTTCGGTCGCGGCTGCTCAGCAGTCCTGGGATCTGCTTCGACGGGAATGTGTTGTCCGCGACTCTCTCTCACGTATCACCCTGCGGCACATCTGGGGTGTTCTTGGCCCGATCCCGGAAAAACTTCACATCCGGCCCGGACCAAGGTCCTTGCCAAGGCTGAAATACCCCGTGTGCCCAGTCGCGAGTAGGGGCCGCGTCCAACCTGCCAAGGTGACCAAGCGCGGGGTGTGCCCCTATAGAGAGTTGGGGAGTGAAGTTCCCCCTTTATCTACTTCTTCTTTTTGATCTCTCATAAAACATACTTACTACTTGGCAGCCTTGCCAGCGACCCCCGATCCCAGTAGAGAGTACGGCAGAATCCTGCCAAGGACTCCCTGGCAGAGCTAGGCAAGATTGCCGAAATTGCATCAAACTCACGGTTTGGTATACCAAACCGTGAGTTTGCGGGACGTTGAGCCCCTGGTCGACGTCACCGATCTCATCCACGGTCGGCCCCTTCGGGATGCCGCACAACCGGTCGTGACTGCCATGCCGGGAGGCATCCGAAGCAGCGTCAACGGGACACCGACGTTCTTCATCAATGGCTGGCGTGGACGACAGGCACCGACGGCGTGCCAATAGCGCTGCCTAGGGCCATCAATCGCAGCGAAGAGACCGGACCTGCGGTTAGATCTTTGCGTCGGTGATGATCTCGGCGACACTGATGCCCAACACTCCAGCGAGGCCACTGAGTGTTGCCATTCGGGGATTGGACGGTCCCGACTCATCTTTTCGGCCGGAGGCACGTCCCGATTCGATGAGCTGCAGCTGGTTCTTCGTGATGCCCGCCTGATAGGCGAGGGCCTCCTGCGAAAGGCCACGCGCGTTCCGTAGCTGCCGGAGCGTCGCACCTAAGCGGCTCGCGCTTTCCTCGTCCCACACACTCTCAGCATGCGCACCCGGTCTCAAAAAACACACCCTATGATTCCGGCCTGTTAGACATGTCCAATTACACCATGTCAACCGCGTCAACTCGATAATCATGGTCACCCAGCGCGAGGCGGTTCCGGGACGCGCCGAGAGTAATCCATAAGGACCCCTATACATGGCCTTATTGGAAATGCTACTGTCGCGGCACCCCAGGGAGGAGGTCGCCATGTCGTCGGATTCGCGCGTGCGTCCAGCCCCCATCGACCTCAAACGGTACAGGCCGGACCTGCCCGAAGAAGAATGGGCACACATCAGGAAGTTTGTGGTCCTCGCTGCAGACGATGCCCTTCCGGGACTCAACTACGCAGAGGCGTCCGTCGTCAACGCTATTGCCCACCATGTCGACTGGTGCGTCAACGGTGCCGGATACTCGATGACGCGCGAGACGGTCTTTCGCCGCGACGTCATTGGTACCGCCACCGCGGTCATGGACACGACTCAAAACTCCACCCGAGGCCGGCGACGTTCCCTTCTGCTGCGCGTCGGGGAAGCGCTGGACGTCATCCCCCGCACACCGCAACTCACACCCCTCTCCGCAGCGAAGCCATCGACTCCCTACACGCTCGACGAGGTCGACGGCATCTGGCAGTGGGCCGCGCGGCAACTCGACGGCAAGCAGATCCCCGCACAAGTCATCGCCGTCCTCGGGCTCGGCGCAGGCCTCGCTCCCCGCGACCTCTGCGCGGTCAGACCAGTCGACGTCGTCGGCGATGGGAGAGCGATTGAGGTGGCCGGGCGGACCGTTCCTGTGAACGTCGACTGGCAGGACGACCTTCGAGCAATCGTCAGCCGGGCAGACGACACGACCGCTCCCATTTTTCGGCCCAACATCGTTGGCAGCAAGAACATGGTCACCAACTTCGTCGCGTCCTGCGCGAACGAAGGCATACGCCCGTCTACGCAACGTATGCGCGCGACATGGTTGGTGGATCACATGGCGGCCGGAACTCCTATGCAGGACCTCCTCTGGTGGGCCGGCCTCAAGTCGATGGACGCTCTGGTTCGATATGAGCGTTTTCTTCCTCCACCTTCGCAAGTTGCTCTCGAAGGTACGAGCTGATGATCTTCTTCACCCGTGTGCTCTGATGCGAGCCGTCACCGATGGCGAGCGAAATGGAGGTCAGCGTCGCGCCGCACCCACCGAGAAGAATCTCGAGGTCAATAAGGCTCGCCCACATAGCGCCCGTCAACAGACGGCTCACTTTCGGCCGATCCATCCCGATGGACTCCGCGAACTGCGCCTGGGTGATGCCGTCGGCCTTCAGACGCAAGCGGACGATCCTCGCCGCCTGATCCTGGATGCGTGCCGCGCGCCGCTCCGGGTCCGGATCGTCGGGGCCAGACCACATGAGAGTGTCACTCGAACCGAACCGCTCGTAGTCCGGAACATGGTGATTTGGCGGGTACCGAAAATCCAACACATCGCCTTCCTGTGCGTGAAATCGCTACGAAAAGGACTTCAGGTAGCTCCGTACACAATACAGCGGCCCACCGTGCATGTACTGGTCATGAACACCACTCACCACATCATCGACAACTACACACCCCGCACCCTGGACGCCACCGCCTGGTCCGAGATGGAGGGCTTCGTTCGGGAGACCATTCGCACCCGCTACGCGCACGGTCGGACCGAGCGTGCCATCCAGCACGGCCTGGCGACGCTCTCCGCGTTCGCCGACTGGGTGCTCATGACCGGGGTCGGAGGGATGAACGAATCCATCCTCCGCGCCAACATCATTGACACTTACACATCCCACCGACACTCAGAGGTCGACGGGCCGGTCGCCGAGCGCGAGCGCAAACGCCTGCGGGCTATCGCCGGACTGCGCAGCACCCCCGAGCAGCGGACCATCGCCACCACCTCCACCCCCTCGATGCCATACAACGAGGATGAGCAGGGCGCGATATTGCGCTGGGCAGAATGGCAGCCGACGGACGTCCGACGGCGCAGCGCGCTTGGTATCGTCGCGCTCGGCCTCGGTTGCGGTCTCACCGGCACGGAGATGCTGCAGGTCCGCTGCGCCGACATCGTCACCCTCGACGACGGCCTGCTGGGAGTGCAGCTCCCTGACCGGACCGTCCCGGTTCTCAGCGCGTGGCACGACGAGCTGTCTGCTGCACGCAGCACGGCCGCGGACGCGTACCTCGTCGGCCCGGACTGGACGCTCAGGACAGCCGTCACGCTCGGCGCGGCATTGCAGAACCTGGGCCCGAACTCGCCGAGCGCGCAGAGGCTGCGTGCGACGTGGTTGCTCACTCACGTCAACGCGTCGACGAACATCTACTCGCTGATGTCCGCCGCTGGTCTCAGCGCACCAGACTTCCTGCGCCGCCTCGCCGCCTTCGCCGACCACGTGCCCGCTTCCGCACAGCCTGCCGCGTTCCGCCTCTCGATGGAGGTGAAGTGATGGCTGCTCACCTCGTTCCCCTCAACACCATCAAGTGGGCCGCGAACATCGTCGACACCTCCGGCGTCATGGACAAGGTCTGCCAGTGGGACCTCGATGACCGCAAGTACCGCGGTGGTCGACCGCCTAAGCTCAGCGCTCGCGCGGTTTTCATCGCTTGGCTCGTGGTCGCTCTCGAGCAAGAGCCCCTGTACGCGACGCGCGTTGCCGAAGTGCTCAGCGACCGGCTCACCCCCGAGGCCGCAGCCATCCTGCGCGTCGCGTTCGAGCCGGTGCCGTATGAGGACATGCAGAACCGCGTTGAGCGGGCCACCAACCGTCTGCTCGACGTCCTCGACTACAAGCCCATCGAGTCCATCGAGCCTCTTAAGCCCGCCCTGAGCCGGCAGCGGGCACTGCTGAAGCGCGAGTGGCCTTCCGTCGTGGACTACCGCGAACAACGCGCCGACGAGCTCGAGGACAAACGTATGCGCTTCTTCCACTTCGCGAACGACCTGCTGCACGCGCAGTACGAGTCTCTGCCGGAGTCCGCGAAGACGCGCGAGCTGAGCGTGGCCGTCGACGCCACGTTCCTCGCCGCCCCGAGTAAGGGCATGTCCTCGGAGCGGCGGGAGAAGCGTCGCGACGACCAGACGATTCCGATGGACCCGGACGCCGGATGGTACGTGCGCACCTACGACCAGCGCGACAGCTGGGACGGCACCGAGACTCACGCCAAGAAGGTCGGGTACGGGTACGAGAGCGAGCTCGCCATCCTCGTCTCCAACGACTCGGACTACCGCGAGTCCGTCCCGCACATCATCGTCGGATTCAACTTCCACACCCCGAACACTGAATCCAACTACCGGGCCCGCGAAATCTTCGACGACATTCTCGCCTGGGGACACGGCCTCGGCTACGTCATCGGAGACCAGGCATACCTGCCGAACGCGAACCCCAGCGTCCTGCAGACGCCCCTGCGCGAGGCGGGAGCGATGCTCAGCATGCGGTACCCGGACCCGAAGGCGAAGGCGTCCAAAGGTGAAGGCGTCATCCAGGCGCAGGCGCACGGTGCCTTCATGCTCGAGGGGCGCTGGATGTGCCCGGCCACCCCGATGACCCATCGCGAAATCATGGTGAGGTACAACAAGGCCGTGCAGGAGGACAAGAAGAACAAGACGCTGACGAAGGCGATTCGGGCTGAGCGTGAACTCAGCCACCGCCAGCGGCGCTACGCCGCCCTCCAGGAGCGGGCGAAGTGGGAGCTGTACCAGAAGGACAAGCAGGCGAACGGCAACCTCGTGATGAGCTGCCCGGGCTCCGGAACGAACCGAAGCCTGGAATGCCCGCTGAAGCCGAACGAGCCGGCACCGCGCGAAGGACGCTCCCCCCTTCCCGTGGAGAACCCGCCGAAGGCTCCGGGCCACATCTGCACGAATGGCTCCAGCGTCACCTTCGACGCCGACCTCGGTGCCAAGTACCGTCAGCACCACCGCTATGGCAGCCAGGAGTGGGATGAAGCGCACACGTACGGGCGTCAGACCATCGAATCGTTCAACAACCTTCTCAAGCATGCGGACAACAGCCTGCACGACTCCACCAACCGCCGGATGCGCGGCGAGGCTGCACAGGCATTCCAGGCACTCATCGGAGTCATCGCGATGAACGGCCGCATCATCTTCAAATGGTTGGAGGAGGAGTACGACGAGACCCGCCCGGCCCCGGAACCGAACCGCCGGCAGAAGCGCACCAACCGTCACGTCAGCGCCCCGCGCCGCACTAAAAGCGTCAAGAAGGGGCGCGGCATGCCCGCCGGACGTCGCGCGCGTTACGGCCTGATACCCGTGTGACGCATGCTCCGACGCGAGACCGCGCATGGAGGTGAGGTACCCGAAGCCCGGGTACCTCACCTCTTCAGAAAGCACGCAACCATGACCACGACTGCGATCCAGCCCATCCACCCTGACGACTACGTCAGCGACATCACCGTCGAGATCGGACTTGCTTTGCGCACGCTGCTGCACCAGCACTACCCCGGGCGGATCCGCGCGCGCCTCCGCGACAGCCCGCTGACTACGGTTCCCGGCTACACGATTTTCGTCGGGTCCTCCGAATCACTGAATCCGACGCCCGCGTCATCGACGACCGCGGACGCGGCAGCCCGAATGCTGCCCATCCTCACCCGCGATCTGCGGCAGCAGCTGGAGGACGTGGGAGTCGCAGAGACAGCGGACGGCTGGACCTTCGCCTTCACCTGGGACGGTCACGGGCTGTTCAACGACGGCCAGTTCGTCTGCGACGGCTTCCGCTTCGACGCCTACGTCGAAGTTGTCCCTCGGGTCATGCGCGCCCTGTGATGAGCTCGCCGGAGGGGTCGCGGGTGAGCATGAGACCAATCTCCCCCAACTCGTCGACATCCGCGGCCACCCGTTCGCCGTCGTCACCCTGCACGCGGTAGCGAGGAGCCTCGCTCGCCCAGTCTTCGATGACACGTGCGTGTAGGCCCCAGATCTTCCGCACCCACTCCTCGATCTGCTCGGCGCACGTCGTCAGAGTATGAACATCGTCGACCCCGCGCACGATGACGAAGACGATCCCTCCGGCCTTCCAAGGCTCGAACCTGACGCGACATTCACCAAATGATTGCGTCGTCGGCATGTCGACCATGGTGGGAATGAAGCCGTCGGGTGCCTGCTCCGTGTGAACGGTGCGAGAGAAATCGAGGAGAGTCACCTGTCCACAGTATCGAGCGCGCGCGTCCGGTCCCGCGACGAGGATTTCCTCGTGTTGCTCGACTTTCTCAAAAGTCGACCGCCCCAGACTCAGTGATGCGCGACCGCACGTCCTCAGTGACGATGACAATGGGGCTTCCCTGTGATGCGACATTGGACAGCACCTCACGCTCCGGGTGTCCGTATGGGCTGTTCTCGCCCGCTGCTGCCACGCACGTGGGCTTCTGCCCGGGGAACATCTTGATGAGGGCAGGGTGGTAGCTGGACGACGCCCCGTGATGCGGGAGTGCAAGCACACCGACGCGGTGCAGTTCGCTCTCGAACTCTTTCGCGACTTCCTTGCAGCGCCGCACACCCATCTTCTGGTCCCCGGTACCGAACCATCCTGGTCGGATGTCCCATGCGCCAATCTCCCGCCCTTCCACCTCACCCGTTCGCGTGCGGTAGACAAGGCCCGACACGGGACGTTCGTCGGCCGGTCCGCTATAGACGAGCAGGGAGGAAAGGTTGACGTCGGCGAAAGACTCGGCGAACGCCTGTGTGATTTGGGTGTGGAAGGTCTCGACGAAGCTTCGGAACTGCGCCGGGTCAGCAAGAGCGGCTTCGACCTTCGATTCGTCGAGCCCGCTCTGCTTCGCCAGCTTCTCCAGAAGCTTTTTCTCGCGGCCGTATGCGAACTTCGTCGTGTATCCGCGCCACTCCCACAACTTCACCGTCGCCCCCGACGCGTCTGTTCCTTGCAGGACGGACCTCTTCCCGATCCGCAGGCTGACCTGCGTAGGCGCGGTGAGTTTTTCCCCGCCACCGACACCAACGTCTACATGATCAAAGTCGGGGTCATCGTCATCGTCCCCGTCGGCCCCGTCTTCTCCTTCTGGGAACACGCGAATGATCTCGATGTCGGGCGCGACTTCTTGTAGCGCTCCCTCCGGGTCCGCGGCGAAGAACATGGTCCACCCGGTGACGTCTGACGCGGGGGTCGTCACGGCGGCTGCGACGAGGCGCTCGGCTGGCGACAAAACAGGGATCACAACGGCTCGGACCTTCGCGTCCTTGAGAAGCTTCGGCAGGCCGCTGACGTGGTCGTAGTGATAGTGGGATACGAAGACCAAGTCGACGACGCGGTCGCTGTACCGGTCAATGAACTCGTCCAGCTCCCTATCGAGAGAGTTCGACGATAGCGACCCGCAGTCGTACACGTACAGCGCGCGAGCGTCCAGGCAGGACACCTCGCCGGAGTGGAAGAACCCCTGTCCGACGGCCCATTGAGTCCTCGTGAAATCGATTCGTGTTGTCATCTCTGCCTCCTGCCCTAGCGGCGCGCGCTGCGGCCAGAACCCGTCTCGCCGGCCTCTCGATAGGCCAAGATCTGTCGGATCTCCTCGATCCCGTTCATGACGTTGAGTTCGTCTCTTGTCGGTTCTCCCCATTTCTTGATAGAGAACACGAAGGCACCGATGCCAACGGCAACGCCGAGGATGGGGACCCAAGCTGGGTCGAGCGAGTTCAAAGCCCATAGCCCGCCGATGACGACGACCGCGCCGATCACCATGCCAACGGCCATGTTGCGATATCTCTTGCGGCGTCTCGCTGAGCGCTTCATGCGCAGTCGAGCATGCTCGTTTTCGAGCACGTCCGATGAGAGATGGCGATAGTCCACGTATGTGGGGCCCTCGTTGACGTGGATTCCTCCGTGCACGTCCCCGCCGGTGTTGATGTCTCGCATGTGATTCCCTCCCGCATAGGAGCTCCGAAGATCGGAGAACTATGCCTTACCTGTTCAACCGCGACGCTGTAACTTTCCGCTCGTCCGCGGCGCAGCACGCCGTGTTCGCGGAGAAAGCGCGCACTGAGTCCATGTTGGCCGACGACCTCGGGATCAGCCGCCACAAGCTGCGGCTGCTTCGATGGGCCGGCTGCGCACCCGCAGCGGTCCGCGTCGACAACGTTGTGTACTACGCCTTCGAAGACATCGACGCGTGGCTACGTCGGTTCCACTAGCTCGCGCCGTAAGTGCCTCGCACAGCGGCAGGTCGATGAAGCCCGTCATCGGCCTGCCGCGTGGGGACGTTACTTCAGTTCGTCTTTCATCCAGTCGCTGACCTTCTCAGAAATGCCAAATGCTGCCCAGTCGTCGCTGGTGACGTCGACGACGACCACAGCGTCGTTCGAATCGATGTGCTCCATGATTCCGTCCCGAAGCTGAGCGGCCGTCAGAGTGGTGCTGACGAAGAAGCTGCTGTCTAGCGGCTTGGCCCACGTCCCAGACGACTTCAGGTAGTCGATGAGCTTCGTGTAATCCTGGCCCTGCTTCCTCAGGTCGTAATTCACCCAGTGCACCGCCATGGCGTCTCCCGTTGTTGTCGAAATCTCTCGTCTCGCCGCTCACGCTAGCGCCCGCAGGAGGACTCAGAAGTCTGCACTTTTGTCCCAGCGCGCGATTCCTGACGCACTTTTTCGAGCAACCACGGCGGACCTGCGAGCTCAGTTCAAAAAGTTGCCCATCCGGTTGACGTCGGTGCGGAACTCCGCCGCCTAAAGAAGCGAGAGCGAGTGCGAGTTCTGTCGCTCTTCCCCATCTTCCTTCCACGACAATTCGACGCGAACATGATTCGCTGAGCCGGCGTAGGCGAGGATGGGCAGTGCGAACGTGCCGCCATTCGGGGCCAGAGTGAACGGCGTGGCAGCGTTGTAGAAGGAAGGGGCTTCAAGGCCTTCATCTTCAGAAACGAGAGTTACTTGCACGTCCTCCGCTGTCGACGTACCCGCGTTCACGATCTCAACTCGCTCGCGTCGAGTGCGCATACGTCCTTTCGAATCCGCCTCGCGCTCGTACTTGTAGTGTCCCGCAACTTCGGCGCCCCCCGCTCGTTGAAGCATGGGGCTGCCAAGTCCCAGCCCAGCGATGTCATGCTCGATAGCTGCTCGAACCTTCTTCTCGAGGTCGCCGGCCGTGTCGAACGTCCCGTAGAGCCCGATCTCCTGAAGCGACTGCTTAAATGCATCGAGCGCGGCAAGCTGCTCTCGGTCATGGTCTCTGTCAATAGGCATCGCACTGAAGTACACGTGCACCGGCTTGCCGGCATCACGCGCGCGTTCGAGCTCCTCCGCGGTTCCGGACGCGGCGCGCGGTGTCGCTGAACCGAGCGTCTGGCTGAAGACCCCGATAATGATGTCGGCGTCATCGACAAGCTGATGATTGATCACCGACTGGCCGTCTTCACCCGTGAGCTGTGGCACGGCGCCGCTCTCCCACCGGCGCGGCAGCAAGATCGTCGTGGCGGCAGCCGCACGATCCGTATTCCATTCATGCAGCGACTGCTCGACGCTGTCTCGCAGCGTCCTCACATCTGACGGCGATGCGATGAGCACCTTAAGCACGTGAGCATCGAACAAGAGAGCCTCCCGTAGTGTGTGCGTCAACGGTACTTCACGTTATGCCAGCGAGGCGCAACGTCTACGCATGACGGAAGCGGTCGGAATTCACTGAACGTCGCGTGTGCGAGCCGAGCAGACGTGCGCTGTGCGACCTATTCGCGACTTGGTAGTGCAGGCTCTCGAACCGCGGCCGCTTCGACATCGTGAAGCGGGTTGGCGAAAGGCTGATTCACGACCTTCCACATCAACCACCATGCGTAGACGCTCGCGTGCATCCCGGATCCCGAGTCGTTCACGAGTCCATGCGCGAACTCGTTGCGGAGGTTCGGTCCGAGCGGGCCGCAGAATAGGGCTCGAATCTCGAACGCGAGGTCGTCCCCGAACACCGATCCCGCCTCCGCCCGCTCCATCAACGATGACAGCCCTACCTCGTGCTGCACGCCACCCTCATACGAACGAGTGAGGACACCAGCGTTCGCGAGATGAACACGAACCATGTTCTCGACCTGCGGGGCCAGCAACTGCGCCGCCGTGAAGAAGTCTCCGTCGTAGCCATACGCGAGCGCCCGAGCCACGGAGTACTCCCGACCCGCCGGCACGATGGAGCTGACTCTCGCCAGCTCTCGGAAGTCGTCGACACGAAGGGCATGGTCAGCTCTCATCGACTGCCAAATCGGGATGATGTGTCCCGCGACCGTGCGTCCAACCCGCTCGTCATAAGCCTCGGCCATCTGCGCCCACACGTCGTCGGGAACCCCATAAATCTCGCCGGCGTCGCTACGGGCAATCGTGCGCGCGTCAGCCGAGATGTACACCGTGGAAAAGAACAGTGCCTTGCTGCTCGCCTCCCCCGCTCTCCGCATCTGGGCATAGTCCGCAAGGTCTCGCTGATACAGAAGCACGTGCACAGCTTCTTCGAGCTCACGCCCACGCGTCGCCGTCCATGCACGCTTTGCGGCAGCGCTGACGTCGACCTTCTCGTCACGCACGGTGGCGAGGAAACGATGCCTTTCAGAGTTGGCGGCATCGATCTTCGCCTTGATCCGCTTATCCGCCTCTGCGAGTCCGCGGGACGCACGTTCTGACTGCGGGATGGTGCGGAGGACCTTCAGCGCGTTCTCAAGCGCGTCGGCCGCGTGCATGGGCCGAGACGAGCGCACGGCGTCAGCTTCCGCTATGAGGCTGCCAACGATCCAGACAGTGTCATCGAAAGCCGCCGACGTCTCCCCAATCGTGTAGTGCCAGTTTGCCGCCGCTTCCCGAAGCTGTCTCCCGTCCCACGGCGCCTCCCCCTCGGCAAGATCGCGTAGATGAGACGCGATGGCAGCCGCCTGGCCCCGGGCACGACTGTGCGTGAACAGTACGTCGGAGATCAAGATCACCTCCGCGTAGATGGCGGACGCTAGAAGCCGAGCGACCAAGTGCGATTCGAGACGTGCGCCCTCCTTTCCGACGTCCCCTTTAAAACGAAGCGCCACTTCGATAGCCCGCTCACACAGCTCGATGTCCTCGCGTTCAAGCTCGACGGATGCACACTCATCCGCGACGGCAGCGACCATCCTGCGGAATGCGTCGGCGCGCTCCCGTCCCGAACCACGGATCGCGATGATGTCGAGGAGCCGGATGCGCTCACGACGATCCAGGCGACTCAGGTCGATGCCTCGAAGCACCTCGACGTCGTCGTCCGTGAGGTCGACGGGAGACTTCAACGGCACGTTCCTCGCGGTTGTGTAAGGATCCCCCCAATCGTTGGGACGGAGGTCCCAGATCGCGACAGCATCTCTCAGCATCAGCTCGTTCACGCCCTCATCTTGTCAGCTACCTGGAGCCACCGAAGGCGCTGACTGGAATCTGAGGGAAAACGAAGAAAGCCACCGGAATTCCGGTGGCTTTCTTACTGTGACCTGTCCTTCTGAGATACGAGAACAAAATCCTCGAGATCCGGGAATGGCCCCCTGGTGGCGAGTGAGGGATTCGAACCCCCGAATGCAATGCAGTCTGATTTACAGTCAGATCCCTTTGGCCGCTTGGGTAACTCGCCAGAGCGCACCCGTCCGACTTCGACAGCCAACCGGGGGCACGATAGATAATCATACCTGCGAACGGCAGGCGCGAGAAATCGAGACGTCAGCTGCCGAAGACGCCTCTGTCGGCGTCCGTCAGAGACTCCGGCGTGCGCAGCAGACCGCCCTCCGCTCGGCAGGTCGCCGCGGCCACATCCATCGCCCGATCGAGCAGCTCCTGCCATCCCTCCGCATCCGTCGGTGTGCCTTCAGCGAGCCCCGCCGCCACAGCTGCGAGCGTCGCGTCTCCGGCACCGACCGTGTCGACCACGCGCCCGGGGAGCGCCGAGATGGGGGCTGTGACGATACCGGCATCCGACTCGAGGGCTGCGCCGTCAGCACCCGCTGTCGCGAGGACCGCGCCGACCCCGAGCCCGCGCAGTCGAGCGCGGAGAGCGTCGAGGTCACCGTCGTACAGCAGGGTCGCGTCATCCGCGCCCACCTTGACGATCGCCGCTCCTGCGGCCGCACGCTCGAAGCCCCGCACGAACTCCTCACGGTCGCTGAGCATGCCCGAGCGTGGGTTGGGATCGATGGCGAGACGAGCGTCGCCCGCGGCGGCGATGAGAGCGTCGACCTCGGCCGGAACATCGAACGGGAAGCAGCTGACAGCCACCAGACCCGCATCAGCCATAGCCCGCGCGGCCTCGGCGGAGTAGCGGATGCTGCGCTGCTGCGCCGCCTCATTGAAGACGTACACGGGCTCGCCGTCGGCTCCTCGCTGCACGATCGCCCGCGAGGAGCCGAGCGGAGCCTCGCTCGCGATCAGACGGACGTCATGGTCCACGAGGTATTCGCGGATGTGCGCGCCCGCCTCGTCGTCGCCGACCATCGCGATCAGCGTGGTCGGTACGCCGAGTCGTCGAAGCCCGACGGCCACGTTCAACGCGGCGCCGCCGACGAGCTCGCGCACACCGGCATCGTCACGGATCTCATCGATCAACGCGTCTCCGACGACGACGGCACCGGACGCACGGGAGGATTCAACGCTCATTCCGCCGACACTACCGCTCGCACGACATGTTCGGCGCCGCGGTCTGCCTCTATCGCACGGGTGCCACCGACCATTACGGTGAGCGCATGAACGCGCGACTCGCCACCGGCGCTGCGGCCGTCTTGCTCATCGCCCTGCTGACTGCCTGCGGTCCGGGCGGCTCCGGGTCCGATGGGCAGGGCACGTCGCCCAGCCCTTCCGCGACCTCGACGACGGATGCGACGGCCGAACCCTCTCCGTCGCCCTCCCCCACTCCCACGACGGCGCCGATCACACTGCCGACCGACTGCCGAGCGATCCTCTCGGGCGACGTGCTCGCGCAGCTCGACGGAGTGCCGCTGAATGACGCGGCCTTCGGCCCGTCGGGTGTCGGCGACGACGAAACCCTCACCTGCATCTGGGCCGACCCCGCGGCCGACACCACGCGACTCGTCACCACGATCTCGCTCATGAACCGCGGTCCTGCCCTCGACATGCTCAACTCTCTCGTCGCCGACGAGGGCTTCACCTGCTTCACCCCGGACGACGGCACGCGCTGCGAGAAGACCTGGCAGAACACGGAGTATCCCGTGATCGACGGCCGCACGCTGTTCTGGCGCGACGACGTGCTGATCGACTCCCAGTATTCGAACCTCGCCCCCGAGGGTTACACCTCGAGCATCATCGCTCACCTGTTCGACTGACCCGTCCCAGACACGGCCACCAGGCCGCCTCCGCGGCATCCGCGCACGAAGAAGGCCCCGGGCGAATCGCCCGGGGCCTTCTCACTCACTCAGTACGTCAGTTGTACGTACCCGGCGTGATGTCGTCCGTCGAGAACGCGTCGAAGTCGACGTAACCGAAGTCACCGTCAGCGTACGCGCCGTCGGAAGCGAAGATCCGGTTCGGGTAGCGCTCGCTCTTGGCTTCTTCCGTCGCCTCGACCGTGACGTCGCGGTACTTCGAGAGACCGGTTCCGGCGGGGATGAGCTTTCCGATGATGACGTTCTCCTTGAGACCGACCAGCGGGTCGCGCTTGCCCTGCATCGCAGCCTCGGTGAGCACGCGGGTCGTCTCCTGGAAGGAGGCGGCCGACAGCCACGACTCCGTCGCGAGCGACGCCTTCGTGATACCCATCAGCTCCGAACGGCCCGACGCGGGGCGCTTGCCCTCTGCCACAGCCTCGCGGTTGATCGCCTGGTAGCGCTTGAGGTCGACCATCTCACCCGGGAGCAGGGTCGTGTCGGCGTGATCGACGACGGTGACCTTGCGGAGCATCTGACGGACGATGACCTCGATGTGCTTGTCGTGGATCGGCACACCCTGCGAGCGGTACACGCCCTGCACGCCGCCGACGAGGTAACGCTGCACCTCGCGGGCACCCATGACACGCATGACCTCCTTGGGGTCGAGCGTTCCGACCAGCAGCGGCTGACCGACGCTGACGTGCTGACCGTCCTCGACCAGAAGCGTCGCACGCTTCAGAACCGGGTAGATCACCTCTTCGTCACCGTTGTCGGGCGTCAGGATGAGCTTCTTCGCCTTGTCGGTCTCGTCGATCGTGATGCGACCGTCGGCCTCTGCGATGGGCGACGCAGCCTTGGGGGTACGCGCCTCGAAGAGCTCCTGCACACGGGGCAGACCCTGCGTGATGTCATCGGCCGAAGCCGAACCACCGGTGTGGAAGGTACGCATCGTCAGCTGGGTACCGGGCTCACCGATCGACTGGGCCGCGATGATGCCGACGGCCTCGCCGATGTCGACGGTCTTACCCGTCGCGAGCGACCGTCCGTAGCACTGCGCGCAGACACCGACGGCGGAGTCGCAGGTCAGGACCGAGCGCACCTTGATGCTCTCGACGCCCAGGGCGACCAGCTTGTCGATGAGCACGTCACCCACGTCGTCGCCGGCAGAGGCGAGGACCTCGCCCTTGCTGTCGACCACGTCGGAGGCCAGCGTACGAGCGAACACCGAGTTCTCGACGTTCGCGTCACGCACCAGCTCGCCCTGCGAGTTCGGAGCGGCGATCGGGAGCTCGAGGCCCTTCGACGTGCCGCAGTCCTCTTCGCGGATGATGACGTCCTGCGAGACATCCACCAGACGACGGGTCAGGTAACCCGAGTCGGCGGTACGCAGAGCGGTGTCGGCCAGACCCTTACGGGTACCGTGCGTCGCGATGAAGTACTCCGCCACCGACAGGCCCTCGCGGTACGAGGAGATGATCGGACGCGGGATGATCTCACCCTTGGGGTTGTTCACCAGACCACGCATACCGGCGATGTTCCGGATCTGCAGCCAGTTACCACGGGCGCCCGACGACACCATGCGGTTGATGGTGTTGTCCTCGGGGAAGTTCGCCTTCATCGCGGCCTGGACCTCGTCGGTCGCCTCGGTCCAGATCTTGATGAGCTCCTGGCGACGCTCGGTGTCGGTCGTCAGACCCTTCTCGTACTGAGACTGGACCTTCGAGGCCTGCTTCTCGTAACCGGCGACGATCTCGGCCTTGTTCGGCGGCGTGAGGATGTCGCTCAGCGCGACGGTCACACCCGAACGAGTGGCCCAGTAGAAGCCGGCGTCCTTGATGCGGTCCAGCGACGCAGCCGTCTCGACCTTGGGGTACTCCTCGGCCAGCTTGTTGACGATCTGCGACAGCTTGTTCTTGTCAGCCTGCTCGCGGACGAACGGGTAGCCCTTCGGCAGCGTGTCGTTGAAGATCGCCTGTCCGAGCGACGCGTCGACGAGACCGTGGCGCTCGTAGCCCTCGGGTGCTTCGCCCTCGAGGAACGTCAGACCCGGGATGCGGATGCGGACCTTGGCCTGCAGGTCGAGGGTGCCCTCGTCCTTGGCCAGGATCGCCTCGCCCACCGAACCGAATGCACGGCCCTCACCGGCTGCGCCCGCCTTGACCGTGGTCAGGTGGTGCAGACCGATGATCATGTCCTGCGAAGGCAGGGTGACCGGGCGTCCGTCGGACGGCTTCAGGATGTTGTTCGACGCGAGCATCAGCACGCGGGCCTCGGCCTGAGCCTCGACCGACAGCGGCAGGTGGACGGCCATCTGGTCACCGTCGAAGTCGGCGTTGAACGCCGCGCAGACGAGCGGGTGCAGCTGGATGGCCTTGCCCTCGACGAGCTGAGGCTCGAAAGCCTGGATGCCCAGACGGTGCAGCGTGGGTGCACGGTTGAGCAGCACGGGACGCTCGCGGATGATCTCCTCGAGCACGTCCCAGACCTCGGGACGGGTGCGCTCGACGGCGCGCTTGGCCGCCTTGATGTTCTGCGAGTGACCGAGGTCGATCAGGCGCTTGATCACGAACGGCTTGAAGAGCTCCAGAGCCATCTGCTTGGGCAGACCGCACTGGTGCAGCTTCAGCTGCGGGCCGACGATGATGACCGAACGGCCCGAGTAGTCGACGCGCTTGCCGAGCAGGTTCTGGCGGAAACGACCCTGCTTACCCTTCAGCATGTCGCTGAGGGACTTCAGGGCGCGGTTGCCGGTACCGGTGACGGGACGACCACGGCGACCGTTGTCGAACAGTGCGTCGACGGCCTCCTGCAGCATCCGCTTCTCGTTGTTGACGATGATCTCGGGGGCACCGAGGTCGATCAGACGACGAAGACGGTTGTTGCGGTTGATCACACGACGGTAGAGGTCGTTGAGGTCGGAGGTCGCGAAGCGGCCACCGTCGAGCTGCACCATCGGGCGCAGCTCCGGCGGGATGACCGGAACGACGTCGAGGACCATGGCGGCCGGGCTCATGCCGGTCTCCAGGAACGAGTTGACGACCTTCAGACGCTTGATCGCGCGGATCTTGCGCTGGCCCTTGCCCTCGGAGATCTGCAGGTGCAGGCTCTCCGCCTCGGCGGCCAGGTCGAACGCCGCGAGGCGACGCTGTATCGACTCGGCGCCCATGTAGGCCTCGAAGTACTGACCGAAACGGTCCTGCAGCTCGTGGAAGACGTCGTCCTCGGGGCGCAGTGCACCGACCTCGAGGGTGCGGAAGTCTTCCCACACGCGCTCGAGCTTGGCGATCGCCTCGTCGGCACCCTTGCGGATGAGCGACATCTCCTTCTCGCCGGCGTCCTTGACCTTCTTCTTCGCGTCGGCCTTGGCGCCCTCTGCCTCGAGGGAAGCGAGCTCCTCCTCCAGGCGTGCCAGGCGCTCGGCGATCTTCGCGTCGCGGCGGTCTCCGAGCGTCTTCAGCTCGAGGCGGATGTTGTTCTCCTGCGTGCCCAGGTCGCGGTGACGAGCATCCTCGTCGACCGAGATGACCATGTACGCGGCGAAGTAGATGACCTTCTCGAGGTCCTTCGGCGCCATGTCGAGCAGGTAGCCCAGACGCGAGGGAACACCCTTGAAGTACCAGATGTGGGTGACGGGAGCGGCGAGCTCGATGTGGCCCATGCGCTCACGACGGACCGAGGACTTGGTGACCTCGACGCCGCAGCGCTCGCAGACGATGCCCTTGAAGCGGACACGCTTGTACTTGCCGCAGGCGCACTCCCAGTCGCGGGACGGGCCGAAGATCTGCTCTCCGAAGAGACCGTCCTTCTCCGGCTTCAGGGTGCGGTAGTTGATGGTTTCAGGCTTCTTGACCTCGCCGTAGGACCAGGCGCGGATGTGGTCCGCGGTGGCCAGGCCGATGCGAAGCTCATCGAAAGTGTTTGACTCGAGCACAAATTCTCCTGTGTAGGAATTCTTCTGAAGAAATCGGGGAGGTGGGCCGCCGCCGGAGCTGCACGCTCAGGCGGCGGCCTGAACCTTAGATCTCGTCGATCGAGGCGGCCTCGAAGCGGCTGGAGATGTTGATGCCGAGCTCTTCCGCAGCGCGGAAGGCCTCGTCGTCCGTGTCGCGGAGGTTGACCAGCGTGCCATCGGCCGAGAGGACCTCGACGTTCAGGCAGAGCGACTGCATCTCCTTCATGAGCACCTTGAAGGACTCGGGGATGCCGGGCTCCTGGATGTTCTCGCCCTTGACGATGGCCTCGTACACCTTGACGCGGCCGAGGATGTCATCGGACTTGATCGTGAGGAGCTCCTGGAGCGCGTAAGCGGCACCGTAGGCCTCGAGGGCCCACACCTCCATCTCACCGAATCGCTGGCCACCGAACTGCGCCTTACCACCGAGCGGCTGCTGGGTGATCATCGAGTACGGACCAGTCGAACGCGCGTGGATCTTGTCGTCGACCAGGTGGTGGAGCTTCAGGATGTACATGTAGCCCACCGAGATCGGCGCCGGGAACGGCTCGCCGGAGCGGCCGTCGAACATCTGGGCCTTTCCGCTGGAGTCGATCAGACGGATGCCGTCGCGGGTCGGGATGGTCGAGTCGAGGAGACCTGCGATCTCCTCCTCGCTCGCACCGTCGAACACCGGGGTGGCGACCTTGGTGCCGGGGGCCGCCTCGAAGGCGTCCTTCGGGAGCTTGGTAGCCCACTCCGGGGTTCCCTCGACCTTCCAACCCTGCTTCGCGATCCACCCGAGGTGGGTCTCGAGCACCTGGCCGAAGTTCATTCGACCCGGGATACCCAGCGGGTTCAGCACGATGTCGACCGGCGTTCCGTCCGCGAGGAACGGCATGTCCTCGATCGGGAGGATCTTCGCGATGACACCCTTGTTGCCGTGACGACCGGCGAGCTTGTCGCCCTCGGTGATCTTGCGCTTCTGGGCGATGTAGACCACGACGCGGCGGTTGACGCCGGAGCCGAGCTCGTCGTCACCGTCTTCGGCGTTGAACTCCTTGACGGCGATGATCGTGCCCTGCTCACCGTGGGGCACCTTCAGAGAGGTGTCACGGACCTCGCGGCTCTTCTCGTTGAAGATCGCGCGGAGCAGGCGCTCCTCGGCCGACAGCTCGGTCTCACCCTTCGGCGTGACCTTGCCGACGAGGATGTCGCCGGGGCGGACCTCGGCGCCGATGCGGATGATGCCGCGCTCGTCGAGATCCTTGAGCAGCTCGGGGCTGACGTTGGGGAGGTCACGGGTGATCTCCTCCTTGCCCAGCTTCGTGTCGCGGGCGTCGACCTCGTACTCCTCGATGTGGATCGACGAGAGGGTGTCGTCCTTCACCAGGTCCTGGCTCAGGATGATCGCGTCCTCGAAGTTGTAGCCTTCCCACGTCATGAACGCGACGAGGAGGTTCTTTCCGAGTGCCAGTTCGCCGTTCTCGGTGGCGGGGCCATCGGCGATGACCTCTCCGACCTCGACGCGGTCGCCCTCGTTGACGACGACCTTCTGGTTGTAGGACGTTCCCTGGTTCGAGCGGTCGAACTTGCGCAGGTGGTAGTCCTGCGTGCCACCCTCGTCGAGCATGACCGTGACGCGGTCTGCGGAGACCTCGGAGACGACACCGGCCTTCTCGGCCGTGAGCACGTCGCCGGCGTCGATGGCGGTGTAGCCCTCCATACCGGTTCCGACGAGCGGCGAGTCGCTGCGGAGCAGCGGCACAGCCTGACGCTGCATGTTGGCACCCATGAGGGCGCGCTGTGCGTCGTCGTGCTCGAGGAAGGGCACGAGCGAGGTCGCGACCGACACCATCTGGCGCGGCGAGACGTCGATGTAGCCGATCTCCTCCGGGAGGAAGAGGTCGACCTCACCGCTACCGCCCTTGGGGCGTGCGAGGACGTGGCTCTCGCGGAAGCGACCGTTCTTGTCGAGCGGGGCGTTGGCCTGCGCGATGTTGAAGTCGACCTCTTCGGAAGCGGTCAGGTAGTCGATGTGCTCGGTGACGACGCCACCCTCGACCTTGCGGTACGGGGTCTCGATGAAACCGAACGAGTTGATGCGCGCGAAGGTCGCGAGAGCACCGATCAGACCGATGTTCGGGCCTTCAGGCGTCTCGATCGGGCACATGCGGCCGTAGTGCGACGGGTGGACGTCACGGACCTCGACACCGGCGCGGTCACGGCTCAGACCACCGGGTCCGAGAGCCGAGAGACGACGCTTGTTGGTCAGACCCGCGAGCGGGTTGTTCTGGTCCATGAACTGCGACAGCTGCGACGTTCCGAAGAACTCCTTGATCGCGGCGACGACGGGGCGCACGTTGATCAGGGTCTGCGGCGTGATCGCCTCGATGTCCTGCGTGGTCATGCGCTCGCGGACGACGCGCTCCATGCGGGAGAGACCGGTGCGGACCTGGTTCTGGATCAGCTCGCCGACCGCGCGGATGCGACGGTTGCCGAAGTTGTCGATGTCGTCGGTCGCGATCCGGATCTCGGCCTTCTTGCCCGAGCGGATGCCGGGGAAGGTCTCCTCGGTGCCCGCGTGCAGGCGGACGAGGTACTTGATCGTCGCGACGATGTCCTGAACCGTGAGGACGGAGTCGGTCAGCGGAGCGTCGAGGCCCAGCTTGTGGTTGATCTTGTAACGACCCACCTTCGCCAGGTCGTAGCGCTTCGGGTTGAAGTAGAAGTTGTCGAGGAGCGCACGCGCGGCCTCGGCGGCCACCTGCTCGCCCGGACGCAGCTTGCGGTAGATGTCGCGGAGCGCATCTTCCTTGGTGACGATCGTGTCCTTCGCGAGCGTCTCCTCGATGGAGGTGTAGCCGGCGAACTCCGCGAGGATCTCCTCGCTGGTCATGCCCAGCGCCTTGAGGAACACGGTGACGGACTGCTTGCGCTTGCGGTCGACGCGGACGCCGACCTGGTCGCGCTTGTCGATCTCGAACTCGAGCCATGCACCACGGCTCGGGATGACGCGCGCCGACACGATGTCCTTGTCGGACGTCTTGTCGGGGGTCTTGTCGAAGTAGACGCCGGGCGAACGCACGAGCTGCGAGACGACGACGCGCTCGGAGCCGTTGATGATGAACGTTCCCTTGCCGGTCTGCAGCGGGAAGTCGCCCATGAAGACCGTCTGGGTCTTGATCTCACCCGTGAGGTGGTTCATGAACTCGGCCTCGACGTACAGCGGAGCGGCGTAGGTCTTGCCACGCTCCTTGCACTCCTCGATCGAGTACTTCTCCGGCTCGAGGTACGGGTTCGTGAACGACAGCTGCATCGTCTCGCCGAGGTCCTCGATCGGAGAGATCTCCTCGAAGATCTCGCCGAGACCGCTGTTCTCGTTCACGTCGGTGCGGCCGGCCTTCTTGGCCTCTGCGACGCGAGCCTTCCAGTCGTCGTTGCCGACGAGCCAGCCGAAGGATTCGGTCTGCAGAGCGAGAAGGTCAGGGACCGTCAGCGTGTCGGAGATCTTGGCGAACGAAAGACGGGATGCTCCGCGTCCGTTCTTAGTGGTGGTGGTGGTGGATGCGTTGCGAGCAGCAGCCAAGGGAATAACCTCCGTGAGCCCCGCAGGGCTTCTCGATTCCTTTGTCGTCAGGTGAGTGTGCGCCCGTTTGCTCAACGAGATGCCGACCACCATATGAGGGCACGGAGAAGCGAGCGCAACTACCAACTATACGCGCGATCTTGCGACATGGCAAGCTCGATCCTTGACCTTCTTCGGATGCTGCGGTATTGGCATCCGAAGAAGGTCGACCGGATCGCCTCAGGAGGCGATGTTGAGCTCGTTCCCGGGGATCGACGCCAGCAGACGTCGCGTGTACGGATCGCGCGGGTTCGTGAAGATCTCCTCCGACGAGGCCGCCTCCACGAGCGATCCGTCCTTCATCACGCACACGTAGTCGCTGATGAGGCGCACCACCGCCAGGTCATGCGAGATGAACAGATAGCTGAGTCCGTACTCGCGCTGCAGGTCTCCGAGCAGGTTCAGGATCTGGTCCTGCACGAGCACGTCGAGAGCCGACACCGGTTCGTCGCACACGATGAGCTCGGGCGACAGCGCGAGTGCACGGGCGATCGCGACGCGCTGGCGCTGACCGCCGGAGAGCTCCGACGGGTAGCGCCGGAGCATCGACTGCGGCAGCGCCACATCGTCGAGCAGCTGGCGCACGCGCTTGCGGCGGTCGGCACCGCTCCCCCGCTTGTAGAAGTCGAGCGGCTCGGCGATCAGCCGCTCGATCGTGAACATCGGGTTCAGACTCGAGTACGGGTCCTGGAAGATCGGCTGCACCTTCTGGCGGAAGTCGCGCGTCTCGGCCTTGGTGAGCGAGGCGACGTCCTTGCCCTCGTAGCGGATCAGCCCGCTGGTCGGCTCGATGATCTTCAGCAGCATCCGCGCCGTCGTCGTCTTACCCGACCCCGACTCACCCACGATCGCGACCGTCTCACCGCGCGGGATAGCGAGAGACACGTCGTTCACGGCGACGAAGTCCTCCTTCTGCCCGCGCACCGGATACACCTTGGTGAGGTGCTCGAACTCGACGATGTTGTCGGCGGCGGTCGCGGCGCCCAGCGCCTCGGCATCCGCAGACCTCTCGGCATCCGACGACGCAGCCTGCCTGTCCTCCACGCGGAAGGCCTCGGGCCGCAGACGCGCTGCCGCCACCGACGGCGCCGCCTGCACGAGCGACTGCGTGTAGGGATGCTGGGGATCCTCGAGGATCTGCTTCGCGGGCCCCTGCTCGACGACCTTGCCGCGGTGCATCACGATGACCCGCTCGGCCCGTTCGGCCGCGAGGCCCAGATCGTGAGTGATGAGCAGCACGGCGGTGCCGAGCTCCCGCGTCATCTCACCGATCTGATCGAGGATCGTCTGCTGCACGGTGACATCGAGCGCACTCGTCGGCTCATCGGCGATCAGCAGACGCGGCTTGCACGCCAGACCGATCGCGATCAGAGCGCGCTGCCGCATACCGCCCGAGAACTCGTGCGGATACTGCTTCGCGCGGCGTTCCGGATCCGGCAGCCCCGCGGCGGTGAGGGCCTCGACGACCTTCTGCTGCACGTTCTGCCGTGTGGCGAGTCCGTGCGCGAGCAGCGTCTCGGCCACCTGAGTGCCGATCTTGGCGACCGGGTTGAGGTTCGACATCGGATCCTGCGGCACCAGCCCGATGTCGCGACCGCGGATCATCCGCAGCTCGCTCTCCGGGGCGTGCGCGATCTCGCGGCCGTCGAGGCGGATGCTGCCGGCAGCCACCCGCCCGCCGCCGGCGAGCAGGCCGATGATCGCCATCGCGGTCGTCGACTTGCCCGACCCCGACTCCCCCACGATCGCGACGGTCTGCCCCGGTGCGATCTCGAGGTCGACGCCCTCGACCGCGTGCACGACGCCGTCCATGGTGGCGAAGTCGACGGCGAGGCCCTCGACCGACAGCAGCGGTGCGTTCGGCACCTGGTTCTCTTTCGCAGCGCTCATCGTGCTCTCGTCCTCGGGTCCATGGCCTCGCGCAGCGCTTCACCGAACAGGGTGAAGCCGAGCGCGGTGACCGCGATGCAGATACCTGGCAGGAATGCCAACCACGGCGCGATGGCGAGTTCCGCCTGCGCGTATGTGAGCATGCGCCCCCACTCGGCCGTCTCGGGGCGACCGCCGCCGAGACCGAGGAACGACAGCGCCGCCGCATCGATGACGGCGGTGGCGAGGGTGAGCGTGCCCTGCACGATGACCGGGCCGATGGCGTTGGGCAGCACGTGCGACATCGTGATCTGTCCTCGACCGAGACCGAGGGTCTGGGCCGACAGGACGTAGTCGCTGGATCGCTGCTGCAGCATCGACGCGCGCAGCAGTCGCGCGAAGATCGGCACCTGCGAGGCACCGATCGCGATCATCACCGCGAACGGCGTCTGACCGAGGATCGCCGCGATCGAGACGGCCAGCAGCAGGTTCGGGACCGACAGGATGATGTCGACGATGCGCATGATCACCGTGTCGACCCAGCCGCCGAAGGTGCCGGCCAGGAGCCCCAGCACCATGCCGCCGACGAGACCCAGCGCCGTCGAGATGACGCCGACGAGCAGTGACGCCTGGGCACCCCAGATGAGCTTGGAGAGCACGTCGCCGCCGAAGCGGTCGAGGCCGAGCGGGAATCCGGGCAGCTCCCCTGGTCCGGGGATGTACGTCGGCGTGATGTACTTCGCGCCGGGCAGCGCCGTCTCGGGGTACGGGGCCAGGACCGGAGCGAGTGCCGCCACCAGCAGGAAGGCGAGCACGATGCCCGCGCCGATCCAGGCGGTGGGGTTGCGCCGGAGACGCCGGAACACGTCGCGCCAGAAGCCTCCCGGTCCGTCCTTCAGATCGGATTGGGCGATGGCGACGGTGTCGATGATCCCGCCGCCCTGTGCGGGTGGGAGTGCGACGCTCATGACGTCACCTCTTTTCGGAGAACGATCTTGCAGAGGCCGAGACGGGACATCACTGCACCCTCACTCTCGGATCGATGAAGCTGTACGACACGTCGACCGCGAGGTTGATCAGCGCGTACGCGATGGCGATGAAGATGATGAAGCCCTGCAGCACCGGGAAGTCCCTGGTGAAGATCGCTCGCGCCAGGAACGAGCCGATGCCGGGGAACGCGAACACGGTCTCGGTGAGCACGGCACCAGAGATCAGGAGTCCGGTCTGCAGGCCGATCGTCGTGATGACGGGCAGCATCGCGTTGCGCAGGATGAACCTGTTGCGCAGCGTCGACGATCCGACGCCCTTGGCTCGACCGGTGCGCACGTAGTCGGCGTTCTGCACCTCCAGGACACTGGCCCTGGTGATGCGGACGATGATGGCGAGCGGGATCGTTCCGAGTGCGAGTGCCGGAAGCACCAGGTGCAGCAACGCGTCCCACGACGCATCGAACTCCCCGGTGATGATCCCGTCCCACACGTAGAACCCCGTGGGATGCGTCGCGTCTATTCGCGGGTTCTGCCGGCCGTCGGACGGCAGCCAGCCCAGCTGCACCGCGAAGACGTACTTCAGGATGAACGCCAGGAAGAACACCGGGATGGTGATGCCGATCAGGCTCATGACCACGGAGGCGTGGTCGGTGAACTTGCCGTGTCGGCGGGCCGCCCAGTATCCGAGGGGAATGCCGACGCCGATCGCGAAGATGAGCGCCAGGACGCTCAGCTCGATCGTCGCGGGGAAGCGCCGGAAGAACTCCTCCGTCACGGGTCGGTTCGTCTGGATCGACGTTCCGAAGTCCCCCTGAAGGAGTCGTCCGACCCAGATGAAGTACTGCTCGATGAGTGGCTTGTTGAAGCCGTAGAGCTCGTTGACCCTGGCGATGGCATCCGGAGTCGCCTTCTCACCGAGAAGTGCGACGGCGGGGCCGCCCGGCAGGGCCCTGACCCAGGCGAACAGCAGGATGCTGAGGCCGATCAGGGTGGGGATGAGGAAAAGCAGTCGCCTGCCGATGGTACGCAGCAAGAGGTCTCCGTTGATCAGAAGGTACGCCGGTCCCGGGTCCCCGCGACGAGCGCGGAGACCCGGGTGGGCATCTCAGTCGGTCAGACCTACTTGGTGAGGACGATGTCCGTGAAGACCTCGTCGTTCACCGGGCTGGCGGGGTAGCTCTTCACACGCGGGTCGAACGCCAGCGTGGGCGCCGGGTGCGCGAGCGGGACGCCCGGGATGAACTGCGCGACCATCTCGTTGATCTCCTCGTAGAGCGCGGTCTGGTCCTCGAGGTTCGAGACGCCACGCGCTTCGTTGAGCTTCTGGAACAGCTCGGGGTTGTCGAAGCCCCACTCCGAGCTCTTCTGGCCGAAGAAGACGCCGACGAAGTTGTCGGTGTCGTTGTAGTCGCCGGTCCACCCGAGCAGGTGGATGCCGTGGTCGGACGTGCCGGTGGTGCGGTCGAGGTACTCGACCCACTCCTCCGAGACCGGGGTGGTCTCGACGCCGACCTCGGAGAGCTGCGACGACAGCACCGTGAAGATCTGCTCGGGGTCCGGCATGTACGGACGAGAGACGTTGACCGGGTAGTTGAAGGTCAGCTTCAGTGGGTTCGACTCGTCGTACCCTGCCTCGGCGAGCAGTTCCTTGGCCTTCTCGGGGTCGTAGTCGTAGGTCGTGACGTCGGGGTTGTAGCCGTTGACGACCTCGGGAACGAACTCGATCGCCTTCTGCGTGCCCTCAGGGAGCACCTGGCTGATCAGCGCGTCCTTGTCGACCGCGTACGAGAGAGCCTCGCGGACCTTCGGGTCCTGCAGCTCGGGCACCGCCTGGTTGAACGCCAGGTAGAGGATCGTGAACGGCGGGCGCGACACCATGGTGAAGCCGTCGTCCTCGAGAGCCTTGGTGTCGGCGGGACCGACGAGGTCGTACCCGTCGATCGAGCCGGACTCGAGAGCCTGGCGACGAGCGGTCGGGTCGTCGATCGTGCGGAAGATGATCTCGTCGATCTGTCCGGCGTCGCCCCAGTAGTCGTCGTAGGCCTTCAGCGTGACCTGCTCGCCCGGAGCCCACTCGTCGAACTGGTAGGGGCCGGTGCCGACCGGGTGACCCATCGCGTACTCCGAGAGGACGGGAGCCTCGGCCGAACCGCTGACGTCATCGGCACCGAACTCCTGCATGGCCGACGGGCTCTGCATCGAGAACGACGGCAGGGACAGCGAGGCGACGAAACCGGCGAACGGCTTGTTCAGCTCGATCGTGACCGAGAGGTCGCCGTCCGGCGTGCAGGACTTGTACACGGCATCCGCCGCGTTCTCCTTGTAGCCCTTGAAGAGCTTGTTGTAGTAGTAGCCGAAGGCTTCGGAGGCCGCGAGGCCCGTCCAGTTGTACCAGCGGTCGAAGTTCGCGCACACAGCCTCGGCGTCGAACGGGGTGCCGTCGTGGAAGGTGACGTCCTTCTTCAGCTCGAAGGTGTGGCTCATGCCGTCTTCGGACGATTTCCACGACTCGGCGAGGAGCGGAGCGGGGTCGGCCGTGCCGGGCTCGGTGCCCACGAGTCCCTCGAACATCTGTCGGGAGACGCGGAAGCTCTCACCGTCCTGGGCGAATGCCGGGTCGAGGCTGGCGGGATCCGACGATGCGGCGAACACGAACGTGCCGTCGACATCTCCGGATGCCTCTCCGCCGTCGTCGCCGCGCTCGCTGGCGACGCATCCCGAGAGGACCAGCGCGGCGAGCGCTGCTCCCGTGACGGCGATGAGACCTCGCCGACGCATGACTTCATGGTGCATTGTGTGACCTTCCTGTCGAGCGCTGCAGTGCGCGTTCCGGAGGCGTCGTCGACTCCGGAAACGGTGATGCCTCGACGCTACCCAGTGGGCATACCGATGCAAAACACTTCCAGGTTGCATTCCGGTATCGGAAGTTCCCCCCTCCGACCGATCGGGTAGTGTCCAGAACGTGCCCGACACTTCCGCTCTCGCCGTCTGCGTCGGCGAAGGTCTGGTCTCCTTCGTCCCCGCCACGGCCGGCCCCCTCGAAGAGGCGCGGACGTTCCACCGCTCACTGGCCGGAGCGGAGTGGAACACGGCGATCGCGCTGGCTTCGGCCGGCATCCGCACCGCTGTCGTATCGAGGGTCGGTGACGACGGATTCGGACGCTTCCTCACCGCCGAGCTGCGTCAGCACGGGGTCGACGACCGCGGCATCGAGATCGACCCGGATGCTCCGACCGGCCTCTATGTGAAGGAGCTCTCGTCGGGTCCTGACGGCTCGATCGACGGGACGATGCACTACTACCGCTCGGGTTCCGCGGCCTCGGCGATGTCGCCCGGCACCGTCGAGTCGTCCCCCGCATCCGACCTGCTCGCCGAGTCCGCGCTGGTGCACACCTCGGGCATCACCCCCGCGCTCTCCGACTCGACGAGGGCTGCGCAGGATGCCCTGTTCGACGCACCGCGCGAGGGCCGCCTGATCAGCTTCGATGTGAACTGGCGGCCCGCACTGTGGCGAGGCCGAGAGGATGAGGGGCGCGCAGTCATCGCGTCCTATGCCCGCCGCGCCGACATCGTGTTCTGCACGCAGCCCGATGCCGAGGCCGTGTTCGGCACGGCCGACCCCGATCGCCTGCGCGAGCTGTTCCCCGAAGCGCGGTATCTGGTCGCCACGAGCCCGTCCGGCGCCGTGGCCTTCGACGGGTCCGAGCGCACCGAGAGCGAGGCACTCGATGTGCCGGTCGTCGAGTCGATCGGCGCGGGAGATGCGTTCGCCGCCGGCTTCCTCGCCGGCATCCTCACCGGACTGTCACTCACGGGCAGCCTCGCCCGGGCTCATCGGATCGCCACGCGGGCGCTGATCAGCACCCGCGATCACGTGGTCTGACACGGGACCACGCACGACAGCGCCGGGGTGTTCTCAGCGACGCCGGGGTGTTCTCAGCGACGTCGTCTCGAGGCCGCCGCATCGTGCGTCAGCTGCAGCGGGATGACGACAGGCTCTCCCCTGTGCTGCACGACACGCACGAACAGGATGTCGACGAGGGCGAGCTGCGCGATGCGACTCGACATCGCCGCCATGCGGAACGGCGACTCCTGCGCGTAGGTGAGCAGCACGAGATCAGCCGCGAGGGCGAGCGTCGAGTCGGGCGCGCTGGTGACCGCGACCGACAGCGCACCCGCGTCACGGGCGACCTCCACGGCGCGAACGACCTCGTGCGTCTCCCCGCTGTGCGAGAAGGCGATCACCACATCCTCGGGCGTGCGCAGCGACGCGGTGGTCAGCGCGAGGTGCGGATCGGCCGAGTGCGCGACGGAGCATCCGATGCGCGCCAGTTTCTGCTGGAGGTCCTGCGCCGTGAGGGACGACGCCGCCTGGCCGAACAGATCGACATGCCGCGCGGCGACCAGCGCGAGGGCCACGCGGTCGAGGGAGGCGGCATCCAGGCCGAGCGCGGTCTTCTCGATCGCGTCGATCTCCTGTGCGGCGAGCTTGGCGGCGATCGCGGCCGGCTCGTCATCCGGATCGATCGCCGTGGTGTCGAGTCCGAAGCGTGCCTGCTGCGCCTGCGCGAGCGTCACCGTGCGGGCGACGGCGACCCTGAGCTCGCGATATCCACTGAAGCCGAGGGACTGCGCGAACCTCGCCACCGTCGAGAGCGACGTGTGGCAGAGCTGGGCGAGGTCGTTGATCGCGAGGTCCACGACGAGCGTGGGGTCGCCGAGTATCGTCTCCGCGACTCGTGCCTCTGCGGCACTCAGGCGGGGAACGGATCGGCGCACCAGCGCGAGAACGTCTGCGTCCACGGTGTCATCCTGCCTCAGTCGGCCGGATCTGTGTCGGGTCGTGACGTCACATCGTCGTGGGCCGAGCTCGCGATCAGTCGCTCGCGGGCCGCACGCGCGCCGATCAGGCTGGCCGCTCCGACCTCGACGACCGGTGCGGCCAAGGGGCGCTGCGGTGCGAGTCCGACGTTGACGACGACCGCGCCGTGGTCCTTCATCGCCGCCCGGTCGACGAGGGCACGTTGCGCCTCGTCCGCGTCGGGGCGGTCGATCAGGATCACCGTGAGTCCGTCGTCGGCGACGGCGGCGTCCAGAGCGGCATCCTGCTCGGCGAGCGGGGCACGGGCCACGTCGACGCGCGCGCGATATCCGTCGCCGGCGAGCGCTTCGGCGACGTACGCGGACGCGCTGTCGACCGCGAGCGTGGATCGGCGCCGCGCATCGACCACGGCCAGCGACTCGACATCCGCGGTCGCACCCGTCACCGCGCGCCCGACGATCTCGCTCGCGTCGAAGTCGGACGGGGCATCGGCCGAACCGGCGCGCCTGCGCAGCGTCGCAGCCAGCGCTCCGACGCGGCGTGCCGCCTCCTCGACACGTGCGCGAGACAGCGTGCCGTCGCGCAGGGCGGCCACGATCCCGTCACGCGCCTCGTGGAAGTCACGCTGGTCCTGATCGGGGAGAGTCGCCTCGCCGCGATTGGTGGGGTTTCCGATGCACAGCAGGTCGGCGCCGGCGGCGAGGGCCTTCGCGGCCCCCGCTCCGATGCCGACGGTCTCGCGGATCGCCGCCATGTCGAGGGCGTCCGTGATGATCACGCCGTCGAAGCCCCAGTCGCGCAGCATCCCGAGCACTCCGGCGTTGAGCGTCGCGGGCTGCGGCCCCCAGGCGGGGACGACGATGTGCGCGGTCATGATCGAATCGACGCCTGCGGCCACCGCCGCCCGGAAGGGCTCGAGGTGAACCCTCTCGAACTCGTCGATGTCGAGGGAGATCTCCGGCAGCGCGTGGTGCGAGTCCAGATGGGTGTCGCCGTGGCCGGGGAAGTGCTTGACGCAGGCCGCTGCAGCACCGCTCTGGATGCCCTCGACGGCCGCCAGCACGTGCCGTGAGACGACCGCCTCGTCGCTGCCGAAGGAACGGACTCCGATCACCGGGTTGCGCGGGTCGGTGTTCACGTCGGCGACCGGGCCGAGCACCACGTTGCCCCCGATCGCCGCGACACGTCGGGCGAGCTCCGCGCCCGACGCCCTCGTCGCCTCGACGTCGTCGACGATGCCCAGCTGAGCCGCGCCGGGGAGCGTCGACCCGGTGGCGGACTCGAGGCGGGTGACGTTGCCGCCCTCCTCGTCGATGCCGATCAGGGCGTCGGGGTTCGCGCGAAGGATCCGAGCACTCAACTCGGACAGCTCGTCACCGATGTTCTGGCCGAAGTAGACCACGCCGGCGAGGCCGGCCTCGAGCTCTGCGACGAGCCATTGCGGAGCCTCGGTTCCGAGGAACCCGGGCCACAGCACCGCATTCGCAAGTCGTTCGAGCTCGTCGGTCATCCCTTCACCGCTCCTGCCACCATGCCGGCGGAGAGCCGACGCTGCACGATCACGAAGAAGATCATGACGGGGATCGTGATGATCGTCGACGCGGCCATGATGCTGCCCCAGTCGTTGGAGTGCAGCCCGAAGAACGACTTGAGACCGATCGACACCGTGTACTGGTCGGTCGCGCTGCCGAGGATCGTCATCGCGAAGATGAACTCGTTCCAGGCGGTGATGAAGCTGAAGATACTGGTCGCGACCAGGCCCGGCATCACGAGCGGCAGCAGGATCGAGCGGAACATCCGCCACCAGCTGGCACCGTCGATGTACGCGGCCTCCTCGAGCTCCACCGGGACGGCGGCGACGAATCCGCGCAGCATCCAGATTCCGAACGCGAGCGAGAGCGCGACGTAGACCACCATCAGACCCAGGATGCTGTTGAGCAGTCCGAGGCTCTTCACCTGGAGGAACAGCGGGATCACGAGGGCCTCGAGCGGCACCATCTGCACGACGAGGATCATCATGAGGATCGTGGTGCGGAACTTGAAGCGGAAGCGAGCGACCGCGACCGCCGCGAGCAGGCAGACCAGAGCGCTGACGAGGACCGTGACGAGAGCCACGATCGCGGAGTTGCGCAGGTAGGTGCCGAAACCGCCGTCGGTGAGCACGAACGCGAAGTTGTCGAACGTGAACTCCTGCGGCAGCAGGGACTGTCCTCCACTGGACGCCTTGGCGTCGAGTGCGCTGGAGACCATCCAGTACACGGGGAAGAGCGTGAAGATCAGCACGGCCGCGATCGCGATGCCGGTGCCGACCCGCGACATGACAGACGGGCGGGGGTTCACAGCTCGTCCTCCTTCATGAGGGAGCGGATGTACACGATCGTGATGCCGATCAGGACGAGGGTGAGGAGCACGGCGAGCGCGGCACCGAACCCGTAGCGGTTCTGGCCGAAGGACTCGACGTACGACCAGACGCCGAGGTTCAGCACGGATCGGTTCCCGCCGCCTCCGCCGGGCATCAGGTAGACCTGCGCGAAGACCTTGAAGTCCCAGATCGTCGACAGGATGATCACGACCGAGAAGACGGGCTTGAGGGTCGGGAAGATGATCTTCCAGAAGCGCATCCAGGCGTTCGCGCCGTCGAGGGCCGCCGCCTCGAGCATCTCCTTCGAGACTCCGAGGAGACCGGCGAGGACCGTGATCGCCACGAACGGGAAGCCGTGGTGCACGACGTTCAGCAGCACGATCGCGTAGAACGACCACTGGTTGGTGAACCAGTTCACCGGGTCGTCCATCAGGCCGAGATCCTGCAGGACGGTGTTGAAGATGCCGCGGTCGGCATCGAAGATGAACGTCCAGACGTAGGTGCCGGTGACGGCGGGCATCGCCCAGGCCACCATGATGCAGCTCGAGACGATGGTTCGCCAGACCGGGCCCAGCTTCGCGAGCAGCAGGGCGACGAGCGTGCCGACGGCGACGGTGACGAACACCGCGACGGCTGCGAAGCCGACCGTGTTCGGGAGCACGACCGTCCAGAGTGTCGGGTTGGTGAGCGCCTCGACGTAGTTGTCGATGCCGATCCAGTTGCTCTCACCGGTGTTGATCTCGCGCAGACCGTAGTCCTGCAGCGAGAAGATGAAGACCTGGATGAGCGGCCAGAGCATGAGCACCGCGAGGATGACCAGCCCGGGAGCGAGAAGGAGCCAGGGGCGGGCCGTGAGCAGCGAGAGTCCTCGCTTGCGCGGCCGGCCACCGGCCACGGAGGCGGAGGTGGACTCCGCCTTCGTGGCCGGCAGTGGCGCTTGCACCATCGACATGAAGGGATACAGCCTTACTTGTTGAGCAGCTCGGTCATCTCAGCAGCGGCGTCCTTGGTCGCCGTGTCGACGTCCTTCTGCCCGCTGAGGATGGCCTGGATCATCGAGTTGGTCGTCTTCTTCGCCTGGACCGCACCGAAGTTCGGGGTGACCGGCACGGATGCGCCGCCCTCGACCATCTGCTGCGCGAACGGAGCGACGAGCGGGTCGGTCGAGGCCAGGGCCTCTTCCATCGCGGACTGGACGCCCGGGAAGTATCCGGTCTCGTCGGCCCACTTCTCGGCGAACTCACCCGTGGTCATGAGCTTGACGAACTCCCACGCGAGGTCGGCGTTCTTGGTGGTGTTGAAGACCGAGAGGTGCGAGCCTCCGAGCACGGACGGCGCGATGCCGCCGTCTTCGCCGGGGATCACTGCGGCGCCGATCTTGCCCTCGAGGTCGGGGTTCGCCTCGATGAGGGCCTTCGGGGTCCACGAGCCCGAGAGCATCATGGCGACGTTGCCCTGCGTGAACGAGTCACGGAGATCGGTCTCCTTCCAGGTCGTCGCACCGGCGGACGAGAAGCCGTGCTCGGTCGCGAGACCGGTGTAGAACTCGATGCCGGCACGCGACTCATCGCTGTCGAGCTCGCTCGTCCACTTCTTGCCGTCGAGAGTCGCGATCTCGCCGCCCGCGCCCCAGACCCAGGGGTAGACCTGGAACTCGGCGTCGCCCGCGACGGGGAAGGGCAGCATGTCGGGCTTGGCGGCCTTGATGGCCTCGCCCGCGGTGACGATGTCGTCCCACGTCTTGGGAGCCTCGAGACCGAGCTCCTCGAAGACGTCGGTGCGGTAGACGATCGAACGCACTCCGGCGTACCACGGCATGCCGTAGAGCTTCTCGTCGTAGGTGCCGGCGACGGCGAGACCCTCGACCAGGTCGTCGCGCAGGCCCTTCTCACCGTCGACGTACTCGTCGAGCTCCTCGAGCGCGCCTGCATCGGCGAACTCGGCGGTCCAGGTCGTGCCGGTCTCAGCGATGTCGGGCGTGGTGCCGCCGGCGATCGACGTGACGAAGCGGTCGTGGGCGTCGGCCCACTGGATCTCCTCGATCTTGACCGTGGCTCCGGTCTCGTCTTCGAAGGCGTCCGATACCTCGTCGTAGAACGCGCTCGCGTCGGGGTTGGTGCCCTTCATGATCCAGACGGTGAGCTCCTGGCCCTCTCCGTCGACGGCTCCACCGTTGTCTGCGCCGCCGGCGCAGGCCGCCAGCCCCAGGGTGGCCACGGCGCCGAGCGCCACGGCCGGAAGAATGCGCTTGTGCATCAGGGTTCTCCTCTTTGAACGTCCTGGCGGCATCGGGTGCCTACCACGTAGGAAAAAGTATTCATCACTAACTAATTCCCTGCAAGTTATTCTCAGAAACGTCATGCGGCCGTAACATCGGCTTCCGCCGGTAGGCTCGCCGCATGTCAGGGCCTCTCGACGACCCGAAGCGCGCAACGCTCGCGCGCCATGCCGACCTGCCGACACCCAGCCCGCTGTCGACACTTCTCCGGCTGCTCGGCGTGGCCCTCGGAGTCCTGGTGGTCTCCTCCGTCGCCGTTGCGAGCTTCATCGTGATCGACGTGCTGAACCGGGTCGGGGAGGGCGCGATCGCTCTCGAGGATGATGTCGAGATCGCTCCCCCGTCACTGGGCGCCTACCCGAGCGACAAGGCTTTCAGCATACTCATCGTCGGCACGGACGAGTGCGGCGACGTCTCGACGAAGCTCCTCGGTGAGCGCTGCGAGAAGGCCGACGAGGGCAGCCGGAACGATGTGAACCTGCTCGTCCACGTCTCGGCCGCACCGCGAAACGTCACGGTGGTCTCGTTCCCGCGTGACCTGGGAGTCGAGGTGCCCGAGTGCACGAGGCAGGACGGCTCGACCGCGTCGTCGATGGCCAAGGCCTCCATCAACTCCCTCTTCGATCACGCCGGCGCGTCCTGCATCGTGAAGACCGTGAGCGATCTCAGCGGGCTTCCGATCGAGTTCGCGGCGAAGATCAGCTTCGACGGGGTGATCGCCATCACCGACGCGATCGGCGGCGTCGAGGTGTGCGTCGCCGGCGACGGCATCCATGACACGCTCGCGGGCATCGATCTGCCCGTCGGCACCCACACCGTCTCCGGTGCGAGCGCGCTGGCGTTCATCCGCACCCGACACGGTGTCGGCGACGAGAGCGACCTCGCGCGAATCTCGAATCAGCAGCAGTACATGTCGCGACTCGCCAAGAAGATCCTCAGTGCGGAGACGCTGACGGATCCGGCGAAGGTGCTGCGGCTGATGAACACCGTCGCTGACAACATCGTGCCGAGCGAGTCGTTGAGCAATGCACTGACCCTGACCCAACTGGCGCTCGCATTGAAGGATGTGCGGTTCTCGGACTTCGTCTTCGTGCAGTACCCCAACCTCGAGGATCCCGACGACAGCGACAAGGTCGTGCCGAACTACGATGCGGCCGAACCGCTCTGGGCGGCGCTCGTCGCGGGGGAGCCCATCGCACTCTCGGGCGATGTCTCGACGCACAGAAGCGTGGAGCTCGCGACGCCCGCCCCGTCCGAGGGCACGACGGAGACCCCTGCGCCCACCCAGACACCCGAGACGCGGGCGACGCTGCCTCCGGAGATCTCGGGGCAGAGCGTCGACCAGGACACCTGCTCGGTCGGCAACCAGGCGAAGTGAGCGCGTAGTCTCGGAGCATGGGCAGGACGCGAGCGCGAGACACGGAGCATCCGCAGGCCAGACTCGACCACGGCGGCATCGCGCGGATCATCCCGTCGGAGTTCACGAGCGGATTCGAGCTCATCGTCGACGACACCCCGCAGTCGCACGTCGACCTGGATGACCCGACGCACCTGCATTTCGAGTACATCGTGCGCATGGGCGCCGTGATCGACCAGCTTCCGGCCGGTCCTCTCACGGCCGTGCATCTGGGCGCGGGCGCCCTGACGATACCCCGCTACATCGACGCCACGAGACCCGGCTCCCGGCAGCAGGTCATCGAGCTCGAGGCGCCGTTGGTGACGCTCGTGCGCGAGAATCTGCCCCTGCCCAAGGGTGCGGCGATCCGATTGCGGATCGGCGACGCGCGTGAGGGCATCACACGACTGCCCCCGGCCATCGTCGGCAGCTGCGATCTCGTCGTCTCCGACGTCTACTCCGGCGCTCGGACACCCGCACATCTGACGAGTCTGGAGTTCTATCACGAGCTCTCCGCCCTCCTCTCCCCCGGCGGCGTGCTGCTCGTGAACGTCGCCGACGGCCCCGGCCTCGCCTTCGCCCGACGCCAGGTCGCGACGATCGCAGAGGTGCTCCCCGAGATCGGAGTGCTCGCCGACACCCAGGTGCTCAAGGGGCGCCGCTTCGGCAACCTCGTGATCGCGGCCTCCGCCGCCCCGCTCCCCACCGAATGGCTTCCGCGGATGCTGGCCGCAGGGCCGCATCCGGCGAAGATCGCCCAGGGCGCAGAGGTGACCGCGTTCGTCCAGGGCGCACGGGTGGTGACGGACGCGGATGCCGTCGCATCGCCGCGTCCCGATGCATCGCTGTTCCTGCGCTGAAGGCGCGGATCCGGTTCCGGATGCGGAGCCCGTGGGGCGTGCCGCCCCGACGACGAGACGGTCGCGAGGCACACTGGACGGGGGACGCTGCGGAAGGAGAGCAATGAGTTTCATCCAGGGATACGACCAGGAGAGCCTTCGCGAGCTGGTCGACCTCGATGAGTGTTCGGCACGACTGGAGGAGATCGAGAACCAGCGGAGCCTTCCGGCTCTGCTCGAACGGGTCTGGCTCCTCAAGGTGCTGGATCGACTCGACGAAGCTCTGCCGCTGGCCGATGAGGCCGTGCGCCAGTCGCGGATGGCGGGCACCCGCAAGGACGTCCTCCGCGCACGGGTCCTGCACGCGACCGTCCTCCAGCACCGCGGCGCCCACGCCGCCGCCGAGCAGGAGCTCGCCACGTGCGCCGCCGAGGCCGAAGGGCAGCGCTGGGCGTCGATCGCCGCGTTCGCCCACCACCACCACGGTAAGAACGCCTACGAAGCCGGCGACTACGAGACGGCCCGTGAGAGCTTCAAACAGTCCCTGTTCCTGCGGCGGGAAGCCGGAGCCCAGGATCGTGAGCTCGAGACCGTGCTCCTCGCGATCGAGGCCGCCGAGCGACGACGCACATCGCAGCTGGTCGCCGGCTGACGCGCCCCTGCCCGCGATGTCGGCGGCATGGTTTAGCCTGATCGCATGGCCGAACTTGACCGTGTGCGCGTCTGGGGCGAAGCACTGATCACGATGCATCTCGACGACAGCTGGTCGTTCGACTTCGACCATGCGAAACGTCGTGCGGGGCAGTGCGACTATTCGAAGAAGCGCATCACCGTGTCACGATATCTGGCCGCGCGGTTCGACGACGACGAGATCCACCAGGTGCTGCTGCACGAGGTCGCGCACGCACTGGCCGGGCATGAGGCGGGGCACGGCTCCGCGTGGAAGCGTGTGGCCCGCGATCTCGGCTACGTGGGCGGAACCACGCACCACGGCGAGACGGCCGTGGAACTCGCCCCCTGGGTGGGCCGGTGCCCGTCGGGCCACGTCACCTACCGTCATCGGCGGCCGTCTCGTGCGACCTCGTGCGCACGCTGCTCACGCTCGTACGACGCTCGCTACCTGTTCGACTGGACCCGGCGCGAGATCAGCGCCGACACCCGGCTCGCCGCCCAGATGTCACGCTGACCCGATCGGGGTCAGCGCGTCGGGGTCAGCGCGTGTGGGGGTCGGAATCCGGAACGCCGTCGGGCCCGGATGCGTCGGGCGACTGCTCCGCGACATCCTCCGACGAGGCGACCACACCGTCGTCGATCCGCTCGTCGCCGACCGCCTCGGCCGCATCCGCCCCGCCGCCCTGTCGCTCGCGGTGGGCACGCCGACGCAGCAGCGCCGCCACGGCCCGCCAGCCGACGAGGAAGATCCCGAGCACGAGGGTCGCGACGATGATGAACGCCACCTGTGCGGTGTCTCCCGAGACGACGCGCAGCAGCATCCCGCCGACGACCGTGACAGCCCAGACGACCGCGCCCCAGCCGAGTGACCACGGCCGACGCGGTCTGCCCGGAAGCAGAGCGGCGACGAGATGGCCGAGCAGGAGGGCGACGATGAACGGCCAGGCCGTGAGCAGGAATCCACCGGGATCCTCGTCGTGCGATGCACGACCGATCACGGCGAACACGAGCACCAGCACGGCGTCGAGGACGAGAGCGGGGACGAACCTCATCTCACGACCCTACGTCGGAGCGTTCGAATAGTCCGTCGGATGCCCGGCCTGTTGCCGAGTACACGGCGACCGCTCAGCCGAAGGCGACGAAGACGCCCTCACGGAGCACGGGGACGACATCATGCGCGTCGAGCTCGGCGGCACCGGCGGGCGTCACCGGGAGGAGACCCGCAGCGGTCATCCGCTCGGTCGCGGCGACTCCGTCGGCGATCTCGCGCGCTGACCCGCTGGCGTTGATCATGTGACGCAGGGCGCGCCGGAGCGCGCGGAACCCCTCGGCGGCGACGGCGGCGTCGGGTGCGGTGTGGTCGATGCCCAGGTCGGTCAGCGCGGCGACGATCGCGCCCGCGCCGAGCTGGTCCTCCACCGCGAAGCGCACGGCTCCGGCAGCGTCGGCCTCCCCCGCCGCGATCACGGCGACCGAGGTGCGCGCCTGTCTGCGCTCCTGCAGCTCGGCGATCGCTCGTGCCACCGCCGAGGCGTTGCGGAGGCATCCGAGAAGGACCACCGAATCCTTCGCAGCGGCGGCGACCGCTGCACCGTTGCGCGACCAGCGCTCGGCATCGTCGAGCGAGACCGAGGCGCCGGATGCGACGGCATCCGCCACGGTCGACGAGAACCGCAGGACGTCGACCACCACGACGACGTCGGCGGGCGCGAGACGCCCGAGTCCCTCGACACCCCACTCGAGGCGCACCTGATACGTGGACTGATCGAACGGAGACGGCATCCGTCCAGCCTAGGACGAGCCCGTGCACGACCATGCCCCGATGACGGCTCGTGTCATCGGGGCATGGGTGACGGCGAACGGATCAGTCCGCGGCCAGCGCCTCCACAGGCGCCACACGGGTGGCGAGCCTGGTCGGGGCGGCGGCCGCGACCAGGGTGAGCACGGCCGTCGCGACGACGATGATCACGATGGGCAGCCACGGCACATGCGGCGCGACGAGGCCCGCCGGTTCGAAGTCCGGAAGCGTCGGCGTGGAGCCGAGCAGCGACTGCGCGGCGATCCACCCGTAGACCGTCCCGAGCACGAGACCGGTCAGAGTGGCCGCCACCGTGATGTGCGCGGCCTCGAGCAGCACCATGCGGCGCACCTGGCCGTTGGACAGACCGATGGAGCGCAGCAGTCCGAGCTCGCGACGGCGCTGGACGACTCCGATCGTCAGCAGGTTGACCAGACCGACCGCCGCGATCACCGCAGACACGGCGACGAGCACCATCATCACCGCGGCGAAGGCGTCGAACGGCGTGAAGAACTCGGCCGGCGTCTCGCCGTCGACCTGACTGATCAGCATCTGCTTGACCGATTCGAGCGCGACGGCGAACATCGTGACCAGGGTGACCCCCATGACCACGCCGATGGCCATGCGCGACGAGCGCTCGGGGTAGCGCAGCGCGTTCTCGGCGGCGAGCCGGGCGGTGGCGCTCGACCCGAACATCCGCCCCACCAGTCGCAGTACGGGCGGCATGAACAGCACCGCTCCGAGCGCGAGACCGGTGAACGACAGCAGCCCGCCGACGAACGCGATGACGACACCGAGCGGATGCACCAGCCCCACGACGACACCGGCCGCGAGCAGGAACGCCCCGGCAACGAGCAGCACCCAGGCACCGACGTGACGGCCTGCGCGCGAGACCTCGTCGTGCGTGCGCTCGACCGAGCCGCCGATCGCCTGCAGCGGCGTGACGTCGAGCACCCGGCGCGACCCCGCCCAGGCAGCAGCCCAGGTCGTGAGGGCGACGCCGACAGCCGGCAGCGCGATGAAGGGCTGTGCGAGCGAGAAGCCCTCGGGAACGTTCGCGATCAGTTGGGAGCCGATCTGCACGCCGACCGCGGCGATCAGGAGACCGGCCAGCAGCCCCAGTGCGGCGCCGATGACGCCGACGACGAATCCCTGCGTGCCCACCTCCGCGCGCTGTGACCGAGCGGTCGCACCGATCAGGCGCATGAGCGCGATCTGACGTGTGCGGCCGGCGATGATCGTCGAGAACGTGTTGGCGGTGACGATCGCCGCGACGTACATCGCGACTCCCGTGAGAAGGACGGAGAGCAGGCCGACGATGAAGGCGAGGGTCTCGCTGTCGCCGATGAACGGGTCGGCCTGCAGCACGGCGCCGAGGTACGCGGTGGTCTCGACCAGCACGACTCCGAAAGCGGCCGAGAGAGCGGCGACGAGGATGCTTGCGCCCATGCCCCGGTCACGCAACCATCCCAGGCGCGGTCCCGTCGCCGCGGTCTGCGGGACGACCGTGCGGATCGGGGAGTCGACGGCGGTCATGCCGCCACCTCGGCAGCGAGCATGTAGGCCGAGATCTCCTCGGCGCTCTGACGGGGGTGGTCGGCGACGATGCGTCCGTCGCCGAGGAACAGCACCCGATCCGCGTGACTTGCCGCGATCGCGTCATGGGTGACCATCGCGATGGACTGCCCGTGCTCGCGGCTCGCGGCGGCGAGCAGCTGCAGCACCTCTCGCCCGGTCTTCGAGTCGAGGTTCCCGGTCGGCTCATCGGCGAACACGAGGTCGGGTGCCGTCGCCAACGCCCGCGCGATCGCGACACGCTGCTGCTGGCCGCCCGAGAGCTGATGCGGACGATGCTGCAGCCGCGAGCCGAGCCCGAGGGTCTCGATCAGACCGTCGATGCGGGCCTTCTCGATCGCGCTCGGGCGCCGCCCGTCGAGTTCGAACGGCAGCATGATGTTGCCGTGCGCCGTGAGAGTGGGCACGAGGTTGAAGGCCTGGAAGATGAACCCGACGCGACGGCGTCGCAGGATCGTCAGATCGAGGTCGCCGAGGCCCGTGATCTCGGTGTCACCGATCCACGCTCGCCCCTGCGTCGGGCTGTCGAGCCCCGCCATGATGTGCATCAGCGTGGATTTGCCCGAGCCGGAGGGGCCCATGATCGCGGTGAACTGACCGCGGCGGATGCCGACGCTGACGTCGTCGAGCGCGCGGACGGTGCTTTCGCCTGCGCCGTAGGTCTTGTCGAGGTGCTGGACGCGGGCCGCGAGGCCGAGGTCTGTGGTCGTGATCTCCATGTCTTCGACGCTACGGAGCACGACCACCCTGCCGCGTCGCCCTTACGGCGCATCCGCATACATCGCAAGGATGATCTCGAGACGCCGCGTGTCGTGTTCAGGCGAGTCCGTGCTCGAACGCGAACACCACGAGCTGCACTCGATCGCGCAGCGTCAGCTTCGTGAGGATGCGGCTGATGTGGGTCTTCACGGTGGCCTCGCTGAGGTACTCACGGGCGGCGATCTCGGAGTTGGACAGGCCCCTCGCCGCCAGGGCGAAGATCTCGCGCTCTCGATCGGTCAGCGCTGCGAACTGCGCCGGCACCGGCTTCGGCGCCTCGGCGAAGTGCGCGAACAGCTCACGGGTCGCGGATGCCGCGATGACGCTCGACCCCGAATGGACGGTGCGGATCGCGGCGAGCAGGAACTCGGGATCCGCGTCCTTCAGCAGGAAGCCGCTGGCGCCCTGCCGGATCGCGCGGGCCGCCGCCTCATCGAGGTCGAACGTCGTCAGCATGACGATCCGAGGAGGGTCGGGCTGGGTCAGGATCTCGGCCGTCGCGGTGAGTCCGTCCATCACCGGCATCCTGATGTCCATCAGAACCACATCGGGGCGGGTCGCGCGGACGAGCTCGATCGCCTCCCGTCCGTCTCCGGCTTCGCCGACGACATCGATGTCGGGCTGAGAGGCGAGCAGCATCCGGATGCCGGCGCGGAACAGCGCCTGATCGTCGACGAGGACGACTCTGATCATTCGGCTTCTCCGATCGGGAGCGACGCTCGGACCACGAACTGCACGCCCTGGCGCTCCGCCTGAAGGCTACCGCCGACCAGCTGCGCACGTTCCCGCATGCCGATCAGGCCGTGTCCACCGCCGGACTGCGTCTGCTCGCGCCCGACGGTGTTGCGCACCTGGATGTCGACGCGCTCGGGAAGCCAGGCGAGGTGCACGTCGACGGCACCGTCGCCGTGCCGGATGGCGTTGGTGAGCGCCTCCTGCAGGATCCGGTAGACCGCGAGCTGGATCGCTCCGGGCGGTTCGCCGGGTGGTGTGGGGTCGACCGTGATGCGCGGCTCGATGCCCGCCTGCCGCACCTGCGCGAAAAGGGCTTCGAGGTCGGCGAGAGTGGGCTGGGGGCCGTCGCCCTGACGGTGGCGCAGCTGGGTGAGCAACAGCCGGACGTCGCTCAACGCGCCACGGGCCGTTTGCGCGATCGTGCCCAGCGCCTCGGTGGCCACCTCCGGCTTCGCGGCCGCGGCATACCGGGCGCCGTCGGCCTGCGCGATCACCACGGCCAGCGAATGCGCGACGATGTCGTGCATGTCACGGGCGATGCGCACGCGCTCCTGCTCTTCGGCAGCGAGCGACTCCGCCTGCAGCTGAGCCGATCGTGTGCTCCGCGCCCGCAACACCACACGCCACAGCAGCCCGCACACCCAGGCGAATCCGAGCGCGAGCACGGAGACCGCGAGGAGCAGCGTGCCGGTGGTCAGCTGGTCCCACCCGCTGGCACCGGAGGCGACCCCGGTGACGACGACCAGGAAGCCAGCCGCGACGAACCCCCCGAAGAGCGCTGATCCGAACCCCCACCACAGCACGGCCCGTGAGCCCCAGGCGGCGGTCGCGTACAGCACGAGAAGTATCGCGAGGTCGATGGGCAGGGGACCGTATCCGGCGAGCATCTGGACGATCGCTCCCGCCCAGGCCGCGGCGAGCGCGAGCCCCGGCGCGAGCCTGCCGATCGCCACACCGCCGAACATCAGGATGCCCGGCACCACGACTGCCACGACCGCCATCCCGTCGACACCCTCGCCGAGGGCCCCGGGGCCGTAGAACACGATCGAGAACGGGGTCAGGATGACGAAGAGCAGCGCCGCCCCGACGATGTCGAGGATCAGCGCCGTGCGGGAGAGCGGGCGGATCACTCTTCCACGCTACGCGGCACGGCTTCCGCCCCGCATCCGCCTGCAGATGTATCCACCGGGTGGATCAGGCGCGCGCGATGATCTCCCCGTGCGGCACGAGATACCAGCCGTCGCCGTCGTCAGCCCAGCGCTTCCAGGCGTCGCTGATCGCCTGCAGGTCTGCGGACGTCGCCATGTCGCTGTCGACCAGCTGCCGGGCGAGCGCGGACTCGAGGATGCGGTCGGCCCACATGCCTCCCCACCAGGCGCGGTCCTCCGGTGTCGCGTACGTCCAGTTCGAGGTCGTCGCCGTGACGTCGTCGAATCCGGCTGCCCGCGCCCAGGCGAGCAGGCGCCGCCCTGCATCGGGCTCGCCGCCGTTCGCTCGCGCCGCCCGTCGGTAGAGGTCGAGCCACCGGTCGAGTTCCGGGAGCACCGGGAACCAGATGAAGCCGGCGTAGTCGGCGTCGCGCACGGCGACGATCCCGCCGGGTGTCGTCACCCGACGCATCTCTCGGAGCGCCTGCACCGGATCGCCGACGTGCTGCAGCACCTGGTGCGCGTGCACGATGTCGAAGCTGTCGTCGGCGAAGCTCAGTGAGTGCACATCCTCGACGCAGAAGTCGAGGTTCGTGAGCCCCTTGCTCGCGGCGAGATCGCGCGACAGCGAGAGGGCGTTCGCGTCGATCTCGGTCGCCGTGACGTGACCGACGACGCCGGCGAAGTCGACCGTGATGCTGCCGGGGCCCGCTCCGACATCGAGGAGTCGTGCGCCCGCGGTGAGGTGCGGTCGCAGGTACTCCGCCGAGTTCGCGATGGTGCGGCTGCTGTGCGAGCGGAGGACGGTCTCGTGATGTCCGTGCGTGTAGGTGGCCATGCCCCACTCTGGCAGGAGAGCTCCCGCCGCGGCGAATCGACCGTCAGTGCAGTTCTGCGACAGCTCGCCTGATGGACTCGCGGTCAGGCTTTCCTGACGAGAGCACGTCGAGCTCGTCGACGAGGATCAGCCGCGCGGGTCGGGCGTGCTTGCCCAGCTCTTCCGCGACCACGTCACGCGCGTGCGACAGCTGCTCGGACTCGCTGCGCCGCAGCGCTTCGCCCCGAGGCGCCACGATCACCGATGCCTCGCCCCAGCGCTCGTCCTCGACACCCACCACGACCGCTCCCGTGAGACCGGGGATCCGGCGCACGAGCCTCTCGACCCGGTCGAGGGAGACGTTGATGCCGCCGGAGACGATCACGTTGTCCGCGCGACCGTGCACCCGCACCACACCGTCGTCGAGAAGCCCGAGATCACCCGTGTGGTACCAGCGGATGCCGTGCTCGTCGCGCGAGAAGTTCTTCGCCGTGAGCTCTCCGTCGCCCAGGTACCCGTCGGCGAGCATCGGGCCCGCGATGCGCAGCTCGCCGTCGACGGTGCGCACGCCGACGGTGTCGAGCGGCACGCCGTCGTACACGCATCCTCCGCTGGTCTCCGTGGATCCGTACGTACGCACGAGGCGGACTCCGAGATCTGCGGCACGATCGCGCAACGGCTCCGGCAGCGCCTGCCCTCCGACGAGGATCGCACGGTACGCCCTCAGGGCGGCGAGCACAGGGCCGTCATCCGCCGCATCGAGCAGGGTCGAGAGCTGCGCGGGGACGAGAGACGTGTAGAGGTCGGGGATCGAGCCTGATGCCGCGGACGACGGACGGAGCATCGACAGGGTCGACTCTGCGAAGGATGCGGGTGAGAACCGGCCGCTCAGCGCGACCGGATGCGTGCCCGCGACCAGCGACCGTACGATGACCTGGAGCCCCGCGACGTAGCCCGCGGGCAGAGCGAGCAGCCAGCGGCCGGCGCCGATCCTCGCTGCCGTGGCATCCGCGCTCGCGCGCAGAGCCTCGCCACTCAGGGCGACCCGCTTGGGGATGCCGCTCGACCCCGAGGTCGCGATCACGACCGCAGTGCCTTCGGGAACCCAACTCGGGGCGTCGCCGAGCATGCCGAATCCGAGCGCAGGCCCGCCGTCGAGCGCGCGCTCGAGAGCGTCACGGAGCTCGGCCGGATCCTCGGCATCCGTCGATCTCAACGCGACCATGTGATTCCCGTTCCGCTCCGCAGTGTCAGGCGTTCAGTAGTGCCAGGGGAAGGACGTCCAGTCCGGATCCCGCTTCTCGAGGAACGAGTCGCGCCCCTCCACAGCCTCGTCGGTGCCGTAGGCGAGACGCGTGGCCTCGCCCGCGAACACCTGCTGGCCGACGAGTCCGTCATCGACCGCGTTGAAGGCGAACTTCAGCATCCGGATCGCGGTCGGCGATTTGGTGAGCACGGTACGCGCCATCTTCAGCGCCTCGCGCTCGAGCTCGGCGTGCGGCACGACGCGGTTCACCGCACCGGCCTCGTAGGCACGCTGCGCCGAGTACTCCTCGGCGAGGAAGAACACCTCTCGCGCGAACTTCTGCCCCGTCTGCCGCGCCATGTAGGCCGAGCCGTAGCCGGCGTCGAAGCTGCCCACGTCGGCGTCGGTCTGCTTGAACCGCGCCTCCTCGGCCGACGCGATCGTGAGATCGCACACGACGTGCAGCGAGTGTCCGCCGCCCGCCGCCCACCCAGGGACGACCGCGATGACGACCTTGGGCATGAAGCGGATGAGCCGCTGCACCTCGAGGATGTGCAGTCGGCCGGCTCGCGCCGGGTCGTGCACGGTCGTCTCATCGTCGGAGTACTTGTAGCCGTCGCGTCCGCGGATGCGCTGGTCGCCCCCGGAGCAGAAGGCCCAGCCGCCGTCCTTCGGGCTCGGGCCGTTGCCCGTCAGCAGCACGGCTCCGATACGGGGGTTCTGCCTCGCGTCATCGAGCGCACGGTACAGCTCGTCGACCGTGTGCGGTCGGAAGGCGTTGCGCACCTCAGGACGGTTGAACGCGATCCGCGCGACTCCGCCGTCGGTGCTCACGTGGGCGGTGATGTCGGTGTAGTCCTCGGCACCGGGCGCGAGCACCCATTCGTCCGGGTCGAACAGGTCTGAGACGAATGCGCTGGTCACAGCATCCAGCCTATTCCTGCGCAGGTTGCAGACCGAGACGGCGCCTCTCGACACGATGCTCGGGTTCCGCCCGAGCGAGCGACTCGGCGAACTGCAGAGGCGACCGATCTGACTCACTGCCTTCGGCACGGCGGATGCCATCGGCTCGCCCGCACAGAGCAGAATGAGCACATGCTCCCACCGCTCGCAGACCTGCTCAGCTCGGCCCGGATCGTCGCTCTGCCGATGCACACCCGATTCCGCGGCGTCGACACCAGGGAGGCGCTGCTCTTCGAGGGACCGCAGGGGTGGGCCGAGTTCTCACCGTTCCTCGAGTACGAGGATGCGGAGGCGGCGACCTGGCTCGCCGCGGCGATCGACTTCGCCTGGAGACCGCAGCCCGAACCTCTCCGCGAGCGGATCGGGGTCAACGCCACGATTCCTGCGATCGACGCCTCCCGGGTACCCGAGGTGCTGGCGCGATTCGCCGGCTGCCGCACCGCCAAGGTCAAGGTCGCCGAACCCGGGCAGACTCTCGCCGACGACATCGCACGGGTGCGAGCGGTGCGCGAGGCCATGGGGCCCGAGGGTCGCATCCGCGTCGACGCCAACGGACTGTGGAACGTCGATGAGGCCGAGCACGCGGTGCACGCGCTCAACGAGTTCGACCTCGAGTACGTCGAGCAGCCGTGCGCCACGATGCCCGAGCTCGCCGAGCTGCGCACGCGGGTGAAGTACATGGGCATCCCGGTCGCCGCCGATGAGAGCATCCGCAAGTCGTCCGACCCGCTCGCCGTCGCTCGCGAGAAGGCCGCCGACCTGCTCGTGATCAAGGCCCAGCCGCTCGGCGGCATCACGCACGCACTGCAGATCATCACGGCCGCGGGCCTGCCCGTGGTCGTCTCGAGCGCGCTGGACACCGCGATCGGGCTCTCGCAGGGCGCCGCGCTGGCTGCAGCCCTGCCGACCCTCGACTACGACTGCGGCCTCGGCACCGCCTCGCTGTTCCTCGACGACGTCGCCGACCTCCGTCCGGTCGACGGCTCGATCCCCGCGGCGCGGGTCACGCCCGATGAGGCGGCGCTCACCCGCCTTGCGGCATCGAGCGACCGCCGCGACTGGTGGCTCGAACGCCTCGCGCGGTGCTACGCCGTGCTCGACGCACGCTGATCGACGCTCATCTGCATGCCGAGAACACGGATGCAGGTCGAAACGGGCCCTTTCGGCATGCAGGTGTGATCTCGGCATGCATCTGCGGGCCCCGGGTCACTCGGCGAGCAGCAGCTGCACGAGCCTGCCCAGCTCCTCGCTGCCGGAGTGGCGCAGCTGATCGGAGTCCTGCCCGGCCATCGCGCCACGAACCGTCATCCCCTCCCAGATGATCATGAGCATGCGCGCGGCCTCTTCAGCAGGAACCTTCAGCTCGAGCGAGCTCACCGAGACGATGTCGGTGATGATCGTCGCGATGCTCGAGACCATCTCGCGCTCCTGCACGAGGTAGGCGGCGCCGAACTGCGCGTCCCGCAGAGCGCGGATGCGGATCTCGCTCATGAGCATCACGCCGAGGCGGTCGTCGCCGCCGGCATCCATGATCTGCTGCACCAGCTCGACCGGGTCGCATCCTTCGGAGAGACCGCCGTCCGCGGCGATCTCCTCGACACGGGCGCGCACGGCACTGACGCGCTGCTCGGCGACGCTCCCGGCGAGCATCAGGAACAGCTCGTCCTTCGACTCGAAGTTCGAATAGAACGCGCCGCGCGTGAACCCGGCGCGGTCGCAGACCGCCTCGACGGATGCTCCGTCGAGGCCGACCTCGGCGAAGACCTGGGCTGCGGCATCCAGAAGCCTGGCTCGCGTGTTCTCGCGACTGCGGGTGGCGGGCGTCGTCATCGAATCCTCCTGCCTCTCATTCTCACACCCCGTACACAGACTCCGGGGCTCGGATCACCTTACGATACATCTATGTATTGGATACACCTGTGTATCCAGCCCGCATTCCCTGAGGAGTTCCGTGTCCACCCTCCTGTCTTCGCTCGGCCGCTGGTCGTACCGCCACCCGTGGCGCGTCCTCGTCTCCTGGCTCCTCGCGCTCGGCATCGCCGGAGCCGGCGCACTCGTGCTCGGAGCGGGCACCGACAACTCCTTCTCGATCCCCGGAACCGAGTCCCAGGCCGGTCTCGAGCAGCTCAACCGATCGTTCCCTCAGGTCAGCGGAACCAGTGCGCAGATCATCGTGGTCGCGGCTGACGGCGACTCCATCACCGACGACGCCTATCGGAACGACATCGAGGATGCCGTCGCCGAGCTCGCCGATCTCGACGACTCCGTGCTCTCGGCCACCTCGCCGTTCGATGAGATGGTCAGCGGCATGATCAACGACGACGAGACCGCCGGGATCATCCGCATGCAGTTCGACGGCCAGGCGAGCGACGTGTCGGACAAGACGCAGGACGACCTCCGGGCGGTCGTCTCCGATCTCGCCGACGAGCTCCCCGCAGGCTCCCAGACCGCGCTCGGCGGCGACCTCTTCGCGACGTCGATCCCCGGAGTCACCCTCACCGAGGCGGTGGGTCTTCTCATCGCCCTGCTCGTGCTGATCGTGACGTTCCGCTCGTTCGTCGTCGCAGGGCTGCCGCTGCTCACCGCCATCCTCGGTGTGGGCATCTCGATGGCCGGCATCTTCGCGGCCACCGCCTTCGCCACCGTCTCGTCGACCACACCCCTGCTCGCGCTCATGCTCGGGCTCGCGGTCGGCATCGACTATGCGCTGTTCATCATGGCCAGGCATCAGGATCAGGTCCGCGAGGGTGTCGACCCCGAGGAGTCGACGGCCCGCGCCGTGGGCACCGCAGGCTCGGCCGTCGTGTTCGCCGGCGTCACGGTGCTCATCGCCCTGATCGGCCTCGGCTTCGCCGGCATCCCGTTCCTCACGACCATGGGCATCGCCGCGTCGGCAGCCGTCGCCGTCGCCGTCGCGATCGCGGTGACGCTCACTCCTGCTCTGCTCGGCTTCATGAAGGGTCGCGTCGCAGGGCGCCCCCGGAAGGCACCGAAGGCGAAGGAAGGGAAGCCTGCTCCCGCCCCTCGCCGCCGCTTCAGCGAGCGCTGGGTGACCGGAGTGACCAAGCGCCCGATCCTCGTCTCTCTCGCCGTGGTCATCGGTCTCGGCATCGTCGCGGTGCCGGCGCTGAGCCTGAACCTCGCCCTGCCCAACGCCGGCGTACTCCCCAAAGACTCCGAGGCCCGTCAGAGCTACGACCTCGTCGGCGAGGAGTTCGGCCCCGGTTTCAACGGCCCGCTGATCCTGACCGGCACGATCGTCACGTCCACCGATCCGGTGACCCTGATGGACGATCTCGGCGACGCAGTGGCCGAGATCGACGGCGTGAAGGAGGTCGCCCTCTCGACCCCGAACGAGACGGCCGACACCGGCATCGTGCAGATCATTCCCGAGACGGCCGCAGACGACCCGGCGACCGCGGATCTCGTGCGGGAGCTGCGATCGCACCACGACGAGTGGCTCGACGAGTTCGGCATCGACCTGAAGGTCACCGGATTCACCGCCGTGGGCATCGACATCTCCGACCAGCTCGGAAACGCCCTGCTCCCCTTCGGCATCTTCGTGATCGGCCTGTCGCTCGTGCTGCTCACGATCGTGTTCCGCTCGCTCTGGGTGCCGATCACGGCAGCCGCCGGCTATCTGCTGTCGATCGTCGCCGGATTCGGCGTCGTCGGTGCGGTGTTCGAGTGGGGCTGGTTCGCCGATCTCCTGCACGTCGCGAAGGTCGGGCCGATCATCAGCTTCATGCCGATCATCCTGATGGGCGTGCTGTTCGGCCTCGCGATGGACTACCAGGTCTTCCTCGTGTCGCGCATGCGAGAGGACTTCGTGCACGACCCCGAGGGGAAGAGCCCCGATCGGGCGACCCGTCGCGCCGCCGCTCTGCGTGCCGTGCGCAGCGGCTTCACCGGATCGGCCAAGGTCGTGACGGCAGCCGGACTCATCATGTTCGCGGTGTTCGTGGCGTTCGTGCCCGAGGGCGACTCGTCGCTCAAGCCGATCGCGCTGGGCCTCGCCGCCGGTATCGCGATCGACGCGTTCCTCGTGCGGATGACGCTCATCCCCGCACTGATGGCGATCCTCGGTGAGCGCGCCTGGGAGATCCCGGCGTGGCTGGAGAAGATCCTGCCCAGCGTCGACATCGAGGGCGAGGCGGTCGAGCGCGAGCGCCATCTGGCCGCGTGGCCCGGAGACGACTCGGTCGTCGCGGCCGACGAACTGACGATCGCGGATGCCGGCATCGACGGGCTCCACGTCCGCCTCGCTCCGGGTGCGGCCGCGGTGTTGACCGGATCCTCACCCGGCGCGCTGCGCGCCCTGTCGCTGAGCATCGCAGGCCGCGCGACACCCGACGACGGTCGCCTCCGGGTAGCGGGCCACCTGCTTCCCGGCCGCGCCGCCTGGGTGCGCGCGCATGTCGGTGCGGTGATGATCACGGATGCGGGCGATCTGTCGACCGATCTGTCCGAGGCTCTGCGAGGACGCCCCGCCCTCGTCGTGATCGACGGCATCGATCGCCTGGCGCCCTCCGAGCGCGACCAGCTCGCCGCCCGCCTGCGCGATGCGCGCCGCTCGACCGCGGTGCTGCTGACCGCGCTCACTCCCGAGATCGCCCTCGACGTTCTCACGGACGCCGGGCGTGGCCCCGCCGACGTGATCGACATCGACGCACCCGCCGCACTCTCTTCCGCGCCCCACAGCGCCGACGAATCCTCCGAATCGACCGAGGTGACCGCATGACCCTCCCCATCGAGCGCGCACGCTCACGCAAGCCCATCACGTGGCTGACCATCCTCGGCATCCTGCTGCTGCCCGCGGCTGTCGGCGGCATCCTGGTCGCCGCGTTGCAGAATCCGACCGAGCGACTCGACTCGATGACCGCTGCGATCGTCAACCTCGACGACCCCGTCGAGATCGACGGACAGCTCACCCCCCTCGGACGCCAGCTCGCCTCTGGTCTCGTCGAGGGCTCGGACGACCTCGACTCGAACCTCACCTGGGTGATCTCGAACGAGGATGACGCTGCCGAGGGACTCGCCGACGGCTCCTACCAGGCGGTCATCACGATCCCCGAGGACTTTTCGGCAGCCGCGACCTCCGCGGGTCAGGCGATCTCGGACGGCGGTGGCGACGCCGAGCAGGCGACCATCAAGGTCACCACCCCCGATGACGGGCTCGTCGCCGACGACCTCATCACGAGCCAGATCGCGAACGTCGCGGCCTCGAGCATGGGCACGCTTCTCTCGGAGGCGACGACCGAGAACATCCTGGTGGGCTTCACGACGATCGGCGACCAGATCGGCGACGCGGCGGACGGAGCCGTGAAGCTGGCCAGCGGAGCACGGGATGCCGCGACGGGCGCCGCAGCCATCCCGGACGGGGCCACACAGCTGGCGTCGGGTGCCGCCGAACTCGGAACGGGAGCCTCGTCGCTCGCATCCGGTCTCGACATCCTCGCTTCGAAGACACGCGATGCCGCCGGCGGCGCATCCACTCTCGGTCAGGGCCTGACCGACGGTGCGGCGGCGCTCCAGGCCGACGGACTCGTCGCCGCCCCCGTGTACGGCGCCGCGAACGGAAGCGCTGCAGCCGCCGGCCAGGTCGTGACAGGGGCGACGGATGTGTCCGCTCAACTGAGACAGCTGATCGCGGACTGCGACACGGCGGCGACCCCCGACTTCTGCACGCAGCTCGGCGCGGCGGGCGCCGACGCCGACACTCTCACCGCCACTGCGACCGGAGCCTCCGGGGCCGCTGCAGGAACCGTGTTCGCACTGACCAAATTCGACGAGACGGCGACGGCACAACTGGCATCGCAGTTCCGCCAGGCCGGTGCCGGTGCGACGACGCTCGCCGATGGTCTGAGGCAGCTCGCCTCGGACGGTCTGGACCAGTCCGCCGCCGGTGCGCGTGCGCTGTCGACGGGAGCCGACCAGCTCTCCAGCGGTGCGACCGAACTCGCGACCGGCGCCACGGAACTCTCGACAGGGCTCGACACCCTCGCCACGGGAACCGGCGACCTCGCGGGTGGGCTGCGCACGGCATCCGATTCGCTCCCCTCGTTCAGCGACTCGGAGTCGACCTCGCTCGCGTCTGTCATCGCCGACCCGGTCGCGTCGAAGGGCGCCGACGGCACGACGATCTTCGGCCCCACCGCGATCCCGCTCCTCGCCGCCGTCGTGCTGTGGTTCGGCGCTCTCGCCTCGTTCCTCGTGATGCGCGCCCACACCGCCCGCACACTGACGTCACGCCGCTCGTCGGCCGGACTCGCGCTGCGCGCGTTCGCGCCCGCCGCGGCGATCGGTGCGGCCCAGGGTCTGCTGGTCTCTCTCATCGTGCAGATCGTGGCGAGCTACGACGCCGGCACCTGGTGGGCGTTCGCCGGCATCGCGGTGCTCGCGGGTATCGTCTTCGCTGCCGTGAACCAGGCCCTGGTCGCGGTGTTCGGCGGCATCGGACGCTGGATCAGCGCGCTCGTCGGCGTGCTCGCGATCGCGACCGGCCTGATCTCGACGGTGCCCGGGTGGCTCGCCGACATCGGTGCGGCGTTGCCGACTGCTCCGGCCTTCACCGGGCTGATCGCCGCGAACGGAGGCGCCGCCGCCGGACTCATCGTGTGGGGCGTGCTGTCGCTCGTCGCGACGACGCTGGCGGTCACGCTGCGGCGCACGACCTCGACGAAAGCGGCCCTCGCGACCGCCTGAGCATCCCGACCTCGGCTCCGATTCCGTACCCGCTCGAGACACCACGGTCAGCGCGCACCTGTCGACGCACGTACGATCAGGAGATGCGCCGCCCGTTCATGTCCTCGCCCGCCCAGCTCGCATCGCTGGAAGGGCAGCAGTACCTCGTGCTGCGCCCGACCAGAGCCGTCTCCGACGTCTACCGAGCGGAACAGCGATCTGCACTCGGGCGGATGGATGCTCCGCACCCGCACACCGAGCACGTCACGCTGCGCGCCTTCTACGAGCCGGAGCGACGTGAAGAGCTCCTCACGCTGATCCGTGAGTGGGCGGTGGCGCAGCGCCCCGTCGAGGTCATCGCGGAGGCGGTCGACGTGTTCCCGACCCCCTGGCAGACCGTCATCCTGCGGCTCACGCGCACGTCGTCCCTCGTGTCCGCGTATGCGAACCTCAGCACGGCACTCGAGACCACCGACTTCCGTCGTCTCGACGAGCGCAGCACCGCCGATTGGACGTTCCACCTCTCGGTGATCTACGCGAAGACCCTGTCGGTCGCAGCCTGGACCGAGCTGTCGCACAAGTCGCGCCGATCGCTCAGCAAGCGCCCCGCAGAGACCATCTCCGAGGCGGAGTTCGTCTGGTACGAAGACGGCGTCGAGCACGCCGAGGTCATCCCGTTCGGACTGCGCTCGTTCCGCTGAGCGTGCTCGGGCGGTCTAGCTCAGGCCCGAGTAGGCGTGCAGACCCTTGAAGAAGACGTTCACGATCGTGAAGTTGAACATCACGGCCGAGAAGCCGACGATCGCGAGCCATGCTGACGGGTTGCCGCGCCAGCCACGGGTCGCACGGGCGTGGATGTATCCGGCGTAGAGAACCCAGATCACGAACGTCCAGGTCTCCTTGACGTCGAAGCCCCAGAAGCGGCTCCAGGCGTAGTAGGCCCAGATGGACCCGGCGATGAGCGTGAACGTCCAGAGGATGAACCCGATGATCGTGAACCGGTAGGCCATGCTCTCGAGACGCTCGGAGCCGGGGAAAGTGCGGAGGAACCCGGGCCCGGTCTTCTCGGCGCCCTCGGAGATCAGACGCTCACGGCGGGACTGCATCAGCTGGATCACCGACAGGGAGAAGGCGAGTGCGAAGAACGCGGTGCCGAGCGACGCGACGAAGACGTGGATGACGAGCCACACGCTCTTGAGAGGGTCCATCAGCGGCGAGACGTCGACGTAGAAGTTCGTGGCGGCGAGCCCGAGCAGGATCACGACGAGTCCGGTGATGAACGTGCCGAGGAAGCGCAGATCGACGCGCGTCAGCACCACGAGGAACACCGCGACGATCAGGAGCGTGCCCATCATCGCGAATTCGTACAGGTTGGCCCAGGGCACACGACCGGCGGCGAAACCACGCGTGAGCGTGGCCGCGAGGTGGAAGACGAAGGCCAGAGCGGTCAGCGAGGTGCCGATCCGGGCCATCACGAAACGCTGCGGTGCGGCGTCGGATGCCGTCGAGGCGCCCTTGGCCGCCTTGCCCCCGCGGGCTCGTGCTCCGGCGCCGGCGCCGGCACCGACGAGTTCGAACTCGCGGACGCTCGCCGCATCGGCCGACAGCTGCGACCGGCGGGCGAGGTCGAAGGCGAAGGCCACGAAGGCCGCCGCGTAGATCGCGATCGCCGTCCACAGCAGGATCGGCGAGATCACTTCGAGGTCGAACATGATGTCAGTCTACTTTCGGGATGTCGGATGCGGGGCGGTCGGGATCGCCCTCGGAGTCGGTGTCAGGAGTGCCGTCGGGCTCGGTCTCAGCGGCGCCAGGCTCATCGGCGGCGGGGACGTCAGCGGCCGCGGACTCGTCGGCATCCTCGTCCTCGGGTATCGCCTCGGTGACCCCGGCGGCGTCGAGCAGTCGCGCGTGACCCGCCACCAGATCGTCGACGGCCGATGCGAGCGTCGGGTCCTCGCCGCGGGCGAGACCGGCGTACTCGAACGAGACGACTCCGTCGGCAGCCGTCGCCTTGACCCACACGCGGCGACGAGGGATGAAGAGGGCGAGCATCAGGCCGCCGAGGGCGAGCAGCGCGAAGCCGAGCACCCACGGCCCGGAGGCGTCGCGGTGGATCTGCAGCGACGCGAAGCGCTTGACCGACTGCGAGGCGTCGGTGGCCCCGGCCGGCGACTCATCGTCGAAGGTGACGGTGCCCATGCCGTTCGGCAGGTCGGCGGTCTGGCCGGGTGTCAGCTCGATCGACTCGAGATCAGTCGTGCGTCCGGTGACCTTGGTCATGCCGGTCGTGTCGAGCACGTAGACCGACCGCGGGATGCCCTCGTTGATGCCGAGGTCGCCCGTGTACACGTCGAGCGTGAGAGTGGGGTTCGTCAGCTCGGGGAAGCCCGAGAAGAAGGCGCCCGTGTCGAGCACTGCCGTGGTCGGGTAGAAGAACCCGACCAGGCCGACCTGCTCGCTCAGACCATCGGGGATCTTGATGACGCCGAGCGAGGTCATGTTGTTGTCCTGTGGCAGGAACGGGGTGCTGTTGGTGAACACCACCTCGCCGTCGGGGTCGCGCACGGTGATGGTCGGCGCGTAGCCGTTGCCGAGCAGGAACACGTTGTCGTCGGCCACCGCCAGAGGCTCGTTCACCTTGACCGCCCCGGTGCGCTCCTCGCCGTTCTCCTGGACGGTGACGTTGGCCGAGAAGTTCCCCGCCTGCCCCGATCCGGCTTCGCCGAACGGCTGGTACGTGACGTCGAAGCTGTCGAGACGCATCGAGTACGGAGCGAGGGCACCGTCGCCGACGAAACGTCCGCGGTTCATCGAGTCGTAGTCGAGCAGGGTGTTGGCGAAGGTCTCGCCCTCGACCAGCACGCGCTGGCCCGTGTAGGCGAAGCCGCCGCCGACGCCGACCGTGATCAGTACGCCGACCAGAGCCAGGTGGAAGAGCAGGTTGCCGGTCTCGCGCCAGTAGCCGCGCTCTGCCGAGACCGACGACGACCGCTTGTCGTCGTAGCGCTCGACCCGGTATCCGAGCGCCTTGAGCTGCTTCTGGGCGATGTCGATCGACGCGGCCGCGTCAGCGGGAGCATCCGTCGAGGTGCGCTCGACCGCACGGAAGTCGGCGAGCCGCTTCAGGCGCGCCGGGGTGCGAGGAGGTCGGGCCTGCAGGGCCTTGGCATGGTGACGGATGCGCGGGATGACGCAGCCGACCAGCGAGGCGAACAGCAGCAGGTAGATCGCCGAGAACCACGGCGACAGGTAGACGTCGAACATCTTCAGCCCGTCGAGCACGGGGAAGAGATCGGGGTTGTCGCGCTCCCACTGCGTGACGCCGTTGGGGTCGGCCATCCGCTGCGGGAAGATCGAGCCGGGGATCGCCGCGATCGCGAGCACGAGGAGCAGGATCAGCGCGGTGCGCATCGAGGTCAGCTGACGCCATCCCCAGCGCAGCCAGCCCACGAACCCGAGGCGCGGCTGGGTGATCGACTCTTCTCCGTCGACGTGGTCTGACGGTCGGAGCGGATCGCTGGACCTGTCGGTAGTGCTGCTCACGTCATCCTTCCGATGCGTCTTCTTCTGATCAGAGCGGGAGGACGACACTGTTCATCACCGCCGTCAGTCTCGACATGATGTCGGTCCAGAGCCCGGTCACCATCAGCAGGCCGAGCACGATCAGCAGTACGCCGCCGATGACGTTGACCACGCGGATGTGACGGCGCAGGAAACCGATCGCCTTCGTCGCCCACCCGAAGCCGAGGGCGACGAGCAGGAACGGGATGCCGAGGCCGAGCGAGTACGCCAGGCCCAGGAACCCGGCGCGCACCGGGTCGCCGGCGTTGAACGAGAGGGCGAAGATCGCCGTGAGGGTCGGCCCGAGGCAGGGCGCCCATCCGATGCCGAGAGCGACTCCCAGCAACGGTGCGCCGATGAGGCCGGCCTTCGAATCGACGTGGAATCGCAGCTCGCGCTGGGCGAAGCCGAACAGGCCGAGGAAGACCAGCCCCATCAGGATGATCACGCCGCCGAGGATGCGCGTGATCATCTCACCCCACTGGAGGAGGAAGACGTTGGCGAGCCCGCCGAGTGCCGTCAGCGACACGAACACGAGGCTGAACCCGAGGATGAAGAGGAGGACGCCGAGCACGAGTCGGCTGCGAGGAGGGGCGTCGACCGTCGCGACGGCGGTGCCGTCCGTGGTGGTCGCGGCACGGCGCGGAGTGACAGCTCCCCCGAGGAACCCGAGGTAACCGGGCACCAGCGGCAGCACACAGGGCGAGAGGAAAGACACGAGGCCTGCGAGCATCGCGACGGGGATCGCGAGCCACAGGGCTCCCGATCCGATGATGGCTTCGGGGTTCACGCCGCTCCCGCGAGACTCACGAGTCCTCCGCGAGCGCGTCCTTGACGAGCGTCGAGAGGATCGAGGTGCCGTCGATGGGTCCGATGATGCGGGCCGCGACCCGACCCTGCTTGTCGAGCACGAGCGTGGTCGGCGTCGCCTGGATCGGGACCGATGCCGCGAACGCGAGCTTCGCCTCGGCGGTGTCGACGTCGATGAGGCTGGGGTAGGTCACGCCGAACTCGGCGGAGAAGGCCTTGGCGGTGTCGGCCTGATCGCGGGTGTTGATGCCGAGGAAGGCGACGTCGTCGCCGCCCTGGTCCTGCCATACGCTCTCGAGATCCTTCGCCTCGACGCGGCACGGCGCGCATCCGGCGTACCAGAAGTTGACGACCGTGACCTTGCCCTCGAGATCGGCGCTGCTGAAGTCCTCGCCGTCCTCGGTGACACCGCCGAACTCACCGACGGGCTCGCCACGATCGGCGACAGGGATCTCGACGATCGCTCCGTCTGCCGCCACGTAGCCCGGGTTGTCTCCGCTGAGGAACGAGTCGTTCACAGGATCGGGAGCGCAGGCGCTCAGACCGATGGCGAGCACCGCGGCGAGCGCGGCACCGACCGCGCGGCGAGAATGCCGGATGCGGGAGGAGCGGCCGCTGCGGATCGGAAGAACCGTCGAGACGCGTGGCACGATTCCCAGTTTACGCAGGGGTTCCTATGCGTGGGCCGGGCGCCGCAGCCCTCTCGAATCGCGCGAATGACCCCATTTCGATGAGATTTCGGGTCAGATGCGCGATTCGAACGAAAGGGTCAGAGGCGCGCCAGCACGTCGGCCACGCTCGCCCGGAACCGAGGGCAGGTGGCGATGTCGTGCGAGCGGCATCCCATCGCGTGCTCGGTCATCTCGCGAGATCGGCGCATCTCCTCCATCCGCCGGTCGAGGTCGTCGAGATGCTGCTGCAGCACCTCGTGGCGCCCCGCGCTCCCGTCGTCGAGGAGCACCGCGATCTGCTCGAGGCTCATGCCCGCCGCCTTGCTGCGTTGGATCACCGCGATGCGCACGACGTCGTCCTGTCCGTATCGGCGTCGGCCGGCGGCATCGCGAGCAGGGGCGAGCAGCCCGACGGTCTCCCAATGGCGCAGCACGTTCGTGGGCAGCTCGAAACGGCCCGCGACCTCACCGACGGACCAGGGGTTCTCGACGCTTGACTTCATGTTGACATGAAGTCACAGACTGGGGACGAACGCAAGCGCGACCCCCTCGGAAGGACCCCACATGTACGACGCGATCGTGATCGGCGCAGGCCCCGCCGGCCTGCAGGCGGCACTCACACTCGGGCGGATGCACCGGAGCACACTGCTGCTCGACTCCGGCGAGTACCGCAACGGCACCGTGCTGCACATGCACAACGTGGTCGCGAACGACGGCACTCCGCCCGCGGAGTTCCGTGCGACGGCCAGGGCACAGCTCGCCGAGTACTCCGACGTCGAGGTCCGCGACGTCGGCGCCCGGACCGTCACCGCGACCGAGGGCGGCTACACCGTCTCACTCGCCGACGGGGATGCCCTCGATGCGCGCCACGTGATCCTCGCCACGGGCGTCGCCGACGATCTTCCGTCCGTCGACGGACTGCAGGAGCTGTGGGGAACGAAGGCCTTCAGCTGCCCGTTCTGCGACGGCCACGAGCACGCGGGCCGGTCCATCGGCATCCTCGGACCCGCTCCCCGTGCCGAGCACCTGATCGGTCTCCTCGGCCGGATCGTCTCGGACATCACCGTCTTCCCCGTCGAGGCCGCCTTCACCGCCGACGAAGCCCGGGCGCTCGAAGAGTCGGGCGCGCGGGTCAGCCCGGAGCCCGTGACCGCGGTCGCCCCGGATGCCGACGGCCTGCGCGTCACCACGGCATCCACTGAGCACTCCGTCGCCGGCGTCTTCGTCGCTGCCGCCTCCCTCCGGCACCGCGCACCGTTCGCCGATCAGCTCGGTCTGCAGATGCTGCCGTCCGGATCGATCGAGATCGACGAGTTCGGTCGCACGTCGTTGCCTGGGATCTTCGCCGCGGGAGACCTCGCGCACCGCGCATCCCTGCCCGGTCCGATGGCCTCCGTACTGCTGGCCGCCGCGGCAGGTCAGATGGCGGCGGTCGGGGTCATCCAGTCGCTGATGACCTGACCCCCTGAAATGCTTCGAATCGCGCACTTGGCAAATATCGAGAAGCAGAATCTGCCAGGTGCGCGATTCGAAAGGCGGAGGCGAACGCGGAGGCGGTCAGACCGCTCCCACGTCGATCGCGCCGCCGGTCGCCGCCGGCTCCGCGTACGCGACCTCGCGCCACACATCGCCGACGAGCTCGAACGACGTGACACTCGAGAGAGCGCAGCGCCGCGTGCGCGGATCGTGTCGGAGAGGCAGACCCGCGACGCGAAGATGGGTGATCCAGATCGGCGCCTGGTGCGACACCATGACGACATCGCCGCCGTCCGCCGCCTTCCAGGCCTCGCCCATGGCCCCCAGCATCCGCTCGGCGATCGAGGTGTACGGCTCGCCCCAGCTGGGAAGAGCCGGCTGCCGCAGATGCCACCAGTTGAGCGGGTTCATCAGCGAGCGCCGCATCTGCGTGCCCTCGAACACGTTCGTCGGCTCGATGATGCGGATGTCGATCTCGGGCACCAGATCGAAGCCGGATGCGAAAGGCTCCGCCGACTCCTGCGCGCGCTCCAACGGAGAGGAGTACAGCGCGGCCACCGGCCTGTCGAGAGAGGCCACGTGATCGGCGGCCGCCTGCGCCATCTTCCGACCGGCCCTGCTCAGGTGATAGTCCGGCAGACGACCGTAGAGGACGCGCTTCGGGTTGTGGACCTCGCCGTGACGGACGAGGTGCAGTCGAGACGCCGCCACGTCAGATCTGACGGTAGCGGGAGCTGCCGAAGCCGATGATCAGATACCCGATGTAGGGGAAGACGAACAGGAGGAAGAACGAGAAGAGTCCGCCCTTGCCGAAACGCTCGCCGAGCTTGATCGCGACGACGATCCCGAAGATGAAACCGACGATCGGGATGAGGTAGAGCAGCGCGAGCCAGCCGGACATGCCGGCGATCTTCACGAGGAACACCACGTTCACGATGGGGATGATCGCGAGGATGCCCGGGTACCCCGCCTTCGTGAACACCTTCCACAGTCCGATGACGACGAGCACGTAGAAGACGAGGGCGATGAGGCCCGTCGTGCCCGAGAAGATCGAGGCGTACAGATCCGAGATGCCGTTGGAGTCCATGGTGACCCTTTCGCTGGTCGAGCGGCTGTCGTGGCGATCCTACTGAGCGATATGCCGCGGGCGGAGGAGGCGGCACCTGCCCACGTAGAATGGGCGGGTTCACCATTTCCCAGATCAGGAGGAATCCTCCGTGCTTCGCACCCACTCGGCAGGCTCACTGCGAGCCGAGCATATCGGTCAGACCGTCACCCTCTCGGGTTGGGTCGATCGCCGTCGTGATCACGGAGGAGTCGCGTTCATCGATCTTCGGGATGCGTCGGGCATCGCCCAGGTCGTCATCCGCGATGAAGAGGTCGCGCACCCGCTGCGCAACGAGTTCGTCCTCAAGGTCACGGGCGAGGTGTCCCGTCGCCCCGAGGGCAACGCGAACCCGAACCTGCCCACCGGCGACATCGAGCTCATCGCGACCGACGTCGAGGTGCTGAACGAGTCCGCTCCCCTGCCGTTCCAGGTGTCGACAGCTGTCGCCGACACCGAGACGGTCGGTGAAGAGGCACGCCTCAAGTACCGCTACCTCGACCTGCGTCGCCCCGCCGCGGCATCCGCTCTGCGTCTGCGGTCGAACGTCTACAAGGCCGTCCGCGACGTGCTGCACGGCGAGGACTTCACCGAGGTCGAGACGCCGACCCTCACGCGCTCCACGCCCGAGGGCGCCCGCGACTTCGTCGTGCCCGCTCGCCTGCACCCCGGTAGCTGGTACGCGCTGCCGCAGTCGCCGCAGCTGTTCAAGCAGCTGCTCATGGTCGGCGGCGTCGAGAAGTACTACCAGATCGCGCGCTGCTATCGCGATGAGGACTTCCGCGCCGACCGTCAGCCGGAGTTCACGCAGCTCGACATCGAGATGAGCTTCGTCGACCAGGAAGACGTCATCACGCTGATGGAGTCGCTCATCCAGGCGATGTGGAAGACCATCGGCGTCGAGGTGCAGACCCCGCTGCCGCGCCTGACCTACGCCGACGCCATGGCCAAGTACGGCTCCGACAAGCCCGACCTGCGGTTCGGACTCGAGCTCGTCGAGGCGACCGAGTACTTCGCGGACACCCCGTTCCGCGTGTTCCAGGCCGAGTACGTCGGTGCCGTCGTCATGCCCGGTGGCGCGAGCCAGCCCCGCAAGCAGCTCGACGCGTGGCAGGACTGGGCCAAGCAGCGCGGCGCCCGCGGCCTCGCGTATGTGCTCTTCAACGAGGACGGATCGCTCGGCGGCCCCGCCGCCAAGAACCTGTCCGAGGCTGAGCAGGCCGGTCTCGCAGAGTTCGTCGGCGCGGCCGCGGGTGACTGCGTGTTCTTCGCCGCAGGGTCGACGAAGGAGAGCCGTGCGCTCCTCGGTGCTGCTCGCGTCGAGATCGGTCGCCGCCTGGGTTACCTGAACCCCGACGAGTTCGCGTTCACGTGGGTCGTCGACGCACCGATGTTCGAGCCTGCGGCGGATGCCGTCGCATCCGGTGACGTCGCTGTGGGCGCCGGCGCTTGGACCGCCGTGCACCACGCGTTCACCGGCCCGAAGCCGGAGTTCCAGGACACGTTCGACACCGACCCCGGTTCGGCCCTGGCCTACGCGTACGACATCGTGTGCAACGGCTCGGAGCTCGGCGGCGGATCGATCCGCATCCACCGCGAAGACGTGCAGAAGCGCGTGTTCGAGGTCATGGGCATCAGCGACGAGGTCGCGCAGGAGCAGTTCGGCTTCCTGCTCGACGCGTTCAAGTTCGGCGCCCCGCCCCACGGTGGGATCGCGCTCGGCATGGACCGCGTGCTCCAGCACCTCTCCAAGACCGAGTCGATCCGCGACGTCATCGCGTTCCCGAAGTCGGGCAACGGCTTCGACCCGCTGACCGCGGCCCCTGCTCCCATCACCGCGGAGCAGCGCGCCGAGGCCGGGGTGGACTTCGAGCCCGAAGACGACGAGGCCTGACCCTCGCACGACGAGGCCCTCTCCTGCTCCGCAGGAGGGGGCCTTCGCGTCGGAGGCGCGATCGCGGGACGGATGCTCAGCGGAGGGCGGCGAGCGCCGGCGCGATGTTCTCGTTCCACACGTCGACGCCGAGCTTCGCGATCAGCGCGACCACGACGATGAGGAACACGACGCGGATGAAGGTCGTGCCCCGCGAGATCGCCATGCGCGATCCGAGATAGCTGCCCGCGACGTTCGCGACCGCGAGGATGCCGCCGAGCAGCCACAGCACGGCACCGTGCGGGATGAAGAGCAGCAGAGCGCCGGTGTTCGTGGCGAGGTTCACGATCTTCGCCTTCGCGCTCGCCTGCAGGAAGTCGTAGCCCAGCAGCGCGACGAGCGAGATCACCAGGAAAGTGCCGGTGCCCGGCCCGATCAGCCCGTCGTAAAAGCCGATCACGAGACCGGACAGCCCCGCCATGACGTGATGCTTGTGACCGCTGAAGCGCAGCCGCGTCGCGGCACCCATCTGCGGTCGGAAGGCGGTGAAGAGCGCGACGGCGAGCAGAGCGACCACGATGATCGGCTTGAACGCGGCAGCGGGCAGCACGGTGGCGACGGCGGCTCCGCCGAACGATCCGACGAGCGCGATCGCGGCCATCGGCAGAGCGGTGCGGATGTCGGGTTTCGCGCGTCGATAGTAGGTGACGCTGCTCGTGGCGGTGCCGAAGACGGAAGCGAGCTTGTTCGTCGCGAGCGCCTGGATCGGCGAGATGCCGGGGATCAGCAGCAGGGCCGGAAGCTGCAGCAGCCCTCCGCCGCCGACGACGGCATCGATCCAGCCCGCCGCGAACGCCGCGACGACCACGAGGATCAGCGTGCCCCAGGTGAGCTGCTCGAGCCCGAGCACACTGCCGATGTCCATCCGTCCAGGATGTCAGACTGAAGGCATGCTCGACGCTCTCCCGCTGCCCTCCTCCATCGACTCCCGAGCGGGCGCCGCGTCCTTGCGCAGAGCGGTGGCCGCAGATGCGGATGCCATCATCGGCCTGTTGTCGGATGACCCCATCAGCGCCGCGCGGGGTGACGTCGCCTCCGCCGAGGACCGCCCTGCGTATGCATCCGCGCTCGACGAGATCCTCGCCGAGCCGTCGAACGATCTGCTCGTGGTCGAGCTCGACGGAGTCGTCGTCGGCACCCTGCAGCTCACCTCGATCCCCGGGATGGCCCGACGGGGCGCGAAGCGACTTCTCGTCGAGGCCGTGCGGGTCCGCAGCGACCTGCGCTCCTCAGGCATCGGGTCGACCGTGATGCGCTGGGTCTCCGACCACGCCGCGCCGGCGCTGGGCGCCGCGATGGTGCAACTCACCTCGGATGCCGCCCGCACCGACGCCCACCGGTTCTACGAACGTCTCGGATACGTCGGCTCGCACGTCGGTTTCAAATACACCCTGCCGCACGGCTGAGTGCCCTGCGCCGACCCGCCACACCCCGGACATCTCGCGTTCACCCGCGCCGGGATCATCGGCAACCCGCGGCTCATAGTGTCCTCTCGCAACCCGAATCCGGCTCACAGCGCCGGGCACCGAGAGGACCCTGATGACGAACTTCCACCGCCGCGCGCGCATCGGCGCGGGCATCGCCCTGTTCACCACCGCCGCGCTCGGCCTCACCGCCTGCGCCACCGGTTCTGAGGCGCCGGCATCCGGCGGCGACTCTGTCGACGCCGCCGCTGCGACCTCGGTCGAGGACTTCGGCACGTTCGCCGATCTCGAGGAGGCCGCCAAGGCCGAAGGCCAGCTCAACGTCATCGCGCTTCCGCGCGACTGGGCGAACTACGGCGAGATCCTCGACCTGTTCGCCGAGAAGTACCCCGAGATCACGATCAACGAGGCCTCCCCCGACGTCTCGAGCGCGGAGGAGATCCAGGCCGCGAAGACCAACGAGGGCCTCGACACGGCACCCGACGTGTTCGACCTCGGCCTGACCGTCGCGCTGCAGAACACCGACGTGTTCGCGCCGTACCAGGTGCAGACGTGGGACGAGATCCCCGACGCGCTCAAGGAGAAGACCGGGCTCTTCGTCGGCGACTACGGCGGATACATGTCGATCGGCTACGACTCCTCGAAGTTCGACGCCCCCGAGTCGCTCGACGACCTGAAGGACGCCGCCTACAAGGGCGCCGTCGCCATCAACGGCGACCCGACGCAGGCCGGTGCGGCCTTCGCCGCCGTCGGTCTCGCCACGGTGCAGTCCGACGGGTCCCTCGACGACTTCCAGCCGGGCATCGACTTCTTCTCCGACTTGCAGAAGGCGGGCAACCTGCTCAAGGTCGACGTCACCACGGCGACCGTCGCGAGCGGCGAGACCCCCGTCGTCTTCGACTGGGACTACCTGAACGCCGCTCACGCCCAGGGCGACGACGGCAACAAGGACTGGAAGGTCGTCGTCCTCGACGGCACCGGCTACGCCGGCTACTACAACCAGGCGATCAACAAGGATGCCCCGAACCCGGCCGCCGCACGCCTGTGGCAGGAGTTCCTGTACAGCGACGAGGTGCAGAACCTGTGGCTCAAGGGCGGTGCCCGCCCGGCTCGCATGGAGGCCATGACCGAGGCCGGCACGATCGACGCCGACCTCGCAGCGGCCCTTCCCGAGGTCCCGAGCGAGACGGTCGTCCCGACCGAGGAGCAGTCGACGAACGCCGGCACGCTTCTCGGCGAGAAGTGGGCAGCGGCGGTCCAGTGACCATTGCCACCGCAGCGGGGGCGGATGCGTCGGCATCCGCCCCCGTCTCCCCCGCAGCGCTCCGCGCCGTCCGTCGCGTGGCTCGGCCTCGTGCCGTTCGCCGCGTATGTGCTGCTCTTCCTCGCGGTGCCGACCGTGCTCGCGATCGGCTCCGGCTTCTTCACGAAGGACGGGACGTTCACCTGGTCGAATGTCTCCGCTCTCGGGGATCCCGTCGTCCTCAACACCTTCGCGAACTCCGCCGGAGTGTCCCTGCTGACCGCCGTGATCGGCGCGATCGTCGGCGCTCTCGTCTGCTACGCACTGCTCGGCATGAATCCCGACGGCGCTGTGCGCTCGACGGTGGATGCCGCGGCCGGCGTGCTCGCCCAGTTCGGCGGCGTCATGCTCGCATTCGCCTTCATCGCCACGATCGGCATCCAAGGCGTGCTCAAGCTGTTCCTCCAGGACACCTTCGGCATCGACATCTTCGCGAACGGCACCTGGCTCTACGAGCTCCCCGGTCTGATCCTTCCGTACATCTACTTCCAGATCCCGCTGATGGTCATCACCTTCATGCCCGCCCTCGCCGCGCTCAAGCCCCAGTGGGCCGAGGCGAACCTCACACTCGGCGGCACGCGCTCGAGCTTCTGGCTGCGCATCGGCATCCCGGTGCTCGCCCCCTCGTTCCTCGCGAGCCTGCTGCTGCTGTTCGCGAACGCGTTCTCGTCATACGCGACCGCCGCAGCCCTCGCCAGCCAGGGTGCGCAGATCGTGCCTCTGCAGATCCGCGCCGCGCTCACGAGCGAGACCGTGCTCGGCCGTGAGAATCTCGCCGGTGCCCTCGCGCTCGGCATGATCGTGATCGTCGGAGTCGTCATGGCCCTGTACTCACTCGTCCAGCGCCGGGCAGCCAGGTGGCAGTCGTGAACCGCCTCGCCCCCTCCCCCGTCACCCGCTGGGTCATCGGCATCCTGGTCGGCGCATTCTTCGCGATCCCGCTGATCTCGACCTTCCTGTACACGCTGCGCCAGACCGACGGGACCCTCGGCTTCGAGCGCTGGGTCGCGCTGTTCGATCCGGCGAAGTCGGCAGCGATCAAGCCGATCTGGATGGGTCTCGGCAACTCGCTCATCCTCGCCGTGGTCACCGTCGCCATCGTGCTCCTGCTGCTCGCCCCGACCATGATCCTGGTGAACCTGCGCTTCGCGAAGCTCAAGCCGCTCTTCGAGTTCGCGGTGCTGCTGCCGATCTCGATCCCGGCCATCGTGCTGGTCGTCGGCCTCGCACCGATCTACCTGCAGATCGGTCGCTCCCTCGGCACCGGCACGTGGACTCTGGCCTTCGCCTACGGCATCACCGTGCTCCCGTTCGCATATCGGTCGATCCAGGCGTCGATCGACGCCGCCGACCTGCGCACCCTCGCTGAGGCCGCACGCTCGCTCGGGGCGAGCTGGCCGACCGTGGTGCTCAAGGTGCTCGCCCCGAACCTGCGCCAGGGCCTGCTCGCGGCCTCACTGATCTCGATCGCGGTCGTGCTCGGCGAGTTCACGATCGCCTCGCTCCTGAACCGCCAGGTATTCCAGACCGCCATGGTCGTCGTCCAGAAGCAGGACCCGTACGCGCCCGCGATCTTCACCCTGCTGGCGCTGCTGTTCGTGTTCCTACTGCTTCTCGTCATCGGCCGCGTCGCCCGCGGCACCGGAAAGGCCCGCTCATGACCCTCCCCCAGACCGCCGACAACATGCTGCTCGCCGAGGCCGGTGAGGGCACGCGCGTGCAGCTCCAGGACATCGTGAAGAGCTACTCCGGCACCACGGTGCTGCACGGTGTCGACCTCGACATCGCGCCCGGTGAGTTCGTCTCGCTGCTCGGCCCGTCCGGATGCGGCAAGACCACGCTGCTTCGGGTGTTGGCAGGGCTCGAAGGCCTCGACAGCGGCGCCGTGCTCCTCGACGGCGGCGACGTCTCGCGGGTCCCGACGAACAAGCGCGACATCGGGATGGTCTTCCAGTCGTACTCGCTGTTCCCTCATCTGCGCGTCGCGGAGAACACCGCTTTCGGTCTGCGTCGCCGCGGCGTGGGCAAGGCTGAGGCGGCGAAGCGGGCACTCGACGCTCTCGCGCTCGTGGGTCTCGCCGACTTCGCCGACCGCTTCCCGCATCAGCTGTCGGGCGGACAACAGCAGCGTGTGGCACTCGCCCGCGCCTTGGTCACCGAGCCGAAGGTGCTGCTGCTCGACGAGCCGCTGTCGGCACTCGACGCGAAGGTGCGCGTGCAGCTGCGGGACGAGATCCGCCGCATCCAGCTGCGACTCGGCATCACCACCGTGTTCGTGACGCACGACCAGGAGGAGGCGCTGGCCGTCTCCGACCGGATCGCGGTGATGAACTCCGGGCGGATCGAGCAGATCGGCACGCCCGAGCAGCTCTACACGACGCCGTCGACCGCAGGGGTCGCCGCGTTCGTCGGCCTGTCGAGCGTGGTGTCGGGCGTCGCCGAGGGCGACCACGTCGTCGTCTGGGGGCAGCGCCTGCCTCTGCAGTCTCCGGCTGACGGTCCCGTCGACGTCTACCTTCGCCCCGAGAACGTGCACTTCGCCTCCGAGGCGGATGCCGCGACCGACGCACTCGTGCAGGAGAGCACGTTCCTGGGCAGCATGCGCCGCACGCTCGTGCGCACCGAGTCGGGCGAGCTCGTGCGTCTGCAGCACGCACCCGGCATCCATCCGGCGTTCGGCGACCGGGTACGGATCGCCGTCGCGCCCGAACCCGTGGCGGTGCACCCTCGGGGCTGAACGGCCCTCTTTCCCTGAGCCAGTACTCCGGGATACCGTGAACCCGAGGGCGTCGCTCCCTCGTCTCCTGAGAGAAAGGACGCCTCATGGCAGGCAAGTTCGAGCTGTACACCGACAAGTCCGGCGAGTACCGGTTCCGCCTCAAGTCCGGCAATGGCGAGGTCATCGCGATCAGCGAGGGCTACTCCTCGAAGGCCGCCGCGCTGAACGGCATCGAATCGGTGCGCCGCAACGCCGCCGATGCCGAGGTCGTCGAGGCCTGACGCCCCCACCCGACACTCCACACAGAGACCCCCTCCTGCTGATTCAGCGGGAGGGGGTCTGCGTATGAAGAGATCAGGCGATCAGAGTACGCGGGCCAGGAAGTCCTGGGTACGCGGATGCTGCGGATTGGCGAGCACCTCGCGCGGATCGCCCTCTTCGACGATGTGACCGCCGTCCATGAAGATCAGACGCGACCCGACCTCGCGGGCGAAGCCCATCTCGTGCGTGACGACGAGCATGGTCATGCCCTCGTCCGCGAGCGAGCGCATGACCTGCAGCACCTCGCCGACGAGTTCGGGGTCGAGCGCCGAGGTGGGCTCGTCGAACAGCATCATGTCGGGGTTCATGCAGAGTGCGCGCGCGATCGCGACGCGCTGCTGCTGGCCGCCGGACAGGTGGCCCGGGAAGGCATCCGCCTTCTCGGCGAGCCCGACACGACCCAGCATCTCCTTCGCGATCCGCTCGGCCTCGGCCTTGGAGCGCTTCTTCACGCGCTGCTGCGCGATCATGAGGTTGCCCATCACGTCGAGGTGCGGGAAGAGGTTGAAGCTCTGGAACACCATGCCGATGCGCGTGCGCACCCGGTCGATGTCGACGTCGGGGTCGGTGATGTCGATGCCCTCGATGAGCACCTTGCCGCCCGTCGGCTCCTCGAGCAGGTTCACCGAACGCAGCAGCGTCGACTTGCCCGATCCCGAGGGTCCGATGATGCAGACGACCTCGCCGGCGGTGACGGTGAGGTCGATGCCCTTGAGCACCTCGTTGTCACCGAAGCTCTTCACGAGCCCCTGCAGATCGATCGCAGGAGCGTGGACATCAATCAGATCCGTGATCATCGCTGCTTCGCCATCCGTCGTTCCAGGTACGCGCTGAAGCGCGTGAGGGGGATCGTCACGATCAGGTACAGGATCGCCGCCATGATCAGCGGCGTCGCGTTCGTGTTCTGCGTCGCGGCGTCACGGGCGAAGTTGGTGAGCTCCTTCGACCAGATGAACGTTCCGGCGACGAACAGCAGCGAGGTGTCCTTCAGCAGCAGCACGAACTCGTTCGTGAGCGGCGGGATGATGATGCGGAACCCCTGCGGCACGATGATCCAGAACGTGGTCTTCATCGGAGACATGCCGAGCGAACGAGCCGCCTCCGTCTGCCCCTTGGGAACCGCCTGGATGCCTGCCCTGATCGTCTCGGCCATGTAGGCCGACGCCACCAGGATGAGACCGATGAGCCCGAGCACGACCGGGCCGCCGAGGTCGCGCCCCGAGATGCCCAGCGCGATCGGGAGGATGAACGCCACACCGAAGATCGTGAGGATCGCGGGAAGTCCGCGGAACAGCTCGATCCAGGCCGTGGCGATCCATCGGAACGGTCCGATGCTCGACAGCTTGAGCAGCGCGAGCACGACTCCCAGCAGCAGACCTGCCAGGAATGCGACCGCAGTGAACCACAGCGTGTTGACGAGTGCGGTCGTGATGATCCCGGGGAACATCTTCGCCGCGATCTCGGGGTTGAAGAACAGCGGACCGATCTTCGCCCAGTCGGTGCTGACCGCCGCCCAGACGACGATGGCGATCAGCACCGCATAGACGGTGTACCGATAGATCTTGCTCTTCGTGGTGCGCCTCAACGCCATTGTCAAGGTCTCCCTGCTCTACGTCGCTCGCCGATTACTTCGCGGTGAAGTAGTTGTCGTAGATGGTCTGGTAGTCGCCGCTGTCGCGCAGATCCTGCAGCGCGCCGTCGATCGCCTCGCGCAGCGTGTCCTTCTCACCCTTCGCGAATGCGAAGCCGTAGGACTCGCCGGTCTCGTACTCCTCGACGATCTTGTAGGCGCTGTCGGCCTTCTCATGCTCGAGGTTCACCGGCTGGTCCTGCAGGATCGCATCGATCTGACCGGCCTGCATCGCGGGCCACAGTTCGCCGTCGGACGGGTACTGCACGAGCTCGGCGCCCTTGGCGTTCTCGGTCGCGTAGGCCTCACCCGTGGTGCCCTGCTGCACGCCGACGTTCTTGCCCGACAGGTCGTCGATCGACTTGATGCCCGAGTCCGTGCGCACGAGGAGCGACTGCAGCGACTCGTAGTACGGGTCGGAGAAGTCGATGTTCGCCTTGCGCTCGTCGGTGATCGTCATCGCGGATGCGCCCACGTCGCAGGTGCCTGCGGCGAGCGTGGTCCCAGACTGCAGCGCGTCGAAGCCGACGTCCTGCACGGAGAGCTTGAGGTCGAGCTCCTTCGCGATCGCGTCGAGCAGATCGATGTCGAAGCCGGTGTAGCCCGTGCCGTTGTCGCCGCCCTCGAACTCGAACGGAGCGTAAGGGATGTCGGAGCAGACCGTCAGGGTGCCCGCCTCGACGAGGTCGTACTCGTCGCCGGCCGCCGGCTCACCGGATCCGCCGCTTCCTGCTCCGCCTGCACAGCCCGCGAGAGCGAGGGTGGCGGTCGCGGCGAGCGCGATCCCGGCGATGATGTTGCGACGCTGCATGTCAGCTCCTGAAGGACGAGGGTGTGATCCCCACGGACGGGTAGGAGAACATCTAAACATGCGTCCACCGGCCGAACAGGCCGTGGGCGGCCCTCCGCGGATCACATTTGTGTTGCAAGTGTGACCGAATATGACGGCCGTGTTACAGGTCAGACCTCGAAGTCGACGGCCACCCGTGAGGCGACCACGGAACGCACGTATCCGACGACCTCTTCATGTGCGGGGTGCACCTGGTACTCCTCCAGCGCGGCGATGGAGTCGACGTCCGCGACGAGGGTGACGTCCCAGTTGGCATCGGGATAGGCGACGTTCGCACCGGCAGAGATCGATCGCAACTGCGGCACGACGCCGTCGAGCGCGTTCAGCCGACGGGCGACCTCGGCGGCCTGCTCGGCGCGCTCGTCGGCATCTTCTGCGGCGAGCTTCCAGGTGACGACGTGACGGATCATCCTTGTTCCTTCTTCCGTGCATCGTCGAGCACGGCCGCGTCGAGCGCTTCGCGCAGGCGGTCGGCCGACAGACGCCAGTGCGCGTGCAGGTCTCCGTCGATCAGCACGACGGGGATCTTCTCCCACCACAGCTCATACAGAGCGGGGTCGTCCTGGATCGACGCCTCGACGATCTCGATGCGCTCTGCCGCGGCATCCGGCATCTCGGCGACGACCGCGTCGATGATCTCGGATGCCACGTCGCACAGATGGCAGTCGGGCTTGCCGATGAGGGTCAGCGTGGTCACGCCGACGGCACCTCGACAGCGCGCCCCTGGGCGATCCACTCTCCGGTGCCGCCCTCGACGTTCGTCGCGTCGTACCCACGCGACTCCAGCGCCTCGACGACGCGGGCCGAGCGGCCGCCGGCCTGGCAGATCACGTCGAACGACTCGGCCGGAAGCTCTTCCAGACGGTTGCCGATCTCGGACATCGGGATGTTGACGGCTCCGGGCACGTGGCCCGCTTCGAACTCACTCACCTCGCGCACATCGATGAGCGGGGTGTTCGCGCGCTCGGCGAGCTCGGTGACGGTGATCGACTTCATGGCGTGCTCCTGCGACGAGGGGGAATCCGGGGGTAGAGACACAAAGCGCCCGTCCGGAGACAGGCGCTCGTGTCTGGTCGCTTACTTCTTGTTGCGACGCTGGTGGCGAGTCTTACGAAGCAGCTTGCGGTGCTTCTTCTTCGCCATGCGCTTGCGGCGCTTCTTGATGACAGAACCCACGGAAACCTCACTAAGTCAGTGGCTGGGTGTCGTCGGTGACGGACACCCGGGTACGGGCACGGAAAAATGCCTCGGATCAGTCTAGCAAACTGAACGAGCCTCTCTGTCACCGTACCGGTGAAGTGCGAGGCACGCACATCGCAGAGCTAACCCACGTCGGCGATGGGACGCTGCAGTGCGTCGGCGACCGCGGACTCCGGCACCCGGAAACTGCGACCGAAGCGGATGGCGGGCAACTCCCCAGCGTGCACCATCCGATACACGGTCATCTTGGACACGCGCATGAGTTCGGCGACCTCAGCCACCGTCAGGAACCGGACATCAGGAACCTCGGGCATCCCACGTACCCCTTTCTGGATTTGAGCACACTCTATGGGGAACCTGGGACGCGTGTAAACCCATGTGGCCTGTGTGATCAGTGAGCATCCGCGACGGGAGTCCCAGCGGAGACATAGGATGTATGCCGCATCCGCTCAGAATGCTCTGAGAAGGTGAACCCACGACTCACGATGGCACCATCCGAGTCGACGCGGGCTGGGGCCCGCGGCTTCGCCCCTGACGAGAGCCCCCCGATCGTCAGGGGCGACGTGTGTCCGGGTTCGGAGTCAGCCCCCGAGGCGCTTGAGAGCGTTCGCCACGACGTGCTTCGCGGATGCCGCGGCGCGACCCACGACCTCTGCGGCGTGCGCAGCGCCGTCGGGCAGCGGCTGCCCGGGGTAGTCGATGTCGGGCGCGTCGTCGCCGTACGCGTCCATCAGGAACGGCACGAGCCAATCGTCCACGACCTCGAGAGGCTCCACGGCGAGACTGTAGAAACGGCGCTGGCCATCCTCACGCACGCTGACGAGCTCTGCCTCGCGCAGCACCTTCAGGTGCTTCGAGACGGTGGGCTGGCTGATGCCCAGGTCGGCGACGATGTGGCTGACGCTGGTGCCGGCATCCCCTTCGGTGGTGCGACGCAGGAGGAGCTGGAGGATGTCTCGCCTCGTACCGTCTGCGATCACGTCGAAGATGTCCGTCATGTGATCAGGGTAGTCGTCCCCGGCACGGAGTACCATGACGAAGGCTCGGCGATCGGCGTCGTGCGTCCGCGGATCGCGCGGCAGGAGAACGAAGGGGGACGCGATGTCGGGCATCGTTTCGGCGTCGTCTCCTCGACAGCGGCTCCAGAACGCCGCCTCCTGGGGCAAGCACATCATCACGTCATCGCCCTCACGGTTCGCGATCGTCATCTTCGCGCTCCTCATCCTCGTCTTCACCGTGCTGCTGTCGCTGCCGATCGCCTCCGCCGACCGCACGGTCACTCCCCTCGCCGATGCGCTGTTCACCGCGGTGTCCACGATCTGTGTCACGGGCCTCTCCACCGTCGACATGGCCACGCACTGGTCGCCGTTCGGTCACGTGCTGATCTTCGTCGGCGTAAACATCGGCGCCCTCGGCGTGCTCACCCTCGCATCGCTCATGGGCATGCTGATCTCCAAGCGACTGGGTCTTCGAGCGAAGCTCATGGCCGCCGGCGACACGAACCCGATGCGGGCCCACGGCGGCGTGGTCAACGAGAGCCAGACCGTGCGCCTCGGCGAGGTCGGCCAGCTCCTCACGACGGTGGCCGTCTCGGCCCTCATCATCGAGGGCGCCCTCGCGATCCTCCTCTACCCCGCCCTCGTGATGGCCGGGGTCGAGCCCATCGCCGCCCTGTGGGAGGCGCCGTACTTCGCCGCGATGGCCTTCACGAACACGGGTTTCGCTCCCAATGCCGGCGGCGTGGCCGTGTTCGCCGACGACTACCTCGTCCTGTCGCTGCTGATGGTCGGAGTGTTCCTCGGCAGCATCGGCTTCCCGGTGATCTACACCCTCGCCAAGCACGTCTGGCACGTGAAGAAGTGGTCGCTGCACACCAAGCTCACGCTCGTCACCACCGTTCTCCTGTTCGTACTCGGAGCCGCCGTCTTCCTGATCCTCGAGTACGCCAACCCGAAGACGTTCGGATCGATGGATGCCGCGGACACCACGTTCCAGGCCTTCTTCCTCTCGGCGATGACACGATCCGGCGGCTTCAACGTCATCGAGATGGACGACCTCAACGGATCGTCGCTGCTCGCCGCCAGCATGCTGATGTTCGTCGGCGGCGGCTCGGCATCCACCGCCGGTGGAATCAAGGTCACGACGCTCGCCGTGCTCGCCATCGCCGTGTGGTCGGAGGCGAAGGGGCGCCAGTCGGTCGAGGCGTTCGGCCGCCGCATCCCGAGCGACGTGCAGCGCGTCGCCCTCAGCGTCGTGGCGTGGGGCGCGACCATCGTCGCGCTGTCGACCATCATCATCTCCCAGATCACCAAGGCCGACATCAGTCACGTGCTCTTCGACGTGATCTCGGCCTTCGGCACCGTCGGACTCTCGACAGGCCTCACCGCAGAGCTCCCCGACTCCGCCTCGTACGTGCTCGCGACCACCATCTTCATGGGGCGCGTTGGTACAGTGACTCTCGCCGCGGCCGTCGCCGCGACATCGCGAACGCAGTACTACTCACTGCCCGTGGAAAGGCCGATCGTTGGTTGAAGTCCTCCGGGGCGACGCGCCCGTCCTCGTCATCGGTCTCGGCCGGTTCGGCGCCGCCTGTGCAGGCGAACTCGACCGCCTCGACCGCGAGGTGCTCGCGATCGACGACAACCTCGAGCTCGTGCAGAAGTGGTCGGATCGTGTCACGCACACCGTGCAGGCCGACGCCAAGAACATCGACGCGCTGCGCCAGATCGGCGCGCAGGACTTCCAGGTGGCCGTCGTCGCCGTCGGCTCCTCGATCGAGGCATCGGTGCTGATCACTGCGAACCTCGTCGACCTCAAGGTCCCGCAGATCTGGGCGAAGGCCGTCTCGCAGTCGCACGGCAAGATCCTCGCCCGTGTGGGTGCGAACCACGTGATCTACCCCGAACGCGAGGCCGGCGAGCGCGTCGCGCACCTCGTCTCGGGTCGGATGCTCGACTTCATCCGCTTCGACGACGACTTCGTGCTGGCCAAGATGTACCCGCCGAAGTTCATCCGCGGCGTCGGCCTGAACGAGTCGGGCGTGCGCAGCAAGTACAAGGTCACGGTCGTCGGCGTGAAGAGCCCCGGCAAGCCGTTCCGCTACGCCGAGGCGAACACGATCGTCACCAACCACGACCTGATCATCGTGTCGGGCACCAACAGCGACATCGAGCGTTTCGCCGCCCTCGACCGCTGAGCGGCATCCGCTCGCGCGTCAGGCGTCGATGTCGAGGGTGATCTCGACGACGTCGTCGATCGTGACGCCCTCGCGGTCCTGCAGGGCCTTCTTGATCGGCACGATGTACCCGCCGTCCTTCGGCCAGAGCGCGGTCGTCAGCGTCGTGGTCCCGATCGTCACGGACGCGGGGATCATGCCCCACCCGTAGGTGACGACGCTCGCGACGTCGCCGATCATCTCGCTCTCGGCGGGCGGCACGGTGACGAAGTGGAACGGCGCGGGACCGCGCCAGAACCAGATCTCTCCCGAGAACCGCAGCTGCATGTCAGGCTCCGGCCGCCAGTTCCTTCGCCCGAGCGAGCGCCGCGGCCGCAGCATCCGCGAACGTGCGCTCGAGGTGCGCCTCCTGCAGAACCGCGACGGCCCGCTCCGTGGTGCCCTTCGGGCTCGTGACACGGCGACGGAGCTCTGAGGGCTCCTCCCCCGATGCGTCGAGAAGTGCGGTGGCTCCGATGAAGGTCTGCTCGACCATCGTCCGGGCGTCGGTCTCGCTGAAGCCCATCCCGACGGCGGCCTTGGTGAGCTCCTCGATCAGCAGGTAGACGTAGGCGGGGCCCGAACCCGAGATGGTCGAGAGCGCGTCGATCTGCGACTCCGGCACCTCGACGACCGCTCCGACCGTCTCGAACAGAGAGTGCACCAGTGCGAGATCTTCAGCGGATGCCGCCGCACCGGCCGCGAGACCGGTGACTCCCTTGCCCACCGTCGACGGCGTGTTCGGCATCGATCGGATGACCCGGACGTCGGCGCCGAGGTTGTCGGCGAAGGTCTGGAGGGTGACGCCGGCCGCGAGGCTCACGACGATCGCATCGTCGGCGAGGTGCGGGGCGATCTCGCGGAGCAGGTCCGGCACCATCGCCGGCTTCACCCCGACGAGCACGATGCGAGCCTTCGAGACCGCATCGGCGTTGCCGTCGGTGGCCTCCGAGAGGGCGATGCTCGTCACGCCGTCGAGGTCCGCGAACGCCGCGGCCTTCTCGGGGGTGCGGTTCGTCGCCGTGATGCCTCCGTCGACGCGGATGCCGGATGCGACCACCCCTCGGAGGATCGCACCGCCCATCGAACCGGCACCGAGGAACGCGAGAGCGGGGAGAGAGACAGCCATGTCGTCATCCTACGGCGGGCGTACCCGGCGTCAGCGGGGTAGTCGATCTAGACTCGTCGCATGAGTGCATCGGGCGGCAGCAAGGCGATCATCGCGGCATTCCTGGCGAACCTGGGCATCGCGCTGGCGAAGTTCCTCGCATGGGCGCTCTCGGGGTCGGCATCCATGCTCGCCGAGGCGATCCACTCGGTCGCCGACTCCGGAAACCAGCTGCTGCTCATGCTGGGCGGGCGGAAGGCGAAGCGAGAGGCCGATCGAGCTCACCCGTTCGGCTACGGACGCGAGCGCTATGTCTACGCGTTCGTGGTCTCGATCATCCTGTTCTCGGTCGGCGGCCTGTTCGCGATCTACGAGGCGATCGACAAGCTCACCCACCCCCACGAGCTCGACAAGACGTGGTGGTGGCTCCCGATCGTCGTGCTGGTGGTCGCGATCGGCCTGGAGTCGTTCTCGCTGCGTACCGCGGTGAAGGAGAGCAACCTGGTCCGCGACAAGGACCAGTCCTGGGTGTCGTTCGTCCGGCGCGCGAAGGCGCCCGAGCTGCCGGTCGTGCTGCTCGAGGACGTCGGGGCCCTCACCGGACTCACGTTCGCACTGCTCGGCGTGGGCCTGACCGTGATCACCGGAAACCCGGTCTTCGATGCACTCGGCACGCTGATGATCGGCATCCTGCTCGTGGTCATCGCGATCGTGCTCGGGGTCGAGACCAAGAGCCTCCTCGTGGGCGAGGGAGCGACCTCGGCCGATCACGACCGCATCGTCGACGCGATCAACGCCGGCGACGAGATCGAGAAGATCATCCACATGAAGACCCTCTACCTCGGACCCGATGAGCTGATGGTCGCGGCGAAAATCGCTCTGAACGCCGACAAGCCCCTGCGTGAGGCGGCGGTGGACATCGACGCGATCGAGGCACGGATCCGTGAGGCGCTGCCGATCGCGCGGGTCATCTACATCGAGCCGGACGTGTACCGACCGTCACTCGACCCGGAGCCCTCGACCGACGTCTTCGTGCTCAAGTCCTCGGACTGACGCTCGTCCCGCCTGCTCACCGGCGCTGTTCGAAGAAGTCCCGCAGCAGCGCCGTGGCGGCATCCGCCTCGACGCCACCGATGACCTCGGCCCGATACGGCAGTCGCCTGTCGCGAAGCACGTCGTACATGGATCCCGCAGCACCTGCTTTGTCGTCCCATGCCCCGAACACGACTCGACCGATGCGCGCTTGCAGGATCGCCCCCGCGCACATGAGGCAGGGCTCGAGAGTCACGACCAGAGTGTGGCCGTCGAGATTCCACGAACCGACGGATGCCGCTGCTGCTCGCAGCGCCTCGACCTCGGCGTGACCTGTCGGGTCGTGCGTCGCCTCGCGGTTGTTGCGCCCCTCGGCGACGATGCGTCCATCCGCGTCGAGCACGACCGCACCGACGGGGATCTCGGATGCCGCCGCGGCATCTGCCGCGAGCTCGAGTGCGCGCGCCATCGCGGTGCGGTCGGCAGCGGTCATGGGTCGAGCCTACGACAGCGCGGCCGCGTCGCCACGGGGGCCTCCCGCGGATCCGATGTCGTGCGAGGGCGTCCGGCGCATTAGCCTGTATCCATGCGTGTCCACGTCGCCGACCACCCTCTCGTCACTCACAAGCTCTCGGTCCTGCGCGACCACCGCACACCGTCGCCCGTCTTCCGTCAGCTGACCGAGGAGCTCGTGACCCTCCTCGCGTACGAGGCGACCCGCAACGTGAAGGTCAGCCCCATCGAGATCACCACACCGGTGACCACGACGATGGGTGTGAAGATCTCCGAGCCTCGACCGATCGTGGTGCCCATCCTGCGCGCGGGACTCGGCATGCTCGAGGGCCTCGTGAAGCTGCTGCCGACCGCAGAGGTCGGGTTCCTCGGGATGGTCCGAGACGAGACGACCTTCGAGCCGACGACGTACGCCGAGCGCCTTCCCGATGACCTGAGCGACCGCCAGTGCTTCGCGATCGACCCGATGCTCGCGACCGGCGGCTCGCTCGCCGCTGCGATCCAGTTCCTCTTCGACCGAGGAGCCAAGGACGTCACGGCGATCTGCCTGCTGGGCACGCCCGAGGGTGTCGCCGCGATCGAGGCGCTCGTCGGCGACCGCGATGTCACACTCGTGCTCGGTGCTCTCGACGAGCGCCTGAACGAGAAGGGCTACATCGTCCCGGGTCTCGGCGACGCCGGAGACCGCCTGTACGGCACGGTCTGACGGTCTTGCACCGTCGTTCGCGACCGGAGTCCCCCAGCCACGCTCACACCTTCAGCAGGTAGGCGCGTTCGTCTCCGTAATGCGTGAAGCCGGCCCGAGCGAGGATCGGCGCAGACGTCGCTGTGCGTCCTTTGACCAGCGCGGTGGTCGCCCCGAATGACGCGCTCACGCGAAGGCGCTCGGCGAGGACGGCGCGATAGGCGCCTCGACCACGGGCGTTTTCGAGGGTGGCGGCGCCCCAGAGTCGAGAGAATCCGTCGACGACCGTGCACCCTCCGGTGCTCACCGCCCGACCGTCGAGGCGAGCGAGCACACGGGCCTGTGTTCCGGCGTGGAGCGTCGAGGTCACCTCGTCGAGCTCCGTCCTCAGCCCTTCGTCGTCGAGTGGCTGCTGCTGCCACACGGGGACGTTGATCGCGTCGACCTCACGCACCTGATCGAGCGTGCGCACGACCTCTGCCGTCACGGCGTCGGGGATCTCCACCGAGAGAGCGTCGATCGAGCGCGCGAACACCGCCACCGTGTCGACGTGCTCGGCTCCGCGACGACGAAGAGCGTCTTCGAGGTCGGGTGTGTCCGAGGCGTTGGTCCAGAACCGCAGCTCGGATTCTCCCCACGAACGTGTGCGTTCGACGGCTCGCTCCACGACGGCGACCGCATCGGCGTCGGAGTCGACCTGCGATCCTCGCACGCCCCCACCGAATCGTTCGGGGTAACGCACCAGCTGCAGATCGGCCTTCTCGTGCTCGCTGTCGCGAGGGAACCACACCCACGCGGCCGAGCCACGGAGGATCTCGTCCGTCGTGTGCACCGTCTTCCTTTCCGTCACGCGGCGCCCGGTTCAGCCTGCGGCGCCGACCAGTCGGGCGAAGGCGCTGAGACGCGCCACGCCCTCAGGGGTGCGAGGCAGGTCGTCGAGGAGCGCCGGCGAGTGGATCAGGTAGGCCGCGACCTGCGCTCTCGAGATCGCGACGTTCAGCCGGTTCTGAAGCAGCAGGAACTCGGGGCCGCGCGGGGCGTCTCGGCCGCTGGACGCGGCGAGCGAGGTGATCGAGACCACCGCCTCCTTGCCCTGGAAGTTGTCGACGGTGCCGACCGGCACATCCGGGAACCCTGCTGCCGCGAGTGCGTCGAGAACCAACTGACGCTGCGCGTTGTAGGGCGCGACGACGATGATGTCGCTCTGAGCGAGCGGCCGTGTCGTGGCATCCGCGTCGTTGTCGGTGAAGGGTCGGCCGACGAGGTCTCGCACCAGCGACACGACCTCCGCCGCCTCCTCGGGAGACTGCGTGGCGTTGCCGCGATGACGCAGGGGGACGACATGCAATCCCGGGTCGATTCCCTCGAGCGACCTCAGCTCGGTTCCCGGCGCTGACGCCAGCTGGCCGGCGTAGGCGAGTGTCGACACCGGTGCCGCGACGAACGGGTGCATGCGCCACGAACGCGCCAGGAAGTAGCCGTGATCAGGCTTGACGACCGCATCGCCGTCCATGACCCACCCCAGGGCCGAGGTGTCGACGGGTTCGGGGTGCGCACCCTGGCTCACCTGCGGAAGCTGCTGCGGGTCGCCGAGCAGCAGCAGGCGCTTCGCACCGGCCGCGACGGCGATGGTCGAGGCGAGGGAGAACTGCCCGGCCTCGTCGATCACGAGCAGGTCGAGGCCGGCGCGGTCGACGCGCGACGTGTTGCTGAAGTCCCAGGCGGTTCCTCCGACGACCGCGCCGTGCTCGGCATGCTCGCCGAGGAAGGACGCCATGCCGTTCTTGGGTATCACCGTGTACGACGGGTCGATCGAGGGGTCCTTCGGCGCTTTCGCCACCTGCGCCGCCGGCACGCCGTCTGCGACCACCCGCTCGAGCAGGTTCTCGATGATCGCGTGCGATTGCGCCACCACACCGACGGTGAAGCCGTGGTCGTTGACGAGGCGTGCGATCACCTGGGAGCCCGTGTAGGTCTTGCCCGTGCCCGGAGGGCCCTGCACCGCGAGATAGCTGCGATCGAGGTCGAGGATGCCGCGCACGATCGCGTCGATCGTGTCGTCGTCGTTCGCCGGAAGCGCATCGCCCGATATCGTGCTCGGCGGGATACGACGCAGGATGTCGGTCGCGGCGTCATGCGGGAAGCCGGGTGCTGCGGCGTGAACGGTGTCGGCCCACTCGTCGATCGCGCCCTGCAGCGAGACGACGCGCGGAGGTGCGGCGGGTGTCAGGGCGAGCGGCAGCTCGTCCCAGGTCTGCCCCTGAATCGCCGTCTCGGTGATCAGGTAGCCGTCGTCGAGCACGTCGGCGACCGTCACCGTGTGCGGCACGTGCACGGCACGCGAGGGAACCTCGGTGTCGAACGGGGCGGGCACCGCATAGAGCGCGAACGGCTGAGAACCGGCACCGAGCGTGGTGCCCGGCGACACCTCACCGCGCACCTCGATGTCGCGTGACATCACACGACGCCCCTCCGCGACGCTCCACTCGCGCCGAACGGTCGACGTGGTGCTGTCGATCCGGACCACGTCACGCGTGGCGTCCCACATCGTCACGGGCTCACGCAGCCGCTGGAAGTGCGACACCCAGAAGCTCTTCGCCTCGCGAGGGAAGTAGTCGATCGCCGCGGCCGCGATGCGATGCACCTGCCCGTCTCCGCCTGCATCGACGGCACGCTCGGCATCGGCGAGCAGCGCGACCGACCGCGGCGACGGCTCGTAGATCACCTCGTCGGCCTGATCGGGCGGCGCGGGGTTCACCCCCTCCTTCTTCGCGATCTCGATCAGCCAGTTGCGCAAGCGCCTCGTCGACACGCAGTCGTACCGGTTGTAGTCGGCGAGGTCGGCGAACACCGCATCAGCCTCGGCCTGCTCCCCCGCTGCGGCCAGTTCCTTCGCGGCGACGTACTGGACGATCGAGTCATCGCCCTTCTGCACATCGCTCGTGCGCACATCGTCGCCCATGTAGAGCGGCTCGAGCTTCTTGATCGAGTACGACCTCGACCCCACCCGCACGGTGCGCAGCACCAGCGGATACAGGTCGACGAACACGCCCTCGCGCAGCAGCCGATCGATCTCCCCCTCGCGCACTCCGTGCCGAGCGGCCATCGCGACCAGATGCGAGGTCTCGTAGGGCGCGTAGTGGTAGATGTGCATGCCCGGATGAGCGGCGCGCCGCACCGCGACGAAGTCGAGGAACCGCTCGAACGCCTCGCGCTCGGCGGCGAAGTCGTGCGCCCAGAGCGCGGTGTACTGGTCGGCGTTGTCGACCCATCCGAACAGGTAGTCGATCCCCCAATGCGCGGCGCCGTCCGGCGCGGGCTCGGTGTAGAGCGGGTCGCCCTCGAAGTCGAAGAAGATGTCGCCGTGACTCGGAACCGGCAGCGTATGGATCGCCGCCGCGTAGTGCACGTCGTAGGTCGTGGCGCCCTCGGCATCCGCCCTCAGCTGCAGCTGCGCCTGCGCGCGCAGCGTCTCGAAGGTGTCGACGTTCATGCCCTCCGGCGCAAACGCTGCGGCGGCCAGCGCGTCGATCGTCTCGATGCCGGCCGCGCGCAGCCGAGCGCGCTGCACGGGCCGCATGCGCGCGACCATGAGCAGATCACGGTGGGCGATCACCTGCTCCTCACAGGTGGCGCAGCGACCGCACGCCACGATCTCGAGGTCACCGCGATCGTCACCCCACGCGAGGGCGGCATCGGGCGACGGGTCATCGATCCTGCGGTCGGCGATGAGTGCGCGCAGCCGTGCCCTCCTGACCTGGAAGAGGGGAAGCAGGTCGTTGACGGCATGCGTGCTGATCGAGCCGTCGCCGAGGATGAGGTCGACCTCGTCGGAGCGAGGGATCGCCAGTCGGTCGAGCTGATCGACGTATGCCGCGAGCTGCATGAGAGCCGTGACCCGAGCCTTGCGCGCGAGCTTGGAGTCCTGCACCCGCCAGCGCCCGTCGTCGTCTCGCTTCAGGAAGTCGGCGAACCCGACGAACTCGGGTGTCGCGAATGCCGCCTGGAACACGACCACCGCGTCGGACTCCAGTGCGCGCACCGTCTCGTCGACAGCGGACGCGAGGGCCTCGGCATCGACGGACGACACCTTCTCGATGCGGTGCACCCGATCGTCGCCCAGGTCGTCGATGTACCGCGCGAGGACGTTCTGCTCGTGGACGTCTCCGAGCAGCGCGGCGCGCGCGAGAGTCGCGTCTTCAGGCTCGTAGACGGCCGGCACCCGGCCGAGCTTGGCGTCGATCGCGCGGCACCAGGCGAACTCGCATTCGGCGGCGGCCTTGAGGTCGCTGGCGCTCCAGATGACGCGCTGCGCCTGGGTGTCGATCCGCACGATGCTCCCGTTCTCTCGGATGCTTCGACACTAGCCGCGGCATCCGACACGGGCTCACCGTGCAGGCCGTGTCAGCGCCACCAGGTGTCGTCGGGAGTGACCGGAAGGTGACGCTTGTGCTGGGTCGCGAGGTAGCGCGATTCGATGCGCCCCGCGACCTCGGGGTCGACGGATCGCCCCTCGAGGAAGTCGTCGATCTGCTCGTACGTGAGCCCCAGCTCGTCCTCGTCGGCTCGGCCGGGCTGACCGTCGAGGAGGTCGGCCGTCGGCACCTTGTACGCGAGTCGATCGGGCGCTCCGAGCAGGAGGAGCAGCGAGCGCCCCTGGCGCTTGCTGAGGCCCGACAGCGGAAGGATGTCGGCCGCGCCGTCACCGAACTTCGTGTAGAAGCCCGTGACCGCCTCCGCGGCATGGTCGGTGCCGATGACGATGAGACCGTCGTGCCCGGCGAGCGCGTACTGCGTCACCATGCGCACGCGCGCCTTGATGTTTCCGCGGTTGAAGTCGCTGATGTCGCTCGTGACGGCGAACTCGATGTCCTCCTCGACGCCGTCGACGCCGTTCTGGATGTTCACCTCGACCGAGGCGTCCGGTGCGATGAACTCGAGCGCGGCCTCGGCATCCGCCGCATCCTTCTGCACCCGGTACGGCAGACGCACGGCGAGGAACTTCGCCTCTCCGCCCTCGGCGCGCACACGCTCGACGGCGAGCTGCGCCAGGCGACCGGCGAGGGTCGAGTCCTGCCCGCCGGAGATCCCGAGCACGAAGCCCTTCGCTCCCGTCGTGCGCAGATAGTCGACGAGGAACCCCACACGGCGCTCCACCTCGACTTCGGGGTCGATCTCGGACTTCACACCGAGTGCTTCAGAGATCTGCTGCTGCAGGGTCATGTCTTCCTCCGGTCTGCCCGACGTCAGTATCCTCCCCCAGTGTTACATCGAGATGACGTCGACGGCGCGCGGGCGGCTCCGCGGCGGCCGATCCACCTGAGAGGATGGCTGGGTGAAACTTCTCGTCGCAGCCATGGCCTCCGAACTCGCAGCGTTCCCCGAGGAGCTCGAGGGGTTCGATCAGCTCGTGACCGGCGAGGGCAAGATGCAGGCCGTGTTCGCGCTGACCCGTGCGCTCGATGCCAAGGAGTATTCCGAGGTGGTGGTCGTCGGAACCGCCGGCGGCATCGACCCTGAACTCGAAGCGACCGCGCATGAGATCGGCAGCGCACTGCAGCACGACGTGTTCGACCTCGACGGTGTCGCAGGTCAGCACGTGTCTCTGCCCGCTCGCGTGTCGACCGGCCGCGAGGGCGTGCTGATCGCGACCGGCGACAGTTTCGTCGGAGATGCCGGGATCACCGCCGTCATCCGACCGTCCGGCGCAGGCCTGGTCGACATGGAGACCTACGCGTACATCTGGGTCGCGCAGCAGTTCGGTGTGCCGATCCGCGCGTTCCGTGCGATCTCCGACCGGGCCGAAGACGGCGCACTGGTCGACTTCCGCGAGGCGATCGCGCGGTGCAGCGTGCAACTGCGAGAGGTGATCCGCCGGGAGTACGGCGTCTGAGGATGATGCTCCGCTGACCGACGGGTCCGGCGAGGATGGCGCGGACCTCAGCGCGATTCGATGACGCTCGGTCCCTCCGACGTCGCACGCACTCGGAGCTGCGCCGGGATCTGCTCCTGCATCGCCTCGACGTGGCTGATCACGCCCACCGTGCGGCCGCCCTGCCTGAGCTCGTCGAGCGTGCGCATCGCGATGTCGAGCGTGTCGCCGTCGAGGGAACCGAACCCCTCGTCGATGAACAGCGTGTCGAGACGGATGCCGCCCGCACGCGCCGTGACGACCTCGGCGAGACCGAGTGCCAGCGCGAGTGAGCTGAGGAACGTCTCTCCGCCGGAGAGCGACTGCGCCGGGCGCGTCTGTCCGGTGAAGGCGTCGAACACGACGATGCCCAGGCCCGACGCCGCTCCGCGAGCGGCGAGGGCATCGGAGTGCCGGAGCTGAAAGCGCCCGGTCGACATGTCACCGAGGCGACGGTTCGCCGCGTCGACGATCTCTTCGAGTTCGGCAGCGAGGACGAACGTCTCGAGGGTCATCTTGCGCGTGTTCGCCCCGCGGCCCGCGATGGTGTCGGCCAGTCCTCGAAGGATCTCGAAGTCGGCCGAGTCGCCTGCGACGCGCGCGTGCTCGGCGGCGGCGGAATCGATGATCGCGGTGAGCTGGTCGGCCACGCCCGCAGCTCTCCCCGCGTCGTCGACCGCCGTCGTCCACCTCTGACGCGCGGCCCGTGATTCCTGCTCCGCGGGTTCGAGGTCGATCGGCTCCTCGGGAAGCGTGCGGAGCTCGAGATCGAGCAGGATCGCCCGCTCCTTCTCTCGCTGCACCGCGTGCCTGGTGATCCGGTTCTCGAGGGCGGTCATCGCGGCGGCGGATCGGAGGGCTGCCTCTGCACCCGCGGCGTCGTCGAAGACCGATGCCTCGAGCGCGGCGTCCTGTTCGGCCCTCGCCGCCGTCGCGGTCTCGGCTCTGCGCACCGTTTCCGCAGACGTCTCGACCAGCGCGACGGCCGCAGCGATCTCGGCGGTCGTCGCGGCCAGTCGGTCTGCCACCGACGAGAACTCGCCCCGGGCTTCGGCGACCGCCGCGTGCGTCTCGGCGACCCGCTGCGCGAGCAGCACCTGTGTCTCGCGGGCCGTGGCGAGAGCCGTGGCGTCGGCGTCGTGTTCGGCGTCGAGTCGGTGGATGCGCTCGATCAGCGTGTCGCGCACCTCGTCAAGGTTTCGCATCCGCTCGATCGCGGCGATGCCCTGCGCATGCTCTTCCGTCGCGAGCGAGAGCTCAGCAGCCGCGGACTCGGCATCCTTGCCGTCTGCCCTCGTCACGGCCGCGGCGAGCTCGGCGCGCAACGTCGACACGAGCTCCGCCGCCGCTCGTTCGCCCCGGGCGAGGCGGTCGCGTTCGGACTCCGCCTCATCGATGTCATCCGCGGAGACGGGATCTGCATGGACGGCCGGCGCCGGATGCTCGCGCGAACCGCAGACCGGACACGCGTCGCCCTCGCGCAAGGCGGTGGCCAGCTCACCGGCGAAACCGTCGAGTCGACGCTGTCGCAGTCGCGCGAGCAGCGACTGTGCGGAGGCCAGCGAGGCGCTCGCGTCGGCGAGCGCCCGCTCCGCCGTGATGCGGTCGACCTCGAGTCGGGCCACCTCGAGCGCAGCCGCATGGCGTGCGGCTGCGGCGTCTCGCGCAGTGGCCAGGTCGTTCGTGCGGTCGGCGACCCGGCGCGCGTCGTCGCGCTCACGAGTGAGCTCGTCGAGCTGCGCGGGAAGCGCCGCACGCTCGGCCGCGCCCGCCTCGACGCGGATCTTCGCCTCCGTCAGCGCATCGACGGCTGCGGCGAGCTCCGCGTCGAGCCCTGGGGCCGACCTCTCCAGCTCCGCCGCCCGCTCCCATGCCCCCGTCAGCTTCGTGCGTTCGGCAGCCCAGACGGCAAGGTCACCGACCTCGATGCCGTGCGTTTCCCAGGCGGCTCGGGCCCGTGTCTCCGCCGCGACCGCGGCGTCGAGCGCGGCACTCGCCTTGACCGCCGCGTCGATCGGGCCGCGCAGCACCTCGGCCGCTCTGGCGTTCTCCCACTCCACGCGTGCGTCGCGGATCGACGGCTCCTCGGCCTCGAGTCGCGCGAGTGCGAGTCTGGCGCGGTCTCGCTCGACCTGCGCGCGCTGCTCGTCACGCAGCGTCGCAAGCGCCGCATCGGCCTCGACGGAGAGTCTCTCGGCGTCGAGGCGCTCAGCCGCCCGCCGCTCGGCGCGATAGTCCGCGCGCGCCTTCGCCTGTCTCAAGCCTTCGAGACGCTCGTCGGTGGTCGCCACCGCACCCGGCTCTTCGGTGCCGATCTCGCCGTCGGGCGAGTCGACGGCGCCAGGACCGAGCTCGGCCTTCGACACGAGCCGCTCGCCCTCGTCGAGCCTCGCCGAGACGGTCGCCAGTCGTGCGCCCAGCGAGTGTTCCGCGGCCTTGCGTCGCTCATCGAATCGAGCCTGCACGTCTTCGAAGCGCTCCGTACCGAACAGACGCCGCAGCAGCGCCTGCCGATCTTTGCTTCCCGCGAGCAGGAACTCCGAGAAGCGGTTCTGAGCGAGCAGGATGACCTGGAGGAACTGCTCACGACTCAGCTGCAGGATCTCATCGAGCTCGTAGGCGGCTTCGCGCTCCTTCGCGGCCAGCCCCACCCATTCCCCACCGACGAGCGTGTCGAGCTGCACGGCGGCGGGCTGCACCGTCAGGCCTCCGCCGCGCTTCTTGGGCCGCTCGTACTCGGGCGACCGAGTGACACGGTAGCGTCCTGCCGAGGTGCTGAACTCGACCACGACCTCCGTCACATCGTCGGGTTCGCAGTGATCGCTGCGGAGCCTCTTCTCGCCCCCCTCGTATCGCGGCACCCCGCCGTAGAGTCCGAAGCACACGGCATCGAGGATGCTCGATTTTCCGGCGCCGGTGCGCCCGGCGATCAGGAAGATGCCGTCGTCGGCGAATGCGTCGAAATCCACGACTTGACGGTCACGGAAGGGGCCGAATCCCTCGACCTGGAGTCGGTGCAGCTGCATCAGCGCACCGTCTTCGCTGTCAGAGCGTGGCCATGTCGAATCATCACCGGACTAGATCAGCGCTTCTGCGCGCACGCGGTCGTCGAGCACCTCGCGGATCAGCTCGCCCTCGCGCGCACTCGGACCGTGCCCTGATCGGACATGTTCGAGGAAGGCTTCAATGCGCTCGGGGTCGGTGACCGCACCGCGGAGTCGCTCGACGTAGGAGCGTTCGATCCGCTCCGCCGTCTCGGACGGCTGGTGCTGCACCATCGCGCAGTGCGGATACCGGTCGCGCAGTCGACGCATCGGCTCGGTCTGAGCGAGGGCGTCGGTGTACACCGCGCACACCCAGTCGCCTGCGTGCGCCGCCACGTTCTCGTCGGACAGGATCTCGTCGAGCGTGCCGGTGAGCGTGACCAGCCGACGAGGGACGGGCAGGTCGAGCCAGTCGACCGAGGCGAGCCCCGCCGCGTCGAGCTCGACGAGCCATGATCCGCGCGGCTTGCTCTGCTCGCCGAAGCTGTAGTGCAGGGGTGCGCCCGAATAGCGCACGCGGTCGCTGATCTGCTGTCGCCCGTGGATGTGGCCGAGGGCGACGTAGTCCGGACCGTCGAAGACCGACAGCGGGACGACGTCGAGCCCGCCCTGGCGGACCTCGCGCTCCAGGCCCAGAGTCGCGTCGACCCCCGCTGCGAAGCAGTGTGCGATCGCGACGGATCGACCGGGGTGCTCCCCCATCCCGGCACGGACGAGATCCATCGCGTGCGCGAGCGTCTGCGCCTGGGTGCGCAGCTCGACCCCGCTCCAGTGCTGACGCACGATCGCGGGCTCGAGGTACGGGATGCCGTAGAAGTGCACCGGCCCGTCGGCATCCGCCAGCGTCACCGGTGTGCCGATCGCGAGCGGGTCGGTGAGGACATGGATGCCGTCGCGCAGCAGACGCGCCTGGAATCCGAGCCGAGCGGCGGAGTCATGGTTGCCGCTCGTGACGATCACTCGCGCGCCCGTCTCGTGCAGCGCGACCAGGGCGTCGCCGAGCAGCGTGTACGCAGCGCCCGCCGGCGTCGCGGAGTCGAAGACGTCACCCGCGACGATCACGACGTCGACAGCGTTCTCCCGCACCTGCTCGGTGAGCGCCCCGAGCACCTCGGCCAGCGCGTCCATGGTCGAGTTGCCATGGAAGGTGCGGCCGATGTGCCAGTCGGAGGTGTGCAGGATGCGCATACTCACACGGTACGAAGCCCCACCGACATTCGGTCCGAGGCGTGCCGCGGCATCCGTTCCTGACACCGGATCCGACCGGATCCCGAGCGGGACGGACGCCGCGAGCGCCTCAGTGCGCGCCGACCGCCATTCCCGGCTGCGCCGGCATCAGTTCGTCCTTCGTGCCGCGCACCATGATGGCGGCGATCACGGCGGCCACGACCATGAGGATCGACGCGACGATGAAGATCCAGCCGTACGCCTCGGTGAGCTGCCATGGCGTGAGGTCCGCCTGCGCATGCCCGCCCACCGAAGCCGCGTACACGGCCGTGAACACCGACAGCCCGATCGATCCGCCGATCTGCATCGTGGAGTTGGCAACGGCCGATGCGACCCCCGCGTCGTGCGGCGCGACTCCCGTGAGGGCGAGGTTCTGCAGCGGGATGAACACGAAGCCCATGCCGATCCCGAGGAGCACGAGCGCCGGGGCGATCTGCACGATGTATGCCCCGTCCGGGGTGATGCCCGACAGCAGGAACAGACCGGCCGCCGCGATCAGCGGCTTGACGACGAGCATCGGCCGCGGTCCGATGACGGTGAGGAGCTTCGTCGCGATGGGCGCGATGATCATCGTGGCGATCGGCAGCGGAAGTGTCGCTGCACCCGCCGGGAGCGCGCCCATCCCGAGCACGAACTGGAGGTGGAAGGTCAGGTAGAGCGTGGCCCCGATCATGATCGCGCCGGCGATGGCCTGGATCAGGAAGGCGCCCCCGCGGACGCGATCGGCGACGACGCGCAGCGGCAGCAGCGGCTGGGCCACCCGGCTCTCGACCCATACGAACGCACCGAGCAGCACGACACCGAGTGCGAGGAACCCGATGGTCAGCGGGTCGCCCCAGCCGTTCTCGGCCAGGCTGAATCCGTAGACGAGCGCACCGAGTCCGAGGGTCACGGTGATCGCACCCCACACGTCGTAGCGGTTGTCGCCCTCGGCGCGGCTCTCGGTGAGGAAGAGCGCACCGCCGACGAGACCGACGGCCACGAAGAAGAGGTTGACCAGCAGACACCAGCGCCAGTCGGCGAACTCGGTGAGGAAACCGCCGAGCAGCAGTCCGATCGCGGCGCCGGTTCCGGCGACGGTTCCGAAGACCGCGAACGCGGTGTTCCGCTCGCGTCCCGACGGGAAGGCCACCGTCAGCAGGGCGAGGGCAGCCGGCGCGAGAAGCGCGGCGAAGCCGCCCTGCAGACCGCGCGCGAGGATGAGCTCCCACCCCTGCTGTGCGAGCCCGCCGAAGAGGGAGGCCGCGCCGAAACCGACCATGCCGATCATGAAGGTGCGCTTGCGACCGACGTAGTCGGCGATGCGACCGCCGAGCAGCAGCAGCGCGCCGAACGCGAGGGCGTAGGCGGTGACGACCCACTGTCGTTGGCCGTCGCTGAGGCCGAGGGCAGCCTGCGCGCTCGGGAGAGCGATGCTGACGATGGTGCCGTCGAGGACGACGATCAGCTGCGTGAGAGAGATGACGGCGAGCGCCCACCACTTGGCCTGGGGGCGGGCGCGCAAGGACGATGACATGGAAGAACCTCCGGTGTCGGGAACGATGCCGGAGGTTTCGAGCCTCGGACCAGCGCGCTGAGAGCGCCTGACCACCTCAGCCGACGGGGCTGAGCAGAAGATCCGTAGTACCCGAGGTGAGGCTGTGTGAGTACGAGCGGAAGGTCCCCTGACCCACCCTCGTCACGATGATCGGCACGTGGTGATGCGAGATGCGCGATGCGCGATCACATGTGCGGGGTGCGGGGCTGCGCGATGCGAATCTGGGCTGCCCTCCGCCCGACATGTGCCGGAATTGCCCCTCCGGCTGGGGTTGTGCCCGCCTCGTCGTGACTACCGACTTCCGCTCTTCACTCCTTCAGGTCGTGTAGCCAGTTCGCCTGCTGGATCCGATTGTCGAGTTCGCGCAGCTCCTGCGCGACCGCATCCGCGCGCGAGCGCAGCTCGGCCACGGGGAGCGCGGAGATCTGCCGCAGTTCCGAGCGCATCTGACGGAGGAACTGGTCGTTCGCGCCGGATGCCGCGGCGGCGGCGTCCGCGAGCAGAGAATGCTGCAGACGGAGCACGTCACGCGCGGCGAGCGCATCCGTCATCGTCCCGTCGGCGCCGAGGTCGAGCCGGGAGTTGGTCGCGTTGATCCGTCTGATCAGGTCGCGGAGCTGCTCCAGGGCGGCGTCAGCTTCGACGAGCAGAGCCGACGCGTCCTCCGCCGGTTCCTCGCCTTCCTGATAGCGGGCGTTCGCGGTGATGCGCGCGCGCAACTGCTCGATGCGACGCTGCAGATCGGCGCGGGCGGTGAGGGCCTCTGCGAGTTTCATGCCTTCATCCTGGCAGGACGCCGCTCCGTAACACAGCGTCACACGGCACGGATCAGCGCGAACGGAGGAGCGACGCGTGTTCGGGGTGTGCCGAGAACCAGTCCGAGACGTACCAGCAGACGGCGTCGACCTTGCGATCGCCCCGCGCCTCGATGTCGGCGACAGCACCCTCGACGACCGTGCCGGCATAGCCGTGGCCGCGGAAAGTCGGGATTGTGAACGCTCTCGTGAGCGCGATCGTGCGTCCGTCGTCACGGTAGTCGAGCACGCTGACGAGCTGCCCGTCTCGCGTCAGCGTGTACCGCGATGCGTCCTTCTCGTCGGTGAGGATGAAGCCGGAGGCGAGGGTCGAGGTGGTCACCCGAACCACGTTACGCCCGCACTCGGCACCGACGGCCGTTTTGACACGCGCGGACTTCTTCCGACATAATCCCCCCATGACTACCAACGCAAGCCCTTTGTCCGCCCAGGAGGCGAACAGGACTGCCGGGATGATGATGCCCGGTCGCGTTGGCATGTGTTGCCGAATGTGTCGCTGAACGAACAGCCACTCCGTCTGACCTGACTTCTCGCGATCTGCGAGGTACAGGTCTTCGAGCATCCACCCTTTGCTCGCTCTTCCGGCTCGCCCGGTCATTCATGCAACGCATCAGAGCCTCTCTCCGGCTCACGTCCTGAGGACTTCATCATCATGTCGAACATCGCACTTCTCGAGCGTCCCGCCGTCTCCGCCGCTGTCCGCACCGCGTCAGCCCCCACGACCGCACCGCTCGATGCTGATCTTCCCGCCGTCCGCTCGCCCCGCGGCTTCGCGCTCTACGTCGGACTCGACGAGATCAAGGCGGCCGAGGCCGGCGTCAGCCTTCCGCTTCTCGTCGACGCTCTGCGTCGCACCCTCGCCGAACTGGCGCCCGGTGCGGAGACCCACGCCACCGTCGCCCTCGCACCGCACGGGTCCGGAGGCCGCGACCTCGACGTCGTCCGCCTCGCACTGCACGAGCCCGGCGCGATCGCCCGCACCAAGGCCGCGGCCGAGGAGGAGACCACCGACGAAGAGGGTGGCGTCGTCGTCGACATCTCGCGCAAGCGCGTCCTGATCGACGGGGAGTCTGCGGCCTTCACCTACAAGGAGTTCGAGCTGCTGCAGTACCTCGTGCTCCGCGAGGGACGCACGATCGAGCGCAGCGAGCTCGTCTCGGCGCTGTGGCAGGCGCAGGACGACGAGACCCCGGGTGAGCGCACTATCGACGTGCACGTGCGTCGCCTTCGCGCCAAGCTCGGCCGCTACGAGGACATCGTGCGCACCGTGCGCGGCATCGGCTACCGCTTCGACCGTCACGCCGACGTCGTCATCCGCTACGGCCACGGCACTCCCTCGCCCGACCGCTTCTGATCCGAGTGTCAGCCCCGCCACGTATGGTGGGCGCATGACCCTGACCGCGGATGCCGGAGCCGCCGACGCGGCTTCGCAGAGCCCTCCGCGGGAGACCGTCTACCGCCCGGACGCGCCGGTCGATCTGCGCGCCACGGTGGGGATGCTTCGCCGTGGTCCCGGTGACCCGACCATGGTCCGAGACGGCCCGGTCATCTGGCGCGCGTTGCGCACACCCCTGGGTCCGACGACGCTCGCGCTCCGCGCGCACGGCGACGAGATCAGGGCGACCGCGTGGGGAGCAGGAGCCGAGCATGCTCTCGACAGCGTGCCCGCCCTCTGCGGTGCCGACGACGACCCCTCGGGTTTCGACCCGTCCCCTCATCCGTTCATCGCCGAGGTGGCCCGCCGCACGCGCGGGCTGCGTCTCGCCCGCACAGGTGTCGTCTTCGACGCTCTCGCCTGCGCGATCATCGAGCAGAAGGTCACGGGTCTCGAGGCCTTCCGCGCCTGGCGACAGCTCGTCACGAAGTTCGGCGAACGTGCGCCGGGGCCGACGCCGAGACCGATGTACACCGCGCCCACGGCGGCGGAGTGGCGCCGCATCCCCTCCTGGGACTGGCATCGCGTCGCGGTGCAGCCACCGCAGTCGAAGACGATCGTGCGAGTGGCCGAACGCGCCGACAGCATTTCCCGTGCCCTGTTGGCCGCGTCCACTGGCGACGACCGAGACCTCGTCCTGACGAGCTTCCCCGGGGTGGGGCTGTGGACCTCGGCCGAGACCCGCATCCGCGCGCTCGGCGATCCGGATGCCGTGAGCGTCGGCGACTACCACCTCGCCCACGAGGTCGGCTACGCGCTCACCGGCCACCGCACCGACGACGACGGGATGCTCGAACTCCTCGAGCCGTGGGCCGGGCACCGGCAACGGGTGATCCGGCTGATCTTCGCGAGCGGAGTCAGCGAGCCGCGCCGCGGACCGCGCCTCTCCCCTGAGGACCACCGCGGTCGCTGACCCGCGCGCCGGAACAGGATCGCCTCTAGGCTGAGGCCATGTCCCGCCGCACCCTCCGCTTCCTCGTCACCGCCGGGCTTCTCATCCTCGGCATCGTGATCGGCCTCATCTTCCAGAACGTGTGGCTCGGCATCCTGCTGGCCGCGATCGTCTGGCTCGGCTGGTTCATCGGCTACGAATCCCGCCGCGGCCGCAACGCCGGTGTCAACGACGAGGACCACGGCATCGAGCTCTGAGCGGATGCGAGACTGATCGCATGGCGCTTCTCGATCACCTGGGCATCACCGTCGGCGACCTGGAGCGGGGGCGAGCGCAGTTCCACCCCGTGCTGACGGCGCTCGGGTACGAGTTCGGGTCCGAAGCCGAGGGCGGGATCTCGTGGCACCACGGTGAGGAGACGGAGATCATCGTCTTCGCCCCGCGCGAAGACGGCGGCGGTCCGCACGTGCACGGTCGCGTCGGATGGCAGCACCTCGCGTTCGCGGTCGGGTCCCGCGACGAGGTCGACCGCCTGCACGCCGTCGCGGTCGCCGCGGGGTGGACCGTGGTGCGCGAGCCCAAGATCTACGAGCGGTTCAGCGAGAACTATTACGCCTCGTTCGTCGAGGAAGACAGCGGCATCCGGGTCGAATTCATGCACAACCCGCCGCGCGCCCGAACTTGACTCCCGGGCGTGTCGCGCCCTAGTGTGGCAAAGCTGTGCCGATCGCGCACAGCTTTCACGCCGAGGAGACGACGGATGCCCGCCCTGCGGAACTTCCCCTTCACCGCGGTCTTGCCGCTTCAGTCGAAGCGCAATGACCGCTACGAGTCGTACCCTCCGGCGCGCGCCGTGTGACAGCATCCGCTGTCCTCATGCCCCGCACCGTCAGGTTCGGGGCATTTCTGTTTCTCACGAGATTCCCGACCTGTGGCTGAACATCACACAAGGAAAGGAATCATGGAGAGGCTCTCCACACGGCTGCTCTCGTGGGCGTCGCTGATCGACGAGAAGACGCTCGATCAGGCGCTCACCACCGCGCGTATGCCGTTCATCCACCCGCACCTGGCGCTCATGCCTGATGCGCATCTCGGCAAGGGAGCGACGGTCGGCTCGGTCATCCCGACGCTCGGCGCGATCATCCCCGCCGCCGTCGGCGTCGACATCGGCTGCGGCATGATCGCCGTCCGCACCCAGTTCACGAAGGACGACCTCGCGGGTCGCGATCTCGCCGAGCTGCGCGAGCAGATCGAGCGCGCGATCCCGCTGTCGGCCGGACGTTACAACAACAAGGTGGTCGCGACCGCCGAGCCCCGCATCGCGGAGCTCGAGGCGCTCGCAGAGACGAACGGTTTCGACCCGGAGTCGTACGCGAAGAACTGGCGACTGCAGCTCGGGACCCTCGGCTCGGGAAACCACTTCATCGAGGTCTCGGTGGACGAGCTCGACCGGGTGTGGCTGTTCCTGCACTCCGGATCGCGGGGCGTCGGCAACAAGATCGCCGGCCACCACATCACCGTCGCGCAGAGACTGGCGAAGCAGTGGTGGATCGAGCTGCCCGACCCCGACCTGGCGTACCTCGTCGAGGGCACTCCCGAGTTCACCCGTTACATCCGCGAACTGCGGTGGGCACAGCGCTTCGCTCTGCTCAACCGCGAGGAGATGATGGATCGGGTCGCTCGGCAGCTGTCGGAGTTCCTCGGAACGCCGGTGGACGAGCAGGAGCGCATCAACTGCCACCACAACTTCACCGAGTCCGAGAAGCACTTCGGCAAGCAGGTGTGGGTGTCGCGGAAGGGTGCGATCCAGGCGGATGCCGGTCGCCCTGGGCTCATCCCCGGCTCGATGGGAACCGCGTCGTACGTGGTCGAGGGGCTCGGCGACCCGCAGTCGCTGAACTCGTCGCCGCACGGCGCCGGGCGTGAGTACTCGAGGTCTGCGGCACGGCGCACGTTCTCTCACGAGCAGCTGCGCGAGGCCATGACGGGGATCGAGTTCCGCGACACGAGCGCCTTCATCGACGAGATCCCGCAGGCGTACAAGCCGATCGATCAGGTGATGGCGGATGCCGCGAGCCTGGTCGAGATCAGGCACACCCTGCGTCAGCTCGTCAACGTCAAGGGCGATTGAGCGGAGGGAGGAGCCGGCGGACCATGTCCGTCGGCTCCTCCTGCACCTCCGTCCCGTCGCGAGAGTTTTCCCCGCACGACGGGATGGCGGCATACAGCCGACCGATTCGGGTTTCCTCCCTGGAAGGATGCGAGAATGACACGGTGCACCTCATGAACGACGCTCAGATCTGGACGATGATCGGCTCTTTCATTGCGCTCATGCTCAGCATGATGACCGTCGTCTCGACCCTGTTCATCCGCGTCGTCCGCACCGAGATCGGCGGCCTCCGCAACGAGATGAACGCCCAGATCGGCGGTCTCCGAGGAGAGATGAACGCTCGCTTCGACACCGTGAACACGCGCATCGACGGACTCGACCGCGACATGCAGGCCGTCGTCAAGCGCACCTTCGGCCTCGACCGCGACTGACGTCAGACCACCGGGGCGGTCACCGCCTCGGCATCCGTCCGGTCGGTGAACGCCTCCTTCGGCACGAAGACGAGAATGGCGGCCGCGACGAGTGCGGTGACGCCGCAGACCACCCAGACGGTGATGTACCCCGCGAACGATCCGGCGGTGCCCTCGACTGCGCCGCTCGCGCCGTTCAGGAGCGCGATCCCGAAGACGCACGAAGCGATCGCCCCACCGACCGTCTTCACGGAGTTCGTGAGTCCGGTCGCGACACCCGTCTGCGTGGCGGGAGCCGCCGAGGCCGCGGCGGCCGGAAGAGCCGCTACGAGTGCCCCGGATCCGAGTCCGACGACGACCATGTTCGTCACGACCTGCAGGTACGAGTCGTGGAAAGGAAGGAACAGCAGGAACCCGATGCCCACCAGCAGGGATGCGCCCATCAGCGTGATCCGTGGAGTGAGGACGCGGGCGAACACCGGGAAGAGCAGCGCACCCGCGATCATCGCGATCAGGTACAGGCCGATGATCAACGAGGTGGCGAAGCCTGTGGTGCCGAGTCCGTAGCCGTACACGCCCGGGTCGGTGCGAGCGAAGGTCGACAGCGGCGCTTGGGCTCCCAGTACGCTCACCCCGAAGAGGCCCGCGGTGAGGAACACGGGGCCGAGCGCCGGTGACCGGAACATGCGCACGTCGATCAGCGGGTCGTCGCAGCGGAGCTCCCAGAGCACGAACGGGATGACGAGCAGAAGACCGAGGACGACGACGGCCCACGACCATGGGTTGACCAGCCCGCCCTCGAGGCGCAGCAGGCTGAGTCCACCGGTGAAGCAGATGAGCGCCAGCGAGATGAGGACGACACCGACCGTGTCGAAGACTCCACCGGTCGGATCGGGCGACTCCTTGACCCCGAACAGGATCACGAAGAAGCACACGACGATGAGCACGGCGGGGATCAGGAGCACGACCGTGAGGGGCAGCACATCGATGAGCGCGCCACCCACCAGAGCGCCGATGATCGCTCCGCCCTCGAGCGCCGCCACCAGGAGCCCCGCGGCCTTCGCCGTGATCGACGAGCGCCCTTCCATGCGACGCGAGCGCGACCAGATCAGGGCGATCTCGAGCGGCAGCCACACGACGTAGAAGCCCATCAGCGTCCAGCCGATGAGGAACACAGGGAACGAGTCGGTGAAGGGGAGGACGAGCGCCGCCGCAGCGGTCAACGCGGTCGAGATCAACAGCATCCGCTTGTGGCCGACCATGTCGCCGAGCTTCGCGAACGCGGGCACGACGAGCGCCGACAGCATGAGCTGCGTGCCCTCGAGCCAGTTGACGTCAGCATCGTGGATGCCGAGGTGCCGCGCGATGTCGGTGAGCATGGGCGTGTAGTAGCCCTGCAGCACACCGCTGGTGAACTCGACGAAGGCCAGGAATCCCACCACCGTCGCCAGGGTGCCCAGAGTCCGACTGCGCGTCATCGCGGCTCCTCGAGAAAAAGGCTGATCCGAGCGTTGAGGCGCCCGGAGAACGGTGAGATCACCCTAGCCGCTCGAGGAGAGCGCGATGGAACCGCTCCCCCCGCTCGAGGGCGGCGATCTCGACGTTCTCGTCGACGCCGTGGATCGACGCCCGTTGCGCGTTCGACATGTCGAGCGGCGCGAAGCGATAGACGGCGGGCGCGAACCGGTGGAAATGACGCGAATCCGTCGCCGCCATCATCACGTACGGCACTGCGGGGACGCCGGGGTGCGAGACCGCGAGCGCGTCCGCGAGCAGAGCGAACTGGACGTTGTCAGTCGAGGACTCGGGAGACGGTTCGCTCGCCTCCTCGACGATCACGCTCACGAGCGGATCCCGGATGCGTCTGCGCACCCGGAGCACGGTCTGCTGCGTCGTCTCGCCCAGCGCGATCCGCAGGTTCACGGTCGCCGTCGCCTGCGAGGGCAGGACGTTCGCCGCCGTTCCCCCCGACTGCATCGTGGGCGCGACGGTCGTGCGCACCAGTGCGGCCGGCTCGCCGCCGAGCGCCGCGAAGACCTGCCCGGTGAGGAACGGCGCGGATCCGAGCAGACGGAGAAGGTGCCGAGCGGGCCCGGGGGTCTGAGCGCCGAGCTGGGACAGCATCCGTCCGATGGCTTTGGAGGCCCGAGGACGGAACGTGGTGGGGCCGAGCCGGTCGACGGCCCGTGCCACTCGGCGCACCGCGGTCAGCGCCGGGGGCGCCGATGCGTGCCCTCCCTCGCCGCGCGCCGAGAGCGTGAGCGTCATGACACCCTTCTCCCCCACGCCGATCATGGCGGCGCGTCCGGGGACGAAAGTCAACGGAGCATCGACGACCGCACCGCCCTCATCGACGACCAGCCACGGGACGATGCCGCGGTCGCGGAGCACCCGCGCGATCTCCTCCGCCGCTCGCCCGTAGGTCTCCTCGTTCCCGCCGAAGGACAGATAGACGTCGCGAGCCGGGACGAAGCCGTCGGCGAGCAGGTTCTCGACCGCCTCGAGCACGACGATCAGCGGCCCTTTGTCATCGAGCGCCCCGCGGCCGTACACGACGCCGCCGGAGATGACCCCGGCGAACGGCGGATGCGTCCACGCGTCGCTCTCGTCGACCGGCACCACGTCATAGTGCGCCATCAGCACGACGGGCCCGTCGGATGCGGGACCGCTGCCCGCCCAGTGGAACAGCAGCCCGAAGTCGGTGTGCCGCTCGAGCGTCAGCTTCTCGTGCACGAGCGGGTAGAGGTCGGCGATCAGCGCGACGAAGTCCTCGAACGGCCCGGGTCCGCACTCCTCGAGCTCGGCCGAGACCGTCGGCAACTGGATCATCTGCGAGAGGCGCTCGGCGATTCCGGGGCGAGGTTCGGTCACGTCGGCCATCGTATCGCCGGCCCTCCGACGCATCCGCGGGGGCGCTCCGGTCGCAGTTCGTGCCGTGCGCCGCCGG
>NZ_JBQEPC010000004.1:0-350813 GCF_052045655.1 Microbacterium sp. 22215
ACCGACATTCGAGCCCCGAAACCACCCCGATTTACCCCAGATCAGAGCACGTATCCCAGCCTTCCGGAATGCTGGCAACAACCGCCGCGAACCACACTCACACCCGAATCGAACACACCGCCGGCTCTCCCTGCCGGACGGCGTCAAGACGGCGTCACAGCGGCATAAAGACAGCGTCACGACGGCAACAACCGCGCCACGACAGCATCACGGCGATGCAGAGCTTCAGCGCTGAGCTGCACCCCTGACCGAGTACGCAGACGATCCCGATCAGTCCAGCCCGCGCTCCGCGAGCCACTGCTTCGCGACGAGCACGGGCGCGCGTACCAGCCAGGCATCCGCGATGATCTCGGCGAGCCGATCCCTCTCGACCGTGTCGAGCTGCACGAGCAGCCCCGGATACCCGTCGAAGTGCGGGATGGAGAACAACCCGTCGGGCTCCGCCGCGAGCAGCGCGGCCTTCTCTTCGAGGCTCGCCACCCGCACACCGAGCACCGGCCCTTCGGGCCACTCGAGTCCCAGGTCGGCGAGCTGGCGGAGATCGACCTTGCTGGGCCCACGGATCCACGCGATCTGCCCGCTCGGCAGGCGCCACGACGGCTCGCCCGTGTGTCCACCGGGGCGCTCGGTCACGCCCGGGAGCGCGAGCGCGATCTCGCGGACATCGTCGAGGGTCACCATCCGCCTATCGTCCTCCCTGCATGCCGACCGCCACAATGGCCTGCCTCGCGGCGACACCTCAGAGAGGACACCCCAGGGTTCAGAAGATCGGCAGCGAGGTCACGGAGCGACGCCGGGGCACGATGCTGCCCGCCAGGATGCCGAGCGCCACGGCGACCATGGTCGCCACCGTCGCCACGATGGTGTTGAGACTGCCGGTTCCTGTGTCGAACAGGGTCGTGACCCCGACGAGCCCGAGCGCTCCGGGAACGAGCAGCCAGAACGCGGGCCGGAACGGGACGATCGCGGGAGGCCCGCCGTGTCGCGCGATGTGCGCGGCGACCGGGGTCATCACGACCGCCGCCACGAACGCCGCGATGACGGCCCCGACGAGCGGCTCGGCCAGCACCTGCACGCTGTACGCGACGTACAGCAGCGCGGTGATCCACGGCAGCGCGTAGGGCGCTGCGCGCTGATGGATGCCGATGCTGATGCCGAACACCCCCACGGCGATCCACGGTGCGACGGCGCCGAGCGGCTGCTGGGCGGGCCCGAGCGCGATCGCGGGCACCCCCACCAGCGTGCCCGCCGCCACGATCCCGAGAGCGAGGAGGATCAGCTGCATGAAACCCGCGGCGAGGCGCGCTCCGCCCGAGACGATCTGCCCCGTGGTGAGTTCGACGACAGAGGTGGTGAGCATGGCGCCGGGGAGGAAGATGACGAGCGGGGCGACCAGCGACGGGAGCGCCCCGGCATCGACGGCGGCGACGTTCAGCAGCCAGAACACCGTCACCGAGACTACGAAGGCCGAGCCGAAGGTGATGAGGGGGCGTGTGCGATCCGGCAGTCTCTGGCTCACGCCCAGCAGGACTCCGACGAACAGTCCGAGGATCAGGGCGACGGCGACGCCCGACAACGCCGCCCCGAGGAGCACCGACAGCGAGCCGGATGCCACGGCGTAGGCCGCGACACGCTGGTAGGCCCGGAACGGCTGCCGATCGTCGCGCATCAGCCGCACCATGGTCGTCACCTGGGTGGTGGTGAGGGCGCCCTCGCGGGCCGATCGGGCGATGCGGTCGACGGCGTCCACCTGCTGGAAGGTCAGCGGGCGGAACCCGGTGCTCACCGCCCTGGTCAGCACCTGGCCCCGCACGCGGGATGAGACGATGATCGCCGTCGGAAGCACGATCACCTCGGCGCTTCCCAAGCCCTGATGCCGTGCGACCCGGTCGAGCGTCTCGCGCACGGTGTTGACCGTGTAGTTCGCGTCGCTCATCGCCTCGCCGAGGGCGACCATCGCATCGAGCGTGTCGACGTCGCTGCCGACCGGTGAGGTCGCCGCGTACCCCGACCTCACAGGACGCTCGGGTCTGCGCCGCATCAGCAGCAGAAGCACCGCGGCGGCCGCGAGAACAGCGGCGGCGACACCCGAGGAGAGATCCATCGGGGAGCGTCAGCCGGTCAGCGCGAGTCTCGTCTGGCCTGCCGGCGCGCGCCCTGTGCGCGGCTGGAGGCGTCGCGCTTGACGCCTCCGGTCGTCTGCTGGTGCTCCCGCATGCGACCTGCCGACCCCCCGTCGTCGAGCGGTGCATCCGAGCCGGGTCCGCTCCACCTGCCCTCACGTGCGCGAACCAGCCGCTCGTCCTTGAGCGCCTCCGCCTCTTCGTGCGCCACGCGAGCGAGCTCCGCGCTGATCAGAGACAGCGCCTCCTCGAACACATACGCGCGCCCCCTGGCCTTGTCAGACCCTGCGGCCGCAGCACCGCGGCCGCCTGCCTGCTCGACCCGCTCGGCGGCGCCGCGCCGGTAGTTCGTCGTGTGCTTGTTCCGCGCCCTTCGGATCCGTCTGTGCAGAGCCAGCAGGCCGTCCTCATCGAGCTCTGCCAGGCGATCCGGCTCGAGCTCGCGGATGAGGTCACGCTCCTTGTCCTTCAGAACCCACAGGTACTGCTCCATGTCGCTCGCACTCCTTCGGTCGAGGCTCCCCATCGCCGGTCGTGCAACCGAGTATGCAGCCGCGGCGCCCCCTCCGCCAGGGGTACTTGCGTCGTGGAGTTCCGACCCGGAATCCCGTCGAAGGAGCATCTATCCGCGGACGCCCGGGAGGGACTATCTTGAGCGCATCGCGTGCGAAGGAGCACCTGATGACCGCGGACCGCTGGGTTCCCCCGGCCCATCCGCCGAGCACGACCGGAGAGGACCGCATGATGAGTACCGCACCATCCGTCTCGACGAAGAGCTCCTGGCTGCCGCTGATCGTCGTCGTGCTCACTCAGGTGCAGGCGTCATTCGCCGTCAACGCCCTCACCGTGTCGATGGCCGGCATCACGACCGACCTCGACACCCCCGCCACCTCCGTGGGCACGGCCATCACCGCCGGGACGTTCGCGATGGCGGCGTTCATCCTCCTCGGAGCCAAGGTCGGTGCGCGCTTCGGCACGAGAGGGGTGTTCCAGATCGCCGTCGCCGTGCACGCCGCCGCCATGGCAGGAGTCGCACTGTCCCTCAGCCCCGTGATGCTGTTCGTCGCCCAGGCATCCTCCGGCGCGGTGATCGCCCTCATCGCCCCCGCCCTCACCGTGTTCATCGCATCCAACTACCAGGGGGACCGACAGGCGAAGGCGATCGGCCTGCTCGCAGCGGCGATCCCGCTCGCCGGCATCCTCGCCCTCCTCCTCGCCGGGTGGTTCGCCGAGACGATCGGATGGCGCTGGTCGTTCGCCCTCATGGTCGCCCTGGGCGCTTTCAACCTCCTGCTCAGCTTCCGGGTGCCGAAGGTCCCCGCGCAGAAGAACATCTCGATCGACTGGGCAGGTGCCTTCATCGCCGCCACCGCGATCATCCTGCTGAGCTTCGGCTTCTCGGGGCTCAACTCGTGGGGCATCTGGGAGGCCGGCGAACAGGCCCCGTTCTCGGTGCTCGGCGTCTCGCCCGCTCCCCTTCTGATCATCGCCGGGCTCATCGTCGGTCAGCTGTTCTTCGTCTGGATCCGTTCCCGCCAGAAGCAGAAGCAGGCCCGCATCTTCGACCTGCGGGTGCTCGCGAGCGGCACCGAGCTCGCCATCACCGCCTGCATGGGCATCATGCTTTTCGTCGGCACCGCCGCGAACTTCCTCATCCCGCTCTACATGCAGGTGGTGCAGGGGCTGACAGGCATCCAGACGTCGTTCTCGATCATCCCGTACACGATCTCGATCTTCCTCGCCTCCACGTTCGTCGCCTACCTCTACAAGTCTTTCCCCCCGAGAGTGCTCGGAGCGGTCGGATTCGTGGTCGTCGCCGCCGCACTGACCCTCATCGCCTTCACCGTCGGCGGATCCTGGAGCCAGGTCTTCATCGTGATCGGGCTGGTGCTGCTCGGCCTCGGCCAGGGATCGATCGTCGCACTGGTGTTCAACACGCTCCTCTCCTCGGCCCCGAAAGAACTCGCCGGCGATGTGGGGGCGTGGCGGGGACTCGTGCACAACCTGTCCGGATCGGTGGGCATTGCGGTCGCCAGCGCGTTCGCCGTGGCCCTGCTCGCCTCGTCCGTGGCGACCGCCGCCGACGAGCACCCCGAGATCTCGGCAGAGCTGATCAGCGAGGTGAACATCGACAACGCCGACTTCCTGACCAACGGCCAGCTCGAAGAGGTCCTCGCAGGCACGACCGCCACCGAGGCCGAGGCCGCCGCCGCGATGGAGATCAACGAGGCGGCCCGCCTGCGCGCTCTCCAGCTGTCGCTGCTCGCGCTCGCCGGGCTCGCGCTTCTCGCGATCGTCCCCGCCACACGGATGCCGGGACTCATCGCGGGCGAGCTCCCGGCGCGACTCGAACCGGATGACAACGATCTGATCGACGAGAGCGTGCCTCTCAACCCGGCCGCCTCGCCCGACGACCCCACCGACGCTCACGGAAGGCCCGCGCCATGACACGCAGTCCGAACAAGCTCATCCCGGCCGACTTCCCGACCCTGCCGAGTCTCACCGCCCTCGAGAGCGTGAGGATCGGAGGCGATGTCGATGCCGATGCCGATGTCGAGGCCATCGGCTACGGGGTCTTCTCCGACACCGCCGTGCCGCCGCAGCTCGGCCTGTCGCGGGCCGCGCTCAGCCGAGCCGGGTTCGAGTCGAAGGTGGGCGAGTCGCTCGTGCTGCCTCAGCCCGAGGGCCCCGATCTCATCGTCGTGGGCCTGGGCGAGACCGAGCGTGTCACGCCGGGGCTCCTGCGCGACGCGGGCGCCGCGTTCGCCCGAGCGAGCGCGAGACGCGGATCCATCCGATTCGTCCTGCCCTCCGTCGAACGTCCCATCGATGCGGACTCCATCAGGGCGGCGTACGAGGGGATGCTGCTCGCGCGCTACCGGTACACACCGTTGAAGTCGACACCGAAGGACGCACCGCTGACCGCCGTGTCGGTCCTGATCGACGGCACGCCTTCCGATCACGACGGCAGAGCGGTCGAGGACGCCGCGATCACCGTCAGGGCCGCGGCGATCGCCCGAGACCTGGCGAGCACCCCGCCCGGCCACCTCACCGCCGCAGACATGGGCGACATCGCGGTGCAGCTCGGCGAACGGTTCGGCTTCGACGTGGAGCTCTTCGACAAGGCGGCGCTGATAGAGCTCGGCTGCGGCGGGCTCCTCGGCGTCAACCAGGGCAGCGTCGAGGAACCTCGCATGATCAAGCTGCACTACTCCCCCGAGAGCCCCGCGAGCGGGCATCTCGGACTCATCGGCAAGGGGATCATGTACGACTCCGGAGGGATCAGCCTCAAGCCCTCCGATCCCATGCACCTGCTCATGAAGATGGACATGGGCGGCGCAGCCGCCGTTCTCGGCGCGTTCACCGGATTCCGGCACACGGGAGCGGATGCGGAGGTCACGGGGTGGCTGATGTGCACCGACAACATGCCCTCCGGCACGTCCTACAAACTCGGCGACGTGCTCACCGCGCGCGGCGGGACGACGATCGAGGTGAAGAACACCGACGCTGAGGGACGCCTCGTGATGGCGGATGCCTTCGTGCTCGCGAATGAGGAGGGCGTGGACGCGATCGTGGACATCGCGACGCTCACCGGTGCCGCGCTGGCGGCGCTCGGCCCCGCCACCGCCCCGGTGTTCGCGAATGACGACGCCCTCGCCGAGGCGGTGCTCGCGGCATCCGCATCGACCGGCGAACCCGTGTGGCGCATGCCGCTCGAGCCGAAATACCGCACGCAGCTCGACTCCGACATCGCCGACATCTCGAACCTCGGCGGTCCCTACGCGGGCGCGACCACCGCGGCACTGTTCCTCGAGCATTTCGTCGACGACACCCCCTGGGTGCACATCGACATCGCCGGCACCATGCAGTCCGACGGCGACGACGCGTGGCGATCGAAGGGGGCGACCGGATTCGGGGCGCGCCTCCTGCTCGAGGTCGCCGCCGGTTTCCGGAGTGATTCGTGATCGCAGCCCGCGACGGCCGTTAGGGGGCGCGAGTGGACCCCGTCGTCGCGACACTCGGCATCCTGGCTCTCGCCGTGGTCGCCTTCATCAGCAACCGCATCCCGCTGGGCGTCGTCGCCATCGGCGTCTCACTCGCGCTGTACTTCACCGGGGTGCTGACGCTCCCGGAGTCCCTCGCCGGCTTCGGCGACCCGACGGTCATCTTCATCGCGTCGCTGTTCATCGTCAGCGACTCCCTCGACTCGACGGGGGTCACCGCGTGGGCCGGTCAGAAGGTCATCGCACACGCCGGCAGGCGTCGGACGCTGCTGCTCATCGTCGTCTGCCTGCTCGTCGCGGTGCTCACCGCTCTGATCAGCGTGAACGGCGCAGTGGCCGCGCTGCTCCCGCTCGTCGTGGTCGTCGCGGCCCGCGCCGGGATCGCCTCGTCGCAGCTACTTCTACCGCTCGCTTTCGCCGCACACGCGGGGTCGATGCTCGCCCTCACGGGCACTCCGGTGAACATCATCGTGTCGGATCTCGCCGCGGAGAACGGAGGCCGCGCCTTCGGCTTCTTCGAGTTCGGACTCGTCGGGATCCCGCTCGTCGTGGGCACCGTGCTCACCATGCTCGTGCTCGGAAAGACCCTGCTGCCGCATCGCTCGGCGACCACCATGCCTCCTGATCTGCGCCTGCTCGCGAGCGCCCTGCGCTCCCAGTACGGGGTGACCGCCGACACAGGATCGCTTCTCGGAGCCGGACGCGGCATCACCGAGGTGGTCGTGCCGCCGCGCTCCGCGCTGATCGGACTGCACGTCTTCGCCGGGATGACCACGCCCAGCGGCGACCTCGTGATCCTCGGCGCCCGCCGCGGCGAGGATCATCTCGACGGCGCGGACGTGACACTGCGGGCCGGCGATGCGCTGCTGCTCCAGGGCGCCTGGGAGGATCTCGCCCGCCATACGATCGGGCGCGATGTGCTGGCCGTCGATTCCACCGAGGATCTCCGGCGAGGGGTCCCTCTCGGTCGCGGGTGGGTGCGCGCGGTCGTGATCCTCGCCGTGATGGTGGTGCTTCTCGCGACCGGAGCCGTCCCCGCAGCCGTGGCCGCCCTGATCGCCGCCGCAGCACTCGTCGTCACCCGCACGGTGTCGGTCGCCCAGGCCTACCGCTCCGTGTCGTGGACGACGGTCGTGCTGATCGCCGGCATGATCCCGCTCTCGACCGCCTTCACCACGACCGGGACCGCCGACATCGTGGCCGACTGGCTGCTCGGCTTCGTCGGCGGGTTCGGACCCCACATCGCGCTTCTGACGATCTGTCTGCTCACAATCCTGCTCGGCCAGATGGTGAGCAACACCGCCACCGTGCTCATCATGGCGCCGATCGCGGTGTCCGTCGCCGTGAGCCTCGGCACCTCCGTGCAGCCGTTCATGATGGCGCTCGCCGTCGCGGGCGCCGCGTCGTTCCTCACCCCTGTCGCCACTCCGGCGAACCTGATGGTGATGGAACCGGGCGACTATCGCTTCGGCGACTACTGGAAGCTCGGCCTTCCCCTCGCCGCGCTCTTCCTCCTCGTCGCGACGTGGCTCGTGCCGCTCATCTGGCCGTTCTGATCTCGCGCGGCCTCGCAGGGCACGCGGGGGTCAGAACAGCTCCGTCTCAGCGCGCGATGCGCAGCGTCCGCACCTCGAACGGGCGCAGCCGCAGCTCGCCGCCGATACGCGCGTCGTCGATCGCATCCTCGATGAGCGACACCTCGCGGATCTCCCGGTGCTCGAACCTCGCGCTGATCGACCCGGTCGTGCGGCGTCCGAGCGCCTCGTACAGGCGCACGATCACATCGCCCGACCCGTCATCCGCGAGCTTCAGGCCCGACACGACGATGCCCTCGCCCTGGACGGAGACCAGCGGCTCCACCTCGCGCGCACCGTGCACCAGCGTCGCGGGGCTGTTGAGCGCGATGCCCTCGGCCGTCGCGATCGCGGCATCCGCTCCGATCACGAAGCCGACCTCGATCACGTGGTGACCATGATCGGTGTCGGGGTCGGGGAAGCGCGGGGCACGCAGCAGCGAGAGGCGGACGGTCGTGGCCACCGCGTCGTCCGACACCTCCCGCGACGTGTCGTATCCGTAGATCGAGTCGTTCACGAGCGCGACGCCGAAGTCCTGCTCGCGCACGAGAACGAACCGGTGCATCGAGGTCTCGAACTTCGCCGCCTCCCAGCTCGTGTTCGTGTGCGTGACGCGCGACTGGTATCCGAACTGCGTCTCCGCCTCGGTGTGCGCCGCCTGGATGTCGAGCGGGAAGGCGAGCTTCAGCAGCTTCTCGGTCTCGTGCCAGTCGATGTCGTTGCGCAGTGCGACCGAGCGCGAGCCGGGCGCGAGCACGATCGTCTGCTCGATCGTCGACTCCGAGAACGCCCGTGTGACGGTCACGACCGCTGAGCCGTCGATGACGGACGCCGCGATCGTCGCCACCTCGGTGAGGTCGTCGACGCTGTTGCGGTAGTACTTGTCGATGTCCCACGCGTCCCACATGTTCGGGAAGTCCTGGTGCAGCTGGAACAGGTTCGCGGCGCGTCCCTCAGCCACGGCTTCGCGACCGGATGCCCTGTCGACCGCTGAGACGATGAGACCGTTCGCCGACACGAGGACCGAGACGAGCTCGTTCTCGAGGCGCCATCCGCCGTCCTCCTCGGTGAGCGAGACGGATGCCGCGGTCGGAGCCTCGGCGAAGGCGGCGCCCAGCGCGCGCCCTGCATCGACGGAGCTCGGCACGAATCGCAGCTCACGCTCGCCCTCGCCGGCGAGGGAGCGGCGGGCGGCATCCGCGAGCGCCTGCGCATCGGAGACCGCGCCCGAGAGGACCTCGGCCGCCTCACGATGCACCCACGCTATGGACGTACCGGGGAGGATGTCGTGGAACTCGTGCAGCAGCACGGTCTCCCACAGCCGGTCGATCTCGGCCTTCGGATACTCGGCGCCGGTGCGCACGGCATCCGTCGCCGCCCACAGTTCCGCCTCGACGAGCGCATGCTCGGCCCAGCGGTGCAGCGCCTTGGTCGCATGCTGGCTGGTGAGTGTTCCACGGTGCAGCTCGAGATACAGCTCGCCGACCCAGACGGCGGGGTTCGGGATCTCGGCGCGAGCGGCGTCGAAGAAGACATCAGGATGCTCCCACTCGACGCGCGCGCTTCCCTCGAGATTCTGCAGTCGGGTCGCCTTGCCGGTCATCTCGCGCGTCGTGCCGCCGCCGCCGTCGCCCCAGCCGACCGGCGCGATCGACCGCGAGCTGACGCGGTTCTCCTTGAACTGGCGCGAGGCCTTCGCGACCTCCATTCCGCTGAGCTGCGAGTTGTACGTGTCCATCGAGGGGAAGTGCGTGAACACCTGCGACCCGTCGATTCCCTCCCAGAGGAAGCTGTGGTGCGGGAAGACGTTCTGCTGGTTCCACGAGATCTTCTGCGTGAAGAACCACTCGAATCCGGCCCGGCGCATGAGCTGCGGCAGTGCCGGCGAGTAGCCGAAGCTGTCGGGCAGCCACACGCCCTTCGAACGGATGCCGAACTCGCGCTCGAAGAACCGCTGGCCATACGAGAACTGCCGTACGAGCGACTCCCCCGTCGGCATCACGGTGTCGGACTCGACCCACATACCGCCCAGCGGCAGGAAGCGCCCTGCCGCGACGGCCGCCTTCACCCGCTCCCACACCTCGGGTCGGTGCTCTTTGATCCACGCGTACTGCTGTGCACTGGACATGCCGTAGAGGAAGTCCGGCTGCTCCTCGATCAGCGTCGCCATCGACGACGTCGTGCGGGCGACCTTGCGGATCGTCTCGCGCACCGGCCACAGCCAGGCCGAGTCGATGTGAGCGTGCCCGACGGCCGAGATGCGGTGGGCGCTCGCCTCGGCGGGGGCGGCGAGTGCGGGCGCGAGGCGGGCCCGCGCCTCGGGCGCCGTCTGCACGATTCGCTGCAGGTCGAGCACGTCGAGCGCGTCGTCCATCGCCTGGAGGATCTGCATGCGGCGGGGGGAGGTCGCGGGCAGCTCGGCCTGCAGCTCGAACAGCACCTCGAGGTCGAGGGACAGCTCGAACACCTCCTGCTCGAAGACGGCGAGGTCGATGCGACGGGTGCGGTACAGGGGCTCGGGCGACGAGGTGCGGATTTCCCCCTCCTGCGTCGGCAGGAAGGGGTGGTAGTCGAGGAGCACCGGGTTGGCGGCGGCCTCGAGATAGAGCTCGACGGGCTCTTCGCCGTGCGCCGCCTCGACGATCGGCAGCCACTGGTTGCGCGGGTTGATGCTCTTGACGGGGCTTCCGTCCGCCCGGTAGACGAGCGCCTCGCACTGGAATCCGGGCATGTTGATGTCGAAGCCGAGGTCGATGACGGCCTCGACCCGGCGACCGGCCCACTCGGCAGGGACGCTGCCGGTGATCTTGAACCAGGTCGTCGACCAGGCGGGTCCCCACATGCTCGGGACGGATGCAGGAGCGAAGTCGAGGGCGAGCCCGTCGACCGGGCTGATCGGCTCTCCGGGGAGCTCGTTCACCTCGATGGTCAGTGGCACGGATGCCGAGTGGATCGCCGGGCGGATGCGTTCGTCGAGCACGCGCTTGACGCGTCCGACGGTGAGCGAGGTGTCGTCATGCATGGTGTGATTCTCCGGGCTCGACAGTGAGGGGGGGCGTGACCGCGCCCGTGGCGAGGGCGGCTGCCGACAATGCTATCTGATTTACTAAAGCGATCTAGTATCCATGTCGGCAGGGCATTCTGCGGCTTTCGAGCGGCTAAACCGATCAAGTAGGGTGAAGCGCATGAGCCCGGGCAAACGCGTGACCATCGCGGACATCGCGCGAATGGCCGGAGTGTCCCCCGGCGCCGTGTCGTTCGCGTTGAACGGGCGTCCAGGGGTCAGCGACGAGACGCGCCAGCGGATCCTCTCGATCGTCGAGGAGAACCAGTGGCAGCCGAGTTCGGCGGCGCGCGCGCTGGTCGGCGCCCGAGCGAACACCGTCGGCTTCGCGCTCGCGCGCCCCGCCCGCTCGCTCGGATCCGAGGCGTTCTTCACCGACCTCATCGCGGGGATTGAGTCACGCCTCTCTGCGAGCAAGGTCAGCCTGCAGCTTCGTCTGGTCTCCGACATCGCCGAGGAGATGGAGGTGCATCGGCAGTGGCGCTCGTCGAATCAGGTCGACGGCATCATCCTCATCGACCCCCGCGACGACGACCCCCGCGGTGACCGGATCACCGCCCTCGATGCCCGAGCCGTGATGATCGGCTCGAAGCCCTCGCCCGAGGGCGCCGTGCCGAGCGTCTGGATCGCCGACGACGAGGTCGCCGAGACGCTCTTCTCCTACCTCGCCGCCCTGGGGCACACGCGCATCGCCTACGTCGCCGGACCGGCCGAGCTCGAGCACACGCGACTGCGTGCCGAGGTCCTGCGCGGCATGGAGTCCGACGGCATCTTCGGCGAGGTGATCACGACCGACTTCTCCCCCGCACGCGCGTCGTCCGTGACACGGGCGCAGCTCTCGGGCCGCCTCCGACCGACCGCGATCGTCTACGACAACGACGTGATGGCCGTCGCCGGCCTCAGGGTCGCGCAGGAGATGGGACGAGCGGTGCCGCGTGACGTCTCGATCGCATCGTTCGACGACTCGGTCATCGCCGGCCTGATCAACCCCTCGATCACCGCGATGACCCGCGACACTTTCGAGCTCGGCGAGCAGGCGGCGACCCTGCTGCTCGAGCAGATCATCGCCGGAGCGAACCTGCCCAGCGCCCAGGGCCCGACACCGACCCTCACCGCGCGCGAGAGCACGGCTCCGCCGGCATCAGGGTCCTGACGACGGAATCCGGTCGCCGACCTCGGTCACCGACCCGACTCGCGGCTCATCCGGCGACGACGGTGTTGACGGAACCGTACGGGTCGACCGCACTGCCCGACAGATCGGGCCGGATCAGCTGACGGATGCCGCGAGCGGCGAGCGCCGTGGCGTCACCGGCTGTGCGGGAGGTCACGAACGCGGGGTCGAGGCCTGCGGTGCACGCATCGACCCATGCCTGGAAGACCGCGCCGCCCGGGCTGAGTGCGGCCCGGCTGAGCGGCACCTCGCGCTCGTCGACCTCGACCACGATCGCCGTCTCACGCACGGGCGCCGCGGTGCGCGAGCGCAGTTCGGGGATCAGCTCGGCGAATCGGCGCCCGATGGGCTTGGCCGCACCGCTCTGATCGATCAGACCCAGCGAGTACTCCAACTCGGGGAAGTCCGCGAGTTCACGGCTCACATCGTGGGAGCACCACCAGGTCACTCCCCAGAGGTTCTCGGTGCGCAGCGCCGAGCGCAGGGTCGCCTCGAGGAAACCCGGCATCTCGCCGTCGTCGAGGCAGTTCGAGGGCGCCCCGACCTCCTGCAGCCACACCGGTCGGTCGAGATCGGTCGCGAAGGCGCGAGAGAGCTCGATGAGGTACTCGGCATGGCGGTCCGAGGCGACCGATCGGCCTCCGTACCGCTGCGCCGTGCCGTTGAAGATCCAGGAGTGGATCGTCGTCATCGCGCCCAAGCGAGACGCATGCGCAGGCGTGAAGCCATGGCCGTCCATGTACCAGACGGCGTCGTACTCGCTGTGCACGTGCGGGAGCCCGGGCGCCGCTTCGTCGGCCGCGGCGAGCAGCGACTCGATCCAGTGCCCGGCCTCGTCGGTCGTGACGGGCCAGGGAGACGGGTGCGTGTGCGCCGAGAACTGGTTCGTCTCGTTGCCGAGCGTCAGTCCGAGGAAGTTCGGGGCGTCGCCCAGCGCACCGGCCAGCGTCGCGACGAGGTCGACCTGCCCGCTGAGCGCCTTCGGGTCGGTGAACATGTTGCGGTCGTGCCAGGTGTAGAGCCACGAGGGCATGAAGTCGAAGCTCGACAGGTGGCCCTGGACCACGTCGACGCTCACATCGAGCCCGAACTCCGCGCCGATGTCGACCATGGCACGGACGTCGTCGACCGCCTTCGCCCGGATCAGCGTGCGGTTCGGCTGCAGCACCGTCCACAGCGGGAAGACCCGGACGTGATCGAGCCCGAGGTCGGCGAGTCCCGCGAAGTCGCGCCGGACGTCATCGGGCGTGAAGTCGAGCCACGAGTGCATCCAGTCCTTCGACGGCGTGTAGTTCGCCCCGAATCTCAGGTGATCATCGAGAGCGCGGCGCTGCGTCATGTGTCCGGACCTTTCCGACGGGCCCTTCGGTGAGGGCGTGATCGCATCACTATAACGCTTGAGCACCAACACGCCTACCGGGATTCCGCCATCCGCCGCATGAACGAGAACGGTGGCCTTGACACCAGGATGATCGGATGGTTTCATCTGCTAAAGCGCTGTAGTCCGCCGAGCGGACACCGCCAATCGCCCGCCTCGAGGAAGAAGCACGATGAAAGTTCCCGCACGCATTGTCGCTCTGGCAACATTCACGATCGGCGCCATGGCACTCGCCGGCTGCACCGGAGGCGGCACCGGGTCCGGTGCCGCAGGTCCGATCGACACATCCGGTGAACTGAGCGGAACCATCCAGTTCCAGACCTGGTCGCTGAAGAACGAGAAGTTCACGCCCTACTTCGAGGACATCATCGACGCGTTCGAGAAGGAGAACCCCGAGGTCACGGTCGAGTGGCTCGACCAGCCCGGAGACGGCTATCAGGAGAAGATCCTCAGCCAGGCGAACGCCGACACCCTCCCCGACGTCCTCAACCTGCCGCCGGACATCGCCTACCCGCTCGTCGCCGCCGGCAAGCTCGTCGACCTCGAGACGGCCGACCCCGATCTGAAGTCGGCCTACAACGCCGGTGCGTGGGATGCGTACAGCCAGTATCCCGGCACCGAAGGCACCTACGGTCTGCCGTGGTATCTCTCCAGCGACGCCTCCTGGTGGAACCTGGCACAGCTCGCCCCCTTCGGCGTCACCGAGGACAACCTCCCCACGACGGTCGATGAGCTGCTCACGCTCGCCGAGGACGTCGCCACCGAGTCCGGCGGCAAGGTGCAGCTGCTGTCCTCGATCCCCGCACTCGACACCTTCACGTCCGCGGGCATGGAGGTCATCAACGACGACGGGGAGTTCGACTTCAACACCCCCGAAGCTGCCGCGATCATCGAGAAGTACGCCGACGCGTACGCGGCCGGAGCCATGCCCGCCGAGGCCCTGACCGGCGACTACGGCGGAAACGCCGAGGCGTACATCCAGGAGAAGGTCGCCTTCACGACCGGTGGCACCGGCTTCACGACCGACCTCGCCAAGGACGCACCCGCACTGCTCGAGAGCACGGTCGCCACGCAGCGACTCGGCATCCCGCCGCTCTACGTGCAGGGGCTGAACGTGTCGGCGGACTCCGACAACAAGGAGGCAGCCCTCGCCTTCGCCGAGTTCGTCACGAACGAGGAGAACCAGGTCGCGTTCTCGTCGCTCGCGGTCGGCACGGCGCCCGGCACCTCCGCCGGCGGCGACGCCGTGGTCGAGAACATCTCGTCGTCGATCACCGATGAGAAGCAGCTCGCTGCGATCGACACCGTCTTCACCGCGATGGAGGACGCCAAGGCGATCCCGTTCCAGTGGACGTCCGACATGGCGACGTATATGACCCAGCAGATCGCACTCGCCGTCAACGGCGAGGCCGACGCCCAGGACCAGCTCGACAAGATCGTCGAGTACGCCAACGCGAACCGCGTGGACCAGTAGGCCATGAGCGCGGACATCAGCATCCGGAATCGACGCGGGAGCCGACCGGGACGGAAGGCCATCACCTCGCATCGATGGTTCACGCCGTGGCTCCTCCTCGGCCCCGCCGTCATCTGGGTGCTGGTGTTCGCGCTCTGGCCGTTCCTCAACACCGTCTTCCTGAGCTTCACCGATGCTCGCCCCCTGCGGACTCCCGCGTTCGTCGGCGGGGCGAACTACGAGCGGATGTTCGGCGACGAGATGTTCTGGAACGCCCTCACGACCTGCATCATCTACGTGCTGGTCTGCGTGCCGCTCCTCACGATCCTCCCGCTGCTGCTGGCACTGCTCGTGCAGAAGAAGCTCCCCGGCATCGCGTTCTTCCGCACCACCTTCTACTTCCCCGTCATCGCGTCCGTCGTCGTGGTCGCCCTCATCTGGACCTGGCTCTTCGACAGCCGCGGCATCATCAATCAGACCCTCGAGTTCCTCGGGATCGTCGACAAGCCGATGGCCTTCCTCGTCGATCGCTGGCTGCTGCTCGGCTGCGCGATCCTGCTGACGGTGTGGAAGGGTCTCGGCTACTACATGGTCGTCTACCTCGCCGCTCTCGGTAACGTCGGCAAGGAGCTGCATGAGGCCGCGATGCTCGACGGAGCAGGATCCTTCCGTCGCTTCCTCTCGGTGACGATCCCGTCGGTGCGCGGGGCGATGCTCCTGATCGCAGTGCTCATCGCCGTCTCGGCGATGAGGGTGTTCGCCGAGCTCGACGTGCTCTCCAAGAGCACCGGGGGTCCGGGCGGCTACGACATGTCGCTCGTGATGCTGATCCGCCAGGTCGGCTCCGGCCTCAACGGGAACATCGGCTACGCCTCGGCGATCAGCGTCGCCCTGTTCCTCCTCACCCTCGTACCGCTGGCCGCGATCGCGTTCATGAACCGCGAGAAGAAGGCGAAGGTCTCCGCATGAGCATCCTCACTCCGCCCCGAGCAGACGACGACGTGCGACCCGACGAGCAGTCCGCTCCGGCCCCGCGCGAACGCATCTTCCGCCGCCGCGGCTCAGGCGACTTCAGCAAGCCGACGCTCGGGGGCCTGATCGGGCGGTACGCGCTCCTGCTCCTCGTGCTCGTGCTCGTGATCGGTCCGTTCCTCTGGCAGCTCTCGACGTCGTTCAAGGGTCCGCAGGAGAACATCTACTCCTTCCCCCCGAACCTCATCCCGCGCGAGCCGACGCTGCAGAACTACGCCACCGTCGCCGACATCGTGCCGGTTTACCTCTACGCCTGGCATTCGCTGCTCGTGTCGGTGGGCACGGTCGTCAGCAACGTGGTGCTCGCGACGTTCGCCGGCTACGCGCTCGGATGCATGCGCTTCCGTGGCAAGTGGATCGTGATGGCCATCCTGCTCTCGACCCTCCTCTTCCCCGGCGAGGTCACCGTGACGAGCAACTTCCTCACGATCCGCGCACTCGGACTCGCCGACACCCTGTGGGGCGTGTTCCTCCCCGGCGCCATCGGGGCCATGAACGTGCTGCTCGTCGCCACCGCCTGCCGCATGATCCCGAAGGACGTGCTCGACGCCGCGACCGTCGACGGAGCCACGACCTGGCAGCGCATCCGTCACATCGTGTGGCCCAACATCCGAGGCATGGTCTCGGTGGTCGCCATCTTCGCCTTCATCGGGGCGTGGGACGACTACCTCTGGCCGCTCATCGTGCTCTCGGATCCGTCGAAATACACGTTGACCGTCGGCATGGCCTACCTGAACAGCAGCTTCTCGGTCGATCCGCGTCTGATCGCCGCGGGTACCATGATCGCCCTCGTCCCGATCGTCATCATGTTCTCGTTCACGCAGCGGTTCTTCTTCAAGGGCGTGCAGGAGGGCGCGATCAAGGGGTGAGCACCGCACATCTCACACCGGCTGACGGGCCGGCCGATCCGCCGTCCTCTCGCCCTCGAGCGGGTGTGCTCGCGGGTCCCGTCTTCGCCTTCTCGTTCGATCCCTCGGCGGGCGCGCAGCGTATCGACATGCCGGGACTCGCCGACATCGACATCACCCCGCAGACCGTGCTGCACTGGGCCTTCTACGCCGACGGCGTCGAGGCGACCCTGGCCCCGCACGCCGCACTGGCGGTGACGATCGACGTGCGGGTGTCGGACGGGTCGAGGCTGAGCGGGATCGTCGCGGTGCGCGACCGCTACGACTTCAGCCTCGGCGCGGACGCCCAGTTCGCAGCGCGCTGGAGCATGCCCGAGCAGTGGAACGCCGACACGGTCTCGCTGGCTCCGTTGGCTCCGGCGCCGGACACACACGCCACGGGCACCGTCGAGGTCGTCCTCGGCACCGAGTCCCTCACGCATGAGGCCGATCTCCCCTCGTGCGTCACGGGATTCGTGCAGTGCATCGTCGAACGGCAGGATGCCACAGAGCCTTCCGCCGCCGACCTCGCACCCGTCGAGCGGGTCGACACCCGCCGCGGCAGCCACTCCGGCTCCCGGTTCTCCCGCGGCAACACGATCCCGGCAGTCGCGGTTCCGCACGGCTTCACGTTCGTCACGCCGTCGACCGATGCCTCCGACACCCGCTGGCCGTATCGCCCCAGCATCCACGACGATCCACCGGGTCGCCGTCTGGAGGCGCTGCAGTTCTCTCATCAGCCGAGCCCCTGGATCGGCGACCGCTCGGTCCTGCAGCTCATGCCGTTCGACGGACGACCGACGTCTGTGCGTTCCGAGCGCCGACGCTGGATCACCCCCGGTTCTGAGCGCGCACGCCCCCACGAGTACGCGGTCGATCTCGGCGGCGGTCTGCGCGCAGCGATGACGGCGACCTCGCACACCGCCGCGTTCCGGGTGCACGGCGACGACCCCGATGCCGTGGTCGGGTTCGTGATCGACCAGCCGACCGACGAGGGACGGCTGGAGTGGACGGATGACGGTGGCTTCGAGGGATGGACACCCGAGGGTCCCGCGGATTGGGGCAATGCTCCCCGCTGCTACTTCGTCGGCGTGGTCCTGCGCGGCGAGAGCGCCGATGAGTCGGGTCCGCGCGGTGCGCTCGACGACGACGGCCGGGCCCGCGTCGCGGGCTATGTCGCCGGAGACGGATCGCTCGAGGTGCGCGTGGCGGTGTCGTTCCTGTCGCTGGAGCAGGCCCGGCGCAGTCTCATGCTCGAAGCGCCGGCCCACGTGACGTACGACGAACTGCGAGCGGCATCCGCGGCCTCATGGAACCGCGTGCTGGGGCGCGTCAGCATCCCGCACCTCCCTGCGGCGGATGCGCCCTTCCGTCGGCTGGCCGACCGGGATCTCCGTGATCGCATCGCCGCCGCGCTGTACCGGATGCACCTGTATCCGAACACCGCCGCCGAGAATGCGGGGACCGCGGATGCTCCGATGCACCGGTTCGCCGATGTCTTCTCCCCGCGAGCGCCCTTCGGCGAGCGCGCGACCAGCGCGCCGATCGCCGACGGCGAGCTCGTCGTCAACAACGGGTACTGGGACACCTATCGCACGGAGTGGCCCGCTCTCGCGCTGCTCGATCCTGTTCTGACCGGCCGACTGCTCGAGGGGCAGCTCGAGCAGTACCGCCGCGGGGGCTGGATGGCGCGGTGGAGCGCTCCCGGATACGTCGACAGCATGGTCGGCACGTCGAGCGATCAGATCTTCGCCGATGCCGCCCGCTGGGGCGTGGAGTTCGACCGCGCGGAAGCCTTCGAGAGCGGGTGGCGCAACGCGTGCGAGCCCGGCCCCGACGCGCGGCGCGGTCGCAAGGGCATCGGACGCGGCCGCTTCACCGGCTACATCTCGTCGGACGTGCCCGAGGGCATGAGCTGGACCCTCGAGAACGCAGTGAGCGATGCCGCGTTGAGCAGATTCGCCGGACAGCTCGCCGCCGCCGCCGCGGACTCGGACTCCGACTCGGACTCCGACTCCGACTCCGACTCCGACTCCGTACAGGATGCCGCCCGCTACCGCTCGTTCGCACGGTACTTCGCCAACCGGGCGCTCGCGTACCGCACGCTCTTCGACGCGGACTCGGGGTTCCTGCGGGGCAGAGATGCCGCGGGCGCGTTCGCCTCGGACTTCGACCCACGCGAGTGGGGTGGCGACAACGTCGAGACCAACGCCTGGGGCATGTCGGTGGGAGCGGTGCACGACGGAGTGGGGCTCGCGATGCTGCACGGCGGTCCTGAAGCCTTCGGACGGCATCTCGATGCCCTCTTCGCCGAGCCCGAGACCGCGGACGAGCGGTTCGGCGGGTCGTATGGGACCGTCATCCACGAACAGCGCGAGGCCAGGTCACTGCGTTCGGGCATGTGCGCGATCTCGAATCAGCCCGCCCATCACATCCCCTTCATGTACGCGTTCAGCGACCGCCCGTGGCGCGCAGCGGGGATCGTGCACGAGTTGGCCGGCCGTCTGTTCGCGGGCGCTCACATCGGGCAGGGCTTCCCCGGCGATGAGGACAACGGAGAGATGAGCGCCTGGTGGCTGTGGGCGGCCCTCGGCCTCTACCCGCTGGAGCTCGCATCGGGCGTGCTGCGGATCGGGTCACCGCTCATCGACGACATCCGTGTCGATCGTGGTGACGGATCGTCGCTGCGGATCCGCTCCCGTCGCAGCGATCCGTCGGCCCACGTGCTGCAGAGCGCCCGCCTCGACGGCGTCGAGCTCGCACGGGCCGAGCTGCATCTCGATGCGCTCGTCGGAGACGTGCACCTCGAGCTGGTCTTCGGCACCGACCCGTCGGATGCTCTCGAGACCGCCGAGTCCTCGGGAGATGCCGAGGCCTGGCGCCGCGATCTGACCGCCGAGCGCGGAGCCGCCATCGCATCATCGTCGACGGTCGATGCGGGGTGCCTCTTCGACGACGGTGACCCGAGCGGGTCGTGCGGAGCGGTGTTGGCCTCCGGCGACTGGGCAGGATGGCGATTCGACGCACCTCGCGCCGTCAGCGACCTCACCGTGACGATGGTCGCTGCGACCTCGTCGTCGTCGCTGCGCTGGGAGGTCATCGACGAGCGGGGCGACTGGACCGCGGCGCCGACCACGCACGACACCGACCTCGCGGCCGACCGCACCACGCCGTTCACGCTGCGGTCACGCGTCGTGACCCCGGCTGTCCGCGTGCGGGCGGAGGCCGGGGTCACGATCCGTCAGGTCGAGCTCTTCGACCTCGGGTGATCGCCGCGCGCTCGGGTGCTCACTTCGACAGGACGAAGGAGACCTCGGTGGTGTTGCCTGCGACGTCGACGACCTGCAGCGTGTTCGCACCCCGGACCGCGCCGAAGGCGCCGGGCTTCACGAAGTTCAGATCGCTCCACGTGTCATCCGTGAGATCCTTCACGACCCCGTTGACGGAGACCCTGTCGATCTTGCCTTCGTCGAACAGCGTGAAGCTCACGCGCTGATACGCCCCGTCGGCCCTGACCTTGGTGAACCGCGAGCCCTCCTTGATCGTCACGGTCGGCGACGTGGTGTCGCGGGGCGCCGCCCGATACTCCGTCCCCTCGCCCTTCAGCGCCTGCGTGATCCCCGAGAGGTATGCCGACTGGTCGGTCGCGGTGAGGTTGTAGGCCACGTAGACGCCGTAGCCATCGGCTGCCGTGCGAGTCGCGAACTCGGCCGCCGTCGCAGCACTCGTCGCCGAGAGATCGATCGCGGCCGCGCCGAGCAGGCTCCGGTCTTCGAGGCCCGGCACGGTGGGGGCGTCGTAGGTGGGGTAATACGGGTTCCACGCGTAGTCGAGCACGTCAGCCGCGTCGAACAGCGTGAAGTCGGTCGTCGTGTACGTCGGTCCGATCGCGTACAGGCTGATGATCTTGTCGGGGCCGAGTCGGTCGCGCAGCGCCGTCGCGAGCCATCCGAACGACTGCGGGTTGGGCTGCGGTGTGCCGTTCGCGCCGTACTCGGTCCACTCGTCGTCGAAGTCGATGCCGTCCAGGCCGTAGGTCGTCACGGCGTCGGCGAGCTGGGCGGCGAACGCATCCGCCTGCGCGAACGACGCGAAGTTCGCGAAGCCCGCGCCCTGATGGTTGCCGAGCACGGAGAGCAGCACCTTGGTGCCCTTCGCCTGGACCGGACGGATCTGCGTCTCGGCGTTCTCGAGCGTCTCGGTGACGCGCTCGTTGAAGTGCAGGTACGCCTTCTCACCGTCATAGTTGATGTTCGCCGCGAAGATCATCGCCATGTCGATGGCGGTGTCTCCGGAGTCCGCGAGGGTGTAATCGGCGACGTTGGCTAAATCGTTCGAGTTCACCTCCACGTAGACGGCGAGCTGAGGGTCCACGGGTGCCGCATCTTCGGCGGCTGCGCCCGAGGCCCCGGCGAGAAGACCGGTAGCGGCGGTGGCGAGCACTCCGAGACCGGCGATCATCCTCCGGAATCGGTGACTCCTGACGTTCTGACTCATGACGGTTCTTCTCCTTCGGCATCGTTGTCGAATCCGGTCGCACCCTCGCGACCTGCCGCCGACTATAGCGCTTAAGTGATCAGAGGTGAAGGGCATGGAGAAGGGGACGGATGCAGCAGCATCCGTCCCCTTCTCCGACTCGGGCGCGCCCGCTCAGATCGTCGCGTCTCCGACGACGTTGACCTTGATGCCCATGCCCGCGAACATCGCCGCCTTCGCGATGAGCGCCCTGTCGGCGGTCTCTGCGTCCGGCGCGTAGACGAGCTGCGCGTGGTTCGCCTTGTGGCGGGCCATGAACTGGTCGCGTGAGATGCCGTGCAGCACGACGTGCGCGATCGGCCATTCGGGGTTCGTCGCATCCTTGCGGCGCTGGGTCTCCTCCGCCGGAAGCTCGACGACGGATGCCCGGAAGATGTCTGCCTGCAGGATTCCGTCTGCGATGAACACGCGCGACAGCACGATCTCGCCCGGCTTCGAGACGCCGTTGATCGTGGCGCCGCCCGCCGGGAAGAAGACGTGCCCCTGACGCCAGCCCTCGGCGTTCTGCCAGCCGCCGAGGTGCGAGGCGGGCACCGAGCCCGAGATCTCGTAGACCCAGACGAACTGCCCGTCGAAGTCCTCACCCCAGCGCACGTCGTGCAGCGTGTTGTCGGGGACGAGCCCCATCGCGCGCCACACACGATCGGTGACGAGCGCGTCGACCGCGACGCCCTCGTCGGCCTCGTTGAAGTGGGGGAAGGCGCGGCCCTCGTGCAGCACGCGCGAGCCGTCGCGCGAGGTCACCGGCGGACGCTCGGTCGAGTTCAGGATGCCTTCGGCGAGGTCGGATGCCGGCACCAGGTCCTTCAGACCCTGCTGGTACTGGATGCCGACCGCGTCGAGTCCGAAGTCGTCGGCGATCCGGAGGGCGGCGATGTACATCTTCAGCTGCCACTGCACCTGCTCACGGGTGAGCTCGGTCTCGGCGTCCTCGCCGTAGCGGAACGTCATGCCGGCGTCGATCAGCCAGTCGTACGCGGCATCCGCCTCAGCATCCGAGACCTCGAGCATCTCGGCGTAGAGCGCCGACTGCGACAGGCGCTCCTTGTAGATGCCCGTCCGGTTCAGCAGCTCGTCGTCGAAGATCGCGTTGTACATCCCCATGCAGCCCTCGTCGAAGACGCCGATGATGGCCTTCTCGGCGAGCAGCTCGGCGGCGAGCGCCTCTCCCAGCGCCTTCTCGGGGCTGTCGGGAAGCTCGGGCAGCGGGCGCACGTGCGAGGCGTCGTGCGTGATCGATCCGGTCTCCGTCCACTCGCGGATCCCGGCCCTGAACCACTCGTCGGTGAAATCCACCGACCAGATCGTGGCGTAGGGCTTGTCCATCTTCGTGAGGCCGGCGTTCAAGCCGAGCAGTCCGACGAGTCCCGGCCAGTCCCCCGCGAAGTTCGCGACGGTGAGGATCGGACCCTCGTGCGTGCGAAGGCCGGCGAGCACGTGGTGCGAGTACTGCCACACGGCCTCGGCGACGATGAGCGGAGCATCCGTGGGGATGTTCTTGAAGACCTCGAGGCCCATGCGCTGGCTCGAGATGAAGCCGTGCCCGGTCGCCGGGTCGACGTCGTTGGCGCGGATGACGGTCCAACCGAGATCCGCGAAGACTCCGGTGACGCCGGCTTCGAGCTCGACCTGCACGGGCCAGCCGCCGGTGTTCGCGGCTTCGCGCAGGTCGCCCGAGGCGATCAGATACGCGGTCTTCGGGGCGGATGCCGGTCGGGATGCCGGTGCCGGCAGGGTGTAGGTCATGACTCGCGTCCTCCTTGATCGCACGTGTTCTGCCACTGTACGCGAAATCGATTTCATGGCACAAGGCGTGAGGACGCTCCCGTCTCAGCGAGAGAGCGCGGCAGACTCCGTCAGACCCTGACGACGCTGGCCGGCTGGATCTCGTTGCGCAGCACCACCGTGCGCGAGGGCTGCTCGTCGCCGCCGATGCGCTCCAGCAGCATGCGCGCCGCCGTGACGCCCATGTGACGGGCGGGCAGCCGAACGACCGTCACTGCTGTGGGCGAGAGGGTGGTGAACGGCAGCGATCCGATCACGGCGACCCCGACCTGCGGTGGGGTCAGCCCGTGTTCCGTCAGCACCTGGATCGCTCCGACGCCGATGAGGTTGTTCCCGGCCACGACGGCATCCGGCGGCTCGGGGAGCGCGAGGAGCTCCTCCATCGCCGTGCGCCCTCCGTCGACGCGGAACGTGGCGAACCGTTCGAGTCCGTCGAGGTCGAGATCCGGATGCGCCGCCCCCAGCGCCGACCGCCATCCGGCGGCTCTCTCGGCGGCCGTGTCGATGTGCTCCGGCCCGCCGATGTAGGCGATGCGACGGTATCCGGCATCGATGAGATCTTTCGCCGCCGAAGTGCCCGCCGCCCGGTTCGCCATGACGACGCCGTCGATGTCGTAGCTCGTGCTGCGGTCGACCGCGACGACGGGACGACCGGTCGCGAGGATGCTGTCGAGGTCGGAATCCTCGTCGGCGGTCGCGATGATGACGCCCGACATGTGCTCGGCCATGGCGATCCGCAGGTAGGTCGCCTCCTTCTCGACCTGGGCGTCCGTATTGCACAGCACCACGGAGTACCCGGCCTCGGAGGCGATGTCCTCGACACCGCGGGCCATCTCGGTGAAGTACGGATTCTCGATGTCCGGGATGACGAGAGCGATCACCTCGGAGCTCTGCCGACGCAGGTTGCGTGCGGTGCGATTGGGCGTGAAGCTCAGCTGCTCGGCCGCGCGGCGCACGGCAGCGACCTTCTCGTCGGAGACGCTGGTCCCGTTGAACACGCGAGAGACGGTGGCCGGCGAGACCTGCGCGAGCCGGGCGACGTCGTAGATCGTGACCATCGGCACACTGTAACCGGTTTCACGATTCGCGGCGAGCACGCACGGCCCCGCACGCCCGCTCAGCTCGCGGCTCAGCCCGCGAGCATCCGATCCCGCACCTGACGACGCAGCACCTTGCCGATGAGCGAGCGCGGAAGGTCATCCATCGCGACGATGCGCTTGGGCACCTTGTAGGGAGTGAGCCTCGTGCGGCAGAAGTCGCGCAGGGCGCCCGCGTCGAGTTCCGCGCCGTCACGGAGCACCACGGCCGCCGCGACCTCTTCGCCGCCACTCGAGCGCGGGAGGCCGACCACGGCGGCAGCGAGCACGTCGGGGTGCGCCTGGAGCGCATCCTCCACCTCGGTGGGAGACACGTTGAACCCGCCCGTGATGATGAGCTCCTTGAGGCGGTCGACGATCGTCACGAAGCCGTCGGCCGACACCTCGGCGATGTCGCCCGTGCGCAGCCACCCGTCAGCGAGCAGCACGTCGGCGGTCTCGCCCGGTCTGCGCCAGTATCCCTGGAACACCTGCGGGCCGCGGACCAGCAGCTCGCCCCGCTCCCCCACGGGAACATCGACGTCCGTGTCCGCGGGATCGACGACGCGGATCTCCGTGCTCGGGAAGGGCACGCCCACTGTTCCGGGGCGCCGACTGCGACCCATCGGGTTGCCGAGTGCGACGGGTGAGCTCTCGGTCATGCCATAGCCCTCGACGAGCAGCCCTCCGGTCGCCTCTTCCCATCGCTGCACCGTCGCGACCGGCAGGCTCATGGCGCCGGAGATCGCGAACCTCACGGTCGAGAGGTCGATCGTTCCGCGGGACGCGGCCCTCGCGAGCTGGTCGTAGATCGGCGGGACAGCGGGGAGGAACGTCGGTGGGCTCGTGCGCGCCGCCTTCGTGACGAGGCCGAGATCGAAGGTCGGGAACAGCACCAGCTTCGCGCCGATGCTGATCGCGAAGGTCAGACAGAGCGTCATGCCGTAGGCGTGGAACAGCGGCAGCACGCCGTAGAAGGTCTCCTCCCCGGCGACCAGACCCGGCACCCACGCCTGCCCCTGCATCGCGTTGGCGCGCAGGTTCGCGTGCGTGAGGATCGCGCCCTTCGGCACGCCCGTCGTCCCGCTCGTGTACTGCAGAAGTGCGGTGTCTGCGAGGGTCGGGCCCTCGACGCGGCGCGAGAGGCGGCGATGATCGATCATCTTCTTCCAGGGCAACGCCCTGCGCGCCTTCGGGGTGCTCGTCAGCTTCGCCCTCGACGCGCGCGCGTTCGGGATGGGCAACCGCAGCAGGAGCCGCTGCGCAGCGGGCATGGCCTCGGTCAGGTCGACGCTCACGATGTGCTCGACCCGCAGGTCGGCGGGGAAGTCCGCGATCGTGTCGACCGTCTTGTCCCAGACGATCGCGACCTTGGCCCCGTGATCCTCGAACTGATGCCGCAGCTCCCTGGCGGTGTAGAGCGGGTTGTGCTCGACGACGATCGCGCCGAGGCGGAGCGCCGCATAGAAGGCCACGACGTGCTGGGGGCAGTTGGGCAGCACCAGCGCCACACGGTCGCCCTTGCTCACACCCAGGCGCCGCAGCCCCTCGGCGGCGCGCAGGATCTGATCGCCGAGGTCACGATACGACGTGACGACGCCGAAGAACTCGAGCGCCGGTCGTCGGCCGAACGTCGTGATGCTCGCCTCGATCATCTCGGGCAACGTCTGCGACGGAGTCTCGATGTCGGCGGGGACACCGTCCGCATAGGAGTCGAGCCACGGGCGGGAGTCGTACGGATTGACGGGCATGATCCCATCATGTCGCGGGCGCCTGTGAGAAGGGGTGACAGAAAGGGCGACAGCGCCGAAGCCCTGCCGCCCCGCCCTCCCCCGGCCCCTACCGGTGCGCGGCCACGACCTGCGCGACCGCGGCGCGCTCGGCATCCGTCGGCTCGGCGATCGCCATGCGGCAGTGCGTGTCGACGACGTCGAGCACCCGGTAGGCCTCCTTCATGCGCGCCATGTCGCCGCCGATGAGCGAGACCACATCGTCGACCGCGGCCTGGGCGGCGGCGATCGCGCCGGCATCCCCCGAGCGTCCTGCGTCGGCCAGCGCGCGGAACGGCTTGGGGGTGACCGACGAGACGCCCGACACGACACCCTGCGCGCCGACCTGCACCGCGGCGATCAGGTCGCGATCGGCGCCCGTGTACAGATCGAAGTCGGCGGGCACCGCGGCGCGGTAGGCGGCGATCTCGTCGAGCGACAGCTCGCTGACCTTCGCACCGACGACGTTCGGCAGCTCGGCGAGGCGCGCGAGCAGCTCGACCGAGACCGGGTTGCCGCTGCGGGCCGGATAGATGTAGACGTAGAGCCGACCGTCGCCGATCGCATCGGACAGGGCCGCGAAGTACTCGAAGATCGAGTCGTCCGTCGCCTTCAGGTAGTAGGGCGTGAGCGCGGCGAATTCGGTCGCGCCCAGGCCCTTCGCGATCTCGACCAGGCGCAGGGCCTCGAACGTGCTGGGCTGGCCGACGTGCACGACGACGCGCATCCGATCCTTCAGCTCCGCGAGCGCCGCCTCGACGATCGCCGCGAACTCGGCGGCGTCGACCGCGGGGAACTCGCCGGTCGTGCCGAGCACGAAGGCGCCTTCGTTCCCGGACTCTGCGACGAACCGGAAGATCGCCCGCGACCCCTCGAGATCGAGTGCGCCGTCGCTGTGGAAGGCGGTGGGCACGGCGGTTAGGATGTCGTAGCGGGTCACTTCTCGGTCTCCTTGGAGTTCTTACGGGCCTTGCGGGCCGCGCGGGCTGAGGGGTCGACATTGCGCACGGTCGACGTGAGCAGGTCGGGGTCCGCGGCGAGCTCTTCGTGCGCCTTCTCGATCTGCTCGACCGTCGAGGCCGACAGGATCGAGTCCTCGAGCGAGGCGCGCTCACCACGAGGGCTGCGGGCCGCACGGATGGCCGGCATCACGATCGACAGCACCGCGAGCACCAGCAGCACGATCGCGATCGGGCTGACGACCTCGAAGAACGGGCGCGTCGGCAGGATCGCCAGCGTGCGAGCCAGGTTCTCCTCCGCGAGCGGGCCGAGGAGCAGGCCGAGCACGATGGGCCCGGCCGGCACCTGCATCCGTTTCAGCAGCACGCCGATCACGCCGAACACGAGCATCGTGATGACGGTCGAGAGGCTGTTCGAGGTGGCGTACGTGCCGATGATGCAGAAGATCAGGATGCCGCTCCACAGGTACGGCTGCGGGACGTCGAGCAGCTTGACCATGCCCTTCATGCGGACGAGGCTCAGACCCAGCGAGAGCAGCGTCGCGACGAGCATGATGCCGACGATCGAGACGACGAGGTCGGGACGGTTCGTGAACAGGGTCGGGCCCGGCGTGATGCCCCAGATGATCATCGAGCCGATCATCACGGCCATCACCGAGTCACCCGGGATGCCGAGCGCCATCGTCGTCGTGAGTGAGCCGCCGAGTGTGGCGCTCGAGGCGGTGTCGGAGGCGGCGACGCCCTCGATCGACCCCTTGCCGAACATCTCGGGGTGCTTCGAGGCCTTGCGGGCACGCTCCCAGCCGATGAGGCCCGCGATGTCGCCACCGGCCGCGGGGATGAGCCCGACTCCGAGGCCGACAGCGCCGCCGACCGCGGTCGCCCGCCCGCTCTGCTTCAGTTCCGAGCGATTCGGCCACCAGCGACCGAGGCTCGAGATGGGTCGCACGTTCGACTTCCGATACGTGAGCAGCTGGTCGAAGAGCTCGGCGATGCCGAAGAGTCCGATGATCACGGCGATGAAGTTGACGCCCTCGACCAGCTCGAGCACCCCGAAGGTGAAGCGCTGGTCGGCTGTGGCGGCGTACGTTCCGACGGTGCCGAGCATGAGCCCGAAGAGACCGGCGAGGATGCCCTTGAGCATCGACTTCGATGAGATGCCGATCATGATCGAGATGCCGAAGACGACCAGCGCGAAGAGTTCCGGCGACTTGAAGTAGTCGCGGGCGAAGCTCGCGATCGGCACCGCCGCGACGGCGAACAGCACGAGGGAGGCGAGGATGCCGACGGCCGAGACGATCGCCGAGATCGTCAGGGCGAGGCCTGCTCTGCCCTGCTTCGCCATCGGATAGCCGTCGAGCGTCGTGGCGATCGACGCGGGGGTGCCCGGGGTGTTGATGAGGATCGAGGGGACGCGATCACCGAAGTTCGCGGCGACGTAGATCGTCAGCAGCACGGCGAGGCCCTGCACGGGCTCGAGCGTGAGTGTGAATCCGGCGGCGAGGGCGACGGCCATGGTCGCGGTGATGCCGGGGAAGGCTCCGACCATGAAGCCGAGCAGGAGCCCGACGAGCATGTAGAGCAGGATCGAGATGTCGAGGAGCGAGTCGAGCCCCTCCATGAGCGCGTTCACAGCGGGATCCTCAGGAGCATGCCGAACACGACGTAGACGAACGCCGTGACGGAGACGGAGTAGATGATCAGGCTCAGCCAGCGGCGGTGGCCGTAGAGGAGCATGAGGCCGGCCATCAGCAGTGCGGCCGCCACCGGGAAGACCTCGATGCGATAGCCGAACAGGATGACGGTGCCGAGCGACCAGACGGCGATGAAGACACCCGCGATCGCGAGAGTGGCGACGACCCGGATGACACCTCCCGACTGGATGCGGTCGAGGTCTTCGCGGCCCTGTGCGGGCCGCGTGACGGCCACCGCGAGAACGGCGAGCGAGATGACCACGGCGGTGACGGCGATGACCATGGGCCAGAAACGCGCGTCGATCTGACCGGGCGCAGCCTCGCGGCGCAGCGGGATCTGGGTGGCGAGGAACAGATAGCCCGCGCTGAACGCGAGGGCGACGAATCCGAAGACGATCTCGAGCGGCCGCGACGCGGGTGCGCCCTGCTGCTCGTCCTGCTCGGCCGGGCTGGTGGCATCGGCGTGGGACATGGTGCTCCTTCCTGGTCTGACGTGCGTCATCGGATGGTGCGGGGCCGGTGATGAGCCCGGCCCCGCTCTCCGAGGGCCGGTCAGCCCAGGAGCTCCTTGAAGAGGTCGAACTGCTCGTCGACGAAGGTCGTCCACTCCGCAGAGTCGCGGTAGACCACGAGGTTCCCCGCATCCTTCTGGAACTGCTGGTAGGTGTCGGACTCGACGGCTTCCTTCACCGCGGACTCCAGCTCGCCCTTGACGTCGTCCGGCAGGCCCTTGGGGGCGTAGATGCCACCCCACCCTCCGAAGACCACGTCTTCGCCGATGGCCTCATCGACCGTGGGCACGTCCTCGGCATCCGGGTGGCGCTCGTCGTTCATGACGGCGAGGATGCGCACGGCCTCGCCCTGCGCGAGGGCCTCACCGAGACCCGACACCGCGGCGACGGTCTCTCCGGATGCGGCGGCGGCGACGGCCGTCGCGCCACCGTCGTACGGCACGGGAGAGAAGGTCGCGTCGGTCGCATCGCCGAGGCCGACGGTCGCGGCCTCCCAGATCGAGCCGGCACCGGAGTTGGCGACCGTGACGGCCCCGGACTTGGCCTGGGCCACGAGGTCTTCGAGCGACTCGATGCCGCTGTTGGCGCCGACCGTGATGACTCCGGGAGCCAGCATGATCTGGCCGAGCAGATCGAAGTCCTCGGGGAGCACGTTCGCGCTCTGCGTGGTGTTGAGCATCGCGATCTCGACCGGGGCGAACCCGATCACGTAGCCGTCGGGATCCTGCGCGCCGACGTACTCCATGGCGAGCGCGCCTGCGGCACCCGGCATGTTCTCGGGGATGACGCTGACGCCGAGGATCCCCTCGAGCTCGGTGGCGAGGGCGCGCGACGACAGGTCTGACCCGCCGCCGGGGTTGGCCTGGATGATCAGGCGGATGTCGTTCTCGGGAAAGGCGGATGCCGCATCCTCACCCTCTTCGACCTTGGTGCAGGCCGACAGGACGAGAGCGGTGGCGGCGACGGCCGCGATCGCGGCGGCCGCCCGGGTGATGCGCATGCGGGGCATCTTTGCTCCTCTACGTGGGTCGACCTTGTTGTCGACATCCCCGACCGTAGCAGTGTTGACTGTTAACAGTCAACACTCGGAGTGATGCTTGAGGCCGTGCGGTCGAAGCCGTGCCGTCGCGTCGGTGCGCGCAGGGTCGGGATCGAGAACCGACTGTCAGGCCGGGCGGCCGGCGAGCTCGCTGAGCATCCGATCGCGGGCGCCGTCGAGATGGGCGGTCAGGACCGAGGCCGCCTCCTCCGGTGTGCCGGAGCGCATCACGTCCATCAGCTTCACGTGATCGTCCGACGACTCGTGGAGGTCGTCGTCGTGATTGATCGTGACCTCGAGGAGCGAGGCGAAGGTCGGCAGGTACTGGCTCCAGGCACCCTGCAGCCGGGGATGGTCGGCGAGCGCGTAGATCTCCGAGTGGAACTCGAGGTCGGCGGCGACGAAGGCCGCGTGATCACCGCTGTCGGCGGCGGCACCCATCCGCCCGACGGCCGCAGCCATCGCCGCCCAGCGCGCGTCGTCGTCCACTCGCATGGCCCGCGAGAGCGCCAGCTGCTCGAGGGCGCCGCGCAGGCTGTACAGCTGATCGACGTCGTCCTGCGAGAGTCCGGTGATGTACACGCCACGAGGGCGCTGCACCTCGACGAGCTTCTCGAAGCTGAGCTGGGTGAGCGCGTCGCGGATCGGTCCCCTGCTCACCGAGAACTCCTCGGCGAGGGCCTCTTCGGTGATGCGGGCGCCGGGCGCCAGCTCTCCGCGGACGATGCGCTGGCGCAGGACCTGCGCGACCTGCGCTCCGAGGGACTCTCCGCGCTTCACGGTCTGTGTCACGGTGACCTCCTGTTAACAGTTGACAGGATACACACCGGGCGACATGGCGGAGGGAGCGCCGCGACGGCGCTCCCTCTCTCGGCTCGCGCCGAGCACCTTCTCGTCAGCTGAGCCAGGCGGGAACACGTCCGCGGAGGAACGCCCCGTCGAGCGAGAAGCGTCCGGCTCCGGTGAAGGCCAGCGCGAGCGCGGCGACCCCGAGTACCGCGACGAACTCGTATCCGCCCTCGCCCACCCACAGGCCCGCGGGCAGGTGCACGGCGACGAGCGCCACGACCATGTCGACCGCGAGCAGGATGCCGACGGGGCGCGTGAAGAGTCCGAGTGCCAGCAGGATGCCGCCGATCAGCTCGACGAACGCGACGACGGGCGCGGCGATCTCGGGCAGCGGCACGCCCATGCCGGCGAAGCTGCCGATGGTCCCGGGGAGGGTGTACTCGAAGATCTTCTGCGCTCCATGAGCGGCGAAGACGAAGCCGACGACGACACGCAGGACGAGGAGTCCCAGCGAAGAGGCGGCGGAGGGGGCGGTGGTGTTCGTCATGAGGAGATGTTCCTTCGTGGCAGGACACCGCGCGCCAGGCGCGGAGCAGGGTCGTTCCCTGCTCCGACGGTAGAAAGCGCACTTTTCCTTCTCCTGAGCGCGCCCGGCTCGGAGCCCGCGTCGAGCAGCCTTCCGTAGACTCGCCGGGTGGCGTGAATCACGCTGGGGAGGGCGATGGTCGCAGCCGGGAGAGGGCAGGGACGAAGGTGAGGGCACGATCGGCATTCGGTGTGCTGCGCCTGGCGACGGCATCCGTGTGCACCGTCGCGCTCGTGCATCGCCTGTTCTGGGGCCTGAGCTCGCGCACGATCGCGGGCGAGAACTTCTTCGCCTACCTGACAGTGCAGTCCAACTGCGCGCTCGTCGTCGTGCTGCTGATCGGGGCGGTGCTGGCGTTCATCCGGACCGCGGATCCACGCTGGTTCACCGTCTCCTTGGCGCTGGTGCTGACCTGGACGATCACCGCAGGGCTCGCCTTCGCGCTGATCGTGTGGCAGGCGGGATTGCGCGGCATCCGCGTCGACGTGCCCTGGTCCGATCAGGTGCTGCATTTCTATCTGCCCGCGTGCACGGCCATCGCCTGGGTGCTCACGCCGGGGCACCGCGGTGTGCCGTGGTGGATCGTGCCGACGGCACTGGCCTTTCCGCTCGCCTGGGGAGGCGTCACCCTGTGGCGCGGCCCCTCGGTGGGCTGGTACCCCTACTACTTCCTGGATCCTCGTCAGGTGTCGGGCCCGCCCGAGTTCCTGCTGACGAGCGGGATCGCTCTGGCGATCTTCGCGCTCGTCGCAACGGTCATCGTGCTCGTCAGCAGGATGCGGCGGCGAGGCCACGAGCGCCCCGAGGTCTGAACCCCGCGCAGGACCCCGCTAGACGGCGGTGAGGAACGGCGTGAGCGAGGCGATCGCCGCCTCCAGCACCTTCTGATCGTCGAGCTTCGCGAACGCGTCGGCCGCTTCTCCGCCGACGATGCCGACGACGACGTCCTCCCCCGTGACCGGGGCGAGGTTGAACCAGGTGCGGATGAGCCCGTCGCCGCCGACGGCATGCCAGATCGCCGCCTCGGGTTCGCCCTCGGTCTGCGGCGCCGCGAGGGCGAGCGGCTCGTCGAACCTCAGCCAGACGGTCTCGATGCGACCCATGCCGAGCGCGGCGATCGCACCGCGGTGGCCGAACGGCAGAGCCGGAGCGAACTGCAGCCCCTCGCCCTTGAGCACGCCGAGCGGCACGGTGATCAGCACCCGGTCGAACGACAGCGATTCGCCCGACGCGATGCCGAGACTCACACCCTTCTCGTCGTAGGCGATGCGGCTCACGGGCGACGAGAGACTGAGCTTCGCACCGTCGAGCAGCCCCTCGATCACAGGCGTCAGGTCGCCGAGCGGCGCGATGTACTCATCGGCCGGAAGCGCCGGCGGGAACCACGACGACTCCTGCGCGGCGTCAGCCCCGGAGAACGCCGTGATCGAGGCGAGCAGCGCCGCGAGCCCCGGCTCGGTGGGGTCGGCCCCCGCCTCGGTCAGCGCATCCTCGAGAGAGATGTCGGTGACGCCCTGCTGCGCCGAGGCGATCGCCGCCTGCACGGGCTCGGTGGAGACCGGCTCGACGTCGCCGTCGGCGGACCGCCATCGCGTTCCGGTGAGCGAGACGTCGCGGACATCGAGCTCGGTGAGGTGGTCGCGTATCTCACCGTCGGATGCGCCGAGAAGCCACCCTCCCAGCTGCGCCGGGAAGGGCCAGTCCTTGTCGTCGACGACGGAATGGATGCGTCCGCCGACGCGATCGCGCGCCTCGAAGACCGTGACCTGCAGACCGTCGGCGACGAGCCGTGCTGTCGCCGCGGCCCCGGCCAACCCCGCGCCGATCACCGCGACCCGTTCGCCTGTCGCCGCCGCACGCAGGAGCTGCCCGGCGGCGCGGTCCCCCGAGCGGAGAGCGCCCGCGATCGTGCCCGGCGCTTCGGTGTCGGTCGCTTCGCCGGACAGGAACAGGCGGTCGTCGATCGGCTCCGCGAGCGCATCGCGTTCGCTGACCTGCGTGCCGACGGGCGTGAAGCTCGCGGCGCCGAGCGCGAAGGGATCCGTGGACCACGAGCTGCGGGCGAACGCCGCCGGGGTGATCGTGTCGGATGTCGGCTTCGGAGTCGGCGACCGATCGGGCGTGGGCGACGGCGCCGGCTCGGGCGTGCAGGAGGCCAGCAAGACCCCCAGGACACCGGCTCCGGCGCCCATCAGCAGTGTGCGACGCGTCATCCTCATCGTGTCGCAACGATACCGCGCGCGGATGGATGCGCGGGTTCGGTGTTCCCTTCTGCACCGAAGCGGGGCTCGCCCCGACTCTCCCCAGACCCGCAGGATCACGAACGGGCGGGCGGCCTCCGACGACCCCACACTGCCATTCTGGCGCGACCCTCACAGGATGGAGTCATGACGATGAACGAGCCTCAGGTCTGGACGCTCATAGGGGTGTTCGGTGCCGCGCTCCTGGGTGGCTTCACCCTTGTGACGACGCATTTCGGCAGAGTGGTGCGGGCCGAGATCGGCCGCCTCGACGGCACGCTCTCCGGAACGATCGGCCATCTCGAGGGAACACTCGCCGGGAAGATCGAGGCGCTGGACGGCAGGCTCACCGGCCAGATCGAAGCACTCGACGGAAAACTGTCCGGACAGATCGAAGCGCTCGACCACCGACTCACCGGACAGATCGAAGCGCTCGATGCGCATCTGAACGGTCGCATCGACATACTCGACCACCGACTCGACACCCTCGACAAGGAGGTCGCGAACCTCGCCACCAAGGTGTGGCGATCGTCGTAGGGGTCGCCCTCGGCGGGTCAGTCCCGCCCGCCGCCCGGATGCCAGAGGACGACCTCGGCCGAGCGGCGGAGGCGGCGGCCACTGGGCATCGGGATGACGCCCGCGGCACCGGCGGCGAACACGCGGACGCCGGGGCGGTTCTCCCGCTCGGCGCGCAGCGCGGCGTCGAGTTCGGCCACGCGGCTGCGCAGCATCCGGTTCTCGTCTTCGAGGTCGAGGACACGCGCGATCGCCGGAAGACTCATGCCTTCGGATGACAGCTGGGCGACCTCGCGGAGTTGCTCGATGTTGCGGGTCGAATAGCGACGAGAGCCGCCGGAGGTGCGACCGGGCACTACGAGCCCGATGCGGTCGTACTGCCGCAGCGTCTGCGGGTGAAGACCCGAGAGCTGGGCGGCGACGGCGATCGCGAACACCGGGGTGTCGGCGTCCACGCGCTGGTCAGCCACAGTGGATCACCTCCTCCTCGGTGTTCGCGTTCGTCATGATCTTCTAGCGCCGTGCCTTCGCCATGAGGTCGGCACGCGGGTTCTCCGCCGGCTCGAGTGCCTGGAACTTCTCCAGCGCCTCCCGAGCAGCCTCGTCGAGGTGCGACGGCACCGCGATCTGCAGTTCGGCGAGCAGGTCGCCCGTGCCCTTCGAGGTGGTCACGCCGCGTCCCTTGACGCGCAGCACGCGTCCGGACGGGGTGCCGGGGGCGACACGCAGCTTGACCGTGTCGCCGCCGAGCGTCGGAACCTCGATGGTCGCGCCGAGCGCCGCCTCGGTGAACGTCACCGGTACGACCACGCGGAGGTTCAGCCCTTCACGGGTGAACACCGGATGCGGCCGCACCGCGATCTGCACCACGACGTCGCCGTTCTCCCCACCGTCCGGCGAGGGACGGCCGCGGCCGCGGAGCCTGATCTTCTGCCCGTCGGCGACACCGGCGGGGATCTTCACCTTGAACGGCTTGCCGTCGTCTCCCTGCAGGGAGATCGTCTCTCCCTGCACGGCAGTGGCGAAGTCGAGCGTGGTGCGCGCCGTGACGTCGGCTCCCTTCTGGGGGCCGCCGAACCCGCGGAATCCACCGGAGGTCTGCCCGAACCGACCGGAGCCGAACGAGCCACCCTGACCCTGATTGAACATCGCGAAGATGTCCTCGAAGTCGGCGGACTGCTGCTGCCCGCGCCCCTGCTGCCCGAACCGGCTGAAGACGTCTTCGAAGCCGCCCGCGCCCGTGCCGCCCGCCGTGAAGCGTGCGCCCGAGCCCATCGCGCGGATCTCGTCGTACTCCTTGCGCTGTTCCGCGTCAGAGAGCACCGAGTACGCCTCGCTGACCTCTTTGAACTTCGCCTCGGCCTTCTCGTCACCCTGATTGGAGTCGGGGTGGTACTTGCGAGCGAGCTTTCGGTACGTCTTCTTGAGATCGGCGTCGCTGACGTCCTTCGAGACCCCGAGGGTCTTGTAGAAGTCCTTGTCGAACCAGTCCTGGCTAGCCATCGATCACCTACTCTGCGGGAACGGCGACGACGACCTTCGCGGGACGCAGCTCGACATCACCGAGGCGGTAACCCACCTCGACGACCTCGAGCACCGTGGTCTTTTCGACGCCCGGGGTGGGCTGCTGGAAGATCGCCTCGTGGCGCTGCGGGTCGAATTCCTCGCCCTTCTCACCGTACGAGACGACACCGAGGCGCTCCACCACCGTGCGCACCTTGCCCGCGATCACGGCGAAGGGCGTGCCCTCGACCAGATCGCCGTGCTGGGCGGCGCGGTCGAGATCGTCGAGCACGGGGATGAGGCCCTTGGCGGCCTCGCCCTTCGCGCGCTCGATCTCGACCTGGCGCTGCTCTTCGGTGCGGCGGCGGTAGTTGGCGTACTCGGCCTGGAGGCGCTTGAGGTCGTGCAGGAGCGCGTCCTCGGCATCCGCGAGCGCGGCATCCCCTGCGGCGGCCTCGGCCGTCTGATCCGCGTTCAGGATGTCGTCGATCGTGAAGTCCGCATCGGAACCCTCCGCGGCCCTGGCCTCATCGGAGTCCGGGTTCTGCGGCGCGGGGCCGGATGCCTGAGCATCCGACCCCTCGCTGCGAACCTCGTCGTCACCTTCGAAGTTCTTGTCCGTCATGATTACTTCTTCTCGTCCTCGTCGTCGACGACCTCGGCGTCGATGACGTCCTCGTCGGAGGAGCTGTCATCGGCCGGAGCCTCGCCCGCGGCGTCGGCGTTGGGAGCGCCCTCTGCCTGGGACTGTGCGTAGATGGCCTCGCCGATCTTGCCCTGCGACTGGTTCAGCTTGTCGAACGCGGTCTTCACGGCCTCGTCGTCTTCGCCGGCCAGAGCCGTCTTGAGCGCGTCGACGTCGGCCTTGACCTCGGTCTTGACGTCTTCAGGCAGCTTGTCGTCGTTCTCGGTGATCAGCTTGTCGATCGAGTATGCGAGCGTCTCGGCCTGGTTGCGGACCTCGGCGGCCTCACGGCGCGCCTTGTCTTCCGCGGCGTGCTCCTCGGCCTCGCGCACCATGCGCTCGATGTCCTCCTTCGACAGCGACGAGCCGCCGGAGATGACGATCGACTTCTCGGTGCCCGTGCCCTTGTCCTTGGCGGACACGTGCACGATGCCGTTGGCGTCGATGTCGAACGTGACCTCGATCTGCGGGATGCCACGGGGGGCCGGGGCGATTCCGGTGAGCTCGAAGGTTCCGAGCGGCTTGTTGTCGCGGGTGAAGTCGCGCTCGCCCTGGAAGACCTGGATCGCGACGGACGGCTGGTTGTCGTCTGCCGTGGTGAAGGTCTCGCTGCGCTTGGTCGGGATGGCCGTGTTGCGCTCGATGAGCTTGGTCATCATGCCGCCCTTGGTCTCGATGCCGAGGCTGAGGGGCGTGACGTCGATGAGCAGCACGTCCTTGCGCTCACCCTTGAGGACACCGGCCTGGAGAGCGGCACCGACGGCGACGACCTCATCGGGGTTGACGCCCTTGTTGGCCTCCTTGCCGGTCTCGCGCTTGACGAGCTCGGCGACGGCCGGCATACGGGTCGATCCACCCACGAGCACGATGTGGTCGATGTCGGCGACCTTGATGCCGGCTTCGCGGATGACGTCCTCGAACGGCTTCTTGGTGCGGTCGAGCAGGTCCTTGGTGAGGTCCTCGAACTTCGCGCGGGTGATGGTCTCGGAGAGCGAGACGGGGCCCGACTCGGTCAGCGACAGGTACGGGAGGTTGATGCTGGTCGAGGTCGAGGAGGAGAGCTCCTTCTTGGCCTGCTCTGCAGCCTCCTTCAGACGCTGCAGGGCGATCTTGTCACCCGAGACGTCGACGCCCGTGGTCTCCTTGAACTGCTTGATCAGGTGGTCGACGAGGCGCTGGTCCCAGTCGTCTCCACCGAGGCGGTTGTCACCGGCGGTCGAGCGCACCTGGATGGTTGAGAAGTCATCGTCCTTGCCCACCTCGAGCAGGGAGACGTCGAACGTTCCGCCACCGAGGTCGAAGACCAGGATGAGCTCGTCTTCCTTGCCCTTGTCGAGGCCGTATGCGAGGGCCGCAGCGGTGGGCTCGTTGATGATGCGCAGGACGTTGAGGCCCGAGATCTCGCCGGCCTCCTTCGTGGCCTGACGCTCGGCGTCGTTGAAGTACGCGGGGACGGTGATGACGGCGTCCGTCACCGTGTCACCCAGGTAGGACTCGGCGTCGCGCTTCAGCTTCTGGAGGATGCGCGCGGAGATCTCCTGCGGCGTCCACTTCTTGCCGTCGACGTCGAACGTCCAGTCGGTGCCCATGTGGCGCTTGACGGATGCGATGGTGCGGTCGACGTTCGTGACGGCCTGGCGCTTCGCGGTCTCGCCGACGAGCACCTCGCCGTCCTTCGTGAAGGCGACGACCGAGGGGGTGGTGCGGAAGCCCTCGGCGTTGGCGATGACCTTCGGCTCGCCACCCTCGAGGACGCTGACGACGGAGTTCGTCGTACCGAGGTCGATTCCAACAGCACGTGCCATGTGATTCTCCTTTGTTGCTGAGGTTGATGTGGTCTGGAAATCCGGGGCGATCAGGGAAACCTGAGTCGCGATGACTCAACTGTACTCCGACCTCCGGATGCTGTCAAACAAAGTTGATATGGATCGGCTCAACTTTGGTCGCGCCGCGTTTCCGACCGGACCACGAGCCCACACATCCGCACCCGCACATCTGCCCCGGGCCGGAGCGAGATGCTCGAAACACCGCCGTCACACGGCTCGCCTACAGTCTCAGCATGCGCCGCCCGATCCTGCTCGCCGTCTCACACGGGACCTCGGATGCCGAGGGCGCCCGAGCGATCGCCGACCTGGTCGACGCCGTCGCGGCAGCCGTCCCCGACGTCGAGGTGCGCAGCGCCTTCGTCGACGTGCAGGAGCCCGACGCGGCCGACCTGCTGCCGACGATCGACGGGCCGGTCGTGATCGTGCCGCTGCTGCTGTCGCGCGGGTTCCATGTGCACCACGACCTGCACGGCATGGCGGCGAAGAAGGCGGATGCCGTCGTCAGCGACCCGATGGGACCCGACCCTCGACTCGCTGAGGTGCTGGCGGATCGCCTCGCCGACGCATCGGCCGATACGCCCTCCGCCGACACCGGACCCCGCGAACCCGTGATCCTCGCGGTCGCCGGCTCTCGCGACGCCGACTCCTTGACGGATGCCGAGGCCATGGCGTCCCTGCTCTCCCTCCGCCTCGGCGCGCGGGTCGAGCTCGCCTACCTCGCCGCCCGTCAGCCCGATCTGCCCACGGCGGTCGCCGCGCACCCGGATGCGGTCGTCTCGACCTATCTGCTCGCTCAGGGGTTCTTCTTCGACATGACCGTGAGCCAGGCCGACGGCAGAACCGTCACCCTGCCCCTGCTCGACGGAATCACCGTGCCGCAGCCCCTGATCGACCTCATCGTCGCCCGCTACGACGAGGCGTCGGCGCGACTGCTCTCCCCCGTCGGCCCGATCACCGAAGCCGCGCACCCGTGACAGCCGACGGCATCGGCCCGACCGTCGGATCCGTCACGACCGTCGGATCCGTCACGCTCGTCGGCGCCGGCCCCGGCGATGCCGGGTTGCTGACCGTGCGGGGGCTCCGTGCGCTGCAGGACGCCGAAGTGATCGTCGCCGACCGACTCGGAGCGCGAGCCGTGCTCGCCCAGCTCGCCGACGACGGCGTACGGATCGATGCCGAGGTCGTCGACGTCGGCAAGCTCCCCGGTCACCATCCTGTGCCCCAGGACGGCATCAACGAGCTGCTCGTGTCGCTCGCCCGCGAGGGGCGCCGCGTGGTGCGGTTGAAGGGCGGCGACCCGTTCGTCTTCGGCCGAGGGCGGGAAGAGCAGCTGTTCTGCGAAGCGGCCGGCATCCCCGTCGAGGTGATCCCCGGCGTGACGAGCGCCGTCGCCGTGCCGGGCCTGGCCGGCATCCCTCTGACCCAGCGCGGCGTCTCCGAGACGTTCACCGTCGCCAGCGCCCACGACCAGATCGAGGCGCTCGGCGGTGGGCGCGACCACACCATCGTCCTGCTGATGGGCGTGAACACCCTCGGCCACTCCGCGCATGTCCTGGCCTCGGGCGCGCGCGGCGGCGACTGCCCCGTCGCGATCATCGAAGACGGATTCGGCGCACACGAGCGGGTGACCGTCGGCACGCTCGAGACGATCGCCCACCTCGCCGCGGCTCGGCAGGTGCGATCTCCCGCGGTCGTCGTGATCGGCGACGTCGTCGCCCTCAGCCCGCACTCCGGGACAGCCCCGAGTTAGGCCACCCTCAGTCGCGAGGTGGCAGACTGGATGCGACAGAAGGGCACTGATGACTGACACGGACGCCTACGACGTGCTCGTGATCGGCGGTGGCCCCGCCGGGCTCTCCGCCGCCCTGAATCTCGGCCGCTCCCTCATGCGCGTGCTCGTCGTCGACGCGGATCGCCCTCGCAACGCCGCCACCCTGAACTCGCACGGGTTCCTCACCCGGGACGGGGTGCCGCCGCACGAACTGCGGCGCATCGCCCGCGAGGAGCTCGCCGCCTACCCGAACATCGAGGTGCGCACCCGCGTGCGGGTGCTCGACCTCGCACGCACGGATGCCGGTGGGCAGTCGGATGCCGGCAGTGGGACGGATGCCGGCAGTGGGACGGATGCCGGCGGGGAGGCCCCCCGGTTCACGGCGTCCATCGGCCGCAAAGACCCGACCGACGTCGTCACGGCCCACTCCGCACTGCTGGCCACCGGTCTTCGCGAGACCCTCCCCGACGTGCCGAACCTGCGCGGCTTCTACGGCATCAGCCTGTTCAGCTGCGCGGCCTGCGACGCATGGGAGATGCGCGGGAGACGACTCGCACTCATCGGCACGACGCCTGACCTCGCCGAGCGCGCGCGGCTCATCGCGCGCTGGACCGAGGAGCTCACCGTGTTCACGCTCGGCGCCGACACCGTATCGGCCGTGCAGGAGGCCGAGCTCACCGCGGCGGGCGTCGCGATCGTGCGGCATCCGATCACCGAGCTCGTCGGCGACCGGGGCCGTATCGAGGCGATCAGGGTCAGCGATGGAACGGTCGTCCCGGTCGAGGGCGGGTTCGTACGCCCGGAGTGGGAGACCGACCTGTCGTTCCTGCGCGGATTCGCCCCGTCGGTCGATCACGACGGACACCTCGTGACGGATCGCTCGGGCCGCACCGACGTCCCGGGGCTCTACGCGGCAGGCGACGCCGCGATCCCCGGCCCGCAGCAGCTCATCGTCGCGGCCGGCGCCGGTGCGCGGGTGGCGTCGGTGATGGTGCAGGATGCCGTCGGCATCGCATCGGCGCACTGACAGCCGCCGGATCCGTCCGGCGAGCGCGCGCGGGCCCCGACTAGGCTGACCGGCATGACGCGCATCTCGCAGGTCTCGCCGCTCGTCCGCCTCGCCGCCGTCTCTGTCGTCGCGCTGGCCGTGCTGCCATTGAGTGGCTGCCTGTATGCCCAGATCCCTGCCGACGTACCCGACGGCGACGGACCCGACCCGTCGCCCACCACCAGCCCGACGGAAGAGGCCTCAGGAGATCTGCCGTCGACTCTGACCTTCGACGAGGGCGCCACGCTCGCCCCGTCGGCGTACATCCAGTGGGGTGACGGCTTCGTCGTCGACGACGGCTGGAAGATCGTCAAGCCCGACGACGGCAACGGCGGCTGGACCTACGGCACGGTCGACGACACCTGCACCGCACAGTTCTGGCAGGGGCAGATCCCCGACGTGCCGACGGTCGCGGGCGATGACAGCGTCAGCTCCGACGCGATGCTCGCCGTGATCCTGGGCGAGACGGATGCGGCGGCCGTCACTCCGCTCGCCACGACCGGCGCGTTCAGCTACCAGATCGGCGGCAACGCGGACGTCGAGAACCGGCAGGTCGAGGGCGAAGCCGGCGAGCGCACCTGGAGCATGGCCGCGCGGGCGTTCACGGCGACGGGGGTCGGACTCTACGTGATCGTCGACTGCACGGGCGGCGACATCGACGCGACGATGGCCGAGGTCATCGACAAGAACGCCGTCGTCGTGCAGTGACGCCCGTCGGGCGTCACTTGCCTCCGGGAGGCCCGACCAGCAGCAGGATCACGTACAGCGCCACGATGCCCACGACGAGCAGGATCGCGAGCGCCCACGGGCGACGGAGGAACCATCGCATGAGGCGGTCGTACCAGCGGGCGTCGCGCGGGTCGGCGGTCTGCTGCAGACGCCAGTCACCGGCCAGTCGGCCGGTGCGGTGCAGCCAGATCTCCATCGGGATGGTCGCGTAGGGCACGATCGCGCTCACCACGGCGAGGATCGCGACGCCCACGTTCCAGCGCTGGTTGAGCGCGACGAGCACAGCGGTCGCGGCGTAGGCGAGGAACACGAAGCCGTGGATGCCTCCGCCGATCGTCACGACGATGCCGGGGGCGCCGACGGCGCGGGCGATGATCGCCGAGATGAGGATCGTCCAGGTGATCGCCTCCGCGATCGCGAGGACTCGGAACAGGCGGTCGGGTGTGCGGAACACGGGACTCCTCGGGTGGGGGTCCTTCCAGCGTATCCGGAATAGCTATGCGCCCCTGGGCGTTGCCGAAGGCATGGTGACCGTCGATTCCGCAGCCCTCGGACAGGTGCTCGACTCCGTCGACCTGCGCGTGGGAATCGCTCGACGCGTCGCGTTGGCCGCAGGCGGGGTCTTGCCGCTGCCTTCGGGCGCCGCCACTCTCGTCTACATCGCCGACGGTTCGGTCAGCGGACATCCGCCCCTCACCACCGGATGCCGCCTCGACGTCGACCGCACCGCGCAGATCGTGGCCGTCGACGACCGACCGCTGAGCGCGAACCTCGTCAGGGGCGATGCCTTCCTCACGCTCGGCCGCGCGCCGATCGCCCTGGAAGCCGGCGCCGCCACCGACCTCGTGGTCGTCGACCTCGAGTTCTCGGACAGCGCGTCGATGCTCGCCGCCGTGCTGCCGGATCCGATCACCGTCATGTCGTTCGACGCCCTCGAGCCCGCCGCGGCCGCCCTCGCCGGCAGCATGGGGCCGACGGACCCGCCGTCGTACCCGGTGCGGCAGGGCGACCCCGTGATCTGCCGGATGATGGCGCAGACCGTGCTGCTCAGTGTCATCCGCGCCTGGGCCGCGAACGGCTGCGCCCCCGCCGGATGGCCGTCCGTCTCGAAGGATCCGTTCCTCGACCGCGTGGTCGACGCGATCCACGAGCAGCCGGGTCGCGAATGGACCGTGGAGCGCCTCGCGAGCGTCGGGGCGATGTCGCGTTCCGTGTTCGCCGAGCGCTTCCGCAGCGCGATCGGCCGCTCCCCCGCCGACTACGTCACCGAGGTGCGCATCGACGCCGCCAAGCGGATGCTGAGCGCGGGCCGGTCCGTCAGCGAGACCTCGCGCGAACTGGGCTATGCCTCGGACGAGGGGTTCAGCCGCGCCTTCCGACGCCGCACCGGCATGACCCCGTCCGCCTGGCGGGCGTCGGAGCTGACCGCCGTTCCCGCCTGAGCCCGAAGCGCGGAGCGCGGCAGCCCTGAGCGCGGCAGCCCTGAGCGCGGCATCCCTGAGCCCGGCAGTATTGAGCCCGGCGACCCGGTTCGAGACGGCCGGAACCGCCGCTCAGGCGAGCGCCGCGGCCGCGGTGCTCCTGCGGTTGGACATTCCGAAGAGCACGGCACCGACCAGCAGCGAGACGGCCCCCAGCACGTAGACGAACTCGACGTCGAGGGTGTCGACGAGCAGTCCTCCGAGGCCCGCCGCGATCGTGATCGCGCCCTGGAATCCGACGACGACCAGACTGCCGCCTGCTTCGAGCCGGTCGGGCATCCGGTGCCCTACCCAGGTGTTGGCCACGAGCAGCCAGGACGAGAAGAAGAAGCCCCAGACGAACACGACGATTCCGACACCGAGCACCGACCCCGAGAGGAAGATCATCGACAGCACCGACACCGCGATCACGAGCGGCGCGAACACCGCGAAGAACGCGAAGGTGCGGTCGATGAAGAACCCGAGTCCGAGGTTGCCGGCCAGGCCGCCGACGCCGAAGAGCGCGAGCAGCAGGATGATCGTCGACGGCTCGACCTCGGGGATGCGCTCGAGCGCGAGTCGCACGTATGTGTAGGCGAGGAAGTGCCCGAGCACCACGAGCACGTGTCCGACCATGCCGAGTCCGATACCGGGGCGACGCAGGGTGTCGACGAGAAGGCGGATGCTGGATGCCTGCTCGGCCGGGACCGACGGCAGCATGAATCGCAGCGCCACGGCCAGCAGCACCATGAGCACGCCGGCGATCGCGAAGACCGTCTGCCAGTCGACGATCTCGCTGAGCATGACGCCGAGCGGGACTCCCGCGACCGTGGCGAGCGAGACCCCGGCGGAGGTGAACATGACGCCGCGCCCGAGGTGCTCGGGCCCCGCGAGCCGCACGGCGACCGTGATCGACATGGCCCAGAACGCGCTGATCGCCGCCCCCAGCAGGAACCGTGCGAGCAGCACGATGATGAGGTTCGGCGCGATCGCGACGATGAGGTTCGACGCGGCGGCGGCGAGCGCCATCCAGATGAGCAGCGACCGCCGGTCGAGGCGGGGGAAGATCAGGCCGACCGTCGGGGCGACGATCAGGCCGACGAGTGCGGTGACCGTCACGGTCTGCCCCGCCTGCCCCGGCGTGACGCCGAGGGCGTCGGCCATCTCGGTGAGCACCCCGTTGGGCAGGAACTCCGCCGTGACGAGCAGGAAGCCCATCAGCATCAGCACGATGAGCCCGCCGTAGCGGATGCTCTCGGTGCGGGCGGTCGTCACGGGAACGGGCGCGGTCGTGGTCATGGTTCAACACTCGCAGGCGCGGAGCCCGCGTGCCCGACGCGGCGTCCACGGCATCCGACCATTCGTCCGGACCGGACGCGTCTCCCTCTGCATCGGAGGGACTCTGGACAGCATCCGCCCGCGCCCTCTAGGCTCGACGTCGCACCGGGGTTCTCCCGGAAGGCCCGAGCGAGAGGAGTGGATGACATGAACGCAGTCTCTGTCGCGCCCCTCGCCGACTTCCTTCCTCTCGAGGCCGCCCGCTCCTGATCCGCGGTGGCCTCCCTCTCTCGGAGCCACACCGTGTCTGATCTCTTCGCTTCGTCCGAAGCATCCTCTTCCCGTCCCTCCACCGGTTCGTCGGCCGCGTCGACGTTCGACGCCTCGCCCTTCGAATCCGTCCCGACCTTCGCCGACATCGAACCAGGCGACGGCCAGCGCTGGACGACCTGGCCCGCGATCACCCCGTCGGAGCGCGGACCCCTGCCCTGGCCCGCCTGGGTCGTGACGAGCGCCGGCGCGCTCGACACCGAGCTCGGCATCCTCAAGACCGGCAAGGAGGCCGACGTGTTCCTGCTCGAACGGGCGGTGCCGGACGACCCCGCGCAACGCACACTGCTCGCCGCCAAGCGTTATCGCGACACCGACCACAGCAGCTTCCACCGCTCGGGCGTCTACACCGAGGGCCGCAGCACCAGGAACACCCGCGACACCAGAGCGCTCGCGAAGAAGTCCGAGCACGGTCGGGCGGTCGCCGCCCTGCAGTGGTCGTTCGCCGAGTTCGATGCACTCTGCCGCATGTGGGAGCTCGGCGCGCCGGTGCCCTACCCCGTGCAGGTCAACGGCACCGAGCTGCTCATGGAGTTCGTCGGCGATGCGCACGGCGTCGCGGCTCCCCGGCTTGCTGCCGTGCGCAGCGATCGTGCCGAGCTGACGGATCTGTACGACCAGATCGTCGATCTGATGCGCATCTTCGCCGCGGCCGGCTTCGCCCACGGCGACCTGTCGGCGTACAACCTTCTCGTGCACGACGGACGCGTGCGGGTGATCGACCTGCCGCAGATCGTCGACATCATCGCCAACCCGCAGGGCCTCGACCTGCTGCACCGCGACTGCGTCAACATCTGCGACTGGTTCACCCGCCGCCGCGTCGAACGGGATGCCGAAGAGCTGTTCGCCGAGATGCTCGCGGCGTCGTACGCGTGAGCGCCGTCGTATGCGCGAACGCCGTCGTACGCGTGAGCGCTGTCGTACGCGTGAGCGCTGTCGTACGCGTGAGCGGCCTCGACCACCCGCGCGGCGCGCCGTCACCCTCCGTTCACCCCACGCCGCCAGACTTCGAGCATGAGCGAATCCCCGCAGAGCGGCGCGGTGCCCGAGCCCGCCGCGACGGCCAACAGCGGCGCGGTCGGAGTGATCGGCCTCGACCTGCGCGGCGAGACACCGGCCCCCAAGAAGCAGGTCTACTCGTGGGCGCTGTGGGACTGGGCGACGCAGCCCTTCAACACCGTCATCCTCACCTTCATCTTCACGGCGCTGTACCTCACGACCGAGGCGTTCCTTCCGGCGTCGATCGCGGGACTCGACGCGAAGGACCCGATCCGCGAAGCCGCCGAGGCCGACCTCGCGTCGGGACTCGGACTCGGCTCGACGATCGCCGGCATCGCGATCCTCCTGATCGCCCCGGTGCTGGGCCAGCGGGCGGATGCCGCGGGGCGTCAGAAGCTCTGGCTCGGCATCGGCACCGGTGCGCTCGTCGCCTGCATGCTCGGACTGTGGTTCGTCGAGCCGACGCCGACGCTCTTCTGGCTCGGTGTGGCGCTGATCTCGGCCGGATCCGTCTTCGGCGAGATCGCCGCCGTGAACTCGAACGCGATGCTCATCGGCATCGCGAACCCGAAGACCGTCGGCCGCATCTCGGGCCTCGGCTGGGGATTCGGCTACATCGGCGGCATCGTCGCACTGGTCCTCGTCGTCGTCTTCTACATGCTCGACTGGTTCGGCCTCCCGGAGGACGGAGGACTGCCGTTCCGCATCATCGCCGTCGGCTGCGCGATCTGGGCGATCGTCTTCTCGATCCCGATCTTCCTCAACGTGCCCGAGCCCTCGCTCGGCCGCCCCGAGCGCAAGGTCGGCTTCTTCGCGTCGTACGGACTGCTCGTGAAGGACGTCGTGGGCTTGTACCGCAACCCCGACACCCGTCAGACGTTCTGGTTCCTGCTGTCGAGCGCGGTGTTCCGCGACGGACTCGGCGGCGTCTTCGCGTTCGGCGCGGTCATCGCGAGCCAGGTGTTCGACTTCGCCTTCCTCGACCTCGTGATCTTCGGCATCGCGGCGAACCTCATCGCGGGAGTCTCGACGATCATCGCCGGACGCTACGACGACCGGTTCGGCCCGAAGCGGATCATCCTCGTCTCCCTCGCATCCATGGTGATCGCCGGCCTCGCCGTGTTCTTCCTGGTGGATGCGGGCACGATCGTGTTCTGGATCGGCGGCCTGCTGCTCTGCGCGTTCGTCGGACCCGCACAGGCGGCGTCGCGGTCGTTCCTCGCCCGCATCACCCCGGCCGGGCGCGAGGGCGAGATCTTCGGCCTCTACGCCACGACCGGGCGGGCGGCGAGCTGGATGGCATCCGGCGCCTGGACGCTGCTCATCGTGCTCTCGGGGTCGACCGCCTACGGCATCCTCGGCATCGTGATCGTGCTGATCGCGGGCTTCCTGCTGCTGCTTCCGGTCAAGGCGACGCAGCGCGTCTGAGTATTCGAGTCGGAGCGGAAGCGGGAGTAGCCTGACCGCGTGACGGTCATCATCGCTTTCCTCGCCAACATCCTCGTCGCGATCGCCAAGACCGTCGCGGCGGTGCTCACGTCGTCGGCGTCGATGGTGGCGGAAGCCGCGCATTCGTGGGCGGATGCCGGGAACGAGATCTTCCTCCTCATCGCCGACCGCCGCGGTGCGCGGGAGAAGGATGAGCGGCATCCCCTCGGCTACGGTCGTGCGGCGTTCGTGTGGTCGCTGATCGCCGCGTTCGGCATCTTCACCGCCGGGTCGATCGTGTCGATCATGCACGGTGTGCAGGAGCTGTCGGAGACAGGCCCGGTCGAGAGCCCTGCCGTCGCATACGCGGTGCTCGGTATCGCGTTCGTGCTCGAGGGCGCTTCGTTCACGCAGGCGATGGTGAAGTCTCGGCGGCTCGCGCGCGAGCGCGGATCGTCGACGTGGGATTACGTGCTCGACACCAGTGACACGACGCTCCGCGCGGTGTTCTTCGAAGACATGGCCGCTCTGATCGGGCTCGTGCTCGCCGCCGGGGCGATCGCGATGCATCAGATCACCGGGGTCGCCGCGTGGGATGCCGTGGGATCGATCCTCGTCGGCATCCTGCTCGGCGTCGTGGCGATCATCCTGATCGGACGCAACATCGCGTTCCTCGTCGGCTCGAACGCATCGCCGGCCCTGCGTGATCGTGTCGGGCGCGCGCTGCTGGGGTCGCCGCAGATCCAGCGCCTCACCTACCTGCACATCGAGTACGTCGGGCCGAACCGGCTGTTCATCGTCGCGGAGGTCGACCTGGCCGGCGACGCCCGCGAACACGATGTGGCCAGACGGCTGCGCGAGATCGAACAGCAGATCGAGGCGCACCCCGTCGTCGAGACCGTGGTGCTGTCGCTCTCGGTCGATGACGAGGAATCCCTCGTCTTCGGCACAGCCGCAAGCGCACCCGCAGGCAATGACACAGGCACCGGCACAGGCACAGGCACAGGCACAGGAACACGGACACGCGCACAGCGCTAGTCGCATCATCCCGCGCGCGCGAAAGCGGGCGATCCGTCCCTCTGTTGCTGCCCCGGTGACCGCTCTGAAACACTGAGTCTCGGGGTGCGCCACCGCTGTTCGGGGTCCCACCACCGCGGCCCCCGCACCTGCGGGACACCCTCGTTCATCCGGATCTCCCACCCGGAGGAACCGAGACTTCGGTGATGCCACCAGCACAACGGCACACCGTTATCCGTATGCGTCGGCCCACCCCTCGCATGCTCAGTGACGTGGTGGATCTCACACCAGGACGCCGGAACATGACACCCGGGGATCAGACACTCCTTGTCGCGAGCGATGATCGCCCGCCGTTGATGCACCGTGAAGACCCGATCGGTGGTCGTGATCCCGATGATCCGTCCCTCATCCATGAGCACACGCTGGATCGTCCCCGAGCATCCGACGTGCGCGGCGACATTGAGCGGAAGTTGTCCCGCCGCCCCGCTGACGCTCGCGCGGCCCGTGCCGTTCACGAGGTCCTTCGCATCAACCGTCACGACGAGCACCGGCCCCGCACCTCCGAGCGTCGGCATGTCTCGGTGACGTGCGGCGATCGCCAGAGCGGCGGCGAAGGCATCGTGCCGCTTCTGCGCCGGCGTGCGGCCATCGATCACCACACGCGGATCTGAGTTGTAGGGGTCCTCGTCGTCACCGCGGTGGTCGTCACCGTGGTCGCCGCCGCGGTTGCCGCCGCGGTCGTCGTCGCCGTCCTCGTCGTCACCGCGCCCCTGGGAATCGGCTTCCTCAGAAGTGAACACCACCCCCGGCATCGGCGGACCGTCGCCCTTGGGGTTGTTCTGCGCGTCGAGGATCGATTCCAGCTGAGCGGCCACCTCGGGCGTCAGGTATCCCTTGATCGAGCGCAATCCGTCGCGCACCCGCCCCAGGGTGATTCCCCGTCGGCGGGTGGGCTCGTCGCCGGGCTGGTCTCCGTCGGGGTCGAGCAGCGCGACCAACGTCTCGGCAAGCAGCTTCAGTTCTTCGAGAGTGGGCGCCGGCCCCTGGACCTCGGCATCAGGGCCGCCCTCAGGATCGGGTCTGATGCCCCGCGCCGCCCGGGCCAGGCACGTGTCGGCGTCGAGCCGGTCGTCGACGCTGATTCGATGCGACACCTTCTCGATCGGGTCGGTCGCCGCGAGCATCCCCGCGACCCCGATCGCACCGTCGAGCATCGCCTCTCGTAGAGCCGGCCACCGCGCGGGCAGCCGGTCTCCGGAAACCAGGTTCACATCGCGTCGAACGAGGTCGACGACTTTCCCCACACGCGTCGCCCCGCGCACATCTGTCAACAGGGTGCGCTGGAGCAGTTCGTTCTGCGTGCGGCAGCCCGTGGAGTGCGGGAAGTCCACCGCGTCCCCTGATGCGATCGTCTCGACCACCACGGCTTCGACCCGTCGGAACGCCGCGCCCGCAGCCTGCAGTACTTCTACCCGTTCAGCGTCTGACAACCCCGCGAGAGCGTCGTCGGACAGCACCCGATCGAGGTCGGCGACGACCTGATCGACGAGGGTGCGAGTGCGGGATGACATGCCTCCATCCAACTGGCAGCCACCGACATTCGAACCGCGGAATCAGGCACTTTTCGACCAGATCAGAAGCATATTCCGGAACTACGGATCAGCGTTCCGGAATGCCGATCGCGAACTCCGCCGCGGCCACCACCGACCGAAATGATCGACCGCTCAGCTCTCCCAGTTGTCGGCGAGCTTGTTCAGCAGCGCCGCGAGCTGCTCGCGCTCTTCATCGGTGAAGGCGGCCAGCGCCTTGCCGAGGGCTTCGCGCCGCTCGCCCCGCATGCCGCGCGCGACCTTGCGGCCCTCGTCGGTCAGCGCGATGCGCGTGCGTCGAGCGTCATCCGGATCCGCCTCGCGACGAACGAATCCGTGCGCGACCCCCTGCTGCACGAGCCGCGATGCACGGGGCTGATCGACGCCGATCGCCGCGCCGAGATCGCTCACGCTCAGGGGCGTGGATGCCGCGGCGAGTGCTTCGAGCATCCGCATCCGTGCCGGTCCCCCGAATCGACCGGACGGGTCGTTCATCCACGGTGGCATTCCCGGCATCCCCGACCGCCCCGGATGCCCGTGCCCATGACCGCCCTGCTCGAAGTGATCCGGATGCGGACCACCATGCCAGCCGTGAGGCCCGCCCATCCCGCGGGGCCCGCGACCGCGTTCGCTCGGACGGCGTCCGCGCAGACGGGACAGGGCGCGGGCGATGGCCTCGGCGGGGTCGTTCTGTTCGGCACTCACCCGTCAATTTTACATGCGACTTGACATGTATCCACACTGCATGTCACACTACATATACATGCACAGTGACAAGCACATGCTCCATGACATCTAAGGACTCACTCATGAACACCTCTTACACTCAGAACACAGACAACACCTCCCGTCCCTTCGGCTTCTGGATCAAGGCGGTCGACCGCCTGATGGCCGCCGAGTTCGCCTCTTCTTTCGAGGGCGAGCACGCGAGCCGGCGCGACTGGCGGATCCTCAACGTGATCGACGGCACGGCACCCGCGCGCCGACCGCTGAACGCCCACAAGCTGCACGACCTCGTCGAGCGCGGGTGGGTCGCCGCCGACGGCGACGGCTGGACGCTCACCGACGAAGGCCGCTCGGCCAAGGAACGCCTCAGCGGCATCGTCGACGGCATCCGCGCCAAGGTCTCCGACGCCGTCTCCCCCGAAGATCTCGAGACCACACTCGCCTCGCTCGAGCAGATCGCCCGCGCATTCGGATGGGACGAAGAGACCCCTCTTCCCCGCGGACGCGGCCGTCGTCACGGCTTCGGACCTCGCGGTTTCGGCCCCGGCTTCGGCCCCGACCACGGCTTCGGTCCGGGGTTCGGCCCCGGTCGCGGCTTCGGTCGCCGCCACGGACACCCCTTCGGACGCGGACGCGACGCCGATTCGGGCTTCGGTCCGGGGCACGAGCACGGTCGTGAGCACGGTGCGGATGCCGAGTTCGGCGCCGACTCCGACTTCGCGGACCGCGCGTGCGCGCACCGCGGACACCGTGGACACGACCGCTTCGCGCACGAGCGCGGCGGACACGAGCACGGAGACCACCGCGGCCACGGGTTCGGTCCTGGCCATGGCCACGCCCGTGGCGACCACCGCACCGCCCGCGCGGCGCAGCACGCCTTCGAGCGCGGCTTCGACGCCGGGTTCTCCCGCGGTCGCGACGCCTGACGGCATCCGCTCATCGAGAACGCTCCGTCTGACTCCGGTCAGACGGAGCGTTTCTGCGTGCGCGCACGTGACCGGCGTCGGCTCAGAAGAGCCGCAGTCGCGACCGGGGCCTCACTGGCCCCGAAGATCCTCCGGCCGGAGCAGCCCGGATGCGCCGAGCACCTCGATCCCGAGCAGGTGACCGCCGCGATCGAAGTCGAGGATCAGCTCACCGGTCATGCCGTCGGGCAGCTCCACGGGCACCTGCCGCGCCGCCTCGCCGGGCCGGATCGGTCGCCCGATCGTGGCGTAGGCCGCATCGACCTCGGGGTCGTACCTCAGGTCGCCCACGTCAGCCGGTCCAGGATGCCGCGGCGCCTGCGACAGAGATGGAATCGACGGTCGAGAGCCCGAGCGTCGTCACCCCGAGGTAGATCGCCCCGACGATCGCCGCCGCGAGGAGCAACAGCAGGAAGGTGAAGATCACGATGGTGAGTGCGCGGTATCCGCCGGAGGTCGGCACCTCAGGAGCGACCGAGGGCTGAGCCCAGTCATCGGCGACCGGGGCAGGCTGATCGCCCTCGAGGATGGCCGGCTTCGGCCGCGAACGGCGAGTGGCAGGAAGCATCGCCTCCGGCGGAGGAGGCGGGATCACGACATCCGGAACCGACGACTCAGGCGGAGGCGGCGGGATCGTCGCATCCGGAACCGCGGTCGCGAGCGGAGGAGGCGGGATGACAGCATCCTCCGACGGGTCGTACGGATCTCTGCTGTCACCGCTCATGTCAGCCCCCTACGGCTCCGACGTCGGTCGTGCCGACGTCCGTCTTGTGGAAGTTCTGGAATGACCGGGATGCCGTCGGCCCCCGCTGCCCCTGGTATCGGTTGCCGTAGTGGCCGGAGCCGTACGGGTTCTCGGCCGGGGAGGTCAGACGGAAGAAGCACAGCTGACCGATCTTCATGCCCGGCCACAGCTTGATCGGCAGCGTCGCGACGTTCGCCAGCTCGAGCGTGACGTGCCCCGTGAAACCGGGGTCGATGAACCCGGCGGTCGAGTGCGTGATGAGGCCGAGGCGACCCAGCGACGACTTGCCCTCGAGCCGCGCCGCGATGTCATCCGCCAGCGAGACCTGCTCGAACGTCGCGCCCAGCGCGAACTCGCCCGGGTGCAGGATGAACGGCTCATCGGGGTCGACCTCGATCAGGCGCGTGAGCTCGGGCTGATCGACCGACGGGTCGATGAACGGGTACTTGTGGTTGTCGAAGAGACGGAAGTAGCGGTCCAGGCGCACGTCGATGCTCGACGGCTGGATCATCTCCGGCTCGTGCGGGTCCAGGCCGATGTGGCCGGATGCGAGTTCTGCTCTGATGTCGCGGTCGCTGAGAAGCACGGCCCCAGCCTAGTTGCCACACGCCGCCGACACTTTGGCCATGACGGATCAGGCGGGTAGGCTTGCGTTCACCCGCTCCTCGGATGCAGGTACGGGGCTGTAGTTCAATGGCAGAACTTCTGCTTCCCAAGCAGATAGCGCGGGTTCGATTCCCGTCAGCCCCTCCAACTCGCCGCCTCGACGGCGGCCCTTCCCGGGCACCAGCCCCGTTCCTGACGAAGGCTGATTTGCCAGATCCATCCCATCCGAATCGTCACCAGCTCCGAACACCGGATGATGGGCCCGTTTCCGCGCGCCCGAGAGGAGCCACGATGATCGAGTCATCGACCCCGCCGCTTGCAGACCTCGACGGGTATCGCAACGTCACCGACCTGCTCGTCGCGCGCGTCACCTCAGCTCCTGAGCACGTCGCCTTCGAGGTCGCGGGAGCGGATGCCGCAGCCCCCTGGCGCCCGATCACGACCCGGGAGTTCTCAGACCGGGTCCGCGCCCTGGCGAAGGGCTTCATCGCCGAGGGCATCCAGGCGGGTGACCCGATCGCGATCATGGCGCCGACGCGCTATGACTGGGCCGTCGCCGACCTCGCATCCTGGTTCGCCGGCGCCGTCGTCGTCCCGATCTACGAGACCTCCTCTCCCTCCCAGGTCGACGCGATCATCGCGGACGCCGGTGTGCGCCTCGCCATCGGCGGCACCACCGAGCACGCGGCGCTCCTGCAGGCGGCACTCGCGAAGACGGATGCCGTCACGCTCGGCGCATGGACGATGGATGCCGCAGCATCCGGCACTCTCACCGACCTGGTCGCGCGTGGCGTCGCCGTCACCGATGAGGAGCTCGAGGCACGCAGGTCGTCGGCCTCGCAGGACGACGCCGCGACGATCGTGTACACCTCGGGAACCACCGGCGAACCCAAGGGCGTCGTGCTCACGCACCGGAACTTCCTCGGGCAGGTTCTCAACATCGCCGCCGCGTACCACGAGATCGTGAACGAGAGCGGCAACACCGTCATCTTCCTGCCGCTCGCCCATGTGCTCGCACGAGGGCTGCAGCTGATCTGCCTCGCCAGCGGCATGCGCATCGCGCACCTGTCCGACCCCTCGACGGTCGTCGCCACCCTCGACACGCTGCGCCCGACCTTCCTGGTCGTCGTGCCGCGGGTGCTGCAGAAGATCCAGGCCGCCGCGGCTGACAAGGCCGCGGAGAAGAAGCTCTCGGCGGTGTGGGCGAAGGCTCGGTCGACGGCCATCGCCTGGGGCATCCGCGCCGAACGGATCGACGCCGGTCGCCGCATCCCGAAAGACCGCGGGCTCACCCTGCGCCACCGCTTCTTCGACGCGCTCTTCTATCGCCGCCTCCGCACCGTGATGGGCGGGCGGGTCGGCTACATCCTGTCTGGTGGGGCGGCTCTCGAGAGCGACCTCTCGCTCTTCTTCCGCGGCATCGGGGTTCCTGTCATCGAGGGCTACGGCCTCACCGAGACGACGGCACCCCTCACCGGCAACCTGCCCGGTCGCATCGCCTCGGGCAGCGTCGGCTCACCCCTGCCCGGTCTCACCGTGCGCATCAGCGACGAGGGCGAGGTGCTCGCCCGCGGCATCGGCGTCTTCGGCGGCTACCGCAACCCGGCCCACGACGAGGGCGCCTTCGTCGACGGGTTCTTCCGCACCGGAGACCTCGGGCGCCTCGACGACCAGGGCCGCCTGATCCTCGACGGCCGCCTCAAAGACGTGATTGTGACCTCCAACGGCAAGACGATCGTGCCGACCCGCTGGGAGAGCGCGGTCGAAGCGGATCCGCTCGTCTCGCACGCTGTGATGGTGGGCGAGGGCAAGCCGTACCTCTCCGCGCTGCTCGTGCTCGACCCCGAGCAGACACTGGCCTGGGCCGCCGCGGCGGGCACCAGCATCCCCGTCGTCACCCAGCCCGACATCCGCGAGATCACCGACCCTGCGCTCCGCGCCCACCTGCAGCGTGCCGTCGACGCCGCCAACGCACTGGTGGCACGCAGCGAGCAGGTGCGTCGCTTCAGCGTCGTCTTCGCCGACCTCGAAGACCGCGGGCTCGTCACGCCCACCATGAAGCTCAAGCGGAGCGTGGTGCTCGACCGCGCCGGCGCCACCGTCGAAGACCTGTACCTCTGAGAATCGGAAAGAGCACGATGTCCTCCCCCACCCCCACGAAGCCCAAGTCCTCGCGCGCCTCGCTCATCGCGATCGTCGTCGCGCTCGTCATCGGGGCGCTCGTCGCCCTCGCCGGCAGCCAGGGCGGCGCGACGCTCGGTGGCATCCCGCTGTTCGCCCTCGCCGTCGCGGCGGCGTACGCGATCCAGATCCTCGCCTTCATCCCGGCGATGATCCTGCGCACCGAGCGGTTCTTCGACCTCACCGGCAGCCTCACGTTCCTCGCCATCTCGGTCGCACTCGTGCTGCTGACGCCCATGCCCGACGCACGCAGCTGGATCCTCGCGGCGATGGTCATCCTGTGGGCCGCGCGGCTCGGATCGTTCCTCGCCATGCGCGTGCACAAAGCCGGTTCCGACGGGCGCTTCGACGAGATCAAGGGCTCCCCCGTACGCTTCCTGCAGGTGTGGGTGATCCAGGGTGCGTGGGTGTCGATCACGGCAGCCGCGGCGTGGATCGCGATCAGCACGGATGCCGGCGCGCGGGCCCCCATCGGATGGCTGACCGTCGTGGGAATCGTCGTGTGGGCGCTCGGCCTCGTGATCGAGATCGTCGCCGATGCGCAGAAGTCGGCGTTCCGCGCCGACCCCGCGAACAAGGACGAGTTCATCCGCACCGGCCTGTGGTCGCGCTCACGCCACCCCAATTACTTCGGTGAGATCGTGCTCTGGGTGGGCGTCTTCCTCACCGCCGCACCTGTGCTCGCCGGATGGCAGTGGGTCGCGATCCTGTCGCCGCTGTTCGTGATCCTGCTACTCACGCGAGTCAGCGGCATCCCGCTGCTCGAGGCACGCGCTGAGAAGAAGTGGGGCGACCGCGCCGACTACATCGCCTACCGCGAGAACACGCCGTCGCTGATCCCCCGACTCACCCGGCCTGCCGTGCGCGAGAGCGCCGCCTGAGAACCAGATCGCACACGGTCGCTGCGGCCGCGCCCACCGCGTAGGCGATCGGATGCCGGTCGCTCAGCTCGTGCCGGTGGTGCGTGGACTCGTGCTCGGCGCCCTGTCGCACCCCGGCGGCGTGTGAGCATCGCGCCGGGCGTCACCCGACGAGCGGTCCGCCGATCTTCCAGTAGCCGAGGAACGACACCCGCTCCTTCGCGACGCCGACCTCTGCAGTGAGCCGACGACGGATCCGCGCCGTCACGCCTGCCTCCCCCGCGAGCCAGACATACAGAGCGTCATCGTCGCGCAGCCCGCCCTGCTGCTCGTCGAGCCAGTCCCGCAGGGCGCGCTCGACTCCGGACTCGTGAACGTCGTTTCCCCGCTCGACCAGATGGATGCGAGCATTCTCCGGCGACGATCCCGAGACGATGTCGTCGGCGGGATCATCGCACTCGAGGAACACCTCGGCGGAGGCATCCGGATCGAGCGAATCGAGGATGCCGCGCACGGCCGGGAACGCCGTCTCATCGGCGACGAGCAGGAAACGCCGCGCATCGCCCGGTTGCCAGTGCAGACCGTATCCGGTCCACCCCATGCGCGCGTCCGGCCCGTTGACCACGAGGTGATCACCGGGCTGGGCCGCGGCCGCCCACGCCGACGCCGGCCCTGCCGGTTCGTGCAGGTAGAAATCGATGTCGATCTCACCGGCATCCGCCCTGATCGCCGACGGCGTGTACGTGCGCAGTACGTTGCGCTCGCCCTCGGGCATCGCCTTCCAGCGCGTGTACCAGTCGGAGGGGTGAGGCGTGGGTTCGTCGAGCAGCCCGAAGTCGGCGATGCTGCCGTCCGGAAGCGGAAGAACGACCTTGATGCGCTGATCCGTGCCCCAGGCGGCGAAGTTCCGCAGGCTCTCTCCGGCGAGTGTGAGTCGGACGAAGCGGGGGCTCAGCATCGTGCGGTTGCGCACCTCGACGGGGAACGCGCTGTACGCCCAGGGGCGATCGGCAGTCACAGGCGCACTCCTCTGCCTGCCGAGGGCACGGAACCGCGCAGCGGCACGACGAGCGGTCCGCCCGTGACCGGATCGGCGATCACCACGTTCTCGAGACCGAAGACCTCGTGCACGCGCTCGCTCGTGATCACCTCGTGCGGCGGCCCCTCGGCGACGATGCGTCCATCGCGCATGGCGATGATGTGGGTCGCATAGCGGGCTGCGTGGTTGAGGTCGTGCAGCACGGCGACGAGCGTGCGGCCCTGCGCGTTGAGATGTGCGAACAGCTCCATGAGCTCGACCTGGTGCGCGACGTCGAGGAAGGTCGTCGGCTCGTCGAGCAGCAGCAGGTCGGTCTCCTGCGCGAGCACCATCGCCACCCACACCCGTTGGCGCTGCCCGCCGGAGAGCGCGTCGACCGGGCGTGCGGCCAGATCGGCGGTGCCGGTGGCCGCCAGGGCGTGCTGCACGGCCAGCTCGTCGGCATCCGACCACTGCCTCATCAGGTTCTGATGCGGGTATCTGCCCCGGGCGACCAGATCGGCGACCGTGATGCCATCGGGTGCCGTGGCGCTCTGCGGCAGCAGACCGAGCCTGCGGGCGACCTCCTTCGCCGGATACGAGCCGATCGTCTGCCCGTCGAGCACGACACGTCCGCTCGATGGCGCGAGCAGCCGCGACAGGCCCCGGAGGAGCGTCGACTTGCCGCATGCGTTCGGACCGATGATGACGGTGAAGCCGCCGTCGGGCACGTCCACCGACAGGTCGCGGACGATCTCGGTGCGGTCGTACGACAGTGTGATGCGCTCCGCGCTCAGACGCGGAGCGGCGGCGGGTTCGGGTGGGAACGGGATGTCAGGCACGGCGGCGGATCTCCAGGATGATCATGAGCACGAGATAGGCGCCGCCGACCGACACGGTGACGACGCCGACAGGCAGGGCGGTGGGCAGCACGTGCTGCGCGATGAGGTCGGCACCCAGCAGCAGCACGCCGCCGAACAGCCCCGAGAGCACGAGCGACAGGTGCGGGGTGCGGGCGACGAGGCGTGCGATCTGCGGTGCGGCGAGGGCGACGAACGCGACAGGTCCTGCGACGGTGGTGGCCGCAGCGACGAGCGCGACGCCGATCAGCAGCGCTCCGGCGCGGATCGCTCCCGGCCTGGCGCCGGTGGATGCCGCCATGTCGTCGCCGAGACCGAGCTGACGCAGCCGCGGCACGAGCAGCACGGCGGCGGCGACGAACGGCAGGGCGCATGCGAGTGCCCCGGCGAGCGGACCGGCGGTGACGCCGTTCAGCGACCCGGTCCCCCAGGCCGAGGCGAACATCGCCGTCTCCAGTTCGATCTGCAACAGCATCCACGTGTTCAGCGAGGCGAGGATCGCCGAGACGCCGATCCCGACGACGATCAGGCGGAATCCCTGCACGCCTCCGCGCGCGGACAGCAGCCAGATCACCGCGGCCGTGACGAATCCGCCGACGAGTGAGCCGACGGTCAACACCGGCCAACTGCCCGAGACGAGCACCAGCGCGAGCAGCATGCCGGTGAACGCACCATTGGAGAGGCCGAGGATGTCGGGGCTCGCGAGCGGATTCCTCGTCACGGTCTGGAACAGCGCACCCGCGATGCCCAGGAGCGCGCCGACTGTGATCGCGGCGACCGCCCGCGGGAGCCGCCAGTCGATCACGACCGTGCGGTCCATGGCGTCTCCGCCGCCGAACAGCGTCTGCACGACCTGCTGCGGCGTGAGGGGGTAGGTGCCGAGCCCCAGCGCCAGCACCGTCAGCACGATGAGAACACCCACCGCAGCGACTCCCGCGAGGATGCTGCGCTGTCGCACCGGCATCCTCAGCGGTCCGAGTCGCAGGATCCGTCGGCGGTATCCGACGTCGGTGAGCGTGACCACTCGCGACGAGCTCACAGTGCACTCGCCTTGCGTCTGCGGGCCAGAACGATCAGCACGGGAGCCCCCACGAACGCCGCCACGATGCCGACCGGCACCTCGGCCGGGGCGATGATGATGCGGCCGAGCACGTCGGCGAACAGCAGGATGACGGGCGCGAGCACGGCTGAGAGCGGCAGGATCACGCGCTGATCGACGCCGAACGTCCACCGGATCACGTGCGGCACCATGAGGCCGATGAACGAGATCGGGCCGGCGAGGGCGGTCGCGGCGCCGGCAAGCAGCGTGACGGCGGCGATGACGCCGATGCGGATGCCCGCGACGTTGGCGCCCTGCGCGCGGGCGACGTCTTCACCGAGACCGATCGCATTGAGACCGGGGGCGAGGAGCAGCGCGAGCATCAGTCCCACCACCACGAACGGGAGCACCGGCAGGATGACGTCGAAGCCGCGACCGAGGAGTGACCCGGCATTCCAGCTGCGCATCGAATCGAAGGCATCGGGGTCGCTCAACGAGAGTCCGGTCGTGATTCCCGAAAGCACGGCACCGAGCGCGACGCCGGCGAGGGTGAGGCGCAGCGGATCGGCCGAGCCGCGTCCGGAGGACCCGATGAGGTACACGGCCACCGTGACGACGAGCGCGCCGAGGAAAGCGAGCCACACGAACTGCGAGACGTCGCGCAGACCGAGGAAGGTCACGCCCAGCGCGACGGCGAGCGCGGCACCGGCGTTGACCCCGAGGATGCCGGGGTCGGCGAGCGGATTGCGGGTGAAGGCCTGGATCAGCGCCCCCGCCACTCCCAGCGCGGCACCGGCCACGAGACCCGTGACGGTGCGGGGGATGCGTAGGTCGAACACGATGTAGTCGGTCTCGGGGTTCCCGCCGCCCTGCAGCGTGGTCCACACCGTCTGCGGAGAGAGCGGGTTCGCGCCGACTGTGAGAGAGAGCACGACCGCGAGCGCGAGCAGGGCGAGGAGCACGATCGTCCCGCCGACCGCGCGGGCCCCACGGTGCGGAGAACGCCGGCGCCGCGTGGGCGGCGCCGGCGTCTGGGTCAGGGAGAGAGCGGTCAACGGCTCTTTTCGAGATACGTCTCGATGTCGTCGAGCACGGTCTGTGCGCCCTTGGGGCCCACGCCCGACACCCAGTAGCTCGTGTCGACCGGGGTCACCGAGGGAAAGGCGGCGGCGTTCTGCGTGATCGCCGCGGGGATCTCGGAGGCGTCGTCGACGTCGCTCACTGTGACGAACACGTGGTCGGCCTTCGCCGAGAGGATGTTCTCGGGCGAGAGGTCGGCCTGCAGGCCGTCGGCCCAGTCCTGCTCGGGGATCGTGAATCCGACGCACTCGAGCAGGCTTCCCGAGAACGAGACCGGGCCGTAGAGGCTGAGCGTGGTCTCGTCGCGGGGACGGATCAGCTGAGCGGTCTGACCGTCGACGTCGTACTCGTCGGCGAGCGCCTCGCACCGCTCGTCGACCGCCGCCAGCAGATCGGCCACCTCGTCTTCGCGACCCAGAGCCTCGCCGATCAGCAGAGCGTTGTCGCGCCACGGATCGGCCTGGGTCTCGATGAACACGGTGGGGGCGATGGCCGCGAGCTGCTCGTAGAGCTCGGAATGCCGCGCCTCGGTGCCGAGGATCAGATCGGGCTTGAGCGCCGCGATCGCCTCGAGATCGGGCTCGGGCACCGTGCCGACGGGCTCGACGCCGTCGACCTCGAGGTAGGCCGGCGCACCCGTGACGTTGCTCGCGACGGCGGCCCCGACCGGCTCGATGCCGACCGCGACCGCGGTGTCGAGCTCGAGCGGCTCGAGCGTCACCACGCGCTGCGGGTCGTCGGGGACCTCGGTGGTCCCGCGGGCATGCTCGACCTCGTGGGTGCCGGACGCGGCGGCCGGTTCGTCGGTGGCGGCGGTCGGCTCGGCGGCGCAGCCGACGAGCAGGAGCACGGCGCAGGTCGAGACGGCGAGGGCCGCAGTGGCGCGGCGACGGAGGCGGGAGGGCATGGGGAATGACCTTTCGGGACCGGGGAGGGGACGACACCGAGACGATCGATGTTGGTTAGGCAACCCTAACAGGTGGGTTCGCCCGGCCTGTACGACGACGCATCCGGTCATTGTGTCATCCGACGTTCTCGTCGCAAGCGGCCGCAGCGATACGCTGACCGGCATGAGTGAGAACGCGACGCCCGACCACCTGACACTGGCCTCGTTCGACGCACCGAGTTCGGCAGCGGCGCGCGCCGCTCTGTCGCTCGCCACGCAGTATCACTCCCCGGCCCTGCTGAATCACGTGCTGCGGTCATGGCTGTGGGCCGAGGCCTTCGCGGTCGTCGAGGGCCGCTCGGACATCGACCACGAACTCCTCTACGTCGCCGCCGTGCTGCACGACATCGGCCTGGTGCCCGAGTTCGACAACGTCTTCCGCTCGTATGAGGAGTCAGGGGGCCATGTGGCCGTCGCGCTCACCCGGGGCGCCGGATGGGACGAGCACCGTGGCCAGCGCGCGCTCGAGGTGATCGTTCGCCACAACTGGCCCGCCGTCGATCCCGACCTCGACGTCGAGGGATACCTGCTCGAGATCGCGACCGGTCTCGACATCTCCGGCGCGCGGCCCGATGCGCTTCCCGCATCCTTCATCCGCGAGGTGCTCGACGCGTACCCGCGCCTCGACCTCGCCCAGGAGTTCGGCACCGGCGTCGTCGACCAGGCGGCGCGCAAGCCGCACACCGCGGCACACCGACTGGTCGAGGGCGGCGTCGTCCGCAAGCTGGCGGACAACCCGCTCGGCTGACGCAGCGGTCGAGCTCACGGCCTGCCGCTGATCACCCCTGCAGACCTGCGGTCAGGCCGAGCAGCGCGGTCGCGGTGAAGTCGATCGCCGGTTCCACCGTCTGCCACGCACCGACGTCGTCGAGGTAGCGGGACCCCTGGCCGTCGAACTCCGCCCAGTCGGCCCCGTCAGCGGCATCCGATTCGCACGGCACCATCGTCTCGAACCGGTTCAACTCCTCCAGCTGCTCCGCGGCGTTCGGACCGTTCACGACCGCGCCGAGAAGCGGGCCCGCGTCCGCGAGGTTCGCCACCTGATGCTCGGGACACTGCGGGTAGGTGTCGCCCGCGCCGATCATGAAGCTGCTCCCCCAGGCGTTCGCGCCGAAGACCCAGGCTCGTTGCTGCTCGGCGAACTCGCGATAACCGTCGTCGCCCGTCACCCGTTCGTAGTACCCCGCGGTCGCGATCAGCCCGAACGCGAACGGTACCGAATCGAACTCGACCAGACTCACACCGGCACCGAACGGATCGCTCGCTGCGGCGTCGACTCCCGAGTCGAGCTGACGGCGCAGGTCGTCGATCAGCAACGGCGCCACGGCCTCATCCTGTGCGGCGAGCTCCGCATGGGCGAGCGCGCTGACATCGCCGACACCGAGGGTGCCCCGCACATCGGAGTCGATGTACGCCGTCGCCCACGCGGCGGAGTCGTCCAGCCACCCACGCGCCCGATCGTCGTCGACGGCTTCTGCGGCGAGCGCGAGCTCGACCGCGGCGAGTTCCAGGTCGTCCTGCCACGAGTCCTCCGGGTAGAACTCGGCGGGGACGGCGGTGGCGTTCGCGGCGGGATCGGTGTCGGCGAGGGCGTAGATGTCGGCGGCCTTCGTGAGCCAGGTCGTCGCGGCCTCTTCGTCGCCCTGGGAGGCTGCACGCTGGGAGGCGAGGGCGAAGGCGGCGGCGACGCGCCCGGCGACGGACGGCTGGATGCTGGCCCCGGCCTCGCCCGCGAGGAAGACCGGTCGGTGGGAGATCGTGTAGTCGGGATCACCCTCGGGTGCCGCGTTCGCGTCGTCGTCCTCCGGCAGACGCCAGACGTCGTGGTCGGTGCGCACGGCGTCGTTGCCGTTCCCGATGCCGACCTGCAGGGCGAGGGTCTGCGTCTCGTCATCCCACATCCGGTCGAGCCAGTCGAGTCCGAACTCGATCTCCGCGGCCAGATCATCGGATGCCGTCGCGCCGCCCCGCTCGGCCACGATCATCGCCGTCGTGGCGTACGCGGTGGTCCCGGTGAACTTCAGGAAGTCGCCGGCGTCGAACCAGCCGCCCGAGACATCCCAGTGAGGGAGGCCGGACGGCTCGAGGTCGCCGACGAGTGTCTGGCCACCGTCTTCGTAGGTCGGTGTCTCGTACACCGTCGCCGCGGCGTCCAGAAGGTGAGACGGCTTGCGGCGCATGACCTCGGGGATCACGTCGGCGCCGTCGCGCTGAGCCTGGAAGAACGTCACCGTCAGGTCGGCGAGCGGCCGCAGCACCTCCTCCGCGGACGAGACCGTGAACTCCGGCGAGCTGCCCTGGGCTCCGCCGGTGAGCTCGATCCGGTACACGCCGGCACCGTCGACATCCGAGAGGTCGATCCGGTGGACGGCGTCGTACTCGTCGTTCCACGCGCCGCCGCCGCCGCCGAGGTCTCCCTCGACGACCACCTCGCCCTCCGCATCCAGAACGCGGTAGCCGGCGTCCTCGAGAGCATCCGCGTCGCCCATCGCGTACGCCGTCTTCGACTCCCCCACGATGTACCCGGTCTGGTCGACCCGAACCTGCGCGTCGGCCGACTCGGGCGCAGAACAGGAGGTGAGAAGCAGGGCGACGGTCATCGCCGACGCAGCCGCTGCGGCCCTGATGCGATGGATGGACTACTCCTCGCTCGAGTCGAGGAAGACCCCGACACTGTCGCCGTCGAGGACGAACTGCAGCGTCGTGCCCGAGGGGTAGCGCTCGCGCAGCTCGTCGGGGGCGAATCCGCCGAGAGGCACCTCGGCGGTCGCCGGGAACACCCCCATGCCGCAGTCCGAGTACATCTGCCCTTCGAACCCCCAGGACGACTCGTTGTAGTCGCGCCATTCCGGCAGCTGGTCGGTGCTCACCACATTGATGCATCGGTCTTCGGCTGAGCGATCGCCCGACTCCGAGGACCACGTCGGGGTCACGAACACCGTCAGGCCGTAGAAGTCCGCAGACACGGCATCCTTCTCCGCACCGAACCAGCCGGGAGGGATCACGCCCGCGCTCGACAGGGTGAGCGTGTCGATCTGGGGTGCTCCGGCAGACGACGACACCGGCGCTATCGACGCGAGCGCGAAGGCCATCGTGCCTGCCAGCGCGGCGGATGCCACGACGGACGCGACCCAGAGCGGAGTGCGCCAGCGCACGAGACGCGCGCGCCAATCGGTCTCCTCGGACTCTTCATCGTCCGCGTCGGGGTCGTCCCAGAACGAGTCGTCGTCCAGCCTCTCGATGAGGTCATCGCTCGCCCGGGACTCGTCGGCGGCGGGGAGCACGACACGCAGTTCCGAGATCTCGCCGGGATCGCGGCGATCACCGCTGTCGCGGGCAGCCCCCGGACCGCCACTCGCGGTCGTGCTGCCGCCCCCGTGCCGCGCGGATGTCGCGACGCGGGATGACTCCAGCTCCTGCAGGCGACGCAGTGCCACCGGGTCCGTCGCGATGTCGGCATGGGGGCCGTAGGCGCGAGCACGCAGCTCGCGCAGTTCGGCTTCGGCGGCGGCATCCATCCCCGGCATCGTCTCATGACGACCCCCGCGCGCACAGCAACGGGCGGGTGGAGGTGTGAATCGCCCTCCACCCGCCCGCGCCGGGGGTCTTACTTCTTGAACGCGTCCTTGACGTTCTCGCCGGCCTTCTTCGCGTCGGCCTTGACCTGGTCGGCCTTGCCTTCGGCGACGAGCTTGTCGTTGTCGGTCGCGTTGCCGATCGCTTCCTTCGCCTTGCCGGCGATGTCCTGAGCCGCGTTCTTGATCTTGTCGTCGAGTCCCATGAGGAGCTCCTTTCGTGAGGGTGATCGTTGACTGCGGGAGGATTCCCGCGGTCTTATCGCCGTTGCTCTTCGCGACCGACGATAAGTGGGTGGACGGATCTCAGCGACGAACCTTGTCGAGCGCCTTCTCCGCGGCCTTGGCCGCCTTATTGGCGGTCTTGGCTCGTTCCTTCTTCGCCTTGGGGTCGTTCCACATCCGCACGAGCTGATGCCGGACCGACTCGCCCTTGTTCACCTGCACGGTCGCCGACCGGCTGCCCAGGATGTAGGCGACGAAGGCGACGGCGCCGATGAGGAGGATCTTGTTTCGCATGATGGTTCCTGCTTCCTGAGAGAGGGGACGACGGCCGGTGTTCAGGACAGCCGGCGCTGGTCGTGGGCGAGACGCGCACGGAGCCCGGTGTGGATCGAGACATAGGTCTCGGTGTCACGGCCGGTCAGGGTGGCGAGGTTGGTGAGAAGACGGTCGATGTGATCGACGACCTCACGCGGGTCGGTGTTCTGTCGCGGCGTGACCGCCACGTGCAGCACCGGGGTGTTGCGGATGTCGTTCGCCGTGACCTGGGCCGAGAGGATCTCGTCCCTCGTCGCGAGCGAGTTCTTCACGGCATCCGACACGAACGATTCGGTGACGGTGACCCGCCCGAGCGGGTTCTCCGCCCCCGTCGAACGGAAGGCCGTCTTCGACCGACGCCCGGCGATGCTGGTGAGGGCGAGGATCAGCAGCACGATGACCACGAGGATCGCCGCGACGGCGCCGATCCCGATCCACGAGAGGCTGCCGCCGGCGATCGCGGTGGCGGCGATCGCCTGGTCGAGCCAGGAGCGGGCGTCCTTGCCGGCCGACGTCCAGATGTCCGTCGCGGTGGGCCAGCTCATGATCGCGATGCCGAGGGCGCCGAGGGCCAGGAACAGCAGCCCGATGATCAGCAGCAGAGTGCGGTTCAACGCACGGTTCGTGTTGTTCACAGCTCGTCCTCCTGCTCGGTGGGGCGCTCGATGCGCACCCGGGTGCGGACGCTCCTGGCGAGTCGGTACGTCTGCAGCTCGGCGTCGGCAGCGGACTGCACCGCGCCCTTGTCGATCGGGATGCCGGCGCCGGGGCGCACGGTGACGTCGACCCCGCGGTGGCCCACGCCGACGGTGATGTTGTCGCGGGCGAGGCCCGTCTCCTCCGAGAGGTGCTGGGCGAGAGCGCTCGCGATCACGCCGTTGTCGACGACGACCGCCCGGTCTCCCGCGTCGAGGGTGTGCTTCGACAGGCGGCCCGGCGTGAGGGCGAGAACGACGAACACGACCCCGATGAGGGCGAGCACGACGCTGCCTGCGATCACGAGCCCGGCGGGCTGCGCGGTGGGAAGGCCGACCAGCCATCCGCCGGCCGCGGCCGGACCGAGCAGGAGCGCGGGCTGGGCGGCGAGGCTCAGCACGATCTCGAGTCCGATGTAGGCCAGGGCGAGGATGAGGAGGATGACCGCCACGAACATCGCGACGGTGCGCGGCGAATGCGTCTCGCGTCGGATGACGCGACGAAGAACCGGGGTGCTCATCGCACTCGTCTCCTCTCAGGAATGGTCGCACCGGTGATGGTGAGGTTGATGCGGGTGACGTCGCGTCCGAGGACGTCGGTCAGGTTCCGCTGGAGCTGCTCCTGCAGCTGGCGGGCCCGATCGAGCACGGGGACGCTCTGGGAGATCGCGACGGTGTCGTCGAGATCCGGGACGGGAAGCGGTGTGGCGATGCGCACCGCGATCCCGCCGGGGTGTTCGGTCACGTCGACCTTCACGTCACCGCGAGGGACACCGATCAGGGTTGCGGACGCCTGTTCGGTGACCGTGCGGTAGACGCGTTCTTTCACGTCGACGCGACCAGGGACGGTGGCCTCGGTGGNCCACCGGCGGCGAGGTGCTGGTCGGCGCGCATCAGGAGGTACGCCGCCCGGTGAAGGCGTCCGCGAGACCGCGGACGTCGAGCTTGCCGGAGGCGATCCGACCGATGAGTGCCCCGATGCCGGCGAACAGAGCCATGAGCAGGAAGCCCCAGAATCCGAACATCAGCGCAGCGAGGGCGAGGAGGGCGCCGATCAGGGCGCCCGTGGTGGTGGGGGTCATGAGACGCGCGACTCCTCGTTCTCGTTGCTGTCGTCACCGGGCACGTGCACGTCGTTGACCTCGACGTTGACCTCGACGACCTCGAGGCCGACCAGGCGGCTGATCGCTCCGGCGACGGCGGCGCGGACGTTGTTCGCGACCTCCTGGATGGGAGCGGGGTACTCGACGACGATCGTCAGGTCTGCGGCGGCCTGGGTCTCGCCGACCTCGACCTTGACGCCCTGGGCGAGGTCGGTGGCGTTGATCACGTCGCGGATCGCACCGAAGGCGCGGGCTCCGCCACCACCGAGCGCGTACACGCCGGCGACCTCACGGGCGGCGATACCGGCGACCTTGGCGACCACGCCGTCGGCGATGACCGTCTTGCCCGCGGCATCCGTGTCTGCGGGGATCCGCGACGTCGAGAAGCTGGAGGAGCGGTCCACACGCGAGGTGGATGCGGCCGGCTTCGGCGCGGCGGAAGTCTGTGCCAGTTCCTTCTCGGCGGGGCTGGCGGGAGTGTTCTGATCCTGAGTTGCCATGACTTTTCCTTCGTCTCACGTGGTGCCGGTTGCGAGACCTGATGGCCTCACCGGGAGCGTGTTGGTCGCTCACAGATAGGACGTGCGAAGGCGAGGATTCGTCACAGATTCGTCGAAGAATCTTCTGAGGGCCCCTCGAACGCCGCCTAGGTTGGAGAGCATGACGTCCTCCTCGGCGGGAATACCCGACCTGCACGGCCGCACGATCCTCGTCACCGGAGCGAACGCGGGCATCGGATACTGGTGCGCCGAGGTCCTCGCCGCGCACGGTGCACGGGTGCTGCTCGGATGCCGGTCGTCCGAGCGCGCGGAGGTCGCCGCCTCGTCGATCCGTGCTCATGTGCCGGGGGCGGACCTCGGCATCCTCTCGGTCGATCTCGGGTCTCTCGCGAGCATCCGGGCAGCAGCCGCGTCGCTCGATGAGCGCGTGGACGCCGTGATCTGCAACGCGGGAGTCAAGGCGGCGGATCGCGACGCCCGCACGACCGACGGACTGGACCTGATGGTGGGGACGAACTTCCTCGGCCACTTCGCCCTGCTCGCGCAGCTCGGCGATGTGCTCGCCGACGATGCGCGGGTCGTGGCGGTCGGCTCGCTCGCCCATCGCTTCGCGCAGATCGACCCCGCGACGCTCTCGCAGCCGTGGACCGGGGCCTCCCTGCGTCAGTACGGCCGGTCGAAGGCCGCGCTCATGGCGTTCGCCTTCGAACTCAACCGTCGGTGGCGGGGCACGGCGCGCTCCGCCCTGTGCGCGCATCCCGGCTACGCCGTCGACCCGCTCACCCCGCATCGCGACGGCCTCGCCGACGTCTCGGCCGCGGCGCGGGCGTTCGCCTCGCTCACCCGCCCGCTCGTGCAGGGGAAGGATGCCGGGGCCGCTCCGATCGTGCACGCGGTGGTCGCGGCGGATGCCACCGGCGGCGACTACTGGGGTCCCGGCGGTCTGCTCGAGTTCCGCGGAGCGCCGAAGCGGGTCACCGCGAGCGCGCAGGTGCGCTCGGTCGACGTGGGAGCCGAGCTGTGGTCGGTGGCCGAGCACATGACCGACGTGCGCTTCACGGTCTGAACGCGTCGCCGCGGAGTCGCAGGTCACGGCAACGGCCCGGCCCTCCCCGGCCCTGCGGCTTCTAGGCTGGGCGCATGACCCCTGACGTCGTGGAGTCCTCGTCGAGGCGCGTCGTGTTCCGCCGGTTCGGCGGACCTGAGGTGCTCGAGATCGAGGAGCGACCGATCCCCCGGCCCGCGCGCGACGAGGTTCGAGTCCGCGTCGCCGCGGCGGGCGTGAACCCCGTCGACTGGAAGCTGTTCAGTGGGCGACCCATGCACGATCCGTACGAGCGCTCGCTCCCCTCCGGCAACGGGTACGACTTCGCGGGAGTCATCGACGAGGTCGGCTCCGAGGTCGAGGGGTGGGCCGTCGGCGACCGCGTCTTCGGCGGACTCCGTTATCACGCGCAGGCAGACCACCTCGTGATCGATCCGACCCTCCTCGTGCGGGTTCCGGACGCCCTCTCGCTCGTGGTCGCCGGTGCCCTCAACGTGGTCGGCCGCACCGCTGTCGCCAGCGTCGAGTCGCAGCGCATCAGCCCCGATGATGTCGTGCTCGTGAGCGGGGCAGCCGGCGGCGTCGGCATCCTCACCGCGCAGCTGTGCGTGACACGGGGAGCGAGGGTGCTCGGCACCGCGAGCCCGCGCAATCATGAGCTGCTGCGCCGACTCGGCATCGAGCCCTTCGCCTACGGAGAAGGACTCGCGGATGCCGTCCGCGCCGCCGTGCCCGACGGGCCGACCGCCGTGCTCGACACCGTCGGCCATGGCACGGTCGATCTCGCGCTCGATCTCGGAGTGCCGCCCGAGCGCGTCAACACGGTCGCAGACTACGAGTCCCGGCAGCGGCATCCGGTGCGCGGCGTGGGGGGAGCCGCGGCCGGCACCGCCGAACTCGCGATGATCGCCGCGCTGCTGGCCGACGGAACGATCGAGCTGCCGATCGACTCCGTGCATCCGCTCGACGAGGTGCGCGACGCGTACATCCGCTCGATCGAGGGGCACGCGACCGGCAAGATCGTCGTCGTGACGAACGCAGCCGACGAGGCGCGGTCGTCGGGCTGACGACCGCGCCGGTCTGCGCGAACGCTCAGCCCCGGGAGAACAGCAGCAGGTCGGGCAGGCTCGTCGCGAAGTAGTCGATCTCGCCGTCGGCATGCCGCGCGATCGGCGGCGTGTACGCCGGTCGCCCCTCGCCGAGGCTGAGCGGCGGCTCTCCCTGCGGCAGGCCGAGAGCGTCGCGCGCCCGATCCCAGGCACCGAGCACCCGGCCCTCGCCGCCTTCCCATGGCTGGAAGACGCGGCTCTCGAGAAGCGCGAGCGCCTCCGCGGCCGATCCCGTGCTGACCAGCAGGTCGGCGTAGGCCACGACGAGATCGTCGCGGGCGGCGACCACGTCGAACCGGTCGGTGAGACGCTCCCGTCGCTCGATGTCGGTCTCTCCGAGTCGGACAGCCAGCTGGTCGCGCTCGAACAGCAGCCGCGCATCGCCCGGATCGAGGGCCACAGCCCGCTCGTAGTGCGCCACGGCACGGACATCGTCGTGCGCCACGTTGTAGCTCGCCAACCCCGCGTTGCGATGCACGATCGGGTCGTCGAGCCCCCCGTCGATCGCCTGCTCCCACAGCACGAGAGCCTCCTCGCGCCTCCCCGCGTCGTACAGCAGGGCACCCAGCAGGCTCGCGGCGACCGGGTCCGGCTCTGCGGCGAGCGCCGCCACGAGCACGTCGTGGTCGTCGAGCCCGGCGGGGAAGGTCCAGCGCCGGTCCGCCTCCCTGGCCGCGGCGCGCTCGCGTGCGGCATCGTCGGCGAGGCCGAGCCGGTCGAGGATCGCTGCGCGGTGGTAGCGGGCCAGCGGTGCGACGTTGCCCGCGGCACTCGGCGGCACGCGGGTGGCATCGTCGAGAACCGACAGCGCGGCATCCACCTCTCCGGCCCGCGCGAGTTCGCCGGCCAGGTCGAGGAAGGTGCGTCCGTCGCCGGGCAGAGCACCCGTATCGAGGAAGCCGAGCAGCGGGTCGAGGGGGTCTTCGGCGCGGAGCCGCCGGAGCGTCGCCTCGGCGTCGGCACCTCGACCGAGCCTTCGCAGCAGCACCACGCGCAGCGCGCCCCGTCTGCGGTCGTCGGAGGCCACGGCATCCAGCTCGTCGAGGTCGTGCAGGGCCGCGGCGTGGTCGCCCGCCTGCGCCGACTGACGCGCCATCTCGAGCCCGGCGGGGGCGACGAAGGACGCATCCCAGAACGCCTTGGCGAAGGCACGGCGGGCGGCGGCGTCGTCTCCTCGACGCTGCTCGACCAGGCCGAGCAGGTAGAGAGCGTCCGCGTGCCGAGGGTTGGCGTTGCGGGCGGTGATGCGCGCGAGCGCGCGGTCGAGCAGGTCCTTCGCCCGGTCGTAGGAGCCCGCCCGGTACGCGAGCTCCGCGAGTCCGGTGAGCACCCGCGCGTCGGAGGGATCCCGGCGCAGCGCCTCGTCCCAGTAGGGCAGCGGCGAACGGCTCGGATGCCGGTACTGCACCAGATGCAGCCCGATCAGGTAGAGCTCGTCGGTGCTGTCGACATCGGCGGGTGCGGGCGGGGCCGTGGCGGTCCACGGCTCCTCGCCCTCGTCGGAGGCGACCTCCTGCCACGCGACGAGCGTCGCTCCGGTCGCCGCCCGCAGGCTCACACGCAGCCCGGATGCCCACGGGATGCCGGACTCCACCAGCCACACCTCGCCGGGAGCGAGGTCGGCCGTCTGCCCGGACACCAGGATGCCGGCGGCGTCGCGGATCTCGAGACGAGCGCCGGCCTGCGGCGACGTCACCGCCACCTTCACGACCAGATCCCCGTCCCGGTCGACGTGGATCGCGGCCTCGGTGGAGGCCTGATGCGCGACGCCGATCCCGGGGATCGGGTACCAGTACTGGCTGAAGCGCTTGGTCTCGCCCGGCGCCAGCCAGCTGAAGTCGGGCTGGTTGTCGGTGTAGACGCCGGCCATGAGCTCGACGTAGGGCCCATCGGCATCCGTGAGCAGCCGATCCCACGCGTGGCCGAAGGGCGCATCACCCCAGGTCCACTGCTTCTTACCCGGCGCGACGCGGCGGTCGGCCCAGTGCACGAAGCCCGCCTGGGCGTCGTGGTCGTACCCGCCGAAGTACTCGTGCTCGGTGTCGACGATCATGTACGACGTCGGCACGGGGATGTTGCGGTACCAGTCGATGCGGTCGGCACCCGTTTCGCGGCGGGCGCGCTCCCGGTAGTCGACGCCGTAGTACGGACGGTCGGCCTGCGGGTACCCGGTGAGCGCGCGACGCGCGTGGTCGGCGACGTGGCGCACGTCCTCGGGGAAGAACGACTGGTACTGATCGTGCACCCGCACGGCGACGTTGGCCCACCAGAGGAAGGTCTGCGCGATGCTCGTGCGGTTGTGCAGTCGCACGTCGACCCGCACGGTCGAGCTGTTCGCGCCCACGTGGATGCCGTGCGTACCGCGCATCCGGGCGAACGGGTCGTGGTCACTGCACCACACCGTGACGCTGCCGTCGTCGTGACGCTCGATGGTCGACTCCACAGGCAGGAACGTCGCAGGGCGGTGATGCTGAGGCCAGTTGAACTCGACCCCGCCGCTCATCCACGGACCGGTGAGACCGACCAGGGCGGGCTTGATGACGTTGTTCCGGTAGAAGAAGTCGTAGCCGGTCGTCTTGTCGTAGGCGACGTGGATGCGTCCGCCGAGCTCGGGCAGGATCATCAGCCGGAGGTAGGCGTTCTCGATGTGCACGGCGTTCCACCGGCGACGGACCGGGGCCGACGCGATCCGCTCGATGAACGGCATCGGATACACGCGCCCGCTCGACCCCTGATAGACGCGCTGGTCGAGGTACATCGGGTAGGTCGACGGCGCGTCCGGCTCGTACGTGTCGATCTCGACCGCCTCGTACCAGGCGACCGCGCGGCCGGCATCGAGATCCGCCCGCAGCGCTGCGGGCACGTCGGGCAGGACGAGCTCCGCGTTCGAGCGGTCGGCGGTCTGGGTCGTGGTGTCGGTGCTCATGATCTGTTCTCCGCTTCAGAGAGCCGAGGTCCAGCGCGAGGACACGACGCGGTCCACGCGGAACACCGAACCGAGTCGCTCCGCCGCATCGACGCGCTCGCGCACCGAGGCGTCGAGGTCGATCACGCTGTGCGCGGCGATCGGCGCGACGTGCAGGGTGAGCTCGGCGGTGGGTGCGAGTTCGGTGATGTCGACGCGCCAGACGAGTCCGTCCCAGAAGCGATCCGCGATCACGACGCCGTCGGCGCGCAGCTGCGCGACGTCGCCCTCCCAGTCGACGACGAGCTCGACGAGGTCGCCCTCCGACGGATGCTGCGGTTCGGGAAGCACTACCCTCCACACTCCCGCGACCTCGTCGAACTGTTCGTCGTCGGGCGCGGCCGACCGGCCCATCGATTCGCCGTAGCGGGCCGGGGCATCCCCCGCGGGGCGCAGCTTCTCGAGCACCAGGCGAGTGGTGCCGGGGTGCGCATCGGTGCGCAGGTCGAGCGGAGCGAACTCCTCCCCCGTCCAGACGTGCGCCGTCGGCTCGCGCTCCGCGCGCACCACGAGGCGGCCGGATTCCCGCCACACGGCATCCGCCGAATCCACCAGGTCGGCGCCCAGATACCAGAGCCGCTCGGCGCGCTCCTCCTCGACCACGAGGATGCGCAGGGCACCGTCGACCACCACGACATCGCCCGAGCTGAGATCGAGTGGCGCCCCCGCATCCATCTCGACCCCTCGAAGAAGGGCGCGAGACCCTTCACCGAGCTGCAGCCGTGCGGGGACGCCGTCGTGCGCGCGGAGCACCAGCGTCGGCACCTCGCCCTCGACGATGCCGGAGGCGGATGCCGTCGCCCACTCGACGCGTACGCCGGCGATGTCGACCCGCAGCGGCCAGCGGCCGACCACCCCGGTCGGGATGTCGACGGGCCGGTCGGGAACCACCAGGTCACCGCCCGCGAGAGGAATGCGGAACTGCACTCCGGCAACCGCCGACAGCGGTTCATGGGGCTGGTGCGTGTTCACGAAGAGGAAGCCGCTCGCCCCATCCCCGCGCACCGCCCAACGCAGCGAGTCGAGGTCGTGCACATCGATCGGGGCGTCCTCAGGAAGAGAGCTGAACGTGTCGGCGAGGAGTGGGCCGAAGGCGGCGAGGAAGGCATTGTGGTCGCGGAGAACACCCAGGCTCGGGCCCGGACGGCCCGTGGCACCGAAGGCCGCCTGGAAGTCGTAGTCGAAGCGCGGCAGGTCGTTCGGGTACCCCGTGGCCAGGCTCTCTTGCAGTCCGTCTTCGGGGTTCACCCCTCCCGCATACATGTAGAAGCCCTGCCAGGCCGAACCGTTGCCGATCTTCACATTGGCGAGCGCCGCGATGTCCCGAGCGCGCGCGATGGGGCGCCGGTGGTACGCGGTGGCCATGCCTCCGCCCAGCTCGCAGGTCGAGGGCGGGAACTCGGGGTCGACCGGCCGGACGACGATCTCGGCACCATCGCGGAAGTCGCCGCCCACACCCGGGTCGTCCCAGACGTGCGTGAACCGGAAGTGGTCGCGGAAGCTGTCGTCCCACGTGGATCCCTGACCCGCCCAGAAGCCGTCGGCGTAGCCGCTGTAGAGCGGGAAGACGTCGTGAGGGGGCAGGATCGCGCCGCCCCACCCCGTCGCCGTCCACAGGGGAGCCGAGAGCCCGACATCGCGCGCGATCGCCTTCAGGGCGGCGATGTGATCCGGCTGGTCATGGAGCTCGTTCTCGAGCTGGATGCCGACGATCGGCCGATCCGGTCCGCAGAACGGACGCACCTGCTCCGCGATCCTCCGGTACCAGTCGCGGACCAGCGCGAGGTACTCCGCGTCGTTCGTGCGCGCACGATCTCCGAGAGCCTCGACCACCCAGTCCGGGTGCCCGCCGTTCCGGACCTCTCCATGGCACCACGGCCCGATGCGCAGGATCACGTCGATCCCCACCCGCTCGGCCGTCTCGAGGAAGGCCGCGACGTCGAGATCCCCGTCGAACCTCACCTGCCCGCGTTCGCGCTCGTGGTGGATCCAGAACACATAGGTCGACACCGAGGTGAGACCGGATGCGACGAGCAGCCGCAGCTGCTCCTCCCACCGCCTGCGCGGGATCCGGCTGAAGTGCAGCTCGCCGGTCACCGGCACCGTGGGTGCTCCGTCGACCTCGATCCACCGGCTCGTCAGGCGCAGCCGCTCGTGCGGACCCTCGGTGTTGCTCATGTCCGGTTCGACGAGCGGCGGCCTGTCGTCGCGGAGCCGGATGGTCCGAGCAGTCGACGTCGCGGTCATGGTTCTCCTTCAAAACGGGTGACGAGCGCTCTCGAGAGACTACGGGTCGGCGCGTCGGGCTCGGAAGAACGATTCGGCGTCGCCGTATGGATGAAACGATGCCGCACTGTTCACCTGGTGATCGAAGCGCACCACTCCAGCGTTATGATTCTGGGAACTCGATGAGGCGAGCCGGATCCTCAATAGACGAAACTCTGATCATTCCGACGAGGAGCAGTAGACGTGTACGTGCACGAGGGGTTCCTGGGCCAGCGCCTCCGGGTCATCCCGCGCCCAGCGGTGCGCGCAGCTCAGAGCCAACCGATCATCCGGCGACTGCTGGTGACCGATGTCGGCTACTTCCCCCGTGCGGCACACCACGGACGAGTCCGCACTGCGGGCGCACCCGAGACGATCGTCATGGTGTGCACCGACGGCGCCGGGTGGGTCGAATGGGAAGACCGCGAGCCCGTCCGCGTCGACCGAGGGTCCGCTGTCGTCCTCCCCTCGGGCATCCGCCACCGCTACCGCGCAGACGACGAGGACCCGTGGACGATCTGGTGGGCGCATGTGACCGGCACCGACGTCGACGACTTCCTCGCCACGATCCTCGCCGACGGGCGCGACCCGATCGTCGGACTCCACGACGTCTACGCCGTGGTCCAGTCGCTCGACGAGGCGCTCAGCGCCCTCGAGAAGGACGAGACGCTCCCCATGCTCCTCACCGCGGCAGGAGCGGCATGGCGGATGCTCGCCGCGATCACCTCCAGTGCACTGCGGGGCTCGGCGGACACGGGCGACCGCATCCATCAGGTGCAGGACTACCTGCGCACGAATCTGGACACGGACTTCACCGTGCCCGAGCTCGCCGCGATGGCGGGTCTGAGCCCCTCGCACTTCTCGGCTCTGTTCCGCCGTTCCGTGGGCACGTCCGTCAAGGACTACCTCAAGCACCTCCGCAGTGCGCGAGCGCGGGAGCTGCTCATCACCACCGAGTCGCCGATCGCCGAGATCGCGCTGACCGTCGGATACGACGACGCGCTCTACTTCTCACGCCAGTTCCGCTCGATCAACGGCGTGAGTCCGTCGGACTTCCGTCGCCGGGCGGCAGCAGAGCGTGTCACGCGCCCCTGACCAGGGACCGCGGTCGCCCGCAACCGGGGATGACGGTGCGGCTCGAAGGGGCTAGGCGAGCGGGAGCGCCCGCGCGGGCTCCGGGCGGTGGATGCCGCGCGGGCGGTACCCCAGAGCGTCGGACTCGCCGAGCAGGTCGGCGAGGAGCCAGACGATCGACAGCCACATCTCGGTGCCCTGGAGCCCCGGCGTCGAGGGGCCCGCGAGTCCGCTCGCCGACGACGGGGCCTGGAACCCGAATCCCTGTCCGTCGATCCAGTTGCCCAGCGCGGCGTCGAGAAGCCGCGCGGCGAGGGCGCGGATCTCGGCGGATCGATACGCACCGGTCTGCGGGCGCAGCAGCCGCAGCGGGTGCGCGACATCGAGGACGTTGCAGGCGGTCAGGCGCTCCGACTCGAAGAAGCGCGCATCACGGGCGTGGGCGAGCACGGTGTCCACCGCACGTTCGGCGTAGGGCAGCGGCACACCGAACTGCGCGAAGCTCCCTCGCGTCAGCCGATAGTAGCCGTTGACGATCTGCAGCAGACCGTCGTCCGCCCGCGGGTGACCCCACATCCCTGTCGCCGGATCGACGTGGGTGAACAGCCAGCCGAAGTAGGCCTCGAACGCGCCCCGAGCGCCGTGGTCGAGGTTCCAGAGCAGTGCCGTTCCGAGCGCATCCACGTCGTGGCCTGCACCCCATGCCCGCGCGCGCCAGGATCGGCCCCCGAGGAACCCGACCACCTCGTCGCCCGACATGTCGGCGACCGAGCGGATGGGGTGCGCGAATCGCGCGCCGAGCAGGTCGAGCGCATACCCGACGCACTCGACGTGGTACGCCGCCTCGCCGTCGTTCAGGTCGAGTCCCGGCGCGGCGGTCTCGATCAGGCCGTCCACGCCCAGGCTCGGGACGAGACCGGTCGCGGAGTCCTGATACGACTGCAGCCGGGCGATCTGGGCGTCGACAGGGAGTTGATCCGGCGCTCGTCCGAGCAGCAGCGAGCTGATCTCGATCGCATCGCACTGCGCGCGCACGGTCGGCGCGGCATCGGGCCCGTCGGCGAAGAGTCCGCCCGCGAGGTTCGGATTCCACGAACGGGCGAGGATGGCGGGGGCCTGCTCTCGCGCGGTGCTCGCGAAGCGAGCGAGTCGACCGGACAGGGGCTCAGGCTGCCGTGATGCCGGCAGCGATGCCGGCTCAGTGGTCGTCGTGAACCGCGAACGGATCACCCGCGCCGGATTGCCTCCCACGATCGATCCGGCCGGCACGTCCTTCGTGACGACGGCCCCTGCGGCGAGGATGGACTTCTCGCCGATCGTGATCCCGTCGAGCACCGTCACGTGCGACCCGATCCACACGTCATCGCCGATCACGATCCCCGTGCTGGTGAGCGGCTGACGGAAGATCTCGACCTCGGTGTCGGCGAAACCGTGGTTGAAGCCGATGACCGATGCGAAGGCGCCGATGCGCACGGCATCCCCCATCCGGATGTCGCCCCTGACGATCGCCGACGGGTTGATCGTGCAGTCTCTGCCCGTGCGCACTCTTCCGGTGACGTAGGCGTTCGCGGCGATGTACGTGCGGTCCCCGAGCTCGAGACTGTCGGTCTGGACGGCCGCGAGCTCCGAGATGAAAGTGCGATCGCCCAGCACGTGATCCGGCCTGATCCTGACCAGGTCGCGCTGCAACGCGAGCTGTCGCTGCTTCTGCTCGTCGGAGGCGTCCGTCCAGAACGACCACGGCGAGTACTCGAAGTGGGTGCGATCGAACGGGAGGCCGATCTCGGATGCGGTCGTCATGTCTGCCTCTCGTTTCGCGGACTCGGCACCCCTCCGGCGGGAAAGCGCTTACTCGGCAATCTACGCCACTGGCACGGGGCAGGCAACGTGCGGCAGGGAGCCCTGGCATCCAGCCCCCCCTGTCGCACTCTCGGGTCGCCGCCTACGCGACAGCCTTCTGCCTCACAGGGATCTCGTCGATCGAGTGGTACACCGCCAACCCGCGTTCGTGCGCGATCTCGACGTCCTTGTCGGCGCCGGCGGAGTCACCGGGCAGGCGCAGTACGGCGTCGCAGTGCTGCAGCAGGCGGTGGGCGGTCTCGTACATCACGTCTCCCTGGGCGGCATCGGTGTCATCCATCCCGCGGAGGATCGGCAGGGCGACCCATTCGCCGATCATCGGCACATGGCCGAGGCGATGGATCGGCGCCGCGGCCTCTTCCAGCCGCTCGAGGTTGCGGGCGATCAGAGCGGGGTCGCCGCCGGTTCCCGAGCGGTAGGGGCCGGCGATGAGGATGAGGAGTGGAGTTGTCATGGGGAAGACTGTAACGTTAACCATGCAAGAACGTGCAACTTCGTGAAAGATCAATTCTGAGGAGTCGGATGCTGGGCGCACAGCGCAAAGACCACCTGCGGGAGATCCTCCGCCGAGACGGCCGCGTGGTCGCGAAGGACGTCGCCCTCGACCTCGGCGTCTCGGAGGATTCGATCCGACGCGACCTGCGAGAACTGGCCGACGCCGGCGAGATGGTGCGCGTCTACGGCGGAGCCCTGCCCGTGCCGCCCGCCGACAGGCCCGTCGACCAGCGGACCTCACTCGCGACGGACAGCAAGGAGAGGGTCGCCCGCCGTGCGGTCGAGCTGATCGCGTCCGGCTCGACGATCGTGCTGGATGCCGGCACCACGACGCTCGCGATGGCCCGGATGCTGCCGCACGGTGCAGATCTCACGGTCATCACGCCGAGTCCCGCGATCGCCCTCGCCGTGGCCGAGCACTCCGCCGCACGCGTCGTGATGATCGGGGGTGAGCTCGCACGATTCTCGATGGTCGCGAGCGGCCCGCTCGCCATGGAGGCCGTGCAGCACCTCGCCGCCGACCTGTTCTTCCTGGGCGTGACCGGCATCGACCCGGAGCGCGGCCTGACAACCGGGCACCTCGACGACGCCGTGACCAAGCGGGCGATCGCCGCACGCTGCGCCCAGACGTTCGTGCTCGGCAGTGAGGAGAAGATCGGCGCGACCTCGCACTTCCCGGTGCTCGACCTGGACGCGGTCGCCGGCATCGTCGTCGACCCTCGCGATGCCGACCCGGTGATCGACGAGCTCTCGCAGCGGGTGCCGGTGCTGCGCTGACGGGACTCAGGTGATCGTGGCGGCCACGATCGTCGGGGTCATGATGGCCACCATCGCGGCGGTGATCGCATCGTTGACCGCTGTGGCGACGGCATCCCCCGCGGCGGACCCCGCCGTGAGCTCCTCGATCCGCTTCTTGAGGTCGCGCGCCGACATGCCGCCGGACTGATCGCGCAGGATCCCATGGGCCGCGTTGAGGTTCTGGAGGATCGAGAGCAGGGCCAGGTCGGCCTGCGTCGGCACCCCCGTGCCGGCGATCACGGCGGCGAGCCGCGAGCGCAGCACCATCTCGGGAGCGGGATCGGACTCGGGCGTGCGAGCCGAACCCCAGCCGAAGAAGCCGCGCTCCCCGCGGATGAGCACACCCTGCACCACGAGCGACTCCACGACGACCTCGAGCGGGTCGAGCTTGGGGCGCGTGACGAGTGACTGCAGACGCTTGCCCCGCAGCGGAACGAGACGCTCGAGCGTCGAGTCGAGGATCGGATTGCCCGTCGGCTCGGTCGACACGATCTCGACGGTCGGGTTCTTGCCCTCCGAGACGGCGACGCGCCTGTGCAGGACGAGGTCGACGATGACGGCGGCGACCTCGCCGTAGAGGCGGTTCACGCTCACGGCGCTCTCGACACGACCATCGGGCCGGAGAAGCAGCATGTGGAGTTCTTCGACGATCAGCATGCATCCACGCTAGAACGGCGCTTCACGCCCCTGCATCCCCCTCACGGATGACTTCGGATGCCGCCGCCAGGCTGTTCCGGTCGCCCGAACGCACGAACGCCGCGCCCTCCGGGGAGGACGCGGCGTTCGAGGTGAGGAGTTACGCGCCGATCTTCTTGGCGTCGTCGGTGTTGAGCAGGCGGAAGAGCACGGCCGCGATGACCGCACCGACGACCGGGGCGACGATGTAGAGCCACAGCGAGGCCCAGTCGAAGTAGCCGCCGACCGAGAGTCCGAGCGCCACGGCCGGGTTGAAGCCGCCGCCCGAGATCGAGCCGACGGTCGCCGCGCCGACGAACACGGTGGCACCGATGGCGAGACCGTAGAACGAGTTGCCCTCGGTGTCCTTCGAGGTCGCCGTGTTGAGCACGACCCAGACGAGGATCAGGGTGAACAGCGCCTCGACGAAGAACGCCGGGCCGACCTCGATGACGACGGCCTCGCCACCCGAGGGCCACACGGCGAAGCTGGTCAGCGCGGCGAGCGCGCCACCGACGAACTGCGCCACGAGGTACGCGATGAAGTCGACGACGCTGAGGCCGCCGCGCAGGAAGACACCGACCGACACGGCCGGGTTCAGGTGAGCGCCCGAGATGTGTCCCGTCGAGAAGACGAGCACGGCGAGCGTGAAACCGATCGCGAGCGGCGTCAGCGGGCTCTCGCTGTTCACCGCGGCGATGATCGTGAGGACGAAGAGGAAGGTGGCGATCGCTTCTGCGAGCGCCTTACGGGGAGTACCGCTCATGAGCTGCTCTTTTCTGAGATTCGGACGGAAGGCGACCGATTCGTCCACCCGCGCACTCCGGCCGACGCGCCCTCCGATGACGCCCCCGAATATATCGACGGCGAACACCCCGCGGATGCGCGCCGCGCGGGCTTTCTGTGAAATTCCTGAATGCCGCGTCGGCGGCTGTCAACCCCGTCGCCAGCGGGCCGTGGCCTGCCTAGGGTTCGAGGATGACCTCCGACACCGCCCAGACGCAGGAGGAGCCGACTCGGCTGCGTCGCGCCATCACCGGCCCCCTCCTGTTCGCGTTCATCCTGGGCGACGTCCTCGGCGCAGGCATCTACGCCCTGATGGGAGTGCTCTCCGAGAAGGTCGGCGGGATGCTGTGGGCTCCCCTGCTGCTCGCCCTGCTCCTCGCTCTGCTCACCGCCGGCTCGTATGCGGAGCTCGTCACCAAGTACCCTCGAGCCGGCGGCGCTTCGGTGTTCGCGGAGCGCGCGTTCCACAGCCCGATCGTGTCGTTCCTCGTCGGATTCAGCATGCTCGCGGCCGGCGTCACGAGCGCGGCGGGCCTCGCCATCGCGTTCGCCGGCGACTATCTCGGCACGTTCTTCGATCTGCCGACGATCCCCGTCGCGATGGTCTTCCTCGCCGTCGTCGCCGCCCTCAACGCACGCGGCATCCGGGAATCCCTCGGTGCGAACCTCGTGATGACCGCGATCGAGCTCAGCGGGCTCGTCATCGTGATCGCCGTGGTCGGCATCTTCGTCGCGGGCGGCGGCGGTGATGCCTCGCGACTGACCCAGACACCGGAGGGCACGCCGGTCGCCATGGCCGTTCTCGGCGGAGCGGTGATCGCCTACTACTCATTCGTGGGCTTCGAGACCTCGGCCAACATGATCGAAGAGGTCAAGGACCCGAGGCGCACCTACCCCCGAGCCCTCTTCGGCGCGCTGTTCACCGCAGGCGCCGTCTACGTGCTCGTGGGCGTGGCGAGCTCGATCGCACTGCCGGCGTCCGAACTGCAGGAGTCGAGCGGTCCGCTGCTCTCGGTCGTGGAGGCGGCGGGAGCGAGCATCCCCTCCTGGCTGTTCAGCCTGATCGCGCTCGTCGCCGTCGCGAACGGAGCGCTGCTCACGATGATCATGGTGAGCCGCCTCACCTACGGCATGGCCGAGCAGAATCTGCTGCCGTCGGTGCTCGGCCGCGTCCTGCCGAACCGCAGGACCCCCTGGGTCGCGATCCTCACCACGACCCTCGTCGCGATGGGGTTGACCCTGGTCGGCGACCTCGCCACCCTCGCCGAGACGGTCGTGCTGCTGCTGTTCGTGTTCCTCAGCGTCAACGTGTCGGTGCTCGTGCTGCGCCGCGACAAGGTCGAGCACGACCACTTCCGCATCTGGACGGTCATCCCCGTGCTCGGCATCGGCTCCTGCATCCTTCTCCTGACCCAGCAGCGCCCCGTCGTCTGGCTGTTCGGCGCGATCCTGCTCGCGGTCGGCGGAGTCCTCTACCTGCTCGCGCGCTGGAGCCGCAGACGCTCCGCAACACGCACCCACTCGTCCGACACCACCGACAACCAGAAGGAGAACCATGAGCACGCCTGACCAGACCCCCGATGACGCCATGACGAGCGAAGAGAAGCGGCACGACCAGCTCACCTCCGCACCGGATGCCACCGAAGCCGACGCCGCGCCGCGCATCGAGGTCTCGGAGCACGACGGCAACACGCGCATCGACATCCTTCCGGATGCCGCCGTGCGACCCGGCCCTGGCCCCGGCGTCGAGACCGACGTCGACGACGCGCGTCAGGAGTAGACGGCGCTCACCGCGCCGACGCGCGACGCGCCCGACTCCCGAGGCTAGAGCCAGCCCTTGCGTTTGAACGCCCAGTACAGGCCGAAACCCATGCCGACCATCAGAGCGATCGCCATGGGATAGCCGAGCGCCCAGTGCAGCTCGGGCATGTGATCGAAGTTCATGCCGTAGACCGTTCCGACGAGAGTGGGCGCGAACAGGATCGCCGCCCAGCCCGAGATCTTCTTGACCTCGTCGTTCTGACGGATGCTGAGCTCCGTCATCCTGGTCATCTCCTCGTTCTGGCGCCGGGCGACGATCGTGGACTCGACGGTCAGCGCGTTGTCGAGCACGGTGCGGAAGGTGTTCGCCCGCTCCGAGACCCGCAGCGTGTGGTCGAGCACGTCCCGCAGATATCGCTGCAGCTCCTCGTCGACCTGGTACTTCGCCGAACCGCGCAGGAGGGCGTCGAGCATCCCCGCCAGGGGTTGCACCGCCCGCTGGAAGTCGATGACCTCGCGCCCCAGCTCGTAGATGCGCTGCGTCGCGTCGACACCGTCTTCGAAGAGTTGGCTCTCGATCTCGTCGATGTCGTTCTCGAGCCCGGCGAGCACCGGTGCGTATTCGTCGACGACCTCGTCGAGGATCGCGTAGAGCACGGCCTCGGGGCCGAGCTTCAGCAGTGTCGGGTCGCCCTCGAGCCGGCGGCGCACACGACCGAGATCAGGAGACTCCGCATGCCGGATGGTGACGACGAAGTCCTTGCCGACGAGCACATGGATCTCGCCGAACTCGACCTCCTCGGATTCGTCGAGATAGCGGGCCGAGCGCAGCACCATGAACAGCACATCGTCATAGCGCTCGAGCTTGGATCGCTGATGGCCCGAGAGCGCGTCCTCGACGACCAGGGCGTGGATGCCGAACTCGTCGGCCACCTCGCGGATCTCGGCCTCACTCGGACGGTACAGCCCGATCCAGCTCAGCCCACCGCGCTCGCGCATCGCCTCGAAGGTCTCGCTCAGGCTGTGGGGATTCGCCGTGCGGACGCCGTCGACATAGATCGCGTTGTCGATGATGGCCATCGGCGCTCCTTCCCTCGGGTCGGGTCGCTGGGCGACCCGACGCCCGGCGTCACCCCTCGGGAGGAGCGACGCAGGTGATCGCGGAGTCCGTGATCGTCTTGTGGTACTGCTCGGCGGTGAACGGCAGGCCGAAGTCGGGGGCCGTCTCGCCCTCGGCCGCCGGAGCCTTCGATGCGATCGCTGCGAGCTCCCACGAGAGGTAGGCGGCGGTCGATCCCCCGGTCGTGGAGTCGTTCAGCGACACCGCGACCGTGAAGCCGGTCGCCGGATCCGAGAAAGCAGCCGTCTGATACCCGGGAGTCCATCCGAACTGACCGACCATCGAACCGACGAGCAGCGCGCCGCCGGTCGCCTGGTACCACGACGGCGACTTGTCGCTCACGGGCAGCGGAGCGCCGAAGCGGTCGGGCTCCTGCTTGGTGCGGAGCTTCTGGGCCGCCTCGGCCTGTGCGTAGCGGCCGAGGTCCTCGATGGTCGAGACGACCCCGGAGTCGGTGTATCCAGTACTGGAAGAGAGCTTGGTGGTGTCGACAGGAGCGGCGCAGTTGTATCCGCCCTCGACCGCCGACAGGTAGTGACCGTTCATGACCGGTCCGGTCGATGGCTCCGCGGCCGCGGTCGACGGCAACGACGTGTTCGCGAGTTCGAGCGGCTTCGTCACATACTCGGCGATCAGCTCGGAGGCCGTCATCCCCGACGCCCGCTCGAGCGCGAGGCCGAGCACCAGGTAGCCCGCATCGGAGTTGCGGTAAGTGGTGTGGGGGGTGCCGCGGACTGCTCCGAGACCGTACGAGGCGAGCTCCAGCGGAGCCCACACGCGCTCGGGCGTGTTCATCCACGCCGACTTGACCGTCGCCTCGGAGGATCCGGCCCCGCTCGTGCCGTTGCACAGGTCGAGAAGCGTGATGTCCTTCATGTCCGCGACGCCCGAGACGTACTCCGGCACGAGGTCGTCGAGGTCGACGACGCCGTCGTCGGCCAGTCCGTACAGCACGTCGCAGGTCATCAGGCGGGTCACGTCGGCCACACGGAACGCCATGTCGGTGCTGATCTCGTCACCGGCCCCCGGCTTCTGCGTGCCGATCCCGGTGACCCAGCTGCCGCTCCACGGCACCCACACTCCGACCACGGCACCGGACGCACCCGACGCGGTGAGCGCGTTCGTGACGGCGGCCTCCATCGCGGCGACCGTGTCGTCGGGCAGAGCGCCGTCGGCCTGCGCCGGCGGCTCGTAGGTGAAATCGGACTCGGCTGTGCACCCGGTGAGGAAGAGCCCGAGTACGGCGACGCTGGCCGCTGCTGCGCGGAACCTGCGCGACGAGAGAAGCTGCATGAAAGGGAACCCCCGGAAGACGTGTCTCCCGAGTCTAGAACGCCGATCCTGAAAGAACGCATCGCCTGCACGCGTTTAGGGTGATCAGCATGCCTCACATCTTCGATGCCGACGTCGTCTCCGCGATCCTGCGGCACATGAACGGCGACCACACCGACGACAACCTGCTGATCGCCCGCGCCTTCGCGCCGGCGGAGGGAGGCGAGATCTCGGATGCCGTGATGACGGGCCTCGACGGCGACGGCGGAGTGTGGCAGATCACCCGGGCAGAGGTCGCGTCCGAGCTGCGAGTGGCCTGGCCCGGCGGATCCATCACCGAGCGGCCCGCTGTGCGCCGCGAGGTCGTCGCGCTGTACGACCTGGCCTGCGAGAGACTCGGGGTCGAGCCGCGCCCGCACGCGTGACGGTCTGAGAACCCGGGGTTTCGCCAGAGGTTAGGCAACCCTTACACTGGGCACATGTCCGAGATCCTGTCCTTCTCCGCCGCCCTCCGTGAGCGCTCCTCCGGTTCGCACTCGCGCAGCGAGGGCGCAGGCTTCATGTCCGACCTGCTCAAGGGCGAAGGATCGCGCGAGGACTACATCGCGCTCGTCGCGCAGCACTACTTCATCTACGAGGCCCTCGAGTCTGCGGGCGACCGCATGCGCCAGGACGCCGTGGCATCCGTCTTCATCAGCGACAAGCTGACCCGTCTGCCCGCACTCGAGGCCGACCTCGAGTTCCTGCTCGGCGCCGACTGGCGCGACGAGATCGTCGCGCTGCCCACCACGCAGCGCTACGTCGAGCGCATCCGCCAGGTCGGCGCGACCTGGGCGGGTGGCTTCGTCGCTCATCACTACACGCGTTACCTCGGCGACCTCTCCGGCGGCATCTTCATCGGGCGCGTCATGGCTCGCCGCTTCGGCTTCGAGACCAACGGCATCGGGTTCTACCTCTTCGACGACATCGCCGATCCTGCCGCGTTCAAGGACGTCTATCGCGAACAGCTCGATGCCGCCCCGTGGGACGACGCCGAGCGGGAGCGCGTGATCGACGAGGTCCTTCTCGCCTACCGCTTCAACACGGAGCTCTTCGAGGACCTCGACCGCGCTCGCGTCGCGGCCTGAGAGGCGATCGCGCCTCAGCCCCTCCCGACCTCCGGTGTGGATGCCGCGAGCCACGCGTCGCGCATGAAGCGGCGCACGTCCTCGTCGACCCGGATGTCGCTCGGGCGCAGCGCCCGCGACAGGTAGAGCCCGTCGAGGGATGTGAGTCGTGACAGCGCCACGTACGTCTGCCCCGGCGCGAACGCCCCGGAGCCGAGGTCGATGATGGCACGATCGTAGGTCTTGCCCTGCGACTTGTGGATCGTGACGGCCCACGCCAGGCGCAGCGGGAACTGCGTGAACTCGGCGACGACGTCGCGGGTCAGCTTCTTGGTGCTCGACTCGTACGAGTAGCGGAATCTCTCCCAGACCGCGGGCTCGACGTCGACCTCCTCGCCGTCGATCTCGACGCGCACGGTCTCTCCGAGAATGCGCACGACGGTGCCGATCGTGCCGTTCACCCACCGGGGCGGCTCCCCCGACATCGACGTGTCGTTGCGGAGGAACATCACCTGCGCGCCGATCTTGAGCTTGAGCTCCGACTCGGCGGGCAGCGAGGCCTCGCCCCTGCCGAACTCTCCACTGACCTCGGCCCTGGCCGTCTGCTCCTTGCCCGGGAGGGCGGCGAGGTGACGGCTGTTGATCGTGTTCACGATGTCGTTGCGGGTGGCGAGCGTGATCATCGGCACCTCCCCCGGTTCGGGGTCGGGAGGCGTGCGCGCGCCCTGTGTGTTCAGGACGCCGGCGATCTCGGCGGTGACCCTCCCGTAGCGCACGGCGTTCAGCATCGCCTTGAATCCGTCATCCGACTGCCGATGGATCTGCACGAGTTCGCGCACGTGCAGCTCTGCGCGGGTGTCGACCGCGAAGAGGCCGCCGTCGGACTCCTCGGCATCCCCTCCACCCGACCCGGCCCACACCTTGGCGTCGAAGAACCAGAACGAGCGGTAATGGTCTTTCACGTAGCGCAGTTCGTCGCCCCGAGGAGGCACGGGAGCGAGCTGATACGGGTCGCCGAACATGACGATCTGCACGCCGCCGAAGGGGATGCCGCGCTTTCCCCGAGCCTGGCGGAGCGAGCGGTCCATCGCATCCATGAGGTCGGCGTTGACCATCGAGATCTCATCGATCACGAGGGTCTCGATGGCGTTGAGGATGCGGCGTGTGTTGTCGTTCTGATCGATGTCCGAGTCGCCGATCAGGCCGATCGGGAGGCGGAACAGCGAATGGATCGTCTGTCCCTCGACGTTCAGTGCGGCGACGCCGGTGGGCGCGCAGATCGCGATCTGCTTCTTCGTGTTCCACGAGAAGTACTGCAGCAGCGTCGACTTGCCCGTGCCGGCGCGACCCGTGATGAAGACGTGCTCGCCGGTGTCCTCGATCAACCGGAACAGCTCTTGCTGCTCTTCGGACAGGGCGGGAAGCGACACTCCCCCATGCTACGTGGCGGCGCCGCCCGACATCCGCGGGACACCGCCGCCGTCCGGCGTCATGCAGCGACCGACGCACGGCGTCGTCCCAGGCCGCGCTCCTAGACTGACGCCATGCAGACGGTCGAGACGAAGGCGCCCCGGCGCGCCCGTCTCGCTGCCGATCTCGCGATGCTGGCCGTGATCGGTCTCGTGCTCGTCGCCGCCCTCGCGGCGGGCGGTGCCACGCTCTACAGCCAGTTCTACGGCCCGTCCGCCTTCGTCGTGCGCTACCTCGACCTCCTCTCGGAGGGGCGTGCGGCCGACGCCCTGCGCGTGCCCGGCGTCGCCATCGACCGCGAGACGCTCGAGACCGCAGGCGTCGGCGCCACGGCATCCGAGGCCCTGCTGCGGCATGCGGCTCTCGCCCCTCTCTCCGATGTTGAGGTGGTGTCGGAGAAGCCCGACGGCGACAAGACCGCCGTGACCGTCTCGTACAGCGCGGGCGGCCACAAGGGCGTCACGACGTTCACGGTCGAACAGGACGGCTGGGCAGGCGTCACCCCCAACTGGCGCTTCACGACGAGCCCCCTCGCGGTGGTCGATCTCACGCTGCTCGGGGCCGACCAGTTCGCGGTCAACGGGTTCGAGGTCGACCGCCGACAGGTGTCGTTCGCCGGTGTCGACGCCGCACCGCTCGATCCCCTGCCGCTGCTGGTCTTCACCCCCGGCCTCTATTCGGTGACCGTCGACACGGCGATCGCCGACTCCGAGGGCGTGGGTGTCCTCGCCGACACCCCGCTCGCGACCACCCCCGTCGACGTGCAGACCACCCCGACCGACGAGTTCGTCGAGGTGGTGCAGCAGCGCGTCGAGGAGTTCCTCACCCAGTGCACGTCGCAGCAGGTGCTGCAGCCCACCGCATGCCCCTTCGGGCTCGAGGTCTCGAACCGCATCGCCTCGCTGCCGGAGTGGTCGATCGCGACGCAGCCGCACGTCACCGTGGTCCCGGATGCCGGACACTGGAAGATCCCGCCGACGGATGCCGTCGCCCACGTCGAGGTCGAGATCCAGTCGCTCTTCGACGGCTCGATCGAGGACGTGTCCGAGGACGTGGCATTCCAGGTCAACGGATCGATCACGATCCTCCCCGACGGCTCGGCGTCGATCCGGGTCGGGTCGCCCGACGAGGACTCCGCGGGCTGAGGACCGTTCACTGCCGATCCCGGTGCAGACCGGAAACCGGTCAGCGCAGGATCAGCGCGCTTCGCGTTCTGCCTCGCGCCGGTCGCGCTCCGCGAGCGCCGCGAGCTTCGCGTTGTACTCCTCGAGCTCCGCCTCACCGGTGCGATCGGCATGCCGGTCGCGCCGCTTCTGCAGCTTGGTGTCGTTGCGGCTCCACTGGATCGCCACGGTGATCGCCAGGATCAGCGTCGGGATCTCCCCGATCGACCACGCGATGCCCCCACCGATGTACTGGTCGTCGAGAGGTGAGGGGCCCCAGGTCCGCCCCATCGACCCGAACCAGTCGGCGACCATCAGCCCCTCCTGCATCATGATCGCGATGCCGAAGAACGCGTGCATGGCCATGATCGCGATCAGCGTGATCAAGCGACCGGGGTACGGCAGGCGGTACGGCACGGGGTCCGCGCCGATCAGGCTCATCACGAAGAGGTAGCCCGAGATCAGGAAGTGCGCGACCATCCACTCGTGCCCGAGGTGCTCGAACATCGACCAGCGCACCAGATCGGTGAAGTAGAACGCCCACAGCGAGAGGATGAAGATGCCCGCCGCGACGAACGGATGCGTGACGACCCGAGAGAACGGCGAGTGCACCGCCCACATGATCCACTCGCGACCGCCGCGCGTGCCGTCGTCGCGCTTGTGGATCGCGCGCAGCGCCAGGGTGATCGGTGCGCCGGAGACCAGCAGCAGCGGGATCGCCATCGACAGCATCATGTGCCCGAGCATGTGCACGCTGAAGAGGTACTCCTGGTAGGCGTTGATCGGACCGCCGGTGACCCAGAGGAGCATCAGCATGCCCAGCACCCAGAAGACGGTGCGATGGATCGGCCAGCGGTCGCCGCGCAGACGGAGCCTGCGTACACCCGCGAGATAGAAGAACAGTCCGAAGCCGGCGGCGACCAGCCAGAGCACGTCGATGTCCCAGGCGGTGAACCACCGGTCGATGGTGAACTCGGGCGGCAGCGGCGAGCGGGTGAGGTTCTCGGCCGGCGTCTGCACGAAGGCCGCCTCCTCACCGGTGGGCGGAGGGGTGCGTGCGAGCGCAGCGGCGGCACCCGAGGCCAGGCCCATCAGAGCGACCTCGCACAGCACGAGCATCCAGAACCACCGCGAGGCGTTCGCTCCGTCGAGACGGGGGATCAGACGGATGCGGTACCAGGCGCCCAGCAGGCCCATGGCGATCAGCAGCACCACCTTGGCGAGCAGGATCATGCCGTACGGCGTCCACAGCTGCGAGATGTCGCCGAGGGCGACGAAAGAACGGGTGAGTCCCGAGATGGCGACGACCGCGAAGGCGGCGATCGCGAGACTCGAGTAGCGACTGACGAGCTGTGCGGTGCCGATGCCCGAGCGGCCGCGCAGGATCACGACGAGCAGCAGCCCCCCGAGCCAGACGGCGGCGCCGATGGTGTGCAGCAGGATCGAGTTGACCGCGATGTTGTGACCCGACAGTTCGCCCGAGTGCCCCTGAGTCGCGAGAGGCAGGAAGGATGCCGCGGCGAGGAGAGCGGTGATCAGGGTGGGCGTCCAGCTGCGCCACGCGAACGCGAGCACCGTGATGACAGAGCCCATGATCGTGGTGATCAGCCACGACTGCCCCAGAGGCAGCTCGAGCAGGAACCGGCCGAGCTGCTGGCCGAATTCGCGCTCGGCGCTCAGCTGCGGGTTGAACGCCGCCATGAACGTGAAGAACCCGCCGATGCCGGCGGTGACCGTGAAGACCGCTGCGCCGGCGGATGCCGTGTTGAGTGCCACATCGAAGGACTTCTCCTCGCTGCGCAACGCGAAGAGCGCGAGCACGAGGGAGCCCAGCATCGCCGCGGAGGCGATGTTCATGACGAGCTTGACGATCGGGGTGGCCCACCGCACGAAAGGGCCTGGGTCCTGCAGCAGCAGCGGTGCCGCTCCGCCGCCGATCATGAGGGCGATGAGCACGCCGATCAGGGCGGCCGCGAGCAGGATGCCGATTCCGCCCGCGCGATACGCGGAGCTGGTCTGGGTCTGCACGGCGCGGGCACTCACCCCTCAAGCCTAAGCCGCCGCACCGGGGAGAGAGCACGAAGGCCGCTCCCGACGGATCGGGAGCGGCCTTCGAAGAGGTGCAGTCTTACTTGACGGCAGCCTTGAGCTTGGAACCAGCGGTCACCTTGACGCGGTGGCCGGCCGGGATCTTGATCTCGGCACCGGTCTGCGGGTTGCGGCCCGTGCGAGCTGCGGTCGCGACCTGCTCGAACGAGATCCAGCCCGGGATCGAGACCTTGCTGCCCTTGGCAACAGCGTCGGAGACCGAGGAGAACAGCGCGTCGAGGACACCCGAGACGGTGGCCTGGCTCTGGCCGGTGGCGGAAGCGATGCTCGCGACGAGCTCGGTCTTGGTGATGGACTTGTCAGCCATGTCATCCTCCAGCGACGAGGTTCCCGTCGCATCGTTGGTGTTCGGGGGGCTGATGCCCTCCGTTGGTCGAGTGACCGCCTTGAATGTACCAACCACCACCCACATTTCCGCGTCATTTCGCGGGTTTTGGGCTTTTCGGCGGCGTGTCGTGGGGCAGAAGTGACGAATGTGACTCGTGTGGCGGCTTCTCAGCCCGGTTCGTCGGGCGTCGAATCCCGCGTGATCCCGGCCGGATCGTGGCACATCCTCACTGCACGGACGATCCGGCGGGCACGTGATCGTTTCCGGACTGAGACGCCGCCGACGCCGCCGCTCGACGCTTCGCCCGACGGCTGCGCGTCTCCTTCGAGAGGGGGAAGCGAGCATCCAGCTGCGGCTCGAGGACGATCCGACGCAGAGCAGTGAGGATCACATACCCGCCGACCCAGTACGAAAGGAAGAGGACGAGGCCGTGAGGGAACGTGAAGCTGAGCAGCGTACAGACGATGCCGATCCCGACGTACAGCCATTTCCAGGCGTTCGTGATCCTGTCGCGCGATGCCTGCTGCTCGTCGGTTCGTTGCTGCAGCGAGTCGACCCGGCTGCTCAGCGCATCATCCTCGATCGAGGCGAAGAGGTCGCGCACCGGCACCTGCAGGGCGTCGGCGACGAGTGACAGCGTCTCGAGGCTCGCATCCTGTCCGGCCTCGAGCCGCTGCACCGTGCGGAGTCCGACTCCGCTCTCGTTCGCGAGGCGTTCCTGCGTCCATCCCTGCGCCTGGCGCAGCTCGGTGATTCTTGTCGTGTTCATGTGCTCCATGCTCCTCACCGGTCGCCGTCGACCACCACGTCATCGAGACGCCGGTCAGCCGCCAGTCGGCCGCCATCGACCCGCCGCACAGTCGTCAGCACCCGACACGGACCCGCCGGCATCTCTCGTCTCATCCCGTGCACCCGTCTTCTCCTGTGCGCGTCATCTCCGATGCGCGTCAGCGCCGGCGGTGGGCATCGATCACCGAGCGGGCGGTGCGCGCGAAAGCCGGAGCGACGCGGTCCTCTCCGTCGAGGTAGCCCCCGACGAGCGCCGCATCGCGCAGCAGCACGAGCGAGGCCGCGACATCCGCGGGCTCATCGAGGCCTGCCCGCTCGGCGGCCGCCTGCAGCGTCGACCGGAACCACTCGCGGTGCTCGTCGATCAACCGGCGCACGGCGCCCGCGGCATCGGGGTACTCGGCTGCGGCGTTGATGAAGGGGCATCCGCGGGTGTGTCGGAGGCGGATGTCGGAGGCGATGCCCTCGATGACCGCATCGACCAGTTGTGCGGGGTCGGTGACCTCGGCGCCGGCGTCGGCGAACATCGCCCGCAGCATCCCGTCTTCGTTGCGCAGGTAGGCGAGGACGAGGTTCTCCTTGCCGCCGAACTGCTTGTAGAGAGTCGCCCTCGTGACCTCGGCCTCGTCGATGATGCGGTCGACGCCGACCGCATGGATCCCCTCTTCGTAGAAGAGCCTCGTCGCGCTGTCGATCAGCCGCGTGCGGGCGGCGCTCGGCCGCTTCGACGCCGGGGGCGCGCTCGAGGTCGCCGCCGTGGTGCTCAGTGTCTTGGTGTCCATGGTGATCCCTCTCATCGTGTCATCCGAATCGTGCGATTCGAACCGCGACTTCTGAATATTCAGGAATAGATTGTGGTAGATAGAACGTTCGGTCTACTATCAGCGTAACGCACTCGCACTCTGCGGGGGCAGATACAGGAGAAGAGACAATGAACAGCACCGACAAGACCCCGATCGTCCTCATCCACGGACTCTGGATGACGCCGAAGAGCTGGAACACATGGGCCGAGCGCTTCCGGGCACAGGGCCACGACGTGATCGTCCCCGGTTGGCCCGGGATCGACGACCGCTCGGTCGAGGACATCCGCCGCGACCCGTCGGCGCTGAAGGGCATCGGTCTGAAGCAGATCGCCGACCATTACGAGCGCATCATCCGCGCACTCCCGGTGAAGCCGATCATCATGGGCCACTCCTTCGGCGGGGTGCTCACCCAGATGCTCGCCGACCGCGGACTCGGCGCCGCCTACGTGGGCGTCGCACCCGGACAGACCGCCGGCGTGACCGCGCTCCCCCTGTCGACGCTCTGGACCGGCACGCCGATCCTGTCGAACCCGTTCGGACGCAACGGCGCCAAGCCGCTGTCGAAGCGCCACTTCCACTTCACGTTCGGCAACGACCTCTCGCGCGCAGCATCCGATGCCCTGTGGGAGGAGTACGCCGTGAACTCGTACAACCGGGTGTTCTTCGAGGGCGTCACCTCTGTGCTGAACGAGAAGGGCGGCGTGACCCACGTCGACTACACCCGGGCAGACCGTGCACCGCTGCTGCTGATCGCCGGCGAGATCGACCACGTGGTGCCCCCGACCATCGTCCGCGCGATCGAGAAGAAGTACCGCTCCACCGGCAGCCCGGCCATCGTCGAGTACAAGGAGTACGCGGGCCGCACCCACCGACTCGTCAGCCAGAACGGCTGGGAGGAGATCGCCGACTACGCCCTGACCTGGGCGGTGGCGCACGCGACAGCATCCGTCTGATGGCGCAAGACTCACGAAAGGGGCGAAGATCCGAAGATCCTCGCCCCTCCCGGCTGTCTGGCGGCTTACTGCACTCTGCGACGGGGAATCGCGAGAGACAGGATGCCGGCGACGAGCAGGAGTCCACCGGCACCCAGAAGGATGCCGTCGACCTCACCACCCGTGGCAGCCAACGCCGCTGCCCGCGCCGGCGCCGTCAAGGGCGCCGATGCGTCCGAGGGGGAGCTCGGATCGGCAGCGGTACCGGATGCGGGCTGGGGTCCCGCCTCCGGAGTGGACCCGTCACCGGGCTGGGGGCCCGGTTCGGGTTCGGTACCGTCACCGGGCTGGGGGCCCGGTGCGGGAGTCGCGATGATCGCCACAGGGACCGAGGTGCTGACGTTGCCGACGCGGTCGGTCTGGGTGACGGAGAGTTCCTGGTCACGATCGTCGAGAGCGGGGATGACGCAGGCCCAGGTGCCGCCGGTCTCCACGACTGTGGAGCACACGACCGTACCGGACTCATCACGCACCTCGACGGTGGCACCGGGTTCACCCTCGCCCGTCAGCTCGAGCGGGCCGGTGAGATCCTGCTCGCCTTCGGGTGCGGCGACCGCGGGTGGATCCACCTGCGCGTCGACGAGGACGATGCCGCCGTTGGTGGCCGAGTCCGCATCCACCGAGTGCTGGTATGCCGCGAGGGAGTTCATGCCATGGGTCAGGGGCGTCGAGGGCAGGATGCTCCAGCGCCCGTCATCGCCGACGACTGCGGTGCCGAGCGCCGCTCCCCCGTAGAGGGACAGATACACCGTCGCTCCCGGCACACCCGACCCCGTGATGGGGGCGATCGGGCCCACCGGCGCGGAGGGGACGTCGATGACGGGCGCGGGCACGGCCACGCGGTAGAACCAGGTGGCGGAGGTCAGCGGATTGACGTTGGTGTAGACCGCCGGGTCGAAGTCGAACGAGTAGTGCAGGGCGTAGGTGGTGCCGGGGACCGCATCGGCCGGGATCCGCACGCTCGTGTAGAAGTTCGAGTAGCGGTTCCCGGTGGTCGAGGGTCCGATCGCGTTCCAGTTCGACTGCGTGAGGCACTCGAGCCCTGCGCCCCCGTCCGTCCGCGCGCAGGCCCGGGTGCGGGTGCCGTTGACCCCGACGTTCCGCAGGTTGGCGCTCGCGATGATCAGGCCGTTGTCGGCTCGGTAGTGCAGCCGAGCCGTGTTGGCAGGCACGCCTACGGGACCGACGTTGCTCACGGTGTTGCCCTGCTCGAAGGTCTCACCCGCGTTCACGGTCCGGACGGTTCCGCCGGTATAGCTCTGCATGGTGATCTCCGTGGCGAGGATCTGCATCTCGGCCGGATTCTCAGGCGCGGTCTCGGCTCTCGCATCGGCTGCCGGTGCGCCGGGGATCCGATCGGCAGCCTGGTCGCTCACCTCGGCTGCCGCGGAGTCGACCGGCGGGATCGGGACGACAGCGGGTGCGTCCTCGACGGGCTCGCTCGCAGTGGATCCATCGCTCTCGGACGGCTGCTCCGTCGTCACCGGCCCCTCGGGCGTGCTCGACTCGTCGGTCGCGGTGGGGGCGGTGACGATACTCGCGTCATTCGCAGATGCCGGGGCGGCGGCGCCGGTGACGGATGCGGCCGCGATCGCGACGACGGCGACGAGTGCGGGCAGGGCGGCGCGCGAGCGTGGGGCTCGTCGAGCGCGGGGAGTCGCGGTGGTCATGGGGTTCCTTCGGTAGGTCGTCGCGACGATGTCGCGGGCGCCTGCCCGGAGCTCTCCGCCCGACGCGTCGGCGGTGGCCGACATTCAAACCATACATTAATATTTCAATCTATCCAAGTATTAATATTTCTGTTGCTGACATCACAGGCTGGGGAGTGGCGGGAACTACGGGAACTGCGCGGCCTGCAGCACCGCCCCGAACACAGCGAAAGGGGCGAGGATCCGAAGATCCTCGCCCCTTTCGGCTTGTCTGCTGAGACTTACCAGCTCGACTTGGTGACACCGGGCAGCTCGCCACGGTGTGCCATGTCACGGAAGCGGACGCGCGAGACGCCGAACTTCGTGAGGACACCGCGGGGGCGGCCGTCGATGACGTCGCGCGAACGCACGCGAGCCGGCGACGCGTTGCGCGGCAGCTTCTGCAGGCCGACGCGTGCGGCCTCGCGGGCCTCGTCGGTGGCGTTCGGGTCGACCAGGGTCTTCTTCAGCTCGGCGCGACGCTCTGCGTAACGCTCGACGATGACCTTGCGCTGCTCGTTGCGAGCGATCTTGCTCTTCTTAGCCATTGATCAACGCTCCTCTCGGAATTCGACGTGCTGACGGATGACCGGGTCGTACTTCTTGAGCACGAGGCGGTCGGGGGTGTTGCGGCGGTTCTTCTTGGTCACGTACGTGTAGCCCGTACCCGCCGTCGAACGCAGCTTGATGATCGGACGTACGTCCTGAGCCTTCTTGGCCATTAGAGCTTCACACCCTTCGCCTGGAGGTCCTTGACCACGTTCTCGATGCCGCGGACGTCGATCACCTTGATGCCCTTGGCGGACACGTTGAGCGTGATCTTACGACCGAGCGACGCGACGAAATAGGTCTTCTTCTGCACGTTCGGGTCGAAGCGACGCTTCGTCCGGCGGTGCGAGTGCGAGACGTTGTGACCGAAGCCGGGAACAGCTCCTGTCACCTGGCACACTGCTGCCATGATGTGACTCCTTCTATACCGTGAGGCCGGACGGCCTCACCCAAGATCCCTTGTCTGCGCGCCACCCCGCATCGCCGATCTCTCGGTGGAAGAGGGGGAAGCACGCGAACTACGCACAGGAGTGTGCGCAGACAAAGAGTCAGTTTAGCATGACCGAGGTTCAGACTCGAACGGCCTCGAGCAGAAGCGCCGCCCCCGGCGCCAGCAGCGGCAGCGGCACCCCGACCGACTCGAAGAAGGAGCCGGACGCTTCGATCCCGGCATCCAGCCACGCGGGGTCCGAGACCTGATGGCGCCCCACCGATCCGAGCTCTTCGCGCACCCGCAGCCGGTATCGCTCCCCCGCCTGCAGCCCCGGAATCCTGGTGCGCGGCGTGAACGCGTCGACCGAGGCACCGAGCCTCACCCACGCGAACACCGCGTGAGAGCCGTCGGGCGCGACCACGCCGTGCAGCAGGGTCTCGTCGTCGACCTCGTCACTGCGCACCGTGACGCCCGAGTGCAGCAGCGGGCGCAGCTCGCGGTAGAGCGCCGTCCAGCGAGCCAGCATCGCACGCTCGTCATCCGTGCATCCGGTGATGTCCCACTCGATGCCGGCGTGGCCGAACAGCGCGGTCGTCATGCGGAAAGGCAGAGATGCCGCACGATGGGTGGTCTCGGCGATCGGCGGCCCGACGTGCGAGCCCACGACCTCCGGGGGCACGAGCGTGCCGGTCCACCGCTGGATGCGCTGACGTTCCACCGGGTCGTTCGAGTCCGAGGCCCAGACGCGCTGCGTGCGCTGCAGCACGCCGAGGTCGACGCGAGCGCCACCGCTCGCGCAGGATTCGATCTCGAGTGCCGGATGCCGCTCGCGCAGCGCGTCGAGCAGGGTGTAGAACGCGACGGTCTGGGCGTGCACCGCCGCACGCCCCGTGCGCGGCGACACCGCCGCATGCAGGTCGCGGTTGTGGTCCCATTTGATGAAATCGACGCCGATCTCGGAGGCCAGCGCGTCGAGGCGCTCGAGAAGGTATGCCGCGGCATCCGGGTTCGTGAGGTCGAGCACCTTCTGATGCCGCCAGGTGGGCGAGTCGGGCGACGCCTGCAGCACCCAGTCAGGATGCTCCGCGGCGAGGTCCGACACCGGGTTCACCATCTCGGGCTCGAACCAGAGGCCGAACTGCATCCCGAGCCCGTGCACATGCTGCGCGAGAGGCCGCAGCCCCTCGGGCCACTTGGCGTGATCGATGTACCAGTCGCCGAGCCCCGACCGATCGTCGGGGCGGCCACGGAACCATCCGTCGTCGAGCACGAACCGCTCGACGCCGACGGATGCCGCGGCCTCCGCGAGCTCGACGATCTTCGCCGGGTCGTGGTCGAAGTACACCGCCTCCCACGTGTTGAGCACGAGGGGGCGCGGCGTGGTCGGGCGCGCGGCGAACCCGCGCACCGTCTGATGCAGGCGGGCGGACACCGAGTCGAGGCCGCTGTCGCCATAGGTGAGGAACACACGAGGGGAGACGTAGGTCTCGCCGCTCGCGAGCCGGATCTCGCCGGGCAGCAGCAGCTCTCCCCCACCGAGCACCGCGCCGTGCACACCGGCGCCCTCGGGCAGCCTCTCGACGCCGACCTCGAGGTCGCCGCTCCATGCGACGTGCGCGGTCCAGATCTCCCCCCGCCGGAAGCCGAACCCGCCTGTTCCGACGGCGGTCAGATACGGAGCGTCGTGTCCACCGCGACCGCGGCGCACCTGACGCAGGTGCGCACCGTGGCGCAGGGCGCCCCGCTGCGGGTGCCGCTCGCCCGTCCAGCGGCCGGTGTGGTCGAGCACCTCGGTGGCGTGGGCGGGGATCGGGAGCAGGATGCGGGCGGCCAGGAGGTCGAGCGGCACATCGCCGTCGACGGTGCTCGTGACCGATACCTGCGCGGTCAGCACACCGAAGGGATCCAGGTCGAGTTCGAGGACCACCGAGGCGCCGGCCGCGGCATCCGAGAACTCCGCGCGCAACGTGGTCTCCGTCGCTGCCCACCCGATCGAGCGCAGCAGCGGAGCGCTGTGCAGTCCGCCGCGATGCCACGCGAGTGCCGGTGCGCCCGACCACCCGTCGGCCTCGACGGCGAGCAGCGGGACGACCCGCGGAGCATCGAACGAGCTGAACGTCACCGAGCCGGTCGACGACCCTGCGAGCGCCGTCAGATCGGCGGGGTCGAGCGCCGCACCCCAGTGCAGGATGCGGGCGCCGGCGGTGTCGATGACGACGCTCACGCCGGCCGAGGTCAGGTGGACGAGTTCGCTCATTTGCCGCTCCAGACGAAAAGGGAGGCCCGCCCGTGAGCATACGGGCGGACCTCCGAGGGTGTTACTCCTTGACGGGGATCGACGCGGCCTTCAGGGCGTCGACGGTCGCCGTCTGACCCTTCTCGATCGCGTCGAGCAGCGTGCCGCTGCCCGAGACCGCGGCCTTGAACCCGTCGGACACGTCCGAGTAGGTCTGGGTCATGGTCGGGCCCCACGCGAAGTCGGGCGAGACCTGGGTGGCGGCGTCGGCGAAGACGTCGTAGATCTTCTGTCCGCCGTAGAAGTCGACGCCCTCGGCGTAGACCGGCAGCGTCAGCCCCGCCGTGGTGGCCGGGTACAGGTTGGCCGCCTCGGCGAGCGCGGTCAGCGCCTCATCCGACGTGTTCAGCCACAGCGCGAACTTGGTCGCCTCGTAGACGTGCTCGCTGCCCTTGAGGACCGCGGTCGACGAGCCGCCCCAGTTGCCGGCGGCGGATCCACCCTCTTCCCACTGCGGGAGAGGTGCGACGGCCCAGTTGCCGGCGGTGTCGGGGGCACCGCTCGAGATCGAGTTGGCACCCCAGACGGCGGAGTTCCAGGTCCAGACCTCGCCGGAGTTGTAGGCGTTGTTCCACTCGTCGGTCCAGGCGGGAACCGTCGCGACGAGGTCGTCGTCGAGCATGCTCTGCCAGAATTCGGCGACCGTGGTGGTGGCGTCGTCGGCCATCGAGACCGTCCAGCCCTCGTCGTCGCTCGAGAACCACTGAGCGCCGTCCTGCCAGGCGAAGCCGGCGAACTGGTTGATGTCGGACTGCGAGAAGTTGGTGATGTATCCGCCGAGTGCGCGGATCTTCACCGCGGCGTCGCGGTACTCGTCCCAGGTGGTGGGGATCTCGATGCCGTTCTTCTCGAACAGGTCGGCGCGGTAGAACAGCGCCATGGGGCCGGTGTCCTGAGGGATGCCGTAGACGCTGTCGGTGCCGAGTGTCACCTGACCCCAGGCCCAGTCGACGAACTGGTCTTCGGAGGCCACGACGTCTTCGCAGGCGCTGAGGTCTTCGATGCCGTCCTGCACGAGGAAGTTCGGCAGGGCGTCGTACTCGATCTGGCCGAGGTCGGGGGCGTCGCCCGCCTTGATCTGGTTGAAGAAGTTCTGGTAGGTGCCGCCGTTGCCGTTGGGGCCGGTCTGCACGTCGACCTGGATCTCGGGGTTGGCGTCGTTCCAGATCTTCACGACGTCTTCGATGCCGGGGATCCAGGAGGTGAACTCGAGCGTGACGTCGCCGTCGGCGGGGGTGCACGAGGCGGCGGCGTCGCCGCCGGTGCCGGAGCTGTCTCCGCCGGACGCCGAGCAACCGGCGAGCGCGAACGCCGAGATGGCGATGACAGCGGCTGCCTTCATCTTCGAATGCTGCATTTCGATCCTTTCGTGGATGCGATGGGGGTGGTGCGGGTGGGTGGTGCGGGTGGGTGGTGCGAAGGGTGGCCGCCCGGTCGGTCCGGTCGGCCGTCTGCTCACTTCAGGGCGCCGGCGCCCAGTCCGTTGCGCCAGAAGCGCTGGAGCAGGAGGAAGGTGACGATCAGCGGGATGACCGACAGGAGGGCGCCGATCAGGACGAGACCGCGGAGCTCTGGCAGCTGGTTCAGCTGGTTGTTCCAGTTGTAGAGACCGAAGACGACGGGGAAGAGCTCTTCGCTGCGCAGCATGATCATCGGCAGGAAGAAGTTGTTCCAGATGGCCACGAACTGGAACAGGAACATCGTCACCAGAGCGGGGGTCATCAGGCGGATGCTGACGGTGAAGAACGTGCGGATCTCGCCCGCGCCGTCGAGCCTGCTCGCCTCGAGGAGTTCGTCGGGCACCGAGGAGGCCGCGAAGATGCGGGCCAGATACACGCCGAACGGACTCACGATCGAGGGCAGGAACACCGACCAGAAGGTGTTGGTCAGCTGCGCCTGGCTGAAGATCAGGAACAGGGGCAGCGCGAGCGCCGTCGCCGGCACGAGCACTCCGCCGAGCACGATGTCGAACAGCAGGTCGCGGCCGGGGAACCGGTACTTCGCCAGGGCGTAGCCGGCCATGGCGGCGAGCAGAGTGGCGATGGCCCCGCCGAGCGCCGCGTAGAGCACGGAGTTCATCAGCCAGCGGAGGTAGATGCCGTCGCGGTAGGTGAAGAGCTCGGCGATGTTGTCGAACAGGTGGAAGTCGGCGAACCACAGCGGAGCGGTGGTCAGGATGTCGCCGGTCTCCTTGCTCGAGGCGACGAGCAGCCACCACAGCGGCAGCAGGAAGTAGACCGTGAACACGGCCATGATCAGCATGGCGCCGGTGCGCGAGATGCCCGACTCGCGAGCGGCCTTTCCGCGCGGAGCCTTGCCGCGGGAGCCCCGCCCAGGGGCGACGATCGACATGGTGCTCATGCGTTCTGCTCCTTGCGCTGCATGTACTTCATGAATCCGAACGACAGCACGAACGTCGTCACGGCGAGCACGACCGAGAAGGCGGCCGCCAGGTTGGTGTTCGGGATGGATGCCGTGGCGTACACGGTCATGTTCGGGGTGAACGTGCTGGTGACCGCCGAGCTGAACGAGCGGAACACCTGTGGCTCGGCGAGCAGCTGCAGAGTGCCGATGATCGAGAAGATCGCGGTCATCACGATCGCCGGGCGCACCAGCGGGATCTTGATCGACCAGGCGATGCGCCACTGGCTGGCGCCGTCGAGGCGAGCCGCTTCGTACAGCTCCTGGGGGATCGAGAGCAGCGCCGAGTAGATGATCAGCATGTTGTAGCCGACGTAGACCCAGGTCACGACGTTCGCGATCGACCACAGCACGAGATCGGCCCCGAGGAAGTCGATCTGCTTGGTGATCGCGGTGAACGGCGACAGGTTGGGCGAGAAGAGCGAACCCCACATGATCGCGGCGATGACACCAGGCACCGCGTACGGCACGAAGAACGCGAGGCGGAAGAAGCGCTTGCCGCGCACGAGCGGCGAGTCGAGCAGCAGCGCGAACAGCAGCGCGAGGCCGAGCATGACCGGCACCTGCACGACGCCGAACATGAGCATCCGCCCCATCGACGCCCAGAACGCCTCGTTCTGGAAGACGAGCACGTACTGGGTGAGACCGCCGAACACCTGCTCGGCCTTGCCGAACGTGCCGTCGCGCTTCACGACCAGCAGCGACTGCCAGAACGCGTAGGCGATCGGCACGACGTAGAAGAGGGCGAACAGGACGCCGAACGGCACGATCAGGAACGCGATGGCTCCCTTGTGCGGAATGCGTCGGCGGCGACCCGGCGCCGTCGACGCTGAGGCGACCGCCGGAGCGGTGAGCGTGGTGGTCATACATCCTCCTTGATGATGCGGACCGCTCCGGCCGGCACGAGGCCGGTGGCCGGAGCGTCGGTGACGAGGTCGTGTCCGGATGCCGAGATCTCGGCATCCGTGGATCCGTGGTTGATGACGAACAGGAACGACCCCGTCTCGCCCGTGCGTCGCACGATCTCGACGTCGGGGCCTGCGCCGGGCATCGGGGAGACGCCCGCGGATGCCGCGAGTCGTGCGACCAGCCGTGAGTAGTCGTCGCGGGCGAGCTGCGTGCCGAGGAACCAGGCCTCACCGGCATCGGCGGCGCGTCGCGTGACGGCGGGCCGACCGGCGGAGGGGCCGTCGACGTACGACGCGACGACTTCGGCATCCGTCGTCTTGAACCGTTCGCTCCAGACGGTGCCCGTCGAGCCGTCGGTCAGCGTGACGGACTCGTCGGGACGCAGAGGCGCGAACTCCTCCGAGCGGATGCCGAGGAGGTCGCGGAATGCGCCGGGGTAGCCGCCGGTGCGCACGCGGTCCTGCTCGTCGACGATGCCGCTGAAGAACGTGATGAGAGCCGTGGCGCCGTTCTCGACCGCATGGGCGATGGCGGCGGCATCCGCATCGCTGATGAGGTGCAGTGCGGGGACGATCAGCAGGCGGTAGCCGTCGAGGTCGCTGCCCGGGCGCACGACGTCGGTGGTGATGCCGGCATCCGAGAGAGCTGCGTGCGCCGCGTGCACCTGGCCGAGGTAGGTGAGCGCCTCGCTCGGGCGGCCCTCGTTCTCGGCGGCCCACCAGCTCTCCCAGGAGAAGAACAGGGCGGCGTCCGCGGCGACCCGCGTGCCGGCGACCTCGCCGAGACGCTCGAGCAGACCGCCGAGTTCGACGGCCTCGCGCCACTGGTCGGAGTCCTCACCCGCATGCGGCACGAGTGCCGTGTGGTACTTCTCGGCGCCTTGGGTCGACGCCCGCCACTGGAAGAAGCAGATGCCGTCGGCACCGCGGGCGACGTGCGCGGCGATGTTGCGCTGCATCTCACCCGGAGCCTTGGCGAGGTTGTACGGCTGCCAGTTGACGGCGCCGGTCGAGGTCTCCATCAGCAGCCAGGGCGCACCCTGCGCGAGGCCGCGGGTCAGGTCGGCGGCGAATGAGAGCTCGCCCCGGGCGTCGTCGAGACGGCGGTCGAGGTAGTGGTCGTTGGCGATCAGGTCCATGTCGCCCGCCCACGACCAGTAGTCGAGGTTGCGGATGTGCGCGGTGACCATGAAGTTGGTCGTGACCGGCACGTCGCTGCGCTCGCGCAGGATCTCGGCCTCCGCACGGTACAGCGAGAGCTGCTCGTCGGAGCTGAACCGCTGGAAGTCGAGGATCTGACCGGGGTTTCGCAGCGAGAGGGCCTGCGCGGGCACGCGCACGTCGTCGAAGTCGCTGTAGCGCTGGCTCCAGAACGTCGTGCCCCAGGCGCGGTTGAGCGCGTCGATGTCGTCGTAGCGGTCGCGCAGCCAGCCCCGGAACGCCTCGGCACTCGTGTCGCAGTAGCAGAGCGCGTTGTGGCAGCCCAGCTCGTTCGACACGTGCCAGAGCGACACGGCGGGGTGGTCGCCGTACCGCTCGACCACGCGGGTGACGACCTCGGCGGCGTATGCGCGGAAGACCGGCGAGCTCGGGCAGTAGCCCTGGCGTCCGCCCTGCTGGAAGACTGTGCCGTCTTCGCCGACCGGGAGGATCTCGGGGTGTGCGGCGGTGAGCCACGGTGCGGGTGACGCCGTGCCGGTGCCGAGGTTGATGCGGATGTCGGCGGCGTGCAGGAGCCCGATGATCTCGTCGAGCGCGCTGAAGTCCCACACTCCCCTGGCTGGGTTGATCGACGACCAGCCGAAGATGTTGATCGCCACGAGTCCGACGCCGGCCTGCTGCATGAGCCGCACGTCTTCGGGCCAGACGCTGCGGTCCCACTGCTCGGGGTTGTAGTCGCATCCGAAGACGAGGCCGCGCCCTGCGGAGAGGGTGGCGATGCGGTCGGACACAGCGGCGGCCATCGGTGACGCTCCTTTGCGGTTCATGTGTGCACGTGCACAGTTCGCGGCATGGGAACAGCGATCGGGATTTCTGTGAACGTGCACACATCGTCGCATGTCGTGGTGAATCCCGTCAAGTCCGGGTCGCTAGGCTGTCGATCATGAGCACTTCCGCCCGTCGTCGCAGCACCGTGCACGACGTGGCGCGCGTCGCCGGGGTCTCGAGGGGAACCGTCAGCCGCGTCATCAACGGCGGGTATGTGTCGGACTCCGCACGCACCGCGATCGAAGACGCGATCCGCGAGGTCGGCTACGTGCCGAACACCGCCGCGCAGAACCTCGTGCGCCAGCGCACGCAGGCCATCGCGTTCATCGTGCACGAGCCGCACGCGCTGTTCCTCGAGGACCCGAACATCGGCGCGATCATGCTCGGCACGAACGAGACGCTGTCCGAGGCGGACTACCAGATGGTGTGCCTGGTGGTGGACTCCGTGCGAGACACCGAACGCGTCGCGCGCTACCTCAACGGCGGATTCGTCGACGGCGCCGTCATCGTCTCGGCCCGCGCGCAGGACCCGATCACCAAGGCCGTGATGCGGCTCGACCTTCCTGTCGCCTACGTCGGTCATCCGCCCGACGTGGATGCCGCGTGGGTCGGCGTCGACAACCACGGCGCGGCGAAGGCCGTGACCTCACGCCTCCTGGCGACGGGGCGCACCCGGGTCGGCATGATCGCCGCCGCCCTCGACCGCGACTCGGGCACCGACCGCCTCGCGGGCTTCACCGACGCGCTCGGCGACGCCTTCGACCCCGACCTCGTCGAAGAGGTGCCGCTGTACTCGTACGCCGACGGCGCCGCGGCGATGGCGCGTCTGCTCGCGCGGGTGCCCGACATCGACGGCGTGTTCGCCGCATCCGATGCGGTGGCGGCCGGAGCGATGTGGGCCCTCCGCGAAGCCGGACGCCGGGTTCCGGAAGACGTGGGCGTGGTCGGCTTCGACAACAGCACCTGGGCGACGCGCACCACGCCGCAGCTCTCGACGGTCGACCAGCCGGCCGAAGGACTCGGGGCCGCCGCCGCGGCATCCGTGCTCGCGCAGCTGCGCGACGATCAGCGTCCGCGTGCCGGGATCATGCTGCCGACGCCGGTCGTGTGGAGAGACTCGGCCTGAGCGCCCCTCCCCCAGCGGAACGGGGAGACCGTCGGATCGCCCGCGATCCAGAAGCGCCACGGGAACGCCTCGGTGCCGGCGATGCCGGCCACCCCGACGCGCGGTCCCGTCGCGATGTCCGGCACGGGCTCGTCACGCACCCAGAGCTCTGCGCGGGCGCCCTCGAACTCCTCGCCCGTGACCGCGTCGATGCCGTCGTGGATCGGATGCCGCAGGCCCGCCGCCTGCCCGAATCGCCCGGGCCCCCGCGCGAGGTCGCGGAGCGCCGTCCGGGTGAGCGGAGGGGTCGCGCCACGACGTACCGCCGCCGCATCCACTCCCGCCACGACCTCGCCCGCACGCATCAGGATTCCGCCCGCCTGCCCCTCGGGCCCGCACACGACGTTGACGCACGAGTGGATGCCGTGACTCAGGTACACGTACAGATGGCCGGGCTCGCCCCACATCGTCGCGTTGCGGGCCGTCCGACCCATGCGCGCATGTGAACCCGGGTCGGCCCGGGGACCCGTGCCGTGCCCGTGGTACGCCTCGACCTCGGTCAGCCGCAGGCGCACCTCGGAGCCGGCGACGACCGTGCGCAGTTCGGCCCCGAGCAGCCGAGGGGCGACATCGACGGCCAGCCCGTCGAGTTCTGTGCGGGTGACGCGATGCAGAGCGTCTGACGACATCGGGTCTAGAACTGCGGGGCCGTCTGGCACCACGACGCGTCGAAGCCGGTGAGGGGCACGATCTCATCGCCGGTGCGGAGGTCGAGCAGATGTGTCTCGAGCTGCTGCGGCAACGGCAGCAGCATCTGGTCGTAGGGGTTGTCGGCGAGGTCTGGGGCGATCACGACCGCGGCGTACTGGCCGCTGGGCGAGGCGCACGCCTGCAGGATCGAATCGGTCGAATCGACCTCGACGAGCGGTGTCGCCTTTCCGTCGTCGTCGACGCGCACGACCGCTTGACCGCTCGGCACGCCGTTCGCGTCGCGGGCGACGACGTGGCGGAGCGTGCCTCCGGGGAACGGCGTGATCGTCGTGGCGGTTCCGTAGTCGGGGTCCGACGCCTCCAGCGGCACTTCGGTGCCGTCGGTGAGGTTGAGCTCGACGACCGTGCCGTCGAGTCGCTCGACGATGGCCGTGTAGGTGCCGCGGGAGACGCCCTGGATGGTGGTCGCGAGGCCCAGGGACTGCACACCGGCGTCCGTCGAGCGGTCGACCAGCGACAGAGCTCCGTCGAAGTCGATGAACAGCACGGCGGAACTGTCGGGCACGAACTGCCAGACGAAGATATTCGCCTCCTTGTCACCGACCTCGGTGACCACGGGCTCGTCATCGCCGCTGAGCGACTGGGTGACGAGCACACTCGCGCGCCCCTCGGTGTCGCTGAGCTTCTTGTCGGAGTAGCTGTACCCGACCAGGCCGCCGCGGTCGGACACCTGGATCGCGCCGACGTAGCCGACTCCGGGGAGGGCGAGCTCCCTCTGGTTCTTGCCGTCGCGGTCCATCACGAGGAGCTTCGAGCCGTCGTCCTCTTCGAGCGAGACGACGAGCTGCGACGACGTCGCGCGGAAGTCGTTGATCTTGTCGGCGGTGAACACCGCGACCCCTTCACCCGACAGATCGGTGCGGAAGATCGAGTCTTCGCCCTCGGCGTCGCGGCGCAGCAGGAAGAGGCTCGACGCGGGCGTCGAGAAGCTCGTCGTCAGGGTCGCGGTCGGTCCGCCTCCGGCACCCACGGCGTCGGCGATCTTCACCGTGTACTCGGTGTCGTCGTCGAGCGGAACGGTGAATCGGATCCCGATGCCCCTGCCCGCGGCGTCGAGGGTGAACGGCACCGCCGGTTCCACCGTCACCTGGGATTCGTCGAGTGCAGCCAGCGACTGGTTGGCCGTGAGGATGACGCGGCTTCCCGACGTCTCGATCGCCTCGGAGGGGTTCACCTGCACGTCGGTGATACGCGGCCCCTGGGTGAGGCTGACAGCGCCGAGTCCGGCTCCGACGAGCACGAGGATGCCGAGCACGGCGCCGAGTGCCAGCAGGAATCTGCGGTCGCGAGGGGCCGTCGGCGCCTTCTCGGGCTTCGGCGCTTTCGCCGGCTTCGGTTCTTTCGCCGGCTTCGGCGCTTTCGCGGGCTTGGGCGCCTTGGCGGGCTTCGACGTGCCCGGCGCGCGGGACGCGTCGTCGGTCGTGAAGCGACCCGGGGGCGTGGCATCGTCCGAGGAGTGAACAGCGAACGTGGTGGATGAGTCGGCGTCCGGCGGGACGAAGGTCGAACGTGTCGGCCGCTCACCGTCGTTCGGGCGCGCCACGGGTGGGTTCTCGCCCGTCGGGGGGACCGCCGGTGCGACGGCTCCCGGTTCCGTCGCGGGAGGCGGATCGTCTCGGTCGGCTGCGCCGTCGTCATTCGACGAGGGAGCCGCCGCAGCAGCCTCGGCCTCGCGGGCGGCGCGCAGCTCGGCGCGCGTACGGGGCTGCGCCGGCGCCTCGGGGCGCTCGTCGTCAGTACTCATACGGGTCCTGGGGCTCGTCGATCGGGGTGACCGAGTTCGGCTCGACGTGCAGCGAGCCGTCGGCATCCGCCTTGATCGTGCCCTCGACCTCGACCCACTGGCCGGTGTCGAACTCGCCCGCATCGATCGTCACGGGCAGGGTCGCCGGCTGCGCGTCGATCACGCAGTGCGTGATGACCAGGCGCGTGAGGTTGACCTCGTCGGCACCCGTAGGGGTGACGAAACCGGTCAGGGTGACGGTCTTGCCGTCGTAGGCGGCGGTGTTGGTCGCCGTCGCGAACACGCTCGCCCAGTCGCCCACACCGAAGGTCGAGGTGTCGGCGACGCCGAGGGTCACGTCGTCGGCGCCGGCGAAGAGGGCCGTCTGCTCGCCGACCCGCGACATCGCGAGCTCGACCGACAGCGATGCGGGCGGCAGCACGAGAGCGGCGACGACGACGCCCGAGGCGATGACCCCGCCCGTCACAGTGCTCGCGACGGCGAGGGTGCGGCGGGGCGATCGTGGTGGGGCATCCGTCTCCGAGACGTCACCGTGATCGTGCCCGTGATCGTGCCCGTGGTCGCCCTCGTCACCGAGCGGCAGCGTGCACGACCAGATAGCGCCCACCAGTGTCACGACGGCGGCGGCGCAGGCGAACCACACCGACTCCGGGCTGATGTAGAGGTTCAGCCGGCCGGTGAGACCGAGTCCGAGGGTGACGACCGAGATGACGGTGGCGAGGCCGATGCCGAGCCACCGAGAGCCGAGAGCGCGGGCCCGCGACGGGGCGTGATCGGTGTGCGGGTGCGTGTGATCAGACAAAGACGTTCACCCCGATCCCGATCGCGAAGGCGGCGAACACGACCACGCCGACGATGCCGACGAGCGTGCGGGTGGTGAAGGTCGTGCGCATGAGGGCGAGCATCTTCACGTCGACCAGCGGTCCGACGAGCAGGAACGCCACGAGAGCGCCCGACGAGAAGGTCGAGGCGAAAGAGAGGGCGAAGAACGCGTCGACGTTGGAGCAGATCGCGACCGTCATCGCCAGGGCCATCATCGCGAGGATCGACAGCACCGGGTTCGAGCCGATCGCCAGCAGCACGTCGCGAGGGATGAGCACCTGCACGGCTCCGGCGAGCGCCGAGCCGATCACGAGCGCCGGCATCACGGCGCGCAGCTCGACGAGGAACTGCGTCAGGCTGCGGCGAACCGGCGTTCCGGGCTCATGCGTGACGCGGTCGCACGTGTCGATGAAGCGCTGCGTGAGCAGGGCGTCGGGCGAGGGGTGACGGCTGTAGATCCAGCCGATCAGGTTCGCGATGAGGTAGCCGCCGATGAGACGCGCGACCAGGATGCCGTCGTCGAAGCCGAATGCCGCGTGGGTCGTGAGGATGACGATCGGGTTCACGATCGGTGCGGCGATCAGGAAGGTCAGCGCCTCGGCGGGGGCGAGGCCCCGCATCATCAGACCGCGCGCGAAGGGGACGTTGCCGCACTCGCAGACGGGGATCAGCATGCCGAGCAGAGACAGCACGGCGCGGCCGGCCCAGGCGCGTTTCGGCAGCCAGCGGTGGATGACGTCGGCAGGCAGCCACACCTGCACGACGATCGACAGCAGCACGCCGAGGATCACGAACGGCAGCGCCTCGATGAGCACGCTCATCGCGAGCGTCAGACCGTCCTGTGCCCGATTCGGCAGGGTCGCGGTGTAGAGGGTCGGCAGGAACCGGTCGACCAGGAACAGCGCCGCCACGATCGCCGCGCCGAGCGCGACCCCGATCCACGGCGAGCGCGGCGATCGGGTGGGACGCTGCGAGTGCGTCATCCGCGGGGCGGCCTGAGTGGTCACGCGTTCGCTGCCTCTTCGGCGTCGCGCTTGTTGGTGCACGCGGCGCAGAGACCGAAGATGTCGACGACGTGCGCGGCATCCGTGAACCCGTGCAGGGCAGCGGTGCGATGCGCCCACTGCTCGACGTCGGTGGCTTCGATCTCGACCGTGAGTCCGCAGTTGCGGCAGATCAGGTGGTGGTGGTGGCCCTGGGTCGTGCAGGCGCGGTAGAGCGCCTCGCCCTCGGGGCTCTGCAGCGAGTCCGCATCACCGGATGCCGCGAGTCCGGCCAGCGCACGGTAGACCGTGGCCAGGCCGATGCCGGTGTTGTCGTCGCGGAGCGAGGCATGCAGGTTCTGCGCACTGACGAACCCGCGCGCGTCGGCGAGGGCTTCGCGCACGCGTTCGCGCTGCCAGGTGTTCCGCTGAGCCATACCGACGATTCTAGGTGCGCAGCCCTTGCCGGGCCCTGGGAGCGGTCTTCGGGCTTTCGAATCGCGCACTTGACCGCATCCGAAGCGGATTCGGGGTCAGTTGCGCGATTCGAAGCAACCGTCAGGCCCGCACGCGGCGCACACCGCCGCGGGCACGCTGGATGATCCAGCACACGACGTAGATCGTGAACGACAGGGTCGTGATGTACGGGCTCACGGGCAGGGTGCCGGCGAGCGCGAGCAGGATGCCGCCGACCGCCGACACGAAGCCGAACAGCGCGGCGAGCAGCGGCACGGCCACGGGCCCGGCCGTGATGCGCATCGCCGCCGCCGCTGGGGTCACCAGCAGCGCCATCACGAGAAGCGCGCCGATGATGTGCACGCTGACCGCGACGATCAGGCCGAGCAGCACCATGAACAGCAGGCTCACGGCACGGGTGGGCACGCCGCGGGCGGCAGCCGACTCGGGGTCGAGCGAGTCGAAGCGCAGCGGGTTCCACATGAGCAGAAGCCCGAGCAGCACGACGATGCTGATGCCGAGCAGCCAGCCGAGGTCGGGGCTCGAGACCGAGACGATCTGCCCGGTGAGCAGGCTGAAGCGATTGGCGCTGCGTCCGTCGTACAGCGACAGGAACAGGATGCCGAGGCCGAGGCCGAACGGCATGAGCACGCCGACGATCGAGTTGCGGTCACGGGCCTTGGATCCGAGGATGCCGATCAGGATCGCCGCGACCAGCGCGCCGCCGAGGGATCCGACGACGACGCTCCCGCCGAAGAGCAGCGCCGCGGCGGCGCCGGCGAACGACAGCTCGCTGACGCCGTGCACCGCGAACGCGAGGTCGCGCTGCATCACGAAGACGCCGATGAGTCCGCCGACGATGCCGAGCACCGCGCCGGCGATGATCGAGTTCGCGAGCAGGGCGACGAGCTCGCCGTAGTCCTGGAACGAGAAGACGTCGCTCCAGTCGACCGCCTGGACGATGCCGGTCATGACGTTCATGCGGCACCTCCGTGGTCGTGATCGTGGTCGTGCAGGTGGTGGGGCTCGGCATCCGGAACGCCGACGACGACCAGCCGGTCGCCGGCACGCAGCACGAACACCGGGGTGCCGTACAGCTCGGTGAGCACCCGCGTCTGCAGCACCTCTTCGGGGGTGCCCAGCACGAAGCGGCCACCGGCGATGTAGAGGATGCGGTCGACGCGGCCGAGGATCGGGTTGATGTCGTGCGTCACGAACAGCACCGCCGCTCCGCGGTCACGACGCTGCCGGTCGATGATGTCGGTGACGGCGACCTGGTTCGCGAGGTCGAGGTTCGACAGCGGCTCGTCGCACAGCAGCAGGCTGGGCTCGTCGGCCAGTGCCTGCCCGACGCGCAGCCGCTGCTGCTCACCGCCCGAGAGCAGTCCGACCCGACGGTCGGCGTAGTGCGACGCGCCGACCGAGGCGAGCAGCTGATCGACCTTGGCCCTGTCGCCTCGGTGCGGGATCGGGAAGCCGAATCGGCTGCCCTGCACCCCGAGGGCCACGAGATCGCGGGCACGCATGCTCGTGTCGGGGGCGAGCGAGCGCTGCTGCGGGATGTACCCGATGCGCGGGTTGCCCTTGCGCACGGGTCCGCCCGCGACGGTGATCTCGCCGGCCGACAGCGGCTGGAGGCCCAGGATGCTGCGCAGCAGCGTGGTCTTGCCCGAACCCGAGGGCCCGAGCACGGCGATGAACTCGCCCGGATCGACCGTCAGATCGAGGCCCGACCACAGTTCCCGGTCGCCGCGCTGGAGGGCTGCTCCGCGCACCTCGAGCACCGGTGTCTTCTCGGCTCCTGCCCGCGCGTCGGCGGCGGCGCTCACGACTGGAGCGCGTCGGCGAGGCTCTGGATCGCGTCACTCATCCACTCAGAGTACGACGATCCTTCGGGGAGCAGCTCCGTGAAGGCGACGAGCGGGATGCCGGCATCCGTTGCAGCGTCCTCGACGCGCTGCGTCTCGGCCCCTCCGGTCTGCGCGTTCGTGAGCACCGCCTGCACGTCTCCCCCGTCGATCACGTTGAGCGTCTCGAGCAGGGTGGCGGGGGCGACATCGCTGCCCTCCTCGACCGCCTCGGCGAATCCTTCGGGCGTCACGTCGGTGAGCCCGGCCGCGGTGGCGAGGTAGCCGGGGAGCGGCTCGGTGATGATCACGTTCGCTCCTGCGGCATCCGTCTTGAGCGTCTCGAGGTCGGCCTCGAAGCCCTCGAGGTCGGCGACGATCTCCTCGGCGTTCGCGGTGAAGTCCGCCTCGCCGTCCGGGTCGATGGCCGTGAGCTCGTCGGCGATCGCCTCGACCACGTGGATCATCGTGTGCGGGTCGAACCAGACGTGCTCGTTGAAGCCCTCGATGTGGTTGTGCCCCTCGTGACCCTCCTCGCCGTCGGCGTGGTCGTGGTCGTGCTCCTCCTCGGCGCCTTCCTCCGAGTGGTCGTGACCCTCGTTGCCGGGGAAGTCGTGCGAGAACTCGACGGCGGTCACCAGGTGCGGGGCGTCGGCATCCTGCAGCAGCGTGTCGATGAACGCGTCGTATCCGCCGCCGTTCTCGATCACGAGATCGGCCTTCTGCACCGTCAGGCGGTCACGGGCCGAGGCCTCGTACGAGTGCGGATCCTGCGTGGCCGAGGTGATGATCGAGGTCACGTCGACGCGGTCGCCGCCGATCTGCGCGGCGAGTGAGCCGTAGACGTTGGTGCTCGCCGCGACCGTGACCGTGCCGCTGTCGCCCTCCCCCGCCGCGGGGGTGGTGGAGCATCCGGCCAGCGAGAGTGCGGCGACGGATGCGAGGGCGAGGGCGACGAGCGGCTTCTTCATGCTCTCACTCTAAACGTTAATGAGAACCATTATCAAATTGTCCCCTCACCCACCCCTTGCCCCGACCGGAATCGGCGCCCGGCGGGGTGGCGTCCACCACCTGCCCTCACAGCACAATGGCTCACGGCGCGAGCTTCGCGAGGAGCTCTTCAAGTCGAGCCAGCTCCATCTCCTCCAGGCGGCCGAGAACGGACGCCTGCGCGAAGTCGGCGACAAGGGCCGCGCGCGCACGCGCGCCGACGCCCGTGGTGACGATCACTTTGGCTCGGCGATCCGACGGGTGCGGTGTTCGTTCGACGAAGCCGGCCTCTTCGAGCTTGTCGACGATGTAGGTGACGCTGCTGGGATCACAGTGGGTGCGCTCAGCCAAGGCTCGCATCGTCATCGGTTCATCGAGGGCTACCAGAGCACTGGCCTGGGAGGGCGTGAGCCCTTGTCGTTGAACGACCGCCTTCACTTCGTCGCGAACTTCATCCGCGACGGCGAACAGCAAGCTGCGAACCACCGCCGAAACGTCATGATTCATGAGCATCTTCCAACTTTATCATTGTCATCCATAATCCGGTCATTGCAATATTTTACGTTTCTCAATGATTGGAATATGCGTTAGTTTCCCACTATCGAATCTGGGGAAGGGTCGCTACATGGTTGATGTACGGGGTGTATCAGTGTCCGAACTGCTGGGGGACGCTGACCAGAGGTATTTCGGCGACGGTTATCGCGCGGTCCAACAGGATCTGCGCAATCTGCGCCTTCGTCACGTCCCAGGCTCCGGGTGGCGAATCGAAGCATCGCTAGCGCTGCGCTACCCCGACTCATGGTCGACGAAGTCCGGCCAGGCGAACCGCAGCCCCCATCTCTCCACGCTCGATGCCTTTGTGGTCGCTGCGCAGCTTGCAGAGGCGATGCTTGTCGGGGGACGCGGGCTGGAGCCCGCGCAGCGGCCCTGGGTCTGGCTGCATCGCGCTCTGATCCGCGCCGGTGCGAAGGCCGTCGAAGAGCTGGACGAGATCGATGTGTCCGGGCAGATGAGTGTTGGTCAACCGCTCGACAACCCCCTCCTGTCCAATAGCCAGACGTTCACAGCCAAGTTCACCATCGGTGCGCTTCGCGTTGAACTCGACCTCGTCGCGCCGGCGGGCGAGTCGCGAGACGTCGGGGAGTCCTTTCCCGACATCGATGACCTTCTCGGGGCGAAGAAGGACAGGTACTACGGCGAAGGGTTCAAGCGCGACCGGCTCACGATCGGCGACGGCTGGCTCAGCGACGACACGACGATTCAAGTTCCCGTCACCCGCACGCGCGGAACGAAGTCAGCGGATATCGGGTCCGCGTACACGGTGAGTCCCACGTTCGTGAACTGCATCCTCGGCCAAGCGCAGGTGAGTCAGCTGATGCTTTATTCGCTCGATCACATAGACAGGGCCACGTCAGACAACCTGTGGATGCGTCACGTCGAGCTGGTTTCCGACGGACCTGATCTGCACAGTGCGAACGAATTCGTCGCCGAAGCCCAGGTCATAAGAACGCGCCTGATTCCGATGAGCCATCGCACGTGGCGGGTCACGGATTTCTCGGGGCGATTCGGTCCGATCTCCGCACGTTACAACCTCGCCCATGCGCTCCCCGAGCTGACAGGAACCCCAACAGAATGAGAATCGCAATCGCAGGGACCTACTCGACAGGTAAGACGACCACCTCCTACGCGCTGGCGCACCTGACGGGTATCCCTCGAACCCACGCCAAGACCATGCGCGAGCTCCTTCCCGATGTCGCACCCGGGAAACGGCTTGAAGACACCGGGATTCAGGAGTTGATCCAGCTCGGCATCCTGCGCTTCTCCGAGAGGTACCGCCATGAGAGCGCCTTGCCCGACGGGTTCATCTCTGATGGCTCGACTTTGCACGAATGGGCATATGGAGAGATTCGCGCGCAGATCGGGATCAATCCCGCGGACCCTGCCACTATCCCGTCGCGACAGGATGGGGCGGCCCAAGCACTGGGGGTCGCGATGGATGCCATCGGGGCGATCGCCATGAGACACGCGCAGCGGGGATACGACGCATTCATTCACCTACCCATCGAGTTCCCGCTCGTTGCAGACGGCCACCGACCGGTGTCCGAGGAGTTCAGGCACCGCTCGAGCGACCTCCTACTCGATACGTTGCGCGACCTCTCGATCCCCGTACAGGTCGTCGGTGGCGATCTACCGACACGGCTCGCGGCCATCGTCTCCCTCCTCGCTCTGCCCCAGATCATGAGCATCGAAAGCGCGATCGAGAGAGCCAGAGCCGATGTCTCCACCTTGGATACCAGTGACGAGTTGGCGCGCGCCGAGGGGCCCCTCTCATGAGTCATGACGTGACGATCCCGCGCACACCGATCCTCCTCGCCCCCGTCGTCGCCATAGGTCTGAGCTTCTTCGTGGGGAATCTCGACGCGACCGTCGTCAACGTCGCCACCACGCAGATCGGCCTCGATTTGAATGCACCGACCGCAGCTCTCGCGTGGATGGTGAACGGGTTCGTCCTGGCGCTGGCAGCGCTGCTCTTGTTCAGCAGCGATCTCGCAGGCCGATTCGGCGCTCGACGACTATACGTATGGGGTCTGGCCGCCTTCACGGCAGCGAGTCTCTTGGCCGGTTTTGCCACGACCGCCCCCGTCCTCATCGGGGCCCGCGTGATCCAGGGCATCGGGGCGGCACTCTTCCAACCCGCCGGACTTGTTCTGTTGGCCATGTCGTACCCCGATGCCGCCGTTCGACAGCGGATGATCGGCCTCTGGGCGGCGATGGGCGCGGCAGCGGCGGCTCTCGGGCCCATGATCGGAGGCTTCATCGTCGCGGGTTGGGGATGGAGATGGATCTTCTGGATCAACCTCCCGATCGGTGTGGTCGCGATATGGCTGTCGGTGACGGTGCTCCCTTCGAGCACAGGAATTCGGCGCCGTATTCCTCTTATCGGTCACGCACTGTTCGCCCTCAGCGTCGTCGCTGGAGCCGTGGCGTTGATGCAGGGCCCGGAGACCGGCTGGAGCGCACCGGTCCCGCTCGCAGCGATCGCCGTCAGCATCCTCGCTCTGGTCCTTTTCATCTGGTGGCAACGCCAGGCCGACAACGAGGTTTACCCGGGAAGGATCCTGCGGAATCGAGAGTTCACACTCGCGAACGCAGTCGGAATCCTCATGAACGTCGGCTTGTTCGGCGGCGTCTTCTTTGTCTCCATCCTGCTTCAGCAGACGATGGGCTCGGATCCGCTGACGGCCGGCCTGCAGCTCCTGCCGATGATGGCCGTCTTCGTACTCGGAAATCTCACATACTCCCGTCTGAGCGGCAGCCTGACCCCCCGACAATCGATCCTCCTCGGCCTGGGCGCAGCGACGATCGCCGTGGGCGCGCTCACCCTCGCCTCGACACAGGACTTCTCGTATCTGTGGTTTGCAGTCTGCCTCGCAACCGCACACCTTGGCCTCGGTCTCGGCTCACCAGCGATGACTGCAGCGATGCTGAACAGCGTCGACACGCGCGACACCGGTCTCGCCGGAGCCGTGCTCAACGTGAACCGACAGATCGGATCTCTTCTCGGAGTCGCAATCGCAGCGGGGCTGCTCACGGCGGTGGGCCAAGCAGCCGCCGCGCCCGCCATGTTCGGCATCAGCACGCTCGGATACGCCCTTGCTGTCGTCGCCGGATACCTCCTGCACGCCTCTCCACAGAAGACCGGATCGCCATGACTACGCTGACCACACCCTTGACCGTCCGCGCGACAACCCTCGCAAACCGAGTCGTGCTGGCACCGATGGGTGTCGGGCATAGCGAGAAGGGCGTCCCCGACGAACACCTTCGGGCGTTCTATCGTCGCCGAGCGCAGAACGGTGTCGGCCTTCTGATCAGCGGGGCCACATTCATCGATCATTCCAGCGCATCCAACCATGTGCTCCTTCCGAGCATCGCCAGCACGGCTGCGCAAGTGTCCTGGCAACGGATTGTCGCCGACGTGCACGCAGAAGGCGCCCCGATGCTCCTCCAGATCGAACACGCCGGCGTAGACCGCGACCCCCGTTCCTCCCTTGACCTCTGCGGTCGGGTGCTCAGCCCGAGCGGAATCGATCATCGCGGTCACTCCCATGGCGACGAGATGAGCCTCGCCGACATTCACGAAGTCATCGACGCGTTCGCCCGATCGGCGACAGTCGCCCAACGACTCGGCTTCGACGGGGTAGAGGTCCATGGAGCACACGGATTTCTCATCGACCAATTCCTATGGGACGCGACAAACCACCGCGAAGACGAGTACGGCGAGCCCAGCCGATTCGCGGTTGACGTCATCCAGGCGATCCGCGCGGCAACGAATGACGACTTCATCATCAGTTTCCGCTGGTCACAATGGAAGCTGCACGACTACAGCGCACGCATCGCGAACGACATCACTCAACTCGACAAGCTCCTGAGACCGATCGCCGCCGCGGGCGTCGACCTGTTCCATGCCTCGACCAGGCGCTGGTGGGAACCCCTCTTCCCTTCCTCCCCCCTCACCGCGGCGGGGTGGACCAAGAAGATGACCGGTAAACCCACGATCGCCGCCGGCTCGATCGCGACCACAGGCCCAAGCTTCGATTCGGTCTTCGAAGGGCAGGGAGCAGAAGCCACAACACCTGCCGACGCTGTCGCGCGCATGCAACAGAACGAATTCGACCTGATCGCGGTCGGTCGACCGTTGCTCGGCGACCCCGAATGGGCCTCCAAGATGCTCTCGGAACGCTTCGACGACATCGGCGACTTCGACGCGCGCTCTCTCGTGGACCTGCACTGAGAACGCTGCTTTGTCTTCGAGCGACCAATCGATCGTGTGAACCGTGGCGCACCCTTTCCGCCACGGTGACCTCCCCCTGTACGCGCGAAGCACGGATGCAGGACGAGAAACCTGTTCTCGTCCTGCATCCGGACTTTCGTCCTGCAGACGACTCGGTGGAGCCCGTCAGCGGAGCAGCCCCGGCGCGATCCAGACGGTCGAGTCTCCGGGCAGAGCACCGTCGACGACTGTGCCGAGCACGACGTCCGTGGCATCCGCTCCGAGGTCGAACGGCTCGGTGCCGAAGTTCGTCACGATCTGCCAGCCGTTCGGACGCGTGAAGCGCAGCACGTCGGCTCGTCCGGTCTCGATCCACTCGAGGCTCTCGTCTGTCTGCAGCTCGTGACGCAGGCGCAACGCCTCGCGGTACAGCGACAGCGTCGACGAGGGGTCGGCCTCCTCCACGTCGACAGCATGGTCGGCGAACCACTCGGGCTGCGGCAGGTGCGCGTCGCCGGCTCCGAAGCCGAAGGACGATCCGGATGCCGTCCACGGCAGCGGCACGCGGCATCCGTCCCGCCCGAGCCCGTCGAACTCCGCCCCGCGGAAGAACGCCGGATCCTGGCGGTCGTCGGGTCCGATCTCGGCGACCTCCTGCAGACCGAGCTCCTCGCCCTGGTAGAGGTAGGTGCTGCCGGGCAGGCCGAGCAGCAGCAGGGTCGCGGCGTGCGCCCGGCGCAGACCGAGTTCACGGTCGAGCTGGTCGTCGGGGCCCCCGGCGGCGACCCACTCCACACCCTGCTTGACGCCCGTGCGGCCCGCCAGCGGAGCGAGTCCGTATCGGGTCGCGTGCCGGGTGACGTCGTGGTTCGAGAGCACCCACGTCGTCGACGAACCGGTCGTGCGCGCCTGCGCGAGGTTGTCGGTGATGATCGTGCGGAACTGCGTCGCGTCGAAGTCGGCCACGAGCAGGTCGAAATTGAACGCCTGGCCGAGCCCCTCAGCCGACGCGTACTTCGCCCGACGCTCGGGAGTGCTCACCCACGCCTCGGCCACCGCCGTGCGAGGAGGGTCGTACTCGTTGAAGACGCGACGCCACTCGGCGTAGACCTCGTGCACGTCGTCGCGGTCGTGCAGCGGGTGATTGCCGTCGTGCGGCAGGAGCTCGAGCTCGGCCGTGCTCGGCAGCGGCTCGCTCAGGTCTTTGGTGAGCATGTGCGCGACGTCGATGCGGAAGCCGTCGACCCCGCGATCCGACCAGAAGCGCAGGGTGGTCAGGAAGTCCTCGCGCACCTCGGGGTGGTCCCAGTTGAGGTCGGGCTGCTCGGGCGCGAAGCTGTGCAGGAACCACTGGCCGTCGTCGACGCGCTCCCACGCCGATCCGCCGAACGCGGCGGTCCAGTCGGTCGGCGGCTCGGAGCCGTCGGGGCCGGAGCCCTCACGGAAGATGTACCGCTCCCGCGCCGCCGAGCCGCGGCCTGCGGCGAGCGCCTCCTGGAACCACTCGTGCAGATCCGACGAGTGGTTCGGCACGATGTCGACGACGACGCGGATGCCTCGGTCATGGAGAGCAGCGACCATGTCGTCGAAGTCGTCGAGGGTGCCCAGGCGCGGGTCGACGTCGCGGTAGTCGGCCACGTCGTAGCCGCCGTCGGCGAGGGCGGACGGATAGAACGGACTGAGCCACACGGCGTCGATGCCGAGCTCCTGCAGGTAGTCGGCCCGCGAGACGATGCCCGGGATGTCACCGAGCCCGTCGCCGTTCGCGTCGGCGAAGCTGCGGGGGTAGATCTGGTAGACGGCGGCCTGTCGCCACCAGGCTGCCGTCGTGTCGTCGCGGGTCTCGGTGAGAAGCGCATCGGTCATGAGGGGTGGTGCTCCTTCGTGTTGCGGTCTGGTGTGTGCGGCGCGGACCGGCGGGCAGCCGATCCGCGCCGGTGCGCGTCAGCCCTTGACGGCACCCTGCGTGACGCCCTCCATGACGAAGCGCTGCGTGAACAGATACGCCAGGATCGCCGGGGCCATCGCCATCAGGTACGAGGCGAACGACACGTTGTAGTTGTTGCTGAACTGGGTCTGGAACAGGTTCTGTCGCACAGGCAGCGTCTGCAGTGCCGGGTCCGAGATGATCAGCGAGGGCATCATGAAGTCGTTCCAGGCGTAGAGGAACGCGAAGATGCCGACCGTCGCGCTCATCGGAGCGAGGAGAGGGAAGATCAGCTGCCAGAAGGTCTGCCACGTCGTCGCGCCGTCGATGCGCGCGCTCTCCTCGAGCTCGATCGGGATGGATCGGAGGAACGCCGTGAACAGCAGCACGCTGAAGCTCAGCTGGAACATGGTGGCGAGGATGATCACGCCGAACGGGTTGTCGAGCCCGACCCATCCGGTCAGCTGGATCTGCGGCAGTGCGACCACGGGGAACGGGATGAACATCGCGGCCAGCAGGTAGAAGAACGAGTAGCGGAAGAGTCGGTGGTCCCAGTTGCGGACGATCGCGTACGACGCGAACGCGGCGAGCACGATGGTCGCGATGACCGTTCCGGCCGTCACGAGCAGCGAGATGCCGGCGCCGACCGGGAACTTCGTGAGGTTCCACGCCTCGACGAACCCGTCGATGCTGAACGGTGCCGGCAACGAGAAAGCGTTGCCGTCGACCGCCTGGCCCGTCGTCTTGAAAGCCATCGAGATGGTGACGTACAGCGGCAGCAGCACGGTGACGGCGCACAGGATCAGGATGATCGTGCCCGACCAGTTGACCCGCTCCATGCGGACGCGCGGCTTCTTGCCCGAGGTGGGGATGGTGGTGAGTGTCTGCGTCGACATCAGAGTGCGTTCCTTCCGCGGGTCAGCGAGAGCTGCAGCAGGGAGATGAGCACGGCGACGATGAAGAAGATCGTCGCGTTGGCCATCTGGTAGGCGTAGTCGCCGCCGTTGAAGCCCGCGATGATCGTCATCGCGACGCTGCGGGTGGAGGTTCCCGGTCCGCCGTTGGTGAGTCCGACGATGATGTCGTAGGCGTTCAGGAAGCCCTTGAACCCGAGGATCACGTTGATCACCACGTATCCCGCCACGAGCGGCAGGGTGATGCGGAACAGCTGCTGCGTCTTGTTCGCGCCGTCGATGCTCGCGGCCTCGTACACCTCACCGGGCACCGAGAGCAGGCCCGCGATGTAGATGAGCAGCGTGCCGGGCACGGCCTGCCAGGCGGTCACGATCACGATCGCGACCCACGCCAGATCGGGGTTCGCGAGCAGGCTGGTCGAGAGCCACGGGATCCCGGTGGCCGCGCCGGCCGCCGGGAGGGAGTTGGAGAACAGGAAGTTGAAGACGTAGGCGATGATGATGCCCGAGATCACCATCGGGATCACGAAGATCGTGCGCAGCCCCGTCTTGAAGCGGATGCGGGAGGTCAGGCCGACCGCCAGCAGGAACGCGACCACGTTGACGACGATGACCGTGGCGATCGAGAAGCCGAACGTGAACAGGTAGCTCTGCAGGATGGCCGGATCGCTGAACATCGCGATGTAGTTCGTCAGCCCGTTGAAGTTCCACTCGCCGATGCCGATCGAGTCGGTGAAGCTGAAGAAGATGCCCATGATGCCGGGCACCGTGATCGCCAGCGTGAAGATCACGAGCGTCGGCAGCAGGAACAGGTAATAGATCGGCTCGACGCGCCGCGTGCGGCGACCGAGCTTGCGGGTGCCACCCGTGACGATCGCCGTCGTGTCGGTCGTGGGAGTGTTCGGCTTGGTGATGTTCGATGCGGCGGGAGTCGCCGCGGGATTGGGCAGAGCCGTGTTCGTCATGGCGTGGACTCCTCTGTCTCGCCGGATGCTGAGTCCTCACCGGAGGCGTTGTCCTGGGTCGACGGGATGGGAGCGCGGAACGCGATCCTGGCCCAGTCGGCATCCATGGTGCGCAACGTGGAGGTCGGGGACGCGCCGAGCACCATCGCCTGCGCGTAGTTGAAGACCGGGAGAGTCCTGGGCACGAGCACCGAGGGGCCCTGGTAGATCTGTCCGTTGTCGTAGTACTCGACCATGCCCTCGATCCGAGGATCGTCGGGGGCCGGAGCATCCTTCGTCGGGGTGAAGCCGAGCTGCGAGGCGTTGTACTCCTCGATGTGCTCCGGAAGGAACAGGTACTCCAGGAAGTCGCGGGCGGCCTCCTGGTGGCGCGATCCCTCGGGGATCATCGCGGCGAGGTCCATGTTTACACGCACGCCGAGGTCGGCGGGGTCGTCGGTCATGGGCAGCGGGAAGGTGCCCAGGTCGAGGTCGGACGCGGTCTTCTCGATCTCGCTGAACGCCCACGGCCCCTGCAGGTACATCGCGGCCTCGCCCTTGCCGAACGCGAGGTTGCCGTCGCCGTACCCTCGGCTCGCGGCATCCGCGTTGGTGTAGTCCTTCACGAGGGTCATCATGCGGTCCATGGGCTCTGCGAAGTCCTTTTCGAACGACACCTCTGAGTCGGGGCCGACCTCCGTGCCCTCCTGCGCGAGCGTGTCGAAGAAGTCGATCACGTCGACCGAGCCGCCGGCGGTGTAGTCATACCAGCCCTGCGCGACGGTCCAGTCGTCCTTGAACGTGGCGTAGAACGGGTCGATGCCCGCCTCCTTCAGCTGGTCGCACACGGCGAGGAGCTCGTCCCAGGTCTGCGGAACCTCGAGGCCCTGCTGGTCGAAGATCTCCTTGTTGTAGATGACCGATGCCCCCATCACCGAGTACGGCAGCGCGCTCGTGCGCCCCTCGCACGACCCGTACTGCTCCAGGAGCGGCTGGAGGTCGTCGCGGATGGTCGAGGCAGCCTCGGTGCCCGACAGGTCGGTGAGCGCGCAGCGCTGCACGAACCGGGCGATCTCGTAGTTGTAGTTGGCGAGCATGATGTCGGGCGGGTTGCCCCGCACGAAGCTGGCCGAGACGACGTCGACACCCGAGGTGTCGATCTCGACGCGGACCTTGTCCTGCGAGGAGTTGTACTGCGCGACGAGTTCGGTCATGAACTCGATCGCCTCTCGCTTGCTGAACGTGAAGCGGATCGTCTCGGGTCCGCCGGCCGTCGAGCAGCCGGTGAGGGCGGCCCCGACCAGGGCGAGAGCGGCCGCACCGGCGACGATCTGCGCCGGGCGTGGAGGTTTCGGAGACACCGTTGTCCTTTCGTCCTGTAGATCCGCAGACTAAATCTAGTGAGCGAATTTACTTCGATGAACGGTACTGTCTCATGTGAACGAGAGTGAGGTCAAGACCCATGACCGAAGTATCCGCAGGTCTGGGCACCGGACGAGCCAGCGTCGGCGCCATCCTCGACTTCGCATGGACCGCCGGCGAGTTCACCGCGACCGAGGCGATGGCGACCACCACGCTGACCCGCTCCACCGCGATCGATGCGATCGACACCCTCGTCAGCGCCGCGGTGCTGCGGGAGCTCCCGAACGCCAGGGTCGCCGGAAGCTACCGCGCGGGGCGGCCCGCTCGACGCTTCGTGCTGGCATCCGATCTCGGCGTCGTCGTCGGGGTGGATGCCGGAGACACCCATCTCGCGGTCACGATCTCCGACCCGCTCGAGCGCACGCTCGTGCATCACCGCACCGACCTCGACTCCGGTCAGTCTGCGGCGCAGCGGCGCGCGACGATCCTCGGGCAGATGCAGCTCGCGCTCGATGAGGCGGGGGTCGAGCGCACCGAGATCCTCGCGATCTGCGTCGGCGTCGCCGCTCCCGTCAACAGGGCCGGCATCTCACCGCCGCATCCCGACGGCTTCTGGGAACGCACCAACCCGGGGCTCGCCGAGGCGCTGGCCGACTGGGCGCCGGTGGTCGAGATCAAGAACGACGCACAGCTGGCCGCGATCGCCGAGGGCTCGGCCGGGGCCGCCGTCGGATGCCGTGACTACGTCGCCCTGCTCGCGAGCGAACGGTTCGGCGGCGGAGTCGTCGTCGACGGCCATGTGCTGCACGGTGCGCACGGCGGCGTCGGCGAGGGCGTCGTGTTCGACCACATCGTCGGCGTGGGGTCGGCCTTCGGCCTGCGCTACGCACTGCAGGACCAGGTGCGGGCCGCCGTGGAGAGCGGTGAGATCTCCTCGGAATCGGCCATCGGACGGCTCGCGGGTGAGGATCGCATCGATCCTCGGATCGTGTTGACCGCGGCATCCGCCGGCGATGCCGATGCACTGCTCGCGACCTCACGCGTCGGCGCGACGCTCGCCCGTGTGGTCGGCGTGCTGGGCAGCATGTACGACCCGGCGCGTGTGATCGTCTGCGGCGGGGTCGCCGAGAGCATCGCCCCCGTGCTCACGGCCGCGCGCGAGGTGCTGCCGGCCCAGCTGCACCTGCCCGCGCCCGAGATCCTCGCCTCGACGCTCGGCGCCGAGGTCGTGTCGATCGGTGCCGTCGCCACGGCCCGCATGGCCGCGCGCGAGGTGGCGGTGCCGCTGCTCGCGGAGCGGCGCCTCAGCGCGGTGAGCTGAGCGCGTGCGAGAGCCGGATCCGCGGCCGTCTCCCTCCTCGATCGAGCTGCTGCTCGATCCCGCCGCCGACGCGGCCGTCCGGGCCGAATGGGATGCTCTCGCCGCGCGCGGCATGTCGAGCCTGGCGGGGCACACGTCTACGAGCAACCGCCCTCACATCACGCTGGTCGCGCGCGTCGGCCTGCCGCCGGTGGGCTCGGATGTCCTCGCCGACATCCCGTCGTTCCCGATCACGCTGAGCTCTCCCCTGCTCTTCGGCAACGGCGAGCGGCGCGTCCTGGCGCGGAGCATCGTGCCCACCCCCGAGCTGATCCGCCTGCGCGAGACGATCCTGGCCGCCGTCGGGCCGGGCGAGGATGCCCCGCACACCGCACCGGGCGAGTGGATGCCGCATGTCGCCCTCGCCCGACGGTTGCGCGTCGCCGACCTCACCCGGGCGCTCGATCTCGTCGACGGCGACGTCCACGCTCACGCGCGCAGCGTGCGGCACTGGGACCCCGCCACCGCGGAGATCACGACACTCGCGGAGTTGCCGCGGTCGTAGTCGACAGGCCGCGCCGAACCCAGCGGATCAGCGCGTCAGCGCGTCAGCGCGTCAGCGCGGACGAGTCGCGTTGCACGTCAGCGGCGACGTCCTGCAGGGCGCGGAGTACGCGCCTGACCGCCGTATAGGCCAGCGCATCCGGCCGAGCCAGCACGTCGACGTGGCGGACCAGATCGACATCCGACAGCGGCCGTAGCACCAGGCCGTCGACAGCCAGAGGTGTGGCGGTGGCGCGGGGCATGACGGCGATCGCCGCCCCGGCCCGGACGACCTCCGCCGTCACCGAGAACTCGTTGATGCGATGCGAGATCCGCAGCGGCGCCCCCGAGAGCGCGGCGAGATGGTCGAGCACGCCCGCGAGAGGGAATCCCTCATGCACCGACACCCAGTCCTCGTCGCGGAGGTCGGCGAGGGCGATGTCCGCCCGGGTCGCGAGACGGTGGTCCGCGGGGAGGGCGATGTCGAGCGGCTCCTCGACGAGCGGGACGGCGACGACCCGATCCGCCGGCCAGGGGGCGTCGTGTGCGAGTCGGTGAGCGATGACGAGATCGTGGTCGGCCGTGAGCCCGGGGAAGTCGCGGTGTGGGACGTCGGCATCCGCAAGGCGCACGGCAGGGCTCCCGCCGAGCTCCCTCAGGAGCGGCCCGAACAGGGCGAGTCCCGCACTGTTGAACGACGACACTCGCACCGGCCGGTCGCCCGCGTCGAGGAGCGCCCCGATCGCATCGCGGGCCGCAGTCAGCGCCTCATCGACACGCGTGCTCGCCGCGGCCAGCGCCTCCCCCGCCGCGGTCAGGATCAGGACGCGACCCCGACGCACGGTGAGCGGCAGCGTCACTGAGGACTGCAGAGTCGCCAGCTGCTGCGACACCGCAGACGCCGAGATCCCGAGGGCGGCCGCGACGGCCGTGACGCTGCCTCGGTCGCGAAGCTCCCGGAGCAGTCGCAGGTGAGTCGGATCCATAAGGACAACCTTAAAAGAGAATCAAGGAACTGCATCTGGGTCTTCATCGAGAAAGACGAGAGTTTGGAGTCATGCCGCGTCATCCCTCTCGCGATCTGCTCGTCGACGTTCTGCTCGTCGCCGTGGCGGCGGTGTGGGGCGCGAGCTTCATGGCGGCCAAGAGCCTGGCTCTCGAGACCGGCGTCGCCTCAGCTGTCGCCCTCCGGTTCCTCGTCGCGGCGGTCGCTCTCGGCGTGATCTGCGCCGCGCGGAAGGAGCGGATGCCGCGTGGTCGCGGGCTCGCCGTCGCCGTCCTCCTCGGCTTCTCCCAGGCCGCCATCATCGGACTCGAGACCTGGGGCGTCCACCTCACGTCAGCGACCAACGCCGGGCTGCTCATCAGCCTCGCTCTCATCCTGACCCCGGTGCTCGAGAGTCTCGTCGCACGGTCGTGGCTTCCGCGCTCGTACTTCGTCGCCGCCGTCGCGGCCGTGGTGGGGGTCGCGCTTCTCGTGTCGGACGGCGGGCTGCGGATGCCGACCGCCGGCGACGCCCTGGTGATCGCGGCGGCGATCGTGCGGGCGCTGCACGTGACGGCGAGCGCCAAGCTCACCCGCGACCGCCGGGACAGCACACTCGCCGTCGTCCTCGTGCAGCTCATCGTCTGCGCGGCGACCGCATCACTGGTCGCGGGAGCGGAGCTGCCTGCGGCGGTCGCACGGCTCGACGGATCGGGGTGGGCGAACGTCTTCTTCCTCGGCCTGATGTGCTCGGTGTTCGCATTCGTCGTCCAGCTCTGGGCGGTGCGGCGCACCTCTGCGACGCGCGCGAGCATCCTCATGGGCACCGAGCCCGTCTGGGCGCTCCTGGTCGGACTCCTGCTCGCCGGGGAGAGCGTCGGAGCCGTCGGCCTGCTCGGCGCCGCGCTCATCGTCGCCGCGTCGTACGCCGGGCAGGCGATCGAACGCCGCCACCGGCAGCGCACGCTCGAGCCGCCGATCGCGGTGCTGAACGGCGACGGCGACGGCGTTCAGGCGTAGTCGCTGTCGTCCACCGGCGAAGGCGCCGGACCCAGGCTCTCGATGGCGCCCCACAGTCCATCCGGGACCTCCGTCTGCACCAGCTCGTCGAGCTGCTCGCGACGATTCGGTGATGACACCCCGACGACGGTCGAGTCGATCAGCGGCGATCGCAGCGAGTAGTGCAGTGCTACGGCAGCCATCGACGTTCCGTGCTCCGCGCACACGCGCTGCAACCGCTCGGTCCACTCCAGCAGCTCCTCGCCGGCGGGCCGATAGGCGTACTTCGCGCCCGAGTGCGGCCCCTTGGCGAGCAGTCCCGAGCCGAACGGCGCGGCGTTGAAGACGGCCATGCCGCGTGCCTTGGCGTCGGCGAACACGGTGTCGGCCGAGTGATCCACGAGCGTGAAACGGTTGTGGATCAGCACGGCATCGAACACGCCCGTCTCGACGTACTTCGCCATCAGCGGCACCGGAGCGGCCGCGACGCCGATCGCATCCACCACCCCCGCGTTCCGCAGTTCGAGGAGGCCCTGCACGGCGCCGCCGGTGGAGATCGAGTCCGCGAACGACACCGAGTACGGGTCGTGCAGGTGCACCAGCGGAAGCCGGTCCACCCCGAGCCGCACGGTCGTCTCCTCGAACGAGCGGAGCACGCGGTCGCGGTCGAAGACCCCGGTCTCCGGGTCCTGATCGACCTTGGAGATGATCCGCGAACCGTCGATTCCCAGCTCGCGCAGCGCGATGCCGAGCACGGCCTCGGAGCGACCGCCGGCGTAGTTGTTCGAGGTGTCCACGAACCCGTGCCGGCTCGTGAGCAGGTCGACGGCGACGTCGACGGCCGCTCTCTCCTCGGCGGACCCCGGCTCCGAGTGCCTCCCGAGGCCGGAGGTCCCGAGGGTGATGGGCGTCGGTTCGATCTTCATCCGCTGGGAGTCCGTTCTACTGGGGGCCGGTCATCGCGGTTCTGCGTTCACTGTATCCCCGGACTCCGCCGTCACTCCACGAGCAGCGCGGGCTCCTCGAGAACCGATGCCACGTCGGCGATGAAGCGGCTCATGCCGTCGCCGTCGATCACGCGGTGGTCGAAGGAGCCCGCGACCGTGGTGACCCAGCGGGGGCGCACCTCGCCGTCGACGACCCACGGCTTCTGGCTGATCGTGCCCATGGCCACGATTCCCGCCTCGCCGGGGTTGATGATCGGCGTGCCGGCATCCATCCCGAACACTCCGATGTTGGTGATCGTGATCGTGCCGCCCTGCTGATCGGCGGGGCTCGTCTTGCCCTCGCGCGCCGTCAGGGTGAGGCGGTTCAGAGCGCGGGCGAGGTCCTTCATGCTGAGGTCCTGCGCGTCCTTGATGTTCGGCACGAGCAGCCCGCGCGGCGTGGCCGCAGCGATGCCGAGGTTCACATAGTGACGCACCGAGATCTCGGCGCCGCCCTCGGTCTCGATCCACGCGGCGTTGACCATCGGCGTGCGACGAGCGGCCCAGATGACGGCGCGAGCCATGATCAGCAGCGGCGAGACGCGGATGTCGGCGTAGTCCGGAGAGGCCTTCAGCCGCTTCACGAGCTCCATCGTGCGGCTGGCGTCGATCTCCTTCCACACGGTGACGTGCGGGGCGGAGTACGCGCTCTGCACCATCGCCGACGACGTGGCCTTGCGCACTCCCTTGACCGGGATCGACTCGGTGCGGTCATCGGACACGGGCGCGGATGCCGGCGCAGCCGACACTCCCCGGGCGAGGCCCGACGGGGCGCTCTGGGGTGCGGGAACGGTCTCCTCGCGCACGGCACCCCACTCGGGCGTCTCGATGTTGCGGAACACGCTGGCCTGCTGCGCGTGGTTCACGACGTCGTCGCGGGTGACCTCGCCGTCAGCGCCGGTCGGCGCGACGGTCGTCAGGTCGACGCCCAGGTCGCGGGCGAGCTTGCGGATCGGGGGCTTGGCGATCACGCCGACCGACGAGCGCACCGGGCGCTCGGCCGGGCGCTTGCGGCGAGACGTCGCCCCGCCACCCGTGCCGTATCCGACGAGCACCGAGCCGCCGCCCTCCTCGGGAGCGGGTGCGACCGCGACCGCCGGGGCGGCGCCTGCGGCGGCTTCCGTCACGAACGTGATGATCGGGGATCCGACCTCGACGGTCGCGCCCTCCGCCGCGAGCAGCTCACCGACGACGCCGGCGTGCGGCGAGGGCAGCTCGACGAGCGACTTGGCCGTCTCGATCTCGCAGATCACGTCGTTGATGGCGACGGTGTCACCGGGCGCGACCTTCCACGCCACGATCTCGGCCTCGGTCAGGCCCTCGCCCACATCGGGGAGGTTGAAGTTCTGGGTGCTCATGTGCGGTCCTTTCGGAGAGTGCCTCGTTCAGAACTCAGCACGAACGCGGCAGAAGCGACCCGCTTCGCGCGGACCGGCCAGGTCTCGTCTGATTCTTGCTGAATTGTGAACATCGAACGAGGGTCAGTAGGCCAGGGAACGGTCGACGGCCTCGAGGATGCGGTCGGCATCCGGGAGGTAGGTGCCCTCGAGCTTCGCGGGCGGGAAGGGTGTGTCGTAGCCCGAGACCCGCAGCACGGGGGCTTCGAGAGCGTAGAAGGCGCGCTCCATGACGGTCGCGGCCACCTCGCTGCCGATGCTCGTGAACCCCTGCGCCTCCTGCGCGTAGACCATGCGTCCGGTCTTTCGCACCGAGTTCAGGATCGGCTCGTAGTCGACGGGAGAGAGCGAGCGCACGTCGACGACCTCGCAGCTGGTGCCCTCGGCCTCGGCGAGCGCGGCCGCCTGCAGCAGCGTCGTGACCATGGCGCCGTGTCCGACGAGGGTGACGTCGGAGCCCGTGCGCACGACGCGGGACGCGTGCAGCGGGGCCGCCGAGCCGTCGAGCTCGACCTCGCCCTTCTGCCAGTAGCGGCTCTTCGGCTCCATGAAGATCACCGGGTCGTTCGACGCGATGGCCTCCTGGATCATCCAGTAGGCGTCGTTCGGCGTCGACGGCGAGACCACGCGAAGGCCGGGAGTGTGCGCGAAGTACGCCTCGGGGCTCTCCTGGTGGTGCTCGACGGCGCCGATGTGCCCGCCGTACGGGATGCGGATCACGATCGGCAGGCTGAGCTTGCCCTCGTGGCGGTTGGTGAGCTTGGCGAGCTGCGTCGTGATCTGGTCGAACGCCGGGAACACGAACCCGTCGAACTGGATCTCGATCACCGGTCGGAACCCTGCCATCGCGAGTCCGATCGCCGTGCCGACGATCCCCGACTCGGCGAGAGGCGTGTCGAGCACGCGCTTGTCGCCGAAGTCGCGCTGCAGGTGCTCGGTGACGCGGAAGACACCGCCGAGCTTGCCGATGTCCTCGCCCATGAGGAGGACCTTGGAGTCGTCTTCCATCGCCTTGCGGAGGCCCGCGTTGAGTGCCTTGCTGAGAGGCATCGTCTCGAGAGTCACTTGCCGTCCCCTTCGAACGATGCTTCGTACTGCCTGTGCCAGGCCTTCTGCTCCGCGATCAGAGGATGCGGCTCGCTGTAGACGTGGTCGAAGATCTTGTCTGCGGTCGGCGGTCCGAGCTCGACGCTCCGGGCGCGCAGGTCTTCCGCGGCGTCGGCGGCCTCGGCATCCACGTCGGCGAAGAACTGCCCTGCCGCTCCCCTGTTCTCGAGGAACGCACGCATGCGGTCGATCGGATCGCGCTGCGCCCAGGACTGCTCCTCGTCGGAGCCGCGGTACTTCGTGGGGTCGTCGCTGGTGGTGTGCGCCCCGAGCCGGTAGGTCACGGCCTCGATGGCGCGCGGTCCCTTGCCGCTGCGCGCCTCGTCGAGCGCCACGCGCGACACGGCATAGCTGGCGAGCACGTCGTTGCCGTCGACTCGGACGCTGGGGATGCCGTAGCCGGCGCTCCGCTCGACGAGCGGCACGCGCGACTGCGTCGACACCGGCACCGAGATGGCCCAGTGGTTGTTCTGCAGGAAGAAGACCGTCGGCGACTGGTAGCTGGCGGCGAACACCATCGCCTCGTGCACGTCGCCCTGGCTCGATGCGCCGTCGCCGTAGTAGACGATGACGGCTTCGTCCGTGTCGAGGTCGCCGGTTCCCGAGCGTCCGTCGAAGTTCAGCCCCATGGCGTAGCCGGTGGCGTGCAGCACCTGCGAGCCGAGCACGAGCGTGTAGAGGCGGGTGTTGCCGTTCTTGGGGTCCGTCGGATCCCAGCCACCGTGCGAGACACCGCGCATGAGCTTGATGATGTCGACGGGGTCGACCCCGCGGATGCGCGTCACGGCGTGCTCGCGGTACGAGGGGAAGATCGTGTCCTGCGCACGGGCGGCGCGGGCGGATCCGACCTGAGCGGCCTCCTGGCCGCGGCTCGGCGGCCACAGGGCGAGCTGCCCCTGACGCTGCAGGTTGGTCGCCTGGGTGTCGATCGCGCGGATGCCCACCATGTCGCGATAGAACTGCTCGAGTTCTGCATCGCTGATCGCCTCGATCAGCGGCAGGTACTGCTCAGCAGCCGCGCTCGGCGTGTAGCGGCCGTCCTGATCGAGGACGCGGACGAGTTCAGTCTCTGACGAGGTCACGGTGCCACGCTACCGCCGCGCGCATGCCCGGTCACGCATACCTAGGACGTCCTCGCATCTGCCGGGAAACCGGAGAAATGGCGGGATGGAGTCCCTCAGAGCAGGGTCGAGGCGACCTCGAGAACGCGCCCGACCGACTCCTCTTCGCCGACCGAGATGCGGATGCCGTCGCCCGGGAACGGACGCACGATGAGGTCGGCCGAGACGAACGCCGCGGCGACCTCGACGGTGCGCTCACCGGTGGGGAGCCACACGAAGTTGGCCTGCGAATCGGGCACGTCCCAGCCCTGCGCACGGAGTCCCTCAAGCAGGCGGGTGCGTCGCTCGACGATCACGGCGACGCGCTCGAGCAGCTCGTCCTCGGCGTCGAGGCTCGCGATGGCCGCGTTCTCGGCGGCGGAGGTGACGGAGAGCGGGATGCCGGTGGTGCGGGCGGCGTCGAGGACCTTCTCGTGGCCGATCGCGTATCCGATGCGCAGGCCCGCGAGTCCGTAGGCCTTCGAGAAGGTGCGCAGGACCACGACGTTCGGATGCCGCTCGAAGACGCGCTCCTCGAGACCGTCGACCGCGCCGGGGGCGGTGACGAACTCGGCGTAGGCCTCGTCGAGGATGATCAGCACGTCGGTGGGGACACGCTCGACGAAGGTCGCGAACTCGTCGCTCGTGATGATCGGACCCGTCGGGTTGTTCGGCGTGCACAGGATGATCGCGCGGGTGCGGTCGGTGACGGCATCCGCCATCGCGTCGAGGTCGTGGCGTCCGTCGGCCGTCACCGGGACCTGTACCCCGGTGCCACCGGCGACGAGCGGCAGGCTCGGGTAGGCCTCGAACGAGCGCCAGGCGTAGACGACCTCGTCGCCGACCGACACGGTGGCGAGGATCAGCTGCTGGAGGATCGACACGCTGCCCGCGGCGACGTGCACCTGGTCGGGCTCGACGGCGTAGCGTGCGCCGAGGCGCTCGCGGAGCCTGCCGGCCGTCGCGTCGGGGTAACGGTTGATCGGCGTCGTGTGCTGCAGCGCTGCGGCGACCGAGGGCAGGGGCTCGAAGGGGTTCTCGTTGCTCGACAGCTTGAAGGCGTCGGGCCCTGCCTGCTTGCCCTGGCGGTACGGCGCGAGGGCGGCGATGGCGGGACGGATGCGGGGCAGAATCGGGTCGGTCACAAGCATGAGTCTAGATTCCACCGCCCTCTGGCGCCGATCCGAGGGTGGTAGTACCATTATGGTATGGCGATGACAGTGCGGCTCCCGGAAGACCTCGACGCGCAGCTCAATGCGCTTGCCGAGCGACGGCACACGTCGAAGCACGCGCTTCTGATCGAGGCCGCTGATCGCTTCCTCCGCGAAGAGGTGACGACCGAGCAGGCCGTGGTGATCGCGCGCGGTGTGGCTGACCGGTACTCCGAGCTGCTCAAGAAGCTGGAAGACGCGTGACCCGATACCTCGAGCTCCCGCAGGCTGTCGGGATCCTCGAGGACCTGGGTCTCCACGTCCGAGACATCGGTCTTCTCGCCTCGGCACTGGCCCGCCCGTCGAGCTCGATGTTCGGCGTCGAGGCGTACGCCACCATCGAGATCAAGGCCGCTTCGCTCCTCTCCTCGCTGAGCCAGAACCATCCCCTCTTCGATGGGAACAAGCGATTCTCGTGGATCATGACCATGACGTTCCTCGAGCTGAACGGCGTCATCGTCGACATGGATCTCGGTACGGCTTTCGATCTGGTACTGAGCACTGCACAAAGCAAGGCTTCGCTCGATGAGATCGCCGAGGCGTTCCGAGCGCACACCCGGTGACCGCCGCGTGCGTCTCGACTGACATCGCGAACTCCGCATGGGAGACTGGGCGGACTATGCGCTTCATCATCCGAGTCGTCGTCAACGCGTTCGCCCTCTGGGTCGTGACGCTGATCCCCGCCCTGCAGGTGCAGATCCAGGCGTTCGCGCCGGGTGAGACCCTGCAGCTGGTGCTGACCCTGCTCGCGGTCGCCGCGATCTTCGCGCTCGTGAACACGATCATCGGCACCGTCGTCAAGATCGTCGCGTTCCCGCTGTACATCATCACGCTGGGCCTCATCGGGTTCGTGATCAACGGCTTCCTGCTGTGGCTCACCGCATGGATCACGAGCGGGTTCGGCTGGGGACTCACGGTCGGCAGCTTCTGGTGGGGCGTCCTCGCCGCGCTCATCATCTCGCTGATCAACGGCGTCTTCGGCTTCATCCTGCGCCCGCAGAGCAAGAAGCAGCGCCGCGACTGACGCCCTGCCACATCCCGTCTCAGCCACGGGACCTGTGTGTGCGCGCCGGGCTGTCGACCCGCTCGGCGTGGTACTCGGTGCGCTCGATGACCTCGGCCTCGTCGAGTTCCTTCCAGAATTCGTCGAGCGCCTCGATCCGCAGATCACCCGCGGCATCGGCCTCCTCGGCCGTCTCGATGTACGAATCCAGCTGATGCGCGTCGAGCACGAAGTCGCCGAGCGTGTCTTCCGGGTCTCCCTGGTTCGAGATGACGACGCTGTCAGGCGACCCGGTGCCCTCGGGTGACCCGCCGCCCGCGAGCGAATTGACCACATCGTCGGTGTGCCGCAGCTGGACGATCGTCTGATCGTCATCGAGGGTCGGCTCGACCGGGCTGCCGGCGGTGATCTGCATCGGGACGTCGAACTCGCTCTCCATCGACAGGTGCGCGGCGATCATCCCTGATTGCGAGTGCGCGACGACGTCGACCTCGTCACCCGGCCGCGCGCCGGCCGCTTCGAGCGCGTCGAGCGTCGATCGGTAGGAGGCCGGCATGCTGCCGCCTGCGTAGAGCTCGGCATTCGACTTCATGTCGAAAGGCTCCTTCGTTCCCCACCCGATGCTCTGCGTGCCCTTGAGGTAGACCACGTACTTCGCTCGGCCGTCCGCGAAGGAGTACTTCTCGACGGCGATCTGCGCCCCGTCTGTGACGGGCATGCGACCGAGGCTCCCCGCGAGCCCCGACGGCGCTCCACCGGGCGAGGACGTCTTGACCGGCGTCACCCGCACAGCGTCGCCTCTCCCCCAGAGCGTCTCACCGGGCAAGACCTTGCCCAGCCCCGATGCGGCCCCCACGAAGGCCGCGGTTCCGAAGAGCTGGTCGTAGATCGACGGGAGGAACGGGTTGCCGTCGAGCCCCTCGAATCGTGTCGTCACCCACTCGGCGATGAGTTCGTCCGCCATCGCGGCGACGCGCTCGTCATGAGCGGCGAGCCTGTCGGCCTGACCCATCAGCCTCTGGGCTGTGGACGGATCACTGTGCGCGAGCATCTCGGCCTCGGCCCGCAGCTCGACGTACTCGTAGACGTCTGCCATCAGCAGCGTGCTCGAGGCTGTCTCCTGGCACTCCGAATGCAAGGTGGCCGCGCGCACCCCTGCGGCCCACAGGGCGATGGTGTCGACGTACTCGGTGAACCCGGGGGTGTCGACGATGATGCGATGCGCTTCGGAGAGGGCCGTCCGCGCCTGGGCATAGAGGGCGGCGGTCGCATCCAGTCGATGGGCGATTTCTCGCAGCGCGTCGGGGTCGACCGCGATCGCCCCGCCGTGGTCGATCGTGAGTCCGGTCATGATGCGTCGATCCTCGCCACCTCGCTCGCCCGGCTGCGGGCCGCCGAGGTCTCGACGCCCGTGCGCCGCTCGAAGTCGGCGATCGCATCGCGCATCGCCCGCACCCCGTCGGAGTCCCATCGCGTGTCGGCGGCGAGGCCGATGAGCGACGCACGGGCATCGTCGAGTGCGTCGACGGCTGTGTCGATTTCATATGCGGCTCGGGCTTTCGCCCACGTGCTCTCTGCCGCGCCGGTCTGTGCGAGTGCGAACGTGTACATGCGCCCAGCATCCGAGATCTGTGGAACCTGTCGAGGGCGAGGAGCCCCGGAATCGCGGGGGTCGTGAGCAGTCCGTCGCCGTCGGCATCGGTGCAGAACAGGTCGGCTGATGACCGGGGCCACGAGCCGGGCGTCGCGCGATCCGCCGCCGACCGGCAGAATAGGACGGTGACATCCCCGGATCCCTTCCGCGTGATCTTCGTGTGCACGGGGAACATCTGCCGCTCTCCGATGGCGGAGGTGGTGTTCCGCGATCTCGCGGAGCGGCAGGGGCTGGGCTCGCGCATCGTCTCGCGCAGCGCCGGTACGGGCGACTGGCATCTCGGTGAGCGTGCGGACCATCGCACGCTCGATTCCCTCGCGCGACGCGGCTACGACGGCTCCCAGCACCGGGCGAAGCAGTTCACCTTCGCCTCCTTCTCGGAGAACGACCTCGTCGTCGCCCTCGACCGCACGCACGAGCGCATCCTGCGCGAGTGGGCCCACAACGAAGACGAAGAGGGCAAGGTCACGCTGCTGCTCGCCTTCGACCCTGAGGCCCCGAGCCAGGATGTGCCCGACCCCTACTACGCCGGCGCCGAGATGTTCGATTCGGTGCTCGGTATGATTGAGACGGCGACTCGCGGGCTGTTCCGCCAGCTCGAGCCGGCTCTTCGCCAGCCCCGCACGCCCCGCACGCCCGGGGCCCGATCAGGAGGACTCCCCTGACTTTCCAGCCTTCTCTCCCGCCTCAGCCCCTGAGCCCCCTCGACGGTCGCTACCGCGGCGCCGTCACCGGCCTCGCCGACTTCCTCTCGGAGGCGGGCCTGAACCGCGCCCGCGTCGAGGTCGAGGTGGAGTGGCTGATCGCGCTCACCGACCGCTCGCTCTTCGAGACGAGCCCGCTGTCGGATGCCGACAAGGAGCGCCTGCGCGCCCTCTACCGCGACTTCGGTCAGGCCGAGATCGACTGGCTCGCCGAGAAGGAAGCCGTCACCCAGCACGACGTGAAGGCCATCGAGTACCTGGTGCGCGACCGCCTGTCGACCCTCGGCCTCGACTCGATCGCCGAGCTCACGCACTTCGCCTGCACGAGCGAGGACATCAACTCGGCGTCGTACGCACTCACCGTGAAGCGCGCCGTCGAAGAGGTCTGGCTGCCGGCGCTCGACGTCGTGATCGCGAAGCTGCGCGAACTGGCCGCTGAGCACGCCGACGCCGCGATGCTCTCGCGCACCCACGGACAGCCGGCCACGCCGTCGACCATGGGCAAGGAGATCGCCGTCTTCGCCTGGCGTCTCGAGCGCGTGCGCGGCCAGATCGCGGCATCCGACTACCTCGCCAAGTTCTCGGGCGCGACCGGCACCTGGTCGGCGCACCTGTCTGCAGACCCCGACGCCGACTGGCCGACGATCTCTCGCGAGTACATCGAGGGTCTGGGCCTCGGCTTCAACCTGCTGACCACGCAGATCGAGTCGCACGACTGGCAGGTCGAGCTGTACGACCGCGTGCGTCACGCCGGCGGCATCCTGCACAACCTCGCCACCGACATCTGGACGTACATCTCGCTCGGCTACTTCGCGCAGATCCCCGTCGCCGGTGCAACCGGTTCGTCGACCATGCCCCACAAGATCAACCCGATCCGCTTCGAGAATGCCGAGGCGAACCTCGAGATCTCGGGTGCACTGCTGGCATCCCTGGGCCAGACCCTCGTCACGAGCCGCCTGCAGCGCGACCTCACCGACTCGACGACGCAGCGCAACATCGGCGTCGCTTTCGGCCACTCGCTCCTCGCGATCGACAACCTGCGCCGCGGCCTGAACGCGATCTCGCTGTCGCGTGACGTGCTGCTCGCCGACCTCGACGTGAACTGGGAGGTCCTCGCCGAGGCGATCCAGACCGTCATCCGCGCCGAGGTCGTCGCCGGTCGCTCGTCGATCACCGACCCCTACGCGTTGCTGAAGGAACTCACGCGCGGACACCGCGTGGGTGCGGCCGACCTCGCGGCCTTCGTCGACGGACTCGAGATCGGGGATGCCGCGAAGCAGCGCCTGCTCGCACTGACCCCCTCGACCTACACCGGCATCGCCGAGCAGCTCGCGAAGTAGGGTCCTCGTTACGGGCGCGGCTCGCCGGAGTGCGCTCCGGCGGAGTCGCGTGGCATGAACGCGGCCGCGATCAACGTCAGCACGGCCACGATCGCGGCGGCGATGAACACCCAGACGGACGCGGAGATGATCGTCGCCGGGTCTTCGGGGCCGGCGCCCTGGGCGATGACCGAGTTCGAGATCGCCCCGAACACGGCCACTCCGAGCGCGCTTCCCGCCGACCGCGCGAAGGCGTTCATGCCGGTGACGGCCCCTCGCTCACCCCAGCCGACCGAGGCCTGGGCGGCGATGAGCGTGGGCGCGGCGCTCCACCCCAGGCCAAGCCGAGCACGAAGGCGACGGCCGCGATCGAGAACGGGTTCGGCCACGGCGAGACCACCGCGAGAGCGATCGCCGCGACGGCCGTGATCGACATGCCCGTGAGGGCGGTGCGGCGGAATCCGATGCGCAGATACAGGCGCCCCGCGTTCGCCGCGGCGAGCGGCCATCCGAGCGTGAGGGCCGCCACCGCGAGGCCCGACAGCAGCGGGGCGATGCCGATCGACCCTTCGAGGTAGGCGGGCGCGAAGCTCGTGACGCCGGTCATCAGCGCTCCGATTCCCAGCGACACGATCGTCGTCGTGAGGATCAGCGGACGAGCGGCCAGCCGCAGGTCGACGATCGGCTCGGCAGCCCGCCTCTCGACGAGCCCGAACGCGATCAACGCCAGGGCTCCGAGGCCGAAGCAGATCGCACTCGGCGCGGAGAGCCACGCCCAGGCGTTGCCGCCCTCCAGCATCCCGAGGATCAGCCCCGTGAGTCCGATCGTGAGAAGGACGGCTCCGGCGTAGTCGATGCTGTGCCGTTGCGTCTGCTTCTCTTCGTGGTACTTGCGCAGCAGCATCCACGCCGCGATGAGGCAGAGGGGGATGTTGACCCAGAAGATCCAGCGCCACGCGTCGAGCTGGGCGAAGATCCCGCCGAGCGCGGGACCGACGACCGACGAGATCGCCCAGACCGAGGCGATGTACCCCTGCACCTTGGCGCGCTCGGCGACCGTGTAGATGTCGCCGACGATCGTCATCGACATCGGCGCAACGGCCCCGGCACCGAGACCCTGGATGATGCGGAAGACGATCAGCGCCGTCATGCTCCACGCGAATCCCGACAGCAGAGACCCGAGGAGGAAGAGCGCGATGCCGAGCAGGATGATCGGCTTGCGCCCCACGGTGTCGGCGAAGCGCGAATAGATCGGCACACTGACCGCCTGCGCGAGCAGGTACACCGAGAACAGCCACGGGAACTGCTGATAGCTGCCGAGATCGCGGACGATGCTGGGCACCGCCGTCGCGAGGATCGTCGCGTCGATCGCGATGAGGCCGGTGGCGAGCATGAGCGCGCCGAGCACGGGGCCGCGCGCGGAACGCAGCCCGACGGAGGCGCGGTCGATCGAGGCAGTCACTACAGGCACAAGCGGTCGGACGCCAGGACTATTCCGGACGGATGCTGGTGTGCCCCGGTCGCGCGACTGCGGAGATGACGCCGGGAGTCAGGAGACGTTGCGTCTGGGAAACGGTGCGAGTCAGGACGAGGAGGACGTGCGCCCCGGCTTGTCGGAGTCGGGCTCGTCGGGCGTCTCCGGGTCGAAGAGCACGGGGCGGTCGACGGTCTTGGTGACATCGGCCGGATCGACCACGAGGATCAGCATCGCCAGGAACAGCAGCGTGACGATGAACGCTCCGCCGCCGACCACGAGGCCGAGCGCGATCGGGGTGAGGCCGTCGTAGGTGCCGTTCGCGATGGCGGTGTTCACCCGTGAGGTGAAGGCACCGGTCGCCACGAGAGTCACGACGGCGGCGAAGACACCGCATACGAGGGCGATGCCCAGCAGGTGCAGCGGACGCAGGATGTCGCGCCGGGTGGGCTTCTCGTCGCTCATCGGTCTCCTCCGTGCCCGGCGGGGGCAGGGTCGTTCTCGGGTGCTGAGGCATCGGCGACGGCATCGGCGCGCTGCGGGGTGAGTCCGGCGATGCCGAGGAAGACGGCAACGATGGCGGCGTACCCGCCGAACATGCCGACGCCCAGGATGATGCCGGTGAGCTCCAAGTCGCCCGCGCCCTTGATCGTGTACTGCTGCACGAAGCCGGCGGGGATCGCGAGCAGGAGGACGGCGAGGAGCAGGCCGAAGGCACCCAGAGTGATCGAGTCGCGTGCCGTGGGGTCGCCCGAACGGCGTCCGCGCAGGCCGACGACCAGCTCGACGATTCCGGTGGCGACCGCCCACGCGATCACGACCACGAAGAAGACGTCGTCGGTGCGCCAGGCAGGCACTCCCGCCGTCATCCCCGCGGCGAAGCCCAGGAGCGCCAGGACGACCGACGGCCAGCGGTGGCCGGCCGGAAAGACGAGCCAGGCGGCGACGATCATCACGAGAGCGGTCGTCAGCACGTAGCCGCTGAAGACGGAGAGCCCCACGGCCGCCGAGTGGTCGGGCGAGAAGGTGATCATCACGGCTGCGGCGGCGGCGAAGAGCGCGCGCAGCAACTGGACGTGACGCACGGTGAACGCGCGGGCAGGGGCAGACATGACGATCGAGGTCCTCCGGGGTGTCCACCCCAGTCTACGCGGGGGTTCGGAGTGGGCGAACGCCGAAGCGAGAGGGCCGAGAAGTGTTCGCGGGGCCCGATGGATCTCCCCAGATCGATCATCAGGCCCCGCGACAGAACGCAGCGACGGGGGCGACACTGCGTTATAGGCCGATCGGTCGTGAGGTCGGGCACCCTGCCCACGACTGCTCTGCCCAGCTGACCCCAGAAATAGCACCTCGTCCCCTACGCGATGCCGGTGTGGTCGTAAGCTCACTGTAGGGCTCGGTTCTTCACATACCGGAGGGGGTGCTGTGATGAGTATGGAAAGTGGCATTCGCCGATATGCCGATGTATTCGCAGCGTCGTTCCGTGACGCGATCAATGCACGTGGATTGACTCTGGCACGACTGCACGAACAGCTGCGCGCCCGAGGAAACAGCGTCTCGATGGCGACACTCAGCTACTGGCGCTCCGGAGCCCGTCGCCCCGAAGGCGCCCAGTCGATGGCGGCCCTCAGCGACATCGAGCAGCTGCTGCATCTCGAGCCCGGATCCCTCACCGCGTTGCTCGGCACCACGAACCGCACCGGCCCGCTCGGCCCCAATCAGTTCCCGCTCGACGAGCAGGAGCTCGAGCAGGCGGTGAAGGATGCCTTCGCCGCCCTCGGCGCCGAGTACCCCGACACCTCTCGCGAGCTGACGACGCACTCGGTCACGGATGTGGATGCCGACGGCAACGTGTCGTACTCGATCACGCGCAGCATCGTGCAGTCGACCGTCGGGACGGTCTCCTCGATCCCCTTCCTCGAGATGACCCCGGGCGTGAGCACTCCCGCCCCGATCATCAGCGCCGTGGCGGGAGGAAGGATCGCGGCCCGCTACTCGCATCCGAACGGCGAGGTGCACGGCGTACTGTTCGAGCTCGACGTGCCGCTGACCGCTCCGAGCACGTCGATGGTGGAGTGGTCCGTCCAGTACCCACCGGGCTATCCGCCGCAGCGCGAGACCGGTCACGCCGTCGCCCGGCAGTGCCGCGAGCTGCTGGTCTGGACCCGGTTCCACCCGGATGCCCTGCCCGACCGCATCGAGGAGCGCGCCGAGACGCCGGCGGGCATCAAGACGACCGAGCTGTCGCTCGAGGGTCGGAACTCGGTGCACCAGGTGCGCCGAGCCTTCGGCCCCGGGCTGCTCGGCGTCTCCTGGAGCTACGCCGACGGGCGCTGACGCTCAGCCGGGCTGCTCGCCCACAGCCACGGGGCGACCGGGAGTGTTCGACCACTGACTCCACGACCCGGGGAACACCTTCGCCTCGATTCCGGCCTCGTCGAGCACCAGTGCGGTGTGCGCCGCCGTGATGCCGGAGCCGCAGTACGCCGCGACCGGGGTTCCCTCGGTGACGCCGACAGCCGCGAAGGTGGCCTGAAGCGTGTGCACGTCGAGGATCTTTCCCTCGGCGTTCAGGTGAGCCGCCATCGGCACGTTGAGGGCGCCGGGGATGTGTCCGCCGACGGGATCGAGCGGCTCGTGGTCGCCCCGATAGCGTTCGGGGGCCCGCACGTCGAGCAGCACGCCGCCTTCGGGGAACAAGGCCGCCTCGTCGATCGAGATCGCGTCGGCACCGATCTCGTCGAGGACGACGTCACCCGGCTCGACCTGCACATCGTCGGTCGCGACCGGCAGGCCGGCTGCCGTCCAGGCGCGGATGCCGCCGTCGAGCACGCGCACATCGACGCCGCCCTGTCGCAGCAGCCACCAGGCGCGCGACGCGCTGAGACCCTTGGCATCGTCGTAAGCCACGACCACATCACCCTGGTTGACGCCCCAGCGGCGCGCAGCATCCTGCAGCGTCCGGGTGGAGGGCAGCGGGTGGCGCCCCTCCGACGGCTCCCCGTGCGTCGCGAGCTCGGTGGAGAGCGGAACGTAGACGGCTCCCGGGATGTGACCGCCGAGATAGTCGGCGTGGCCGTCAGGACGGTCGAGTCGCCAGCGCACGTCGATCACTCGGACCGGCGTCTCGGACGCCCGCAGCTCGTTCAGTTCGTCGACGCTCACGAAGTTGCTCATGAGGCGAGGCTATCGAGACGCCGTTCGAATCGCGCACCTGACCGTATTCCGTCGTCATATCGGGCCAGTCACGCGATTCGAAAGCGGAAGAGGGGTGATTCGAAGCGGATGCGCGCGCGGCGATAAGCTCGTCCGGGCCGCGTCGGGAAAGGACAGCATGTCCACTCGATTCCGCTGGATGAGCCTGCGTCGGCAGGAGGTCGCCCTCATCGCCGTCACGGCCGTGTGGGGCAGCACGTTCCTGCTCGTGCACTGGGCGATGCAGCACTCGGGGCCCTGGTTCTTCGTCGGCATCCGCTTCCTGGTCGCCGGTCTGATCAGCGTCGTCATCTTCCGCAGGGCGCTTCGCGGCATCCGCTGGCGCGACATCGGAGCCGGCGTCGCGATCGGCGTGATGATCTACCTCGGCTACGGACTGCAGACCGTCGGACTGCAGACCATCGACTCGAGCACGTCGGCCTTCATCACGGCGATGTACATCCCGCTCGTGCCGCTCGCTCAGTGGGCGGTGTTCCGCAAGCGCCCACCGGCCATGGCATTCGTGGGCGCCGGGCTCGCCTTCGTCGGGCTGATGCTCATCGCCGGCCCCGACGCGTTCGCCCTCACACTGGGGTCGGGCGAGATCCTCACCGTGATCAGCACGCTGCCGATCGCGGCCGAGATCATCCTGATCAGCGTGTTCGCCGGCAGGATCGACCTCGGCCGGATCACGATCATCCAACTGCTCACCGCGGGCGTGCTCGGCATCCTGACGATGCCGGTGGTCGGCGAGGGGCTTCCCGAGTTCTCCTGGATCTGGGTCGGCTGCGCTGTCGGGCTCGGGGCGGCGAGCTGCATCATCCAACTCACGATGAACTGGGCGCAGAAGTCGGTATCGCCGACCCGCGCCACGATCATCTACGCGGGTGAGCCGGTGTGGGCAGCGGCGATCGGGCGCATCGCGGGCGATCGCCTGCCGGTCACGGCGCTGATCGGCGGCGCGCTCGTCGTGCTCGGCATCCTGGCCAGCGAGCTCAAGCTCGTGCGCCGCCGCGAGCAGGAGCCGGCTCCCGAATCGGAGCCGGCCCCAGCACCTCTGCCGGAGTAGCGGCCCGGAGGTCCGGGTCAGACCGTGAGCAGCACCTTGGTGGCGCGTCGCTCGTCCATGGCGCGGTAGCCCTCGGCGGCCTCCTCGAGCGGAAGCGTGAGGTCGAACACCTTGCCCGGGTCGATCTTGCGGTCCCAGATGAGCTGGATCAGCTCGGGGAGGAAGCGGCGCACCGGAGCCGGGCCGCCGTGCAGGTGCACCGCGGAGTAGAACATCTCCTCACCGGGCAGCGCGACGTCGTGCGAGACGCCGACGAATCCGACATGACCGCCGGGACGGGTCGCGCGGATGGCCTGCATCATCGACTCCTGCGTGCCGACCGCCTCGATCACCGAGTGCGCACCGAGCCCGTTCGTGAGCTCCTTGATGCGGGCCACGCCCTCGTCTCCGCGCTCCTCGACGATGTCGGTCGCGCCGAACTCGCGTGCCAGCGCCTGGCGGTCGGCGTGACGGCTCATCGCGATGATCCGCTCGGCGCCGAGTTCACGAGCAGCGAGGATGCCGAGCAGACCCACCGCTCCGTCCCCGACGACGGCGACGGTCTTGCCGGGCCCGACCTCGGCGGCGACGGCGGCGAACCAGCCGGTGCCCAGCACGTCGGATGCCGCGAGCAGCGACGGGATCAGATCGGCGTCGGGCTGCCCCGGCGTCGCGACGAGCGTGCCGTCGGCGTGCGGGATCAGCGAGTACTCGGCCTGGGTGCCGTAGCGACCCATCGGCACGACGTGCACGCAGCGCGACTGGTATCCGGCCTGGCAGATCTCGCAGGTGTTGTCCGAGGCCATGAATGACCCGACGACGAAGTCGCCGACCTTCACGGTCTTCACCTCGGCGCCGATCTCTTCGACGACGCCGACGTACTCGTGACCCATCGGGTCGTGATCGACCTCGTTCGCGCCCCGGTAGGGCCACAGGTCGGATCCGCAGATGCAGGTCGCGGCGATCCGGATCACGGCATCGGTCGGGCGGGTGATGGTCGGCTTCTCGCGCTCCTCGACGCGAACGTCGCCGGGCGCGTACATGACTACTCCACGCATGAGTGGTGCTCCTTCGGTCTTGTGACTCCAGTCAACGCCTCATCGAGCCGTCTCGGGAGGTTTTGATAAAACTCCTTTCACGGGAATAGACACCGGCATATCGCGTTTCACCCGACATGATTGAAACTTCAACCGTCGTCCCGGTGGCTGCAGAGCGGACGCGGGTGCGCGTGCCGATGCGCTTCGCCGACGGATTCTCCACCGCGGCGGATGTCGTCACCTTCGACGGTCTGGTCGACGGCCGCGAGCACCTGCTCCTGGGGCTCGGCGACTGGAAGGGCGCCCTCGAGCGCATGGCGGACGGCGGGGATGCTCCGCTCGTGCGCCCGCACAGCGAATGCCTGACCGGCGATGTCTTCGGATCCGAGCGCTGCGACTGCGGTCCGCAGCTGCGCGAAGCCGTCGAGCGCATCGCCGAGGAGGGCGGGTTCCTGCTGTACCTGCGCCAGGAGGGTCGCGGCATCGGCCTGTACGCCAAGCTCGACGCCTACGCCCTGCAGGACGCAGGCCTCGACACCTACGAGGCGAACGTGGCGCTCGGCCGCGGCGAGGACGAGCGAGACTACACCGTCGCGGCGCAGATGCTCCAGGCGGTGGGTGCCGACAGCATCCGCCTGCTGAGCAACAACCCCGACAAGGCGGCTCAGCTCGAGTCACTCGGCATCCGTGTCACCGAGCAGGTGCGCACCGGTGTCCACCTCTCGGACGCGAACCACCGATACCTCGAGGCCAAGCGCGACCACACCTCGCACACGCTCGATCTGTCCGCCGCGTGATGAGCGCTGCCGTCGTCAGCGAGCGCCCCGTGAGCGCCGTGAGCGAGCGGCGCCTCGACGATGCCGAGATGCAGACGTGGCTGCCGACGATCCGCTTCGTGCAGTTGCTGCCGCAGGTGCTCGATCGGGCGCTGAAGGCCGAGACGGGTCTCAAGCACGCGCACTACGCGATCCTCGTCTCTCTGGCCGGGCAGGACGAACGGCCCATCCCGATGACGGAGCTCGCGCAGATCGCCGGACTCAGCAGGTCCAGGCTCAGTCACGCGATCGACTCGCTCGAGGAGCGCGGCTGGGTCACGCGAACCTCCTGCAGCAGCGACAAGCGCACGCTGACGGCCGCGCTCACGGATGCCGGTCGCGAGCTGCTCCGAGGGGCAGCTCCCGTTCACGTGGCGCAGATCCGCGAGCTCGTGTTCGATCCGCTCTCCGAGGACGAGCGGGAGCAGCTCGGCACGATCCTGACCAAGCTGCTCCCGGGCGTGACTGCGGCCCTCTGACGCCGATCGGCCCCGGGGCGCAGAGGGAGAGCCCGCCAGTACCTCCCTTCGTGCCGCGCGAGGGCGTACCGTCGAAGACATGGACACCCGCAACGAGGTGCGCGAATTCCTCTCGTCGAGGCGCGACCGCATCACCCCCGACCAGGCAGGCCTGCCCGCGTACGGCGGCAACCGCCGCGTACCGGGACTCCGTCGCGAAGAGGTGTCGCTGCTCGCCGGCGTCAGCGTCGACTACTACACCCGCCTCGAGCGCGGCGATCTGTCCGGTGTCTCCGACAGCGTGCTCGACGCGCTCGCCCGCGCGCTGCAGCTCGATGAGGCCGAGACCGCGCACCTGTTCGACCTCGCGCGCACGGCCAACGCGTCACCGGTCGCCCGCAAGCCGCGCAAGAAGGTCGAGACGCTGCGTCCCAGCATCCTGCGCCTGCTCGACGCGATGACCGAGGCGCCCGCGATCGTGCGCAACAACTACTTCGACTACCTCGCCGCGAACGCGCTCGGCCGCGCTCTCTATGCGCCGCTGTTCACGACTCCGGTGCCGAACAGCGCCCGCTTCGCCTTCCTCGACCCGGCGGCGCAGGAGTTCTACCCCGAGTGGGAGCGCAACACGCAGGAGCTCGTCGCCGCGATGCGCGGCGAGGCCGGGCGCAATCCGTTCGACCGCACGCTCACCGATCTCGTGGGAGAGCTGTCGACGCGCAGCGAGCGTTTCCGCACCCTGTGGGCCGCGCACAACGTGCGCTTCCACCGCAGCGGCGTCAAGCGGATCAACCACCCCGTCGTCGGCGAGATGGAGCTCACCTACGAGGCGTTCGAGCTTCCGGCCGATCCGGGGCTGCAGATGTCGACGTATACGGCAGAGCCGGGATCAGCGTCCGAGGAGAAGCTGCGGATGCTCGCGAGCTGGGCGGCGACGGATGCTGCGGCATCCGCGTCTTCCGGCACCGACTCCGCGGTGGCGGATCGCGCCGGGGCCTGACGCCTGCGTTCAGTCGCGCGACGCGACCGGTCGCACGGTGAGACTCTGCACGGAGACGCCGAAGGGCCCTGCCCCGTCGTTCAGCACGGAGTGGGTGACGCCGACCCCGTTGGCGCCGAACGTCACGGTCGTGTCGAGCCCGATCCAGCCTTCGTCCGGTTCGCGGAACAGGTGGGCCGTGAGGTCGACGTTCGGAAAGAACGCCGAGCCGATCGGAACTCGCGGAGTCATGCCGTTGGCGAGGTCGACGACGCCGAGGGCGCGTGCCGTCGGGCTGACCCGCTCATCGGCGAGCAGCGGGTGATGGGGTCGCACCCACGCGGAGGCGCGGCCCGGCTCATCCTCGCGGTGACGGAAATCGCCCGAGCGCACGAAGGCACCCGGCCACACCGCGCCGGCCTGCCACTCGGCGTGCGCGTCGAGCGGTGGCATGACCGGCAGCGCACCACCCGCGATCGCTGTCGTGTCGGCAGTCTGCATCAGCCAGGCTCGGAGGATCACCGCCGGCCTACCCGCGTGGCTCAGCGTCGCCTCGACGAGTTCGATCGTGCGCCCCGGACGGATCACTCGGATCTCGACGTCGACCGCATCGATCGGCAGGACGCCGAGGATGTCGTACGAGACGCGAGCCAGGACCAGCGAGTCGTCGCGCCGCGCATCACGATCGGCCTCGACGAGGTGCGCCAGCAGTCCGATGGTCGGTGCGATGTGCTGCTCGGAGGTGTTCCATGCTCCCTGCACCGCGTCGGTGGCCCGGAAGGCGGTGGCGGAGAGGCGCTCGAAGTATGCGGTCACCATCGGATCGTAGAACGTCGTCATCGCACCAGCTGTCCGACGAGCAGCACCGCACCGATCCCGATCATCGCGAGGCCCGATACGATGCTCACGATGCGCGCCGCGGTCGGACGAGCGCGCAGCACCGACCCTGCGCCGAACCCGACGGCGAAGTAGACGGCTGCGCAGCCGACCAGGTGCACGGCGCCGAGCATCACGATCTGCATCGAGACCGGCCACGCCGAGGCCGGTGCAGTGAACTGCGGGAGGATCGCGAGGAAGAGCAGCGTGACCTTGGGGTTCAGTCCGCTGATACCGAATCCCTTCAGCATCCATCGGCCCGGTGAGGCCTCGACGAGTTCGGCTCCCTCGCGGATCACGGCGGGTGCACGCAGGGTGCCGATGCCGAGCCAGACCAGGTAGAGCGCACCGGCGACGGTCAGCACGGTGAGGGCGAGCGGATACCGGGCGACGAGCGCTCCGACCCCGGCCGCGACGATGATCACGGCGAGCACGTGGCCCGACAGCATCCCCAGCACCGCGGGCGCTGCGCGACGGCGCAGACCGGCCGAGATAGCGAAGGCCCAGTCGGCACCGGGGGTGATGACGAAGAGCATTGAGACACCCCAGAAGGCGGTGATCGCGGTGAGCGCCATGGCTGTTCTCTTTCGTCGTTCCAATGCTGCGGGGCAACTCTAGGAAGGAAACGACGGAAGGTGTTTGCGTTTTTTGCACTGCGGGACCCATTCTGCGCAAGAATCTTGAGTATGGACGCGATCGACCGGAAGATCCTTGCCGAACTGCAGCGCGACGGACGCCTGAGCATCACGGAACTCGCGGAGCGGGTGCAGCTCAGCGTCTCTCCCTGTCACCGCCGCCTGCGTGAGCTGGAGCGCTCCGGAGTCATCACCGGATACCACGCGACCCTCTCGCCCCAGGCTCTCGGTCTGGGCTTCGAGACACTCGTCTTCGTCACGATGAAGGAGGCGAACCGCGACTCGATCATCCCGTTCGAGGAGGCCGTGACCCGCATCCCGAACATCACGCTCGCGCACCGCCTGTTCGGCGACCCCGACTACCTCTTGCGCGTGGTCGCCGCCGACCTCGAACACTTCCAGCGCCTGTACGACGAGCAGCTCACCGCTCTCCCCGGCGTGCAGCGGGTCAGCTCGACGCTCGTGATGCGCAAGGTCGTCGACGACGGGGCGCTGCCCTTGGGCTGAGCCGTTCTGCTCAGAGCAGAACGGCTCGAATCATCCGCTGACGGCGGATTATCGTGAGGCATGGCCGACCTCGTCCCGTTCTCCCGCGCACCTCGTCCTGACCGCCCTCGCCCCAGCGAGCCCGAACCGCTGTGGCGACAGATGCTCGGCGACCAGCTGCGCCGCCGACGACACGGCCGCGATGAGACTCTGACCGAGACGGCCGAGAACGCCGGAGTCTCGCCCCAGTACCTCTCGGAGGTCGAGCGAGGACTCAAAGAGCCGTCGAGCGAGATGATCGCCGCGATCGCGGGCGCCCTCGACACCTCGCTCATCGAGCTGACGAGCGCCGTCGCCGACGAGTTGCGTCAGGTCACGGCGGCTCCGGCATCCGCTGCGGTATCTGGCTCGCGCGAGGCATTCGCCCTCGCCGCCTGACGGGCCGTCTCCTCCGCGATGGGTGGTCAAAAAGGCATCGAATCTGGCGTTCTGCGATGCGTTATTGACCACCCACCGCGCGCGAGATGCGTTTCGACCACGCATCGCGCCTCAGACGGCCCGCTCCCCGAGCACCGTGTCGATCAGTCCGTAGTCCAGGGCAGCGGATGCCGTGAAGACGCGGTCCCGATCGGTGTCGGCGCGCAGTTCGCCGAGCGACCGGCCGCTGTGCCTGGCGAGGATCGATTCCATGTCGGAGCGCACGCGCACGACCTCGTCTGCCGCGAGGATCAGGTCGGGGATCGCCCCTCGCGACTGCCCGGCCGGCTGATGGAGCACGATCCGGGCATGGGCGAGGGCTGCCCGCTGCCCCGGCGCTCCGGCCGCGACGAGCAGGGCCGCCGGCCCGATCGCCTGCCCGACACAGGTCGTCGCGACGGGCGGACGGATGTGCTGCATCGTGTCGTAGATCGCGAGTGCCGCCCCCGGGTCGCCTCCCTCGCTGTTGATGTAGGACTGGATGCCGGAATCCTGACTGTCGGCATCCAGATGCAGCAGCTGCGCGATCAGGGCATTCGCGACTCCCGCATCGATCCCGGTGCCGAGGTAGATCACCCGCTCCGCGAGCAGGTGCGAGTAGACGTCCGTGATCCGATCGCCGCGCGGATGCTGCGCGATCACGTTCGGGATCGTGTAGCCGCTCATGCGCTCACCCCCAGCCCGACGCGGGCCCGGCGGCGCGGCATGAGGTCGGCGAGCGAGCCCACGATTTCGTCGATGAACCCGTAGTCCTTCGCCTGCGCAACCGTGTACCAGCGGTCATGCAGCGAGTCCTCGAAGATGCGATCCACAGGCTGTCCGGTGTCGTCGGCGATGAGTCCGAGCACCGTGTCGCGCATGTGCCGCAGGTCGTCGGCCTGTGTCTCGATCTCTCCCGCCGAGCCGCCGATGCCCGCCGATCCCTGGTGCATGAGGATCCGAGCGTGCGGCAGGGCCCGGCGCTTGCCCTTCGTGCCGGCCGACAGCAGGAACTGCCCGGCGCTGCACGCGAGCCCGAGTGCGAGGGTTGAGACATCGTTCGGCACGAGTCTCATCAGGTCGCGGATCGCGAGCATGGACGGGACGGACCCGCCGGGCGAGTGGATCCAGAGGGCGATGTCGGTGGTCGGATCCTCGACCGAGAGCGTCAGCAGCTGCGTCATCAACAGCGTGCCGTTGTCGTCGTCGAGGGCGCCGTCGAGCACGAGGACGCGTTCGTGGAACAGCGCTCGTCGGGCCTCGGGGCCGAACTGCGGGAGGGGGTTGTCTTCGCTCATGACCTCAGCATCCGCCGCCGCGAGGCCGTGCGCGGCGGTATCCGCCCTGAGCAGATCCGCCTGAGGCAGATCGCTCCGGAATCCCCGCGTAACACCCCCGACTCACGAGGCTCCTACCCTCAGAGCATGGCGAAGCAGAAGACACCCGAGTGGCAGTGGTCCGAGGACGGCATCAACTTCCGCACCCGCAAATGGGTGCGCCCCGAAGACCTCAACGCGAACGGCTCGCTGTTCGGCGGGAGCCTGCTGAAGTGGATCGACGAGGAGGCGGCGATCTACGCGATCGTGCAGCTGGGCAATTACCGCGCGGTGACGAAGCACATCTCGGAGATCAACTTCGAGGCGTCGGCCGTGCAGGGCGATCTGATCGAGATCGGCCTGCAGGCGACGCACTTCGGCACCACGTCTCTGACCATGCGGGCCGTCGCCCGCAACATGATCACCCGCAAGCGCATCCTCACGATCGAGAAGATCGTCTTCGTGAGTCTGGATGACGACGGGATGCCCACGCCGCACGGCTACAACGAGATCACCTACAACCGCGATCGGATGCCGACCGAGCGCATCGCCACGGGGACGATCCGCCTGCCGTAGGGTCGGCCCGGCGGCCGCGCCCGGTGCGAGGATGGAGTCGTCCGTCGAGCAAGGGAGCCCCGAATGAGCCGCAGCGCCACCGCAGCCACGACCGCGATCCGAGAGATGCGCGACTTCTTGTTCGCGAATGCCACGGACTATGAGGCGGCTCGCGAAGGATTCGCCTGGCCGACGCCCACGGAGTTCAACTTCGCCCTCGAGTGGTTCGACGTCATCGCGGGTGAGACCCCCGACCGCCCGGCCGTGCAGATCGTCTCGGCCGACCTCAGCCTCGAGTCGTGGAGCTACGGCGACCTCTCCGCACGGTCAGACCAGGTCGCCGCGTGGCTGACCGGCCTCGGCATCCGTCGAGGAGACCACGTCATCGTGATGCTCGGCAACACGATCGAGCTGTGGGAGGTGATGCTCGCGATCACCAAGATCGGCGCGGTGTCGATCCCCACCTCGACGCTGCTCTCGGCATCCGACCTCGCCTACCGCGTCGAGCACGGCCGTGCCCGTGCGATCGTGACCCTGGGCTCACTCGCCGAGCGCATCGCCGACATCGACGCCGCCGTGCTGCGCATCGGGGTGGGCGACGGCATTCCCGCCGAGTGGACGCGCTTCGCAGACTCGACCACTGCACCGACGACGTTCGAGCCGGATGCCGCGACTCCCGCCGATGACACGGCCCTGCTGTACTTCACCAGCGGCACGACCAGCCGCCCGAAGCTCGTGCATCACACCCACGTGTCGTACCCGATCGGGCACCTGTCGACCATGTGGTGGCTGGGCGTTCGACCCGACGACGTGCATCTCAACATCTCGTCGCCGGGGTGGGCGAAGCATGCCTGGTCGAGCTTCTACTCGCCGTTCCTCGCCGAGGCGACCGTGTTCGTCTACAACTACGACCGCTTCGACGCGAACACCCTCATGCAGGTCATGGACACGCACCACGTCTCGACGTTCTGTGCCCCGCCGACGGTGTGGCGCATGCTGATCCAGGCCGACCTCGGCCGGCTCACCCACCCGCCGCGCGAGCTCGTCGGAGCGGGCGAACCGCTGAACCCCGAGGTCATCGATCGAGTGCGTGAAGCCTGGGCTGGAACGATCCGCGACGGGTTCGGGCAGACCGAGATGACGGCGTGCGTGGGCAACTCCCCCGGCCAGGTCGTGAAGGTCGGATCCATGGGTCGCCCACTGCCCGGCTACCCGGTCGTGCTGCTCGATCCGGCGACCGGCGAGCTCGCGGAGAGTGAGGGCGAGATCGCGCTCGACCTCGCGCATCCGCCCGCAGGGCTCATGGCCGGGTACTACGACGACCCCGAGAAGACGGCCGAATCGCGCGTCGGCGGCTACCATCACACCGGCGACATCGCCCAGCGGGATGCCGACGGCTACCTCACCTACATCGGGCGGGCCGACGACGTGTTCAAGGCCTCCGACTACAAGATCTCGCCGTTCGAGCTCGAGTCGGTGCTGCTCGAGCACGATCTCGTGATCGAGGCCGCGGTGATCCCCAGCCCCGATCCGACGCGCCTGGCGGTACCGAAGGCCTACGTGTGCCTGCGCACGGATGCGGTGGAGGCCGAGGCGGACGCCGCGCGGTCGATCTTCGCGTACGCCCACGACCGGCTCTCGTCGCACCTGTGGGTGCGCATCATCGAGTTCGTGCCGGAGCTGCCCAAGACGATCTCGGGCAAGATCCGCCGCGTCGAGCTGCGCGCCAGGGAGGCCGAACGCGTGTCCTCGGGCGACGAGACCGCACAGCACCGCGACCGCGACTACCGCTGAGGCCGCGCCCACGGGCTCAGCCCGCGGACTCAGCCCACGGGCTCAGCCGGCGAGTGCGGGCTGGGATCCGGTGCTCGGTGCCGTCGTCGTGCGCGGAGCAGGCTGCGGCTCGGGCGCATCGGCGAGGGACTCGGCCCGTGCGGTTCGTGCGGCCTGACGCGCCGGCTCTCCGGCGCTCACGATCGCGCGCACCATGGCGCCGATCACGAGCATCGCGGCGAGCACGACGCCCGACACGAGCAGCGGCATCCACTGGCTCGCGAAGGATGCCGTCGAGCTGAGCATCGCACTCGGGATCCACAGCCCTACGGCTCCACCGGCGAGCCCTGCCGCGCCGCGCATGATCGCGACTCCGGCGACGATCGCGCACAGCGCCGCGAGCACGGCCCCCACCACTCCGATCGGCACCAGTATCGATGCCAGTTCGCTTGCCATTCTTGATGACGTCATCACGACCCCCCGGTCAGACGGACTCTCCGTATGACCAACACTACGAAGTGTCGGCATACAGGGCATCCATCTCAAGGATGATGTTCCGCAACTGTGACGAGTTGTTCAGCGCCGCTTCAACCGGGCGAACCGCGACGCCTTGATCACGCGCACCGGCTGGGTGACAACCGCATCGACGACCATCGAGCCGTCGGTCGGTCCGATGATCGCCATCGTCGACGTCTCGGTCGACTCGATCGGGTCGACGGGCATGCGGCCGAGGTCGCGGTGGGCGCGCACGTACGCCGGCACCAGCAGGGCGATCGCGCCGAGCCAGGCCAGGGGGTTGCTGAGCGCCACGCCCTCGAAGCCGATCATCGCACCGAGCACGAGAGCCGCGCCCACGCGCATCACGAGCTCGACCACCCCGGTGACCGTGGGGATGAGCGTGTGGCCGAGTCCCTGCAGCGCGCCACGCAGCACGAAGAGCACGCCGAGCGCCCAGTAGCCGCATCCGTTGATGATGAGCATGAGGTGCGCGAGCCGCACGACCTCGTCGGACCCCTCGCCCACGAACAGCCGCACCATCGGCGCACCGAACGCGATGATGAGGGCGCCGAGCGCGACACCGGCGCCGATCGCCATCCAGGTGCCCTCGATCACACCACGGCGGATGCGGTCGGGGCGGCGTCCGCCGAGATTCTGCGCCGCGTACATCGACGACGCGAGGCCCAGCGATGACAGGAACGCCACGGCCAGGCCGTCGACCCGGGAGGCCGTCGTGTAGGCGGCGACCGCCTCGGAGCCGAGGGTGTTGAGGGCGACCTGCACCACGAGCGTGCCGATCGCGATGATCGAGGCCTGGAATCCCATCGGGAGCCCGAGCCGCAGGTGCTCCCGGAAGTCCTCGCGCGTCACATGCCAGTCGGCACGACGCAGGTGCAGCATCGGCAGGCGGCGGCGCACGAACTCGAGGCAGAGTGCGACCGAGACCGCCTGGGCGACGACGGTCGCGAGCGCAGCTCCGCCCACGCCCCATTCGAGCGGGCCGACCATGAGCACGACGAGTCCGACGTTGAGCGCGCATGACACGGTGAGGAAGATCAACGGCGTGCGGGAGTCGCCGATCGCGCGGATGATCGCCGAGAGGTAGTTGAAGAACATCGTCGCACTCGCGCCGATGAAGCTGATCTGCGTGAAGGTGGTCGCCTCGGGCATGAGCTCGGCCGGCGTCTGCAGCAGGGCGAGCACGGGGGCGGCGATCAAGGGCGCGACGATCGTCAGCACGACGCTGGTGATGCCGGTCAGGATCACGCCGGTCGCGACCGACCGTCGCACCGCCGCACCGTCGCCCGCACCGAACGCCTGGGCGATCGGGATCGCGAAACCGCTGGTGAGCCCCCAGGCGAAGCCGATCAGCAGGAAGAGCAGGCTGCCCGTGGCACCGACGGCCGCGAGCGACTCGACGCCGAGGTGGCGCCCGACGACGACGGCGTCGGCGAACTGGTACATCTGCTGCACGACGTTGCCGAGCAGCAGCGGGATCGAGAACGAGAGGATGACACGCCACGGGCGGCCCGTGGTGAGAGAGGTGGCCATGGAGGAAGCGGCTCGCAGAACTGGGGGATGATCGGGGGTCGAACCAGGATATCGAATCGATTCGGTTAACTGCCATACCCGATCGGCAAGTACGGTCGGAAGGATGCCGCAGCGGGACGCGGCACGGAACACCGGAGGTTCGACGATGACGGCACAGAACACGGAAGGATCCGTCAGGGTGGACGGAACCGCCGACGGAGAAGAGCAGCACCTCAAGCGGGCGCTGAGCAACCGACACATCCAGCTGCTCGCGATCGGCGGGGCGATCGGCACCGGCCTGTTCATGGGCAGCGGCAAGACGATCTCGGTCGCAGGCCCCTCGGTGATCTTCGTCTACATGATCATCGGGTTCATGCTCTTCTTCGTCATGCGGGCGATGGGCGAGCTGCTGCTGTCGAACCTCAAGTACAAGTCGTTCAGCGACTTCGCGAGCGACCTGCTCGGCCCGTGGGCCGGCTTCTTCACCGGATGGACGTACTGGTTCTGCTGGGTCGTCACCGGAGTCGCCGACGTGATCGCGATCGCCGGATACACGGATGCGCTGTTCCCCGGCATCCCGTTGTGGATCCCCGGCCTCCTCGTGATCGTCATCCTGCTCGCCCTGAACCTTCCCACCGTCGCCGCCTTCGGCGAGATGGAGTTCTGGTTCGCGCTCATCAAGATCGTCGCGATCGTCGCTCTCATCATCACGGGTCTCGTGATGATCTTCACCGGCTTCCAGCACGACGCCGGCACGGCGAGCTTCGCCAACCTGTGGGACCACGGCGGCATGTTCCCGCACGGCTTCATGGGCTTCGTCGCCGGATTCCAGATCGCGGTGTTCGCGTTCGTCGGCGTCGAGCTCGTCGGCACGGCCGCGGCCGAGACCAAGGACCCCGAGAAGAACCTGCCGAAGGCGATCAACGCCATCCCGATCCGCATCCTGCTGTTCTACGTGGGCGCGCTCGTCATCCTGATGGCCGTCACCCCGTGGACCGAGTACGTCGCCGGCGAGAGCCCCTTCATCGCGATGTTCGCCCTCGCGGGCCTCGGCATCGCCGCGACCGTCGTGAACCTCGTCGTGCTGACCTCGGCGATGTCGAGCGCGAACTCGGGCATCTACTCGACCTCGCGCATGGTGTTCGGTCTCGCGAAGGACGGCGACGCCCCGCGCATCTTCGGCCGCCTCTCGAAGCGCCGCGTGCCGCAGAACGCACTGTTCCTGTCGTGCATCCTGCTGCTCTCGGGCGTCGTGCTGCTCTACGCGGGCAAGGACATCGGCACGGCCTTCGACATGGTCACGACGGTGTCGGCCGTGTGCTTCATGTTCGTCTGGACGATCTTCCTCTGCAGCTATCTGGTCTACCGGCGCCGGCGCCCCGAGAAGGTGGCCGCGTCGAGGTTCCGGATGCCCGGCGGAGTGTTCATGGTCTACGTGGTGCTCGCGTTCTTCGTGTTCATCCTCTGGGCACTCACGACGCAGCCCGACACGCTGACCGCGCTGCTGGTGACCCCGATCTGGTTCGTGCTGCTGCTCGTGGCCTGGCTGTTCGTGCGCAGGACGCAGAACCACCTGACGCGTCACGCGAAGCACATCGCGTACCTGCGCGACGACTCGGTCGAGTAGTCGGGGGCGACCCGCGCGACGTCTGAGGGAGGTTCCGGCAGGCCCTCCCTCAGCGCCGCGAGCGAGCGTAGCGTCAGTCGCGACGAAAGGACTCGACATGCACACTCGCACACTCGGCCAGGGACTCGAGGTCTCGGCTGTCGGCCTAGGCTGCATGGGGATGTCGCAGAGCTACGGCCCGAACCCCGGAAGCCGCGACGAGATGATCGCCGTATTGCGTTCAGCGCTCGACCAGGGAGTGACGTTCTTCGACACGGCGGAGGTCTACGGCCCCTACGTCAATGAAGAGCTCGTCGGCGAGGCGCTGGAGCCGATCCGCGACCAGGTCGTCATCGCGACGAAGTTCGGCTGGCGCATCGAAGACGGCACGAGCGTCGGGCTCGACAGCCGGCCCGAGCAGATCCGTCGCGTCGCCGAGGAGTCGTTGCGGCGCCTGCGCACCGATGTGCTCGACCTCTTCTACCAGCACCGCGTCGACCCGGATGTGCCGATCGACGACGTCGCCGGCACGGTCGGTGAGCTGATCGCCGAGGGCAAGGTGCGTCACTTCGGCCTCTCCGAAGCATCCGCCTCGACGATCCGCCGCGCGCACGCGGTGCAGCCGGTCACCGCGCTGCAGAGCGAGTACTCGCTGTGGACCCGCGACCCCGAGGATGAGGTGCTCCCCACGCTCGCCGAGCTCGGCATCGGCTTCGTGCCGTTCAGTCCACTGGGCAAGGGATTCCTCACCGGCACGGTCGACCAGACCACCTCCTTCTCGGACGGAGACATCCGCGGCACCATCCCGCGCTTCAGCGAGGAGAACCGGGCCGCGAATCAGGCCCTCGTGAGTCACGTCACCGCACTCGCGGAGGCGAAGGAGGCATCGTCGGGCCAGATCGCGCTCGCCTGGCTGCTCGCCCGCGAACCGTTCATCGTCCCCATCCCCGGCACGAGGCGCACCTCACGCATCGCCGAGAACGCAGGAGCGACGGCCGTGGCACTCTCGGCCGACGAGATGGCCGATCTCGACCAGCTCGCGGCGCGCGTCGGGGTGCAGGGCGACCGCTACAACCCGCAGCAGATGTCGTTCGTCGACCGTTGAGCAGGCGCCGGCGCTGGGTAGTCTGAGGCGGATGACTCCGCCCCGCAGCTACCCGGCGACGATCGCCGCGCCCGTGGAGCACGAACTCGTCATCAAGAAATCCCGCTTCATCGCGACCGTCGAGCCGGTCGGGTCGGTCGAGGAGGCGGATGCCGTGATCGCGCGCCTCCGCAAGCAGTGGTGGGATGCCCGACACAACTGCACCGCGATGGTGACCGGTCTGCTCGGCGATCAGGCCCGGTCGTCGGATGACGGCGAGCCCTCGGGAACAGCCGGGGTGCCGATGCTCGAGGTGCTGCGCCGCCGCGAGCTCACGGATGTCGTGGCGGTGGTCACCCGCTACTTCGGCGGTGTGAAGCTCGGCGCCGGCGGTCTGGTGCGGGCGTACTCGTCGGCAGTGTCTGAGGCGTTGGATCTTGCGACGCTCGTGAACCGGCAGTCGCTCACCCAGGTCACGATCGACGTCGCGCATGCGGATGCAGGACGCTTCGACAACCTGCTGCGCGACTGGGTGCTGCATCACGGCGCGACACTCGGCGACACCCGGTACGGGGCGTCGGCGACGCTCGAGGCCTGGGTTCCCGCCGAGGAGCTCGATCGACTCGCGGATGACATCGCGGCGGCGTCCGCCGGGGCCGTCGCACCGGTGATCGGCGGCGAGCGCATCGTCGACGTGCCCGTCTGATCGCCCGAGCGCTCGCGCACCCGCGGTAATCAGGCGAATCCACAACGGCAGCCGGATATTCTGGATGCCGCGATCTCGGAAGGAGAGCGATGTTCGACAGCCCGCTCTCGGCTTCTGCCTACGAGATCCTCGGTGTGGACCCGTCGGTCGACGACGTCGAGCTGCGGCGTGCCTATCGGCTCCGCCTCCGCGAGACGCACCCGGACACCGGAGGCGACGCGGCCGTGTTCATCCAGGTGCAGCGCGCGTGGGAGCTCGTCGGCACCGCCGAGAGCCGCGCCGCCTACGATCGCCGCAGCGGCGCGCACCCCGGCATCCCTTCGGAGCCGGAGTGGAGCGGATGGCGTCCGCAGTCGGCCACGCGCACCGACACGCGCCCCCGGGCGCGCTCGTACGGCCACCCTGGCGGCTGGCGACGCGAGCGCTACCTGTCGCTGATCCGCGAATGGGCGGGCCGAGGCGTCGAGGTGCCCGACCCGTACGACCCCGCCCTGGTGCGCTCGGCCCCGCGAGACCTGCGTCGACTGCTCGCCGATGCGCTGGCAGAAGAGGCGACCGCCCGCACGGTGAGCGCGCTCGGCATGGGGTTCACGGTCTGGCACGACGTGGCCACAGGCGCGGATGCCGACGACAAGCTCGACCACGTGGTGCTCAGCCCGTCGGGCCTGTACGGCGTCATGTCGGAGGACTTCGGCGGCGTCGTCGGCTTCCGACGCGGTGAGATCACCGGCCCGAGCCTGGGCACCCGCGCACCCGTCACCGCGGCGCTCTCGCGCATGCGCACGGTGGCCAAGGCCGCGCGGGTGAAGTTCGGCGGAGTGATCATCGTCCTCCCCGACGACGACCTGTCGCAGGCCGTCACGCCGCTCGGCAGCAGTCGTGGGGTGCCGGTCGTCGTCGTGCGGCGCAGCGCGCTCGCGATGGTGCTGCGCCAGGGCGTGCCCGGCGCCCGTGCGATCGGCGGCAACGAGCTGTTCGACGTGCGGACGCGCCTGCAGCAGACCGTCACGTTCGTCTGAGCCCTGGCTGACCACTCCCGCCCTCTCCCGCTCATTTGCCGAGGTATCGCACGCTCCGCCTCGGCATCCGCCCGTCCCGTTTCGCGGCGCCGGCTCCGTACTGCGGACGAACGCCGCTGATTCGCTCGCAGATCGGGACGCCCTCCGCTGATCGGGACCGCGGCGCAGACGGCGCGGGTCGAGCCGACTCTTGACCGGATCCGTCAAACCGGTTTACACTCGTTTCACCCCCGATCGTCAAACCGGTTAAATCGCGCCTGACCGGATGCCGACGATCAGCCCGAGGTTCCACGAGGAGGTGGCATGAGCCGTACGACGATCGCAGACGTCGCGCGAGAGGCCGGCGTCACCAAGGCCACCGTCTCGCATGCCCTGAGCGGCAAGCGCCCCATCTCCGACGACACCAGGGCGAAGGTCCTCGCCGCGGCCGAGAAGCTGAACTGGGTGCCCAGCCAGAGCGCCCGAGCCCTGGCCACGCAGAGGGCCAACGCCGTCGCCGTCGTACTGGCCCGTGACCCTGAGGTCATCGCGAACGACTCGTTCTTCCCCGCCTTCATCGCAGGCGTCGAATCCGTTCTCGCCGAGACCGAGACCGGACTGATCCTGCACGTCGTCCCCGACCGCGCCGCCGAAGAACGCGCTTACCGGGCGCTCAGCCACGGCCGAGCCGACGGTGCCCTGCTGCTCGATCTGCGCACGGAGGACTGGCGCGTGCCGCTGCTCGAAGAGCTCGAGCTGCCCGCCGTGCTCGTGGGCGCCTACGAACGGCCGACGCGGTTCTCGTGCGTCCGCACCGACGACGCGGAGCCGATCCGCGAGATCATCGCGCATCTGCGCAGCGCCGGGCACGAGCGCATCGCGCATGTCGCGGGGCCGCTCGATTACGTGCACTCGCATGTGCGCGCAGATGCCTTCGTCGACGCCGTCGGAGGAGACGAGCTGCTGCGCGAGGGCGACTTCACCGCCGCCAGCGGCCGGGCCCGCACCGCCGAGCTGCTCGCCCTGCCGGATCGACCGACCGCGATCCTGTATTCGAACGACACCATGGCGATCGCCGGCCTGTCGTTCGCCCGCTCGAGCGGGCTCAGCATCCCTCGCGATCTCGCCATCGCCGGCTTCGACGACGACCACCTCTCCGCCCACCTCTCCCCCGCTCTCACGAGCGTCTCTTCGGGCCCGGCCGCGCGAGGACGCGCCGCTGCCCGCCTGCTGCTGGCTGACATCCTGGGCGCCGAGCCGCGCACCGAGGTCGTCGACTGCAACATCGTTCACTTCCGGGAGAGCACCACCCGTTAGACGATCACCCGAACCATCGCGTCAAGGAGGACACCATGAAGAAGAAGATCCGCGCAGCAGCGCTGTTGGGAGCGGTCGCTCTCGTCGCCACCGGATGCTCCGCAGGCGGGGGCGGAGGCGACGCCTCGGCCGAAGCCACCGGCCCGATCGACATCTGGCTGTCGAACAACGAGCAGGAGGTCGCCTGGGGAACGGCCGTAGTCGAGGCCTGGAACGCCGAACACCCCGACGAGAAGGTCAACGCCCAGGAGATCCCGGCCGGCTCGTCGTCGGAGGAGGCCATCACCGCGGCGATCACCGCCGGCACCGCGCCGTGCCTGGTCTACAACGTCGCCCCGGCAGCCGTTTCCGGATGGGTCAAGCAGGGCGGGCTCGTCGACCTGAGCACGATGAAGGGCGGCAGCGACTACATCACCGAACGCGGCGGCGACGTCGATCCATATGCGACCGACGGCAGCTTCTACCAGTTGCCGTGGAAGTCGAACCCGGTCATGGTCATGTACAACAAGGCCCTCTTCGAGGCCGCGGGCATCGACCCCGAGGATCCGCAGATGGCGACGTACGACGACTTCCTCGCCGGCTCGCGGGCGATCGTCGACTCCGGTGTGCAGAGCGCGATCTGGCCGGCGCCGACGAGCGAGTTCTACCAGCCATGGTTCGACTTCTATCCGCTGTACCTCGCGGAGACCGATGGCACCATGCTCGTCGAAGACGGCAAGACGACGGTCGACTCGGATGCCGGCCGCGAGGTCGCCGAGTTCTGGAAGACGTTCTACGACGAGAAGCTCTCGCCGAACGAGGCATCGACGGACGACGCCATGTCCGCAGGCACCACCGCCATGCAACTGGCCGGCCCGTGGGCCATCCCGTCGTACGCCGACACCGTCGACGTCGGGTTCATGCCCGTGCCGACGAGCGACGGCCGAGACAACCCGACCACGTTCGCCGACTCGAAGAGCGTCTCGATGTTCACCGCGTGCGAGAACCAGGGCACGGCCTGGGAGTTCCTGAAGTTCTCCACGAGTGTCGAGAGCGACGGACAGCTGCTCGAGGCCACGGGCCAGATGCCGATGCGCACCGACCTCACCGGGACATATGCCGACTACTTCGACGCGAACCCGAACTATGTGGCGTTCGCCGAGCAGGCCGAGGCGACCGCCGATGTGCCCAGCATCCCGAACTCCGTCGAGGCCTGGCAGGCGTTCCGTGACGAGTACTCCGCGGCCGTGATCTTCGGCAAGGAGTCGATCGACGACTTCCTGAAGACCGCCACCACGAAGATCGACGACCTCGTCGCCGAGTGACGAGCCGACCATGACGCTCCGAGACGACGCGGTCGCGGACGTGGCCGGGGGCACTGCACCCCCCGTCCCGTCCGCGGGTCGGTCACCGAGGGCGCGGTGGCGCACCCGCTGGTTGGGTGCGCAGCCGATCGGCGGGCTCTTCGCCCTGCCGTACTTCGTGTTCGTGATCGCGATCTTCGCGTATCCGCTCGCGTTCGCCGTCTACATCGCCTTCCACGACTACTTCTTCACCGCACCGAACGTCGAGGTCGAGCGCCCCTTCGTGGGCTTCGACAACTTCGTCACGGTGCTCACCGACCCGCGAGTGCTGGGCTCATTCCGCAACACCCTGATCTTCCTCGTCATCAACGTGCCGCTCACCGCCGTGCTCTCGCTCGTGCTCGCCGCGGCGCTGAACACGGGCATCCGCTGGGTCGCCGCATATCGTGTGGCGTTCTACGTGCCGTACCTCACCGCGAGCGTCTCGCTCGTCGGCGTGTGGATGCTGCTCTTCTCGGGCAACGGACTGATCAACACGATCCTCGGGCCGCTCGCCCCCGACCCGTCCTGGCTCGTCAACAGCGGTCTCGCCATGCCGATGATCGCCCTGTACGTGACGTGGAAACAGCTCGGCTTCTACATCCTGCTGTACCTGGCAGCGCTCCAGAACGTTCCCAAGGAGCTCTACGAGTCGGCCGAGACTGACGGCGCCGGTGCATTCTCGCGCTTCTGGAACGTGACGATCCCGGGAGTGCGGAACGCGACGACCCTCGTGCTGATCCTGTCGATCATCACCGGAGCCAACCTCTTCACCGAGCCGTACCTGCTCACGAACGGCGGCGGGCCGGACGGTGCATCGTCGACCCCGGTGCTTCTCATCTACCAGCTGGGCATCCAGCAGCAGAACCCCGACACCGCGGCAGCCATCGGCATGATCCTCGTGATCCTCGTCGGGATGCTGTCGCTCGCCGCCAACCGCGCAACCAGGGAGCGATGACCATGAGACGCAAGCGTTCACTCCCCCGCATCCTGAGTCTGATCCTGCTCACGGTCGCGGCCATCGGATTCGCCTTCCCGTTCTACTTCATGCTGGTCGGCGCGTTCCAGGAGAACCCGACGAACTCGCCGAACGAGCTCTTCCCGACCAGCGGATGGACGGTCGACAACTTCATCGCGATCGACTCCCGCATCGATCTGGTCAGCTCGCTCGCGAACTCGCTGATCTTCACCGCGGGGGTGCTGCTCGGAACAGTCGTGTTCGGCCTGCTCGCCGGCTACGCGATCGCCCGTCTCGACTTCCGCGGCCGCGGCGTGATCTGGGTGCTCATGCTGCTCGTGCAGATGGTGCCGTTCCAGCTGCTGATGATCCCGCTCTACGTGCAGATCACCCGCAGTTACGGCCTCGGCGATTCGTATCTGGGCATGATCCTGCCGTTCCTCATCAACACGACCGCGGTGTTCATCTTCGTGCAGTTCTTCAAAGCGCTGCCCGTCGAGATCTTCGAGGCGGCGCGCATCGACGGGGCCGGCGAGATCCGCCTGCTGACGTCGGTCGCGATCCCCCTGATCAAGCCGGTGCTGGTGACCGTCGTGCTCGTCACCTTCATCGGTCCGTGGAACGAGTTCCTCTGGCCGTTCCTCATTACCAAGGACTCGTCGCTGCAGCCCCTCGCCGTGTCGCTGGCGAACTACATCTCCAACGTCGCGCAGTCCACGGCGAACCCCAACGGCGCGATCCTCGCCGGTGCGACAGCGCTGGCGTTCCCCGTCGTGATCCTGTTCGTCGTCTTCCAGCGATTCTTCACCGCCACCGACCTCGGCGCAGCCGTCAAGGGCTGACCGCCTCCCTCGAAAGGACCCCATGTTCACCGGAGCATCCTTCCCCCTCGGCCCGTTCACCCCCTACGACGGCAACCCGATCCTGCGTCCGAAGGGCGACAGCTGGGAGTCGGCCAACCTCTACAACCCCGCCGCACTCGTCGACGGCGACGAGGTCGTGCTGCTGTACCGCGCACACGCCGACGACATCGTGTCGCACATCGGGATCGCTCGATCGCGCGACGGCGTGACCTTCACCCGCGAGGACGAGCCGATCCTCTCCCCGTCCGAGGACTACGAGCGCTACGGATGCGAGGACCCCCGCATCGCCCTGATCGACGACACCTACTACCTCACCTACACGGGGTGGGATCGCCGCAGTGCGCAGCTCTGCCTGGCGACGTCCACCGACCTGCGGACCTGGACCAAGCACGGGCCGCTGTTCGAGGACTTCGACACCTTCAAGACCATGGATCCCCGCGGGTTCAACTGGTCGAAGGCCGGGGTCATCGTGCCGCAGAAGATGCACGGCAAGTGGTGGATGTACTTCGGCGAGGGGGGCATCTACTGGGCGACCAGTGATGACCTCATCCACTGGACACCCGGCACCGCCGACACCGAGCCGATGTACTCGCCGACCCCGGGCACGTGGGACGAGGCGCTCGTCGAGATCGGCACGTCGCCCGTGCTGGCCGACAACGGACTGCTCGTGATGCTGACGAACGGCGCGACGCGCACGGTCAACGACGACGGCTCGGTCGACGTCGACTACCGCTGCGGACAGATCGCCATCGACCCCGACGAGCCGACGAAGGTGATCGCCCGGCTGCAGGAGCCGTGGCTGCGCCCGCAGACGTTCGAGGACATGCACGGCCTGGTGTCGAACGTGACGTTCGTCGAGGGGCTCGTGAAGTTCCAGGAGAAGTGGTTCGCCTACTACGGGCAGTCCGATACGACGCTGGCCGTCGCCATCCACGACCCGGCTCAGCCCTGGGGTCGCGCCCTCCGAGACACAACCGAGGAATGAGACCATGTCGCTCTCACGACGGACCTTCCTGACCGCTGCGGCCGCCAGCTCGGCGCTCGCGCTGCTGCCCCTGGATGCACACACGGCGAACGCCTCGGCATCCTCCGGCATTCGTCCCTGGGGCTCTGCCGCACCGCTGGGGGCGGCCTCACGCGGTGCGCGGCTCACCAACCTCGCGCACCTGCGCTTCCTGCTCGCCGAGGTGCCGGTCGTCGCGAGCGCGACGCACACCACCTTCGGCATCGACACCTCGCCGCGCGTGCTCGCCCCGTGGACCTACGCAGACACCGACGGCGCCGGCGGGTATCGCCCGGTGGGCGGCGGGACGAAGGACCCGACCACGGGGTACTGGTCGCAGGGCGCGTACAACGCGGATGACATCGCCCGCGCCGCCGTGGTGTTCGTGCGCGACTGGAGGGCGACCGGTGATGCTCGGAGCCGCGATGACGCTCGAGACGTGCTGCGGTCGCTGGCGTTCCTACAGACGACGAGCGGGGCGAACGCGGGTCGCGTGGTGCTCTGGCAGCAGGAGGACGGCACCCTCACTCCCAGCGCGATCCCCGTCGAGCTGCCCGATCCGTCGGATTCGGCCGAGTCGTACTGGCTGGCGCGCACGGTGTGGGCGTTCGGCGAGGGGTATGCGGCGTTCCGTCGCGTGGACCGGGAGTTCGCCGCCTTCCTTCTCAGCCGACTCCACCTCGCTCTGGACGCCCTCGGCAGCGAATCGCTCTCGCGCGCCGGACAGTGGGTGCGCAGCGATGGTCGACGGCTGCCCGCCTGGCTCATCGCCGGTGGAGCGGATGCCACGGCCGAGGCCATGCTCGGCCTCGCGGCTGCGACGGAGGCCGGGGACGCACGAAGCCGTCGGGCACTGCAGACGTACGGCGAGGGCGTCGCCGCGATGTCCTCCGATCCTGCGAGGGGTTGGCCGTTCGGCGCGGTGCTGCCCTGGACCGGTTCCCTCGGGTTCTGGCACGCATGGGGCGCGGCTGCGCCCGAAGCGCTCGGCCGCGCGGGCGCTCTGCTCCGACGTCGGGAGTGGACAGCCTCGGCTGTCGCCGATGCGGGGACGTTCACGCCGCAGGTACTCGCCTCGGGAGGCCCGCACAACGCGTGGGCACCGCTGCCCGCCGAGGCGCAGATCGCCTACGGTGCTCATGGCCGCGTCGCCGGTGCGGTGCAGGCCGCAGCGGTCGGGGGTGAGGGACTGCGCGTGCTCGCCGGGCTGGCCGCTGGATGGTTCTTCGGGGCGAACACTGCCGGCATTCCGGTCTACGACCCCGCCACGGGTGTGACCTTCGACGGGGTCGAGACCGACGGGCGGGTGAATCGAAACTCCGGTGCGGAGTCGACGATCCACGGACTCCTCACAATGCTGCTCCTCGACGCGAATCGCGACATCGCACGCATCGCGACGTCGATCACCGGGCTGCGGTCGTTCGCAGGGCTGCGAGTGATCGATGCCGAGAACGCGCGACTGTCGGCGGGATGCGAGGTCGTGCGCCCCGAGAGCGGTGCGTGGACCGGCGAAGGCAATCTGTCAGGCGGCGCCTACGTGCGCGTGCCCCGCGGCGAATCGGTCGAGTTCGACGTGACCGAATCCGGCGGCATCCTGCACGGGCTGATCTGGCGACAGAGGGCAGATGCCGGAGACGCCGTGTGGGAGGTGTTCCGAGGTCGGAAGCGCCTGTGGAGCACCCGAACCCCCGCGGGAGGAACCGGAGATCGCGGGCTCACCGAGGCCGACGGGATGCTGGTGCCCCAGCCTCTGGGCGGCGGCCTGCCCACCGACACGGTGACCGTGCGCTGCACGAGCCGCGGTGACGTCCGGCTCGACGCCCTCGTGATCCAGCCGGCGGTCGCCTCGGCGGTCTACGCGACGACGACCGGCGCTGCCGTGCTGTACGCCGACAGCACGCTCAAGGACCAGCGCGTCGCTCCCCTCGCCGCCGGATCGGGTCGCTCGTACGACGCCGACGGTGCGTCTCGGGGTCAGGCCGTGCAGGGTGGGAAGGTGCGCGTGCGCGGAGGCGGGTTCACGATCACCCGGGCCTGACTTCGAATCGCGCACTTTGCAATCGGTGGGGGTGCATTTCTGCAAAGTGCGCGATTCGAAGATCGGGCGGCTCGTCGGACTACGGTTGCGGTGTGCCTGCGCTCCCCGAGTACGACCCCCTGCCCGACCGCCCTGCGCCCGACAATCCCTCGGGAAAGCTCGTCCTCCTGCGCCACGGAGAGACGGAATGGTCGAAGGCGGGACTGCATACAGGGCTCACCGACATCCCTCTCACGGCCCGAGGCGAGGATCTCGCCCGCGGTGCAGGACAGCTGGTCGCCGACTACGACTTCTCGCTCGTGCTCTCCTCGCCTCTCGAACGAGCTCGGCGCACGGCCGAGCTCGCCGGCCTGCACGCCGAGGTCGATCCGCTTCTCGTCGAATGGGACTACGGCGGATACGAGGGTCGCACGACGAAGGACATCCGCGAGGAGCTCGGCTATGACTGGAGCGCCTTCACCCACGGTGTGATCCGCGGCGCCACACCCGGCGAGACCGTCGAAGAAGTCGCCGCACGCGCATCACGCGTGCTCACTCGGGTCCTGCCGGCGCTGGCCGAGGGCGACGTGGCGCTGGTCGCGCACGGGCACTTCCTCCGCATCCTCACCGCGGTCTACCTGCGACTCGCCCCTCGCTTCGGTGCGCAGATCACGCTGGATGCCGGCTCGGTGTCGGTGCTGAGCTTCTACCGCGAACAGCCCGCGATCCTGACCTGGAACTACGGCCTCGAGCTGCCTCTCGCGCCGTCGGAATCCTGACGCCGACGGATCGGGGTTCAGCCCATTCGCTGCAGCGACAGGGCATAGATCGTGGGCGCGCCCTCAAGGTCCATCGCGATCCGCATCCCGGTGGCCGTCGTGGTGATCTCGAATGCGATCGTCTCGTTCTCGCAGACGATCGGCTCGACAGAGGGCTCCTCGTCGAGGCCGCCGGCCGTCAGCGTGATGACGCCGTCGCCTCGGCAGGCGAGCTGCGACTGATAGGCGCCTGCCTCCTGAGACTTCAGGTCCGTCGTGTGATGCGCCGACGTGTTCTCGCTCAGCCACCCCGAGAGGATCGGGCTGGTCCCCTCGGCATCGGATCCGGGAACCGCCGTCTCGGCCCATTCCCGGATCTCGTCGACCGGAATCGGGAGCAGGGCTTCGTCGGCGTCCGCCGCATCCGTGCTGACGGTGGGCGCGGGTGTCGAGGCCGATGGAGACGGCGATCCGGTAGCTGAACCCGAGGGCTCCGCCGTGCATCCGGCGAGCGCCGCGCCCGCCACCAGGATCAGTCCGATCGTCGTCGCTCGTCTCGTAGCCATCCCTCCACGCTACGTGTCTGCACGGACCATGCCACCGCCTCCGCCGACACGCCGATCTTTTGAATAACTAAAAACAGCAGGTACAGTCGAGGCATGGACACCGACCTCGACTCCGCGCTTCGCGATGCGGGACTGCGGGCGACCGCGGGCCGTGTCGCTGTGCTCGAGGTGATGGAATCCATGGCCCATACGGATGCGGAGCGGGTCTACCGTGCCGTGTCCGCCGTGCTTCCGACCACGTCGATCCAGTCGGTGCACAACATCCTCGCGGACCTGACGACGGCGGGCCTACTCCGCCGGATCGAACCGGCAGGCTCCGCGGCGCTCTACGAACGGCGCATCGGCGACAACCACCACCACGTCGTCTGCACCCAGTGCGGTGCGATCGGCGATGTGGACTGCGTCGTCGGCGAAGCGCCGTGTCTCACCCCGTCTTCGGCGGGGGGATTCACCGTCCGAACAGCCGAAGTCACCTTCTGGGGCCTGTGCCCCAGCTGCCAGAACGCCGCGCAGTAGCATCCGTCGTCCGCTCCCGGTCCACCGGGGTATTCGGCGTACCTGCGCGCAGAAGGAGAACACCATGACCGACCCATCGATCACGCCCGCCACCACGACCCAGACGGGAACCCCCGTCGCCAGCGACGCGCACTCGCTCACCGTCGGAGCCGACGGTCCCACCGTTCTCCACGACCGCTACCTGGTCGAGAAACTCGCATCGTTCAACCGCGAGCGCGTGCCGGAGCGGAACCCTCACGCCAAGGGCGGCGGAGCATTCGGAACGTTCACCGTGACCGAGGACGTCTCGGCCTACACGCGCGCGGCGGCCTTCCAGCCCGGAGCGGTCAGCGAGACACTGCTGCGCTTCTCGTCGGTCGCCGGCGAGCAGGGATCCCCCGACACCTGGCGCGACGTGCGCGGCTTCGCGCTGCGCTTCTACACGCCCGAGGGCAACCTCGACATCGTCGGCAACAACACTCCGACCTTCTTCCTTCGCGACGCCATGAAGTTCCCCGACTTCATCCACTCGCAGAAGCGTCTCGGCGACTCGGGTCTGCGCGACGCCGACATGCAGTGGGACTTCTGGACCCTCTCCCCCGAGTCCGCCCACCAGGTCACCTACCTCATGGGCGACCGCGGCCTGCCGCGCAGCTGGCGCCACATGAACGGCTACGGATCGCACACCTACCAGTGGATCAACGCCGCCGGAGAGCGCTTCTGGGTGCAGTACCACTTCCTGTCGAAGCAGGGTGTCGAGGCGATGAGCGCCGAAGAGGCCGAGAAGCTCGCAGGATCGGATGCCGACTACTACCGTCGCGACCTGTTCGATGCGATCGCGAGCGGTGACGCCCCCTCATGGGACGTCTACGTGCAGATCATGCCGTACGACGAGGGCAAGACGTACCGCTTCAACCCGTTCGACCTGACGAAGACCTGGTCGAAGAAGGACTACCCGCGCATCAAGGTCGGCACGTTCACGCTCGACCGCAACCCGCAGAACTTCTTCGCCGAGATCGAGCAGGCCGCCTTCTCGCCCGGCAACCAGGTGCCCGGCACCGGCATCTCGCCCGACAAGATGCTGATGGCTCGTGCGTTCGCCTACGCGGATGCTCAGCGCTACCGCATCGGCGCGAACTACAACCAGCTGCCGGTCAACCAGCCGCATGCCGCGGAGACCCGCAACTACATGCACGAGGGCCAGATGCAGTACAAGTTCAACCCGGCCGAGCACCGCGTATACACGCCGAACTCGTACGGCGCGGCCGGCGGCCCGACCGCCGACCCGGCGGCGGGTGTCGAGGCGAGCTGGGAGTCGGACGGCGAGCTGATGCGCTCCGCCGCGACGCTGCACCTCGATGACGACGATTTCGGCCAGGCAGGCACGCTGTACCGCACGGTCTTCGACGACGAGCAGCGCGCCCGCTTCCTCGAGACGCTGACCGGTCAGGGCCAGGGGATCACGATCGACGCGATCCGCGAGCGCTTCTTCCAGTACTGGACGAACGTGGACGCCTCGCTCGGCGACGCCCTGCGCGCTCGCTTCTGAGTCGCATCCGCTGATCTGCGTGGGCATTCCGCTTCGCGGTGGCTCTGAGCCCGGCTGAAAACAGGACGAACGCTCGAGATCAGGACGAATCCTTCCGGATTCTCCTGATGTCGGGCGTTCTTCCTGTTTCGGGATGCGGGCCGCCGCGAGCAATGCACGCTCAGCGCAGGAGGACAATGGATGCCGTGGCTGTTCCTCTCTCCGACCTGACCCAGATGCCCGAACCCCAGCAGGTGCATGCCGCAGACGGCACTCGCCTCGCGACGTACACGTGGGGCGAGTTCGACGCCCCGGTGGTCGTGATCGTGCACGGATTCGCGTCCAGCGCCCGCGACACCTGGGTGCTCACCGGGTGGGTGCGCGAACTCACGAAGGCCGGCTACCGGGTGCTCGCCCTCGACCAGCGGGGCCATGGACGCAGTGAGAAGCCGCATCAGCCCGACGCCTACGGCATCCGCACCCTGGCCACCGATGTCGAGACGGTCATGGACACGTACCTCGTCGACGAAGCCCTCTATGTCGGGTATTCGCTGGGTGCCCGGGTCGGCTGGGAGGTCGTGCGCGATCTGCCGCACCGCATCGGACGCGCCGTGCTCGGAGGGGTTCCCGACGGCATCCCGCTCGCCCGCCTCGATCTCGATCAGGTGCGCGCGTATCTGGCAGACGGCACACCCGTGTCGGATGCGACGACGCAGAACTACATCACCCTGACCGAGCGCGTGCCCGGCAACGACCTCGGCGCGCTCGTCGCGCTGGCCGAGGGGATGCGGTCGTCACGGACGATCGATCCCGATCCGTCGAACGCGCCCGCGAGCCCGATCCTGTTCGCCACGGGGTCGAAGGATGCGATCATCGAGGGCTCCCGTGCCCTGGCGTCGGCTGCACCTCAGGGGCAGTTCTTCGAGATCCCCGATCGCAATCACTTCAACGCGCCGGGATCCCGTGCCTTCAAAGAAGCCGCGCTGACGTTCCTCGCCGAGCCCTGAGACCCGACGAGGAACGGTCACGGTCAGACCGTCGCGTTCTCTTCGCGCTTCGGCAGCACCCATCCCGCGCGCGGGAAGTGGCAGGTGTAGCCGTTCGGGTACTTGATCAGGTAGTCCTGGTGCTCCTCTTCGGCCTGCCAGAACGGGCCGACGGGCTCGATCGTCGTGACGGCCTTGGCCGGCCACAGCCCCGAGGCGTCGACGTCGGCGATCGTGTCGCGTGCGACGGTCTCCTGCTCGGGCGTGAGCGGGAAGATCGCCGAGCGGTAGCTCGAGCCGATGTCGTTGCCCTGACGGTCCTTGGTCGACGGGTCGTGGATCTGGAAGAAGAACGCCAGGATGTCGCGATACGTCGTCTTCGTGGGATCGAAGACGATCTCCACAGCCTCGGCGTGACCCGGGTGGTTGCGGTAGGTCGCGTGGTCGTTGCTGCCGCCGGTGTAGCCGACACGGGTGTCGAGCACGCCGGGCTGGCGGCGGATGAGGTCTTCCATGCCCCAGAAGCAGCCGCCGGCGAGAACGGCGGTCTCGGTCCCGGGGGTGCGGGTGATGGTTCCGGTGTCGGTCATGAGTTCTCCTCAGAGTTCGGGGTGGCGGTGTCGGCGTCCTGGCCGGCGAAGAGGTGACGGTAGCGACCGTACCCCTCATCTTCCAGGCTGTCAGCCGGGATGAAGCGGAGGGCGGCGGAGTTCATGCAGTAGCGGAGCCCGCCGGCGTTGCGGGGTCCGTCGTCGAAGACGTGCCCGAGGTGGCTGTCGGCTCCGCTGGATCGCGCCTCGGTGCGCTTCATCCACAGCGTACGGTCGGTGCGGGTGGTCACCGCGTCGGCCTCGATCGGCTTCGTGAAGCTGGGCCATCCGGTTCCGCTGTCGAACTTGTCGGTCGACGCGAACAACGGCTGTCCCGAGACGACGTCGACGTAGATGCCGTCGTCGTGGTTGTTCCAGTACGCGTTGCGGAAGGGCGGCTCGGTGGCATCCTCCTGCGTGACCTCGTACTGCAGATGCGTGAGGTCGCTGACGGCCTCGGGGGTCTTGCTGTACTCGTTCGACATGATCTGACTCCTTGTCCGACGCGGCTGGCTGCAGCGTCATAGAGAAGAACCAGCGGCAGCCCGGATTTGGTCCCACGGGACTGTGAGCGGGCTGTGAGTTTTCGCCGAGCCGATAGAGTTGCTCCCCGATATACACACAGGGGAGACGCATATGTCTGTTGGACTGCTCGCGGTCGTCGATGACATTCTCAGCGCCGCGATGAAGGCGTCTGCCAAGGCTGCGGGCGTCGTGATCGATGACGCCGCCGTGACCCCGCAGTATGTGCAGGGCATCACTCCTGCACGCGAGCTGCCGGTGGTGGCGAAGATCGCCGTCGGTTCTCTGGCGAACAAGTTCGTCATCATCATCCCGATCGCCCTGCTGCTCACCGCCTTCGCGCCCTGGGTGCTTCCGTACCTCCTCATCCTCGGTGGCGCGTACCTGTGCTTCGAGGGTGCCGAGAAGGTGCTCGAGTGGTTCGGTGTGCAGCACGGCCACGCCGACGAGAGCGATCGGAACGAGAACAAGCTCGTCTGGGGTGCGGTGCGCACCGACCTGATCCTGTCGACGGAGATCATGCTGATCTCGCTCGCCAACCTCGAGGCCGGCCTCGACATCTGGACCACCCTCGCGATCCTCGCGGTGATCGCCCTGATCATGACCGGCGTCGTCTATGGCGCGGTGGCCCTGCTCGTGAAGATCGACGACATCGGGCTGAAGATGGCGAAGAACCCCTCGCAGCGCGTGCGCCACACCGGCACCCGGATCGTGCGCTCGATGCCCGCCGTCTTCCGCTTCATCAGCATCCTCGGCACCGTCGCGATGCTGTGGGTCGGTGGACACCTGCTGCTCGTGAACCTCGGTGAGGTCGGTGTGCATTTCGGAGCGGACATCCTGCACGGGATCGAGCACTTCCTCGAGCCGGCCGGTGGCGTCATCGTCTGGATCGGCGACACCCTGTTCTCGGCCATCGCCGGACTGATCGCCGGCTTGATCATCGTCGGCGTCATCCTCGGAATCGGTCGCCTGCTCGGCAAGAAGCCGAACTTCCACGAGGGCGAGGAATCCCCCGCGGACGTGCGCGTCTGATCCTCCACTCTAAAGATCCCACGTCGGATCACCGCCCTCAGGCAGCGATGTCATACCGGGCCCTCCCGCCGAGGCGGGGAGTCCTTGCCGGATCCACGTGCGGCGGTGGGATGAGCCACACTCGCGCCGCGACACCGATCCCTTCGATGCGGATGTCCCACCCGTTGTCATGGATGCGGTGGTGACAGGACTCGCACAGCAGAACTCCGTTGTTCAGGTCGGTCGGCCCGGTATCGCGCTGCCACCATCTCAGGTGATGCGCCTTCGTCATCTGCGGCGGGAGGCTGCACATCGCGCATCCGCCATCCCGCTCGACGAGCGCCAGTCGCTGCGCTCGCGTGAACAGACGCTTCTCGCGGCCCCAATCGAGGATCTCTCCCTCAGCCCCGAGTACCACCGGGATGATCCCGCCACCCGCAGCCATTCGGCGGCAGGTGGTGATGCTGACGGGCTGGTCGCTGCCGTCGATCGCCGCCGCGCCCAGCCCTGCGGTGAGGTCGTCGAGGTTCACGCGCACCACCACCGTCGCTCCGGTCGCAGGCATACCACCGTTGTCGCAGGCGATCGCGTGCTCGCAGATGGCCGCGAGCGCGTCGGCCTGGATCATCGCGACCGTACGATGGTCTGCGTCGGGCGCACCCGGGTCGGGTGCCGTGATCCGCGCCTGGAAGGTCGCCGACACGTAGGCCTGTATCGCCGCCTTGATGGGGGCGCTCGCGGCGATGTCGGTCTGCAGGTTCAGGTGGAAGGACCCATCGCGCTCGAACATGACGAGCGACCGACGATCGCGCGCCTCTCGCTCTTTCGGGGCCACCCCGTCGGGGTCGAGCCAGGACTCGGTGCGGGCGACGAGAGTGCGGACGTCGTCGAGCGTCATCCCGACGGCGCGCTCGACGAGCAGGCGCTCGGCCTCTTCGACCCGCACTGTTCCGACCTTCAGGCGCACGCGTTCGAGCAGCGCGACGATGACCGCAGCGGCGGCTACGGATATCTCCCCCGCAGCGAGCGCCGTCGCCAGCGCGGGGTACTTCGCCGGCAGCGCCTCGCCCAGCAGGTTGGTGCGCGGCGCTACCGCCTGACCGACCGTTATCAGTCGCTTCGCGTCTCCGTGCGCCCCGCCGGTCGTCGCGGCGATCATCACCGCCGCGCTCCGGTACCCCTGCTGCTTCGCCAGCCCCTCGGGTCCGAGCTCCGGTCGTGATTCGTGAGCGATCGCGGCGGCGAGTTCGGCGTGGAGCCCGTCGAGACACCGTTGCATCTCGCCGACCGCACGATGCGCACCGAGCAGTTCGCCCCGAGAAAGATCGACGCCCCTCTCCGCATCCGCCCACGCATCGCTGAGGCGCTCGATGGCCTCGAGCAGCGGTGACAGGCGCGGGTTCGACATATGCCCAGTTTAGAAGATATGTTCGAATCTCTGTCGGTATGCCGACATGCGATCAACGGCGGTTTCTCACCCCGCGTACATGGTCCTCGCTACGCAGCCATTCATCGAACGTGATCTCCCCCTGCAGAGCATCGATCCCGCCCCGCAACGATCCCGACGCGAGACCCCTCCCGTACGCACCGGGCAACCGCACCCCGAGCAACCGCCGGCGCACCCCGTCGAACGCCAACTGTCGTCGGGCGACGTCCACCAGAACCTCGTCGCGCGGCCCGACGAGATCGCGCGCCCGCCCGATCGCACCGGCCTCGGCCACCCGCACCAGGTGCGCCCCCACTTCGCGCGCCGCCACCGGGCGCATGAGCAGCTTCGGCATGACCGCGACCGGCCCCGACATCCCCGAGAGCAGTTGCCCCGCGAACTCGTGGAACTGCGCGGCCCTCGCGATCGTGAACGGCACCGCCCCGGCAGCCACCGCCCGCTCCTGCGCGAGCTTGCCCGCGTAGTAGGAGGCGTCGATCCCGTCGATCCCCACGATCGACAGCGCGACATGATGCCCGACTCCCGACCTCTCCCCTGCGGCGAGCAGATTGCGGGTGGCCGTCTCGAAGAACGTGACCGCCTTCGCCGCCGACAGCGTGGTCGTGTTCGTCACGTCGATGACGGCATCCACACCCTGCAGCGCCTCATCGAGACCGACACCGGTCACCACGTCGGCGCCGGTCGCACGCGAGAGCGCGACGACGTCGTGGCCCGCGGCCCGCGCGGCCTCGACAGTGTGCCTGCCGACCACACCCGTTCCTCCTGCAACAGCGACCCTCATCCCGCTCCCTCTCTGCTCCGACAGCGCGCGTGCGCACCCAGCGTGCTCCCGCTGCACTCCGTCTGCAAATGATGACGAGACACCGACAGCAAGTGTGAGGCTCACACCCGGACGTTCTGCATCGTCATATCCTGCGAAGGCACCCGCGCACGCGCGACACCCCGAAGGAGAACCCATGGACGACGAGCTCGACGACGTCTTCCGCGAACGACGGCGCCTGCTCGCGCTCGGCTACCGGATGACGGGAACGCTGGCGGATGCCGAGGATGTCGTGCAGGAGACGTACCTGCGCTGGTACAGGCTCACCGAGGCCGAGCGCGATGCAATCGCGAATCCTGCGGGCTGGCTCACGACCGTCGCAGGACGCGTCGCCCTCGACCTTCTCGGCTCGGCCCGGCGCCGGCGCGAGCAGTACGTCGGCCCGTGGCTGCCTGAGCCTGTTCCGGCCGAGCTGTTCGCCGGAGCGATCGGGTCGCGCACGGCATCGAGGTCGGAGGATCCCCTCGATCGAATCACCCTCGACGACGACGTCTCCACCGCGCTGCTCGTCGTGCTCGAGGCGATGACACCCGCCGAGCGCGTCGCCTTCGTGCTGCATGACGTCTTCGCCGTGCCGTTCGACGAGATCGCCGAGGCCGTGGGCCGCTCCTCCGCCGCAGTGCGCCAGCTCGCGGCATCCGCTCGTCGACACGTCCGCGAGAGTCGCGCCACCGCCGTGCCGCGCGCCGAGCACGATCGCGTGGTGCGCGCGTTCCAGGAGGCGGCGAACTCGGGTGAGATCGCACCACTGCTGCGCTATCTGGCCCCCGATGTCGAACTGCGCAGCGATGGCGGCGGCGTGGTCAGCGCCGCCCGCAACGTCGTGAGCGGCGCCGACAATGTCGCGCGCTTCCTGCTGGGCATCGCCGCCAAGCGCCCCACCATGGTGATGGAGCAGCAGCAGTTCGGCGACGGCCTCGGCTTCGTGTTCCGGGAAGACGGCGAGGTCGTCTCGGTCATGAACGTGCACGTCGACTCCGGCGCGATCACGCAGATGTGGATCGTTCTCAACCCCGCCAAGCTCTCGTACTGGCTGCGCGACTGAACCCACTCGAAGACGTTCGCGTCACGGCCTCGCGGGGGCGTCCACCGAGACGGATCCCGCGACGACGGATCCAGCGGCGACGGCGTCCGCGGCGATCTCGACGAGTCGCTGATCGCTCTTCTCCTCGTGCGCCGTGATCGTGACGACCGCATCCGCCGCATCGTCGATGAAGACGTACTGCCCGTATCGCCCGTCAAGCCGCCAGCCCTCGCGCGGCCCGCGCCACGCGGCGAGTCCGTAGGAGGAGTAGAGGCCCCGTGCCCCCGAGGCGACCCAGTCGGAATGCATCCGGTCGACCCACCGCTCGCTCACGATGCGTTCATCCCCGAAGCGCCCTCGATCCCGCAGCACGCGGCCGATCCGAGCCAGCTCCTCCGTGCGCAGTTCGAGCCCGCTTCCGCCCACGATCCATCCGAGCGGACATCTCGACCACTGCGGGTTGTGGATGCCGAGCGGCTGGAAGAGCCGGGGCATCAACCAGTCCCGCACATCGCCGACGACTGCGCCGAGCATCCTCATGGCGACGTAGGTGCTGGCATCCGAGTACTGGAAGTGCTCGCCAGGACCTCGGCTCGGACGAGCGAGCATCTCGTGGGCGAGGTCGGGCCAGGGCACCTCCTGGTCTCCGAACCACTCGAAGTCGATTCCGCTCGTCATCGAGAGGAGATGCTCCAGCGTCACCGCTTCGCCGCCTGCACCGGGCGCGGGCACGTACAGCACGTCGCAGGCTCTGCTGTCGAGTGCCAGGATGCCCTCGTCGATGGCGATGCCTGCGGCGAGCGCGCTCACCCCTTTCGACACCGAGTACAGGTTCACCCGATCGTCGCTGCGCCATCGATGCTGGGCTGACTCCTGCCCGATGAGCACATGAAGCCCGTAGGCGCCCAACTGCTCCTCGTCGATCGCGCGGACGATGCGGTCGCGGACGGTTTCAGCGAGAGACATGTCGCCAGTCTCCCGCATCCCCCACCCCTGCGTCCTGCTACCGTCGTCCCGTGCGCACCCGAGCGCAGATGCAGGAGACCCGATGAGCGATCACCAGATCAGGGATGCCGACACCGCCGATGTCGAGGCCATCACGGCCATCCACAACGATGCGGTGCTGAACACCACCGCGATCTGGAACGAAGAGGCGGTCACGGTCGAGGACCGCACCGCCTGGCTCGCGGAGCGCACCGCCCGCGGATACCCGGTGCTCGTCGCCGTCGACGCATCCGGAGTGCTCGGATACGCGACGTTCGGCGACTGGCGCCCGCACAGCGGCTACCGCCACACGGTCGAGCACTCGGTCTACGTGCGCGACGGTCAGCGCGGCCGAGGCATCGGCAAGGCGCTCATGATCGAGCTCATCCACCGGGCCCGCGCACTCGGCAAGCACGTCATGGTCGCGGCGATCGAGAGCAGCAACACCGGCTCGATCATCATGCACAAGCGCCTCGACTTCATGCAGGTCGGACGCATGCCGCAGGTCGGCGCCAAGTTCGACCGCTGGCTCGACCTCACGTTCCTGCAGCTGGTGCTCGACGAGCGTCCCTTCCCCGACGAGATCCGATGAACGCCCTGCTCTGGCTGGCCGACGCCTTCAACTCGCAGTGGGTGCTTCCGGGCGGTCAGGTGCTGCTGGTGCGTGAGGTGGTCGGCAACGTCTTCGGCCTCGCCAGCGCACTCGGCGGCATGCAGCGCAAGATCTGGGCGTGGCCGGTCGGCATCGTCGGCAACCTGCTGTTGCTCACGGTCTTCCTCGGCTCCATCCTGAACCCCGACCACGAGCTGCCGCATCTGCTCGGCCAGGCCGGCCGCCAGGTCATGTTCATCGTCGTGGCGATCTACGGCTGGGTGCGCTGGCGGCAGGCCTCGTCGAACGGCGGCCGTGTGACGCCGCGATGGGCACCGAACAGCGCCCGCATCGGCCTGGTGCTGGTCATGGTGATCGGCACGATCGCCCTCACTCCCCTCTTCCGTGCGCTCGGCTCGTGGGAGCCCGTCTGGGCGGATGCGTGGACCTTCGTCGGATCGCTGCTCGCCACCTACGGCATGGCCAAGGGCTGGACGGAGTTCTGGCTCATCTGGATCGCGGTCGATGTGGTCGGCGTGCCGCTGCTGTTCAGCTCGGGCTTCTACGCCACCGGGCTCATGTACGTGTTCTACGGCGTCTTCACCGCAGTCGGCTTCGTCGTCTGGTGCCGCGCGCAGGCGAACGCGAAACCCCAGGTCGAGACGATCATGCCCGATCCTCGGCCGATCACCTCCACGGTGAAGACCGTCGACGGCGATCACCACTGACCCTTTCGAGTAGCGCACTTTGCAGTTCAGACCGGGTCGACACTGCAAAGTGAGCGATTCGAACGACAGGGAGGCCACCGACGATTGTGTCGGCGCATGTCGCGGAGGGTGGCCGCGCGGCCGATCGGCGGGTTTGCTTGACCGCATGAGCCGCCAGATCCGCTTCAACGCCTTCGACATGAACTGCGTCGCCCACCAGTCGTCCGGTCTGTGGCGGCATCCTGACGACCGCTCGCGCCAGTACAACACCATCTCGTACTGGACCGACCTCGCGAAGCTTCTCGAGAGCGCGACCTTCGACGGCATCTTCATCGCCGACGTCCTCGGCACCTACGACGTGTACGGCGGCACGAACGAGGCAGCGATCCGCAACGGCGCGCAGGTGCCGGTGAACGACCCGATCCTGCTCGTGAGCGCCATGGCCGCGGTCACCGAACATCTCGGCTTCGGCATCACGGCGGGCACCGCGTTCGAGCATCCGTATCCGTTCGCCCGCCGACTGAGCACGCTCGACCACCTGACCAACGGACGCGTCGGATGGAACGTCGTGACCGGATACCTCCCCAGCGCCGCCCGCAACATGGGTCAGCACGACCAGCTCGCTCACGACGACCGCTACGACCACGCCGACGAGTACGTCGAGGTGCTCTACAAGCTGTGGGAGGGCTCGTGGGAAGACGACGCGGTCGTCGAAGACCGCGAGCGCGGCATCTTCACCGACCCGGCAAAGGTGCACCCGATCGGCCATGAGGGCAAGCACTTCAGCGTTCCCGGCATCCACATCTCCGAGCCGTCGCCACAGCGCACCCCGGTCATCTACCAGGCGGGAGCAAGCCCTCGCGGCGTGCGCTTCGCCTCGGAGAACGCCGAGGCGATCTTTGTCGCCGCCCCGTCGAAGGAGGTGCTCGCCGGCACCGTGAAGCGCATCCGCGACGCGCTGGAGGATGCCGGTCGCGACCGCTACGACGCGAAGATCTACACGCTGCTGACCGTGATCACCGGGGCGACGAGCGAGGATGCCGCGGCGAAGCACGCCGAGTACCTGTCGTACGCGAGCCCCGAGGGCGCGCTGACGTTCATGTCGGGATGGATGGGCGTCGACCTGTCGCAGTACGCGGAGGACGAGCCCGTGGGCAACGTCGAGTCGAACGCGATCCAGTCGGTGCTGCAGCACCTGAAGGAGGAGGCCGACCTCGGACGCGAGTGGACCGTCGGCGACTTCGGCCGCCACAACGCGATCGGCGGCCTCGGTCCGACCATCGTCGGATCGGGAGTCGAGATCGCCGACGAGCTGCAGTCGTGGATCGAGGAGACCGACATCGACGGCTTCAACCTCGCCTACGCGGTGACCCCCGGCACGTGGCAGGACGTCATCGAGCACGTCATCCCGGTGCTGCGTGAGCGCGGCGTCTACCCCGCGGAGTACGCGCCGGGCACGCTCCGCAACAAGCTGCAGGGCAAGGGCGACCGCGTGCAGGACACGCATCGTGCCGCGCGCTACCGCGTGGGGGCGAAGGCTCCCGTCGCCTGAGCCTCAGCGGTCGTGCGCGGGCGCCGATCGCTCGCGCGTCGACGACCGCTCGGGGATCAGGAGCACGATCCCGAGCGCCAGGCTGATCCCGAGCGCGACCATCTCGCCGACCGCCGATGCGGGAGACATGTGCTCGAGATGCCCCGCGTGATACGCGAAGTGCAGTCCGCCGAACAGGCTCCAGGCCAGGCCCAGTACGCGGAAGACGACCGCGCTTCGCCAGATCAGCCCGCCGACGCTGGCTGCGGCGAGCGCGAGGTACATGGCCCCGACGTCGCGGATCAGATGCTCGTTGTACGGCCCGTCGACCGAGACCCATGAGCCGAGCACCCCGGGGAACGAGTCGTAGAAGCTCTGTGGCGCGATGTAGGCCCATCCGCCGACGAACAGTCCGAGCAGGGCCGAGAACGCGAGGGCGAAGGAGTGGAGTCGTCTCATACCCCTACGACGAAGCCCGACCGCGAAACGTGAGGTCGGGCGCCGTCACTCGGCCTTCGAGCTGAAGAGTCCTCGCAGCACCAGGAACACCACGACCGCGACGACGAGCACGATCGCGAGCTTGGCGATGAACCACAGGATCGAGAACAGCGCGCTCACGATCCACCAGGCGATCACCACGGCGAGGACGACGCCGACGATGGTCCAGAGCGAGTTCTTGTTCATGGTTCCAGCCTAGGCGGCGGTGCGGACGTCACAGATCCGGATGCTGCGGCGTCAGTACTCATGAGGGCGCGATCGGCGCGCTCATGAGTGAAGGAGACGACGTGACGCACGTCAACATCGGCAAGGTCTACGCAGCCCCGTATCAGGCGATGCTGGAGTTCGCCGGCAAGGCCGCAGAAGCAGGGGCGGATGCCGGGCTCTCACCGCTGCTCGTCGAACTGGTGAAGGTGCGGGCGTCGCAGCTGAACGGCTGCGCCTTCTGCCTCAGGATGCACTGCGCCGACGCGGTCAAGGCAGGCGAGACGGCCGACCGACTGGCCGTGCTCGCCGGGTGGTGGGAGTCACAGTACTTCAGCCCCGAGGAGCAGGCCGCACTGCAGATCGCCGAGAACGTGACGCTGATCGGCGACCACGGACGCCTGCAGACTCGCGGGGTCGAGATCGACGGCGTCCTGACCGAGAAGCAGATCGCCGCGGTGACGTGGCTCGCGGTCGTCATCAACAGCTGGAACCGCATCGCGATCAGCAGCCACTACCCGGTGCACGGCTGAACTCTGAAGGACACGAGGGCGGATGCCGAGGCGTCCGCCCTTCCGCATCCGGTGCACTCCCGTCAAGACCCTTCACGGGTGGGCGTGGCCGGGGCGAGACTGCGAGCATCCGATCTTTGGGAGCCTCTCCATGTCCGCGCCAGCAGTCACTCCATACGCCCTCCACGGCATCTCCGCGCGCGGTCCGCTCAGCGATGCCGTCATCCGCCGACTGACCGGTGGCGACGTCGATGATCTCGGCTCTCGCGCCGAGTCCGCGCTCGCGGCGAGCGCCGACGTCGTGCGCGACGACGACATCCAGCTCGCCCTCTTCGTGCTCTACGCCTCGTCGTACGGCTCTCTTCCCGACCTCGACCCGACCCTCGAGTTCGACGTAGCGCTGATCGCCGCGCGGGGCCTTCTCGAGCAGGCGTTCGAGCGGGCACTGCGGGCGACCGTTCCGATGCCCGATCTGCCCGAACCGACCGTGGATGCCGTCGGCCGAGCCCTCTTCGCCCTCGCCGACGCCGACACCGGTCCGAGCCTGTCGCGGTACGTCGCGAAGAAGGCGACCGACGAGCAGATGCACGAGTTCTTCATGCAGCGCTCGATCTACACGCTGCGCGAGGCCGATCCGCATTCCTGGGCGATCCCCCGCCTCAGCGGCCGCGCGAAGGCGGCGCTCGTCGAGATCCAGTCCGACGAGTACGGCGCCGGGCGCCCCGACCGGGTGCACGCGACGATCTTCGCCCGTGCGATGCGCGGCGCCGGGCTGGATGACACCTACGGCGGGTACGTCGACGACGTGCCGGCGATCACCCTCGCCTCGCTCAACTCGATGTCGATGTTCGGCCTCAACCGGCGCCTCGTCGGGGCGATCGTCGGGCACCTCGCCGCGTTCGAGATGACCTCGTCGATCCCCAACCGCCTCTACGCCGACGGCCTCCGGCGCCTCGGATTCACGGAGGATGTCACCGACTACTTCGACGAGCACGTCGAGGCCGATGCCGTGCATGAGCAGATCGCGGCGCGCGACCTCGCGGGTGGGCTGGCCGAGGACCGCCCGGAGCTGCTGGCCGACATCATGTTCGGAGCATCCGCCTGCCTCACGGTCGACGGCTGGGCCGCGGGCCACATGCTCGACTCGTGGATGCGCGGCGAATCGTCACTGCGTCAGCGGGACGCACGATGAGCGCGCACCAGGATGCCGTGACGATCACCGCCTACCCGGACGGGCCGCTGCTCGTGCGCGGTGCCGCCGTGCTCGAGACCTCCGACGGCGAGCCGATCGAGGTGACGCGGCGCACCGTGGCGCTGTGCCGCTGCGGGCTCTCGACCATCAAGCCGTTCTGCGACGGCACACACAAGGCGTCGGGGTTCCGCACCGACGCCTGATCTTCGGGTCGTCGCTCGGCCGGTAGCGAGATCAGTGTCCGACTGCGGGCAGGCATCCGCCGTCCATGATGACTCCGCCGATCTCGACCGTGAGAAGCTCGGCGGAGACCTCGCCGAAGATGCAGCCGCCCTCCGGAGCCGCTGCACCGAACGCGACGGCGCGCTCGTCGCCCAGCGTCTGGACGTCGGCGAGACCGGCATCCGCGAACACCGCCTGCACCGCCTCGACCGAGAGGTCTCCTGACGTGCGGAGCGTCTCGAGCCCGGTGCGGATGTCATTCGCCGGCTTCTCGGCGGCGTCTCGGCTCTCGGCCGAGAGGTCCATACGGTCGCGGTAGCGCTCGTTCTGCGCCATCGCGTTGTCGGGGTCGTACGGCGCGCAGTCCGGCGGCAGATCGATGCCTTCGCCCTGCGGGCAGGCCGCCGTGGGAGTCGGACTCGGGCTCGCGGACGGCGACGCCCCGAGTGGAGTCGGGCCCGCGATCGCGCACCCTGCGAGCAGAGTCGTCATGGTGATGACGAGAAGCAGACGCGCGCCTCTCGACCTGTCCCCCCGGATTCCGGTCATCCCCTCATGCAACCACAGGCGGGCATGCGGACCAACCCTCCTCTCCTGCGGGTCCGACCCCGCTTCAGCGCGGATTCAGCGTGCGCCCGCCAGACTGGGTGAATGCGGATCCTGGTGGTTGACGACGAGGTGCGGTTGGCCGACGCCGTGCGCCGGGGGCTCGAGGCCGAGGGCTTCGCGGTCGACGTCGCGAACAACGGTGTCGACGGGCTGTGGCGATCGCGCGAGACCCGATACGACGCGATCGTGCTCGACCTCATGATGCCGGGCATGAGCGGCTGGAAGGTGTGCGAGGCGCTGCGCGCCGAGGAGAACTGGACGCCGGTGCTCATGCTCACCGCGAAAGACGGCGAATGGGACCAGGTCGAGGCCCTCGAGACGGGTGCCGACGACTACGTCACCAAGCCGTTCTCGTTCGCGATCCTCGTCGCGCGCATCCGCGCCCTCGTCCGGCGCGGTGCCGTCGCACGACCCGCCGTGCTCGAAGCCGGCGATCTGCGGCTCGACCCCTCTTCTCACCATGTCTGGCGTGGCGAGACGCAGGTCACCCTGACCGCCCGCGAGTTCGCCGTGCTCGAGCATCTGATGCGCCACCGCGGTCAGGTGCTGTCGAAGCGCTCGCTGATCGAAGGCGTGTGGGACGACGACTTCGACGGAGACCCGAACATCGTCGAGGTGTACGTCGGGCACCTGCGCCGCAAGCTCGACAAGCCCTTCGGACGCGAGGCCATCGAGACGATCCGCGGCGCCGGCTACCGATTGGCGGCCGACGGTGGCTAGCCGTCCGTGGAAGTCCGTGCGGGCCAGGACGACGCTCGGCGCGACCCTCGTCGTGGCTGTCGCGCTGCTGATCGGGGCGTTCTCGTTCTACGGCATCCTGAGTTCCAGCATCCATGCGAGCGCCGAGCGCGCCGCCGAGCAGCGACTCGAGGAGCTGACCGAGCGTCTCGACGGACCCGGTAGCGGCCCCGGTGGCAGTCGGGGCATCGACACCCTCGACGATGAACTCGTGCAGATCATCGGATCCGACGGGTCGATCCGCTCGGCGAGCGAGGACGCCCGCGACGACCTGGGTTCGAGCGCGCTGCCCATCACGGATGATCCGCGGACGGTGAGGATCGACGGCAAGCCGATGCTGGTCGTCTCGGACGACATCGGCGACGACCAGACCCTCGTGCTCGCCGTGCCGATCGAGGACGACGACGAGACGCTGTCGACCGTCGCTCTGCTGCTCGCGATCGCGCTGCCCCTGCTGCTCGTGCTCGTCGCCGTCACGACCTGGCTCGTGGTGGGCCGTGCGCTGAAGCCGGTCACGCGCATCCGCGAGGAGGTCGACGGCATCACCGCCGAACGCCTGCACAACCGGGTCGAGGTGCCGCCGTCATCCGACGAGATCGCTGCCCTCGCGACCACGATGAACAGGATGCTCGATCGGCTCGACGCCTCGGCGACGGCTCAGCGACGCTTCGTCTCGGATGCCTCGCACGAGCTGCGATCGCCCCTCGCGACGATCCGGCAGCATGCCGAGCTGGCGCAGACGCACCCCGCCACGACGAGCATCGACGAGCTCGCCGAGGTCGTCTCCGACGAGGGTCTCCGACTGCAGGGCATCGTGGAGTCTCTGCTGCTGCTCGCACGCCTCGACGAGGGCGGCGGCACGCACGACGAGTCGATCGACCTCGACGATCTGGCCCTCGGCGAGGTACGCCGGCTGAGGACGCGAGGAGTCGATGTCGACGGCTCCGGCATCCATGCGGCCCGAGTCGCGGGCGACCCGCGCCTTCTCGGCCAGTTGCTGCGCAACCTCGCCGACAACGCGGCGCGGCACAGCGCCGGGCGCGTCGCGATCAGCGTGATCCCGCAGGATGCCTGGGTGTTCGTGACCGTCGAGGACGACGGCGCGGGAGTGCCGGCCGACGAGCGTGAGCGCATCTTCGAGCGCTTCGTGAGGCTCGACGAGGCCCGCAGCAGGGATGCCGGAGGCAGCGGGCTCGGTCTCGCGATCGTCCAGGGCATCGCCACGGCGAGCGGTGGAACCGTGTCTGTGGATGCCTCGCGCTGGGGCGGCGCCCGGTTCGTGGTGACGCTGCCGCTCTCGGACTGAGCAGTCGGCGCACACGACAGCCTGTCGCACCTCGCGTGGGAGCATGGAGCACATGCAGACCCCCATGATCGACTATCTGAACGTGCTGATGGAGTCGTGCGGGGAGGACGCCGGAGAGGTCGCGTCGTACATCCCGGAGCTCGCTCAGGCGGATCCCGATCGACTCGCGATCGCGGTGGCGACCCTCGACGGGGAGGTCTACGTCGCCGGGGATGCCGACGTGGAGTTCACGATCCAGTCGATCTCGAAGCCGTTCACGTATGCGCTCGCGATCGCCGATCAGGGCCTCGACGGCGTGCTCGAGCGGATCGACGTCGAACCCTCGGGAGACGCGTTCAACGAGATCTCCCTCGAGCCCGAGACCGGTCGACCCCGCAACCCGATGATCAACGCGGGTGCGATCGCCGCCCACGCGCTCGTGCAGGGGGCCGATGCGGATGCTCGCACCGACCGCATCCTCGACCTCTACAGCCGGCTCGCGGGTCGCCGACTCTCCATCGCTGAGGACGTGTTCGAGTCCGAGCTGTCGTCCGCCGACCGCAACATGGCGCTCGCGTACATGCTGCGCACGGTCGGCACCCTCGACGCGGAACCGGCCGATGTGGTGCGCGGCTACACCCGGCAATGCTCGGTGTCGGTCACGGTGCGCGATCTCGCACGCATGGGCTCGGTGCTCGCCGCCGGGGGCCGGACGTCGGACGGCGAACAGGTGATCGACCCCGCCATCAACCGGCAGGTGCTGAGCGTCATGACCACGTGCGGCATGTACGACGCTGCGGGCGACTGGCTGACCTCGGTCGGCATCCCCGCGAAGAGCGGCATCGCGGGTGGCCTCATGGGTGTGCTGCCGGGGCAGGTCGGCATCGCCGTGTTCTCACCGCGACTCGACGCGCACGGCAACAGCAGCCGTGGCGTGCGCATGTTCGAGCGGATGAACCATGATCTCGGCCTGCACCTCATGACCTCGACGGACGTGGCCCGCTCCGTGTCGCGCCGGGTGGAGCACGAGGGCGCGACCGTGCACGAGATCGCCGGCGACCTGCACTTCATGGAGGCCGAGCGAGTGCTGCGCGGGTTCGCGGAAGAGCCCGAGGGCGACTACCCCGTGATCGTCGACCTCGACCGCGTGCAACGCGCCAACGACATCGCCAAGCGGATGCTGCTCGAAGGCGTCCGTCGACTGCATCTCGATGGTCACGACGTCCGCATCGTCGACCCCTGGAGTGTGCTCGGCAGCGCCGAGACCGGAACGGGTGAGCTCGTGCACGGCGAGCAGGCGCATGGCGGGTACGTGCCCGCATCCTTCCCCGACGTGACCAGCGCGATCCGCGGCTGAGCCCTCTCGCCGCGGCCGCGCGGTTCCTGAAGACCTCTTCAGGAGGCTTCAGGGTGGCTTCAGCACCCGCGCGAGAGCATCGGATCATGAACGACAAGAACTCGACTCCCGACCAGACGCCCGAGAACCTGCCCGCAGGCGCCACTCCCCCGGCTCCCCCCGCACCGCCAGCCCCCGCTCCGGCATCCGAGGCCGAGACGGTGCCTGTCGCTCCTCTCGCCTCCGACCCGGCATCCGCCCCGGCAGCCCCCGCCACCGCACCCGCGAAGCCCGGACGCAAGCGTGCCCTCCTGATCGGTGGCGGGATCGCCGCGGCCGTGGTGCTCCTCGGTGGCGGTGTGGCGATCGGTGCGGCCGTCGGCGACGACTTCGGTGACGACGACGACCGCGGATCGATCTCGGACGGCCCGCGCGGCGACGACGACCGAGGCGGACAGCCCGGCGATGACCGCGGTGGAGACCGCGATGACCGGGGCGACGACCAGGGCGACGCGCCCCAGGGCGGCGGCCCCGTCACCGGAATCGGCACCGACTCTGCCGATGAGCTCGTCGCGATCGCGGATGCCGCCCGCGGCGCCGCCGAGGGCGACGTCACCTCGATCGACGCGAAGCGCGACGGAACGTGGGAGGTGCAGCTGACCGCCGCGAACGGCAGCGAGACCGAGGTGCGGGTGGATGCCGACCTCGCGACCACCGTCACCTCGACCGAGCAGGACGACCACTCCGCCCCGACGCAGAAGCTCGACGAGACCGCCATCCGCGCACTCGTGAAGGCCGCACTCGCCGAGGCCGACGGCATGATCACCGACCTCGACGTCGACAGCGACGGCGCCAGCCCGTACGACGCATCGGTGCTCACGAGCGACAACCGCTCGATCGACATCGACTTCAGCACCGAGTTCGCCGTCGTCGGAACCGACACCGACGACTGAGCCGATCCCGTCGTTCTCCGAGCCGCCGGTCCTTCGGGGTCGGCGGCTCGACGCATGTCAGCCGGATACCATCGGAGACATGACGAATTCCGGTCCGATCGACGACGTCTCCATCGGCGGCGAGATGATCCGCCTCGGTCAGTTCCTGAAGTACTCGGGGCTGCTCGACTCGGGCGGAGACGCCAAGGAGGTCGTGATCGACGGATTCGTGAAGGTCAACGACGAGGTCGATCGCCGCCGCGGGCGTCAGCTGCACGACGGCGACCTCGTCACCTTCGAGGGACGAACGGTGCGCGTCCGCCCCTGAGCGATCGGCGACCGCGCCCAGCCCGGTTATATCGAACGGCGCGCATACTTCACGTATGACCAACACCAGCACGCCCGTCGTCCTCGTCACCGGAACCTCCACGGGCATCGGCCTCAGCACCGCCGTCGCACTCGCCGACGCCGGGTGGACGACCATCGCGACGATGCGCGATCTCGGCAAGGCGGATGCGCTCCGCTCGGCTGCGAGCGAGGCGGGCGTCGCCCTCGACATCCGCTCGCTCGACGTCACCGACCACGATGATGTGACCTCCGTCATCGGGGCCGTGATCGCCGAACACGGGCATCTCGATGCCGTGATCAACAACGCCGGCGCCGGCGCGCTCGGCACCATCGAAGCCATGAGCCTCGACCGGGTGCGCGCCGCGATGGAGGTCAACTTCTTCGGCGTCGTCGATGTGACCAAGACAGCTCTCCCCCACCTGCGTGCGTCGCGAGGTCGCGTCGTCACGGTCACGAGCGTCGGCGGTGTCGTCGGGCAGCCCTTCAACGAGGTCTACTGCGCGGCCAAGTTCGCCGTCGAGGGATTCATGGAGAGCCTGCATCCGGTGATGAAGAACCTCGGGGTCGCGGTCACCGTCGTCGAGCCGGGCCCGGTGATGACGGAGTTCGTCGCCAACTCCGATGCCGACCGCGAAGCGCTGGTGACCGGCGCCGACGAGGTCTACCTGCCCGCGATCGACAGCTACCTCGCACGCACCCGCCAGGCCTTCGCGCCGGGCAACGCCCAGACTCCCGACGACGTCGCCGCGGTCATCCTCGCGACCCTGACCGCTGACGACCCTGCCTTCCGCGTGCAGACGTCGGCCGCCGCCACCGGATTCACGGCGATCAAGCTCAAGGACCTCGACGGCTCGGCCGTCACCGGCCTCACCGCAGGCTGGGTGGCCACCGCATAGCGATCAGAACCGGGACGCGCAAGGCGGTAGCCCGGCCGGTGACCACGGGCGCACGATGGGACCTCCCCCGCACGGACGACCGAGAGGACCCTCATGTCTCGTGACCAGTACACCTTCACAGATCCCGCGAAGCTCTACGCCGACATCGAGCCGCAGAAGCAGCACATGCCCGAGCCAGGGCTCGATGCCGACCTCGCTCCCCGGGCCGACCTCGGTGAGGAGAGCTACCGCGGCACCGGTCGTCTGACCGGACGCAAGGCGCTCATCACCGGCGGCGACTCGGGCATCGGGGCAGCCACGGCCATCGCCTTCGCACGTGAAGGGGCCGACGTCGCACTCTCGTACCTGCCCGAGGAGGAAGAGGATGCGGCGCGCATCGCCGGCGTCCTCCGCGAGGCCGGCGCGACCGTGGCGCAGATCCCCGGCGACCTGCGCGACCCCGAGTACTGCCGCACGCTCGTCGCCGAGGCGGTCGGCGCGCTGGGAGGCCTCGACATCCTTGTCAACAACGGTGGCAAGCAGGTCTACCAGGAGTCGCTCACCGACATCACCGACGAGCAGTTCGACGACACCTTCAAGACCAACGTGTACGCGATGTTCTGGATCACGAAGGCGGCGCTCCCGCACCTGCCGGCCGGCTCCGCGATCATCAACACCACGTCGATCCAGGCGTACTCGCCGTCGGACATCCTCGTCGACTACGCCTCGACCAAGGCGACCATCAACGCGTTCACGAAGGGCCTCGCCCAGCAGCTCGCACCGAAGGGCATCCGCGTGAACGCCGTGGCGCCCGGGCCGATCTGGACGCCGCTGCAGCCCACCGACGGACAGCCTCCGGAGAAGCTCGCGGAGTTCGGTGAGAACACCCCTCTCGGCCGCATGGGGCAGCCCGCCGAGCTCGCCCCCGCCTACGTGTTCCTCGCCTCCGCCGAGTCGAGCTACGTCGCGGGTGAGACTCTCAACGTCAACGGCGGCATGCCCACCCCCTGAGCCGCTGACCACGGACGCCCCCTCCCGAGACGACCGGGCGGGGGCGTTCTCGCGTTCGGCAACCCCTGGAGAGATGTCGGCGGCGAGAGGCAATATGTCGGTATGGCAGACGGCTACGATCTCGACTTCCTTCCGACGCGCGTTGCCCTGCCCGCTCCGGCGCAGGATTCCACCGAGCTGACCTACCCGCGCTTCACGGTGCTGCTCGATCCCGCTCGTCGGCTGGCCGCTGTCACGGGCGTGAACATCGACGGGGCACTGCTGCGCGAGCTGCCACGCACCGGCGAATGGCGGCTCGACCCCCGGGTGGAGGCCGACCAGCAGACCGGCGCTGACGTGTACGCGCGCAACGATCTCGACCGCGGGCATCTCGTGCGTCGGCGCGACCCCGGGTGGGGTGAGGTCGGCGATGCCCGGGCCGCCACCGAGGCGACGTTCTTCTACCCGAACGCCGCTCCGCAGGCCGCCGGATTCAACCAGTCGAAGGAGCTGTAGCTGGGTCTCGAAGACCACGTGATCGAGTACGCCGAGAGCACCGACCAGCGCCTCTCGGTGTTCACGGCACCGGTGCTCGGCGATCAGGACCCGGCGTATCGCGGCATCCGCATCCCGCTTCGATTCTGGAAGATCGCAGCCTGGCAGGGCGCCGATGGGCTGGCCGCCGCCGGCTTCGTGCTCGACCAGACCGAGCTCGTCGATGCCCGGGACGGCCTCTTCGCCGTGCCGCCGCTGGGTGCGTTCCGCACGTTCCAGGTGCCGATCGCCGAGATCGCGCGCATCGCGGGCGTCGATGTCGGGCCACTCATCGCCGCCGATGTGCTCCCGCGGCGATCCGCACGACCGAGCGAGTGGCGGCCGCTCGTCTCACCGGCCGACATCACGCTCTAGCCGTCGATCCGCCGATTCCAGTGTCTGAGCTTCTCGGGGTTGCAGACGATCCAGATGCGCGACAACAGACTCGACCGCGCCTCAGCCGTCACCGCAGCCACCACCGAGCCCTGTCGCGTGAGAACGAACCCGGGGACGCCGTTGATCGAGGTAGTCGTGGTGGTGGTCTCGGGCGTCATCAAGGCCGCCAGAGCAGCGGATGCCGCCGCGCGGCCGTCGACGGGGGCCGACGACTGAGGCATCCGACCGCCGCTATCGACGATCAGCGTCACATCATGGTGCAACACGGCGTGGACGCCGGTCGGGTCGCCCGCGGTCAGTGCGATCGCCAGGTCGTCCATGATGGTCAGGGCTGGGGCGCCATCCCGCCTCCGGCGCACCCACGCCGGGTACCGCCTGAGGGTCATGCGCCGACCGCGGAGACGTGGCCGAGTTTCTCCGGGCTCATCACCCAGAGCAGCTGTTCGATGCCCTTCTCGGAGGCCGTGACCGTCACGATGGTGGTGACCGTGCCGTTCTCGGTGAGGGTCGCCGCAGGCTGGCCATTGACCTCCACCCAGCCGATCGATTTGCCCGCCCAGAAGTGACGCGCGAACGCCGCGACGAACTTCGCCACACGTGCGGGCCCGTGCACGGGGATCCGGGCAGCCAGCTTCACCCCGTTGCCGTCGGTGTAGCTGATCACGTCGTCGGCGAAAAGTTTCTCGAGTTCCTCGGCATCACCGTTCTGCGCAGCCGTCAGGAAGGCCTCGAGCAGCCGGCGCTGGTGGACAGGCTCGACGGCGACCTGTCGCGCGGACCTCAGGTGCCCACGGGCACGGCTCACCAGCTGTCGGGCGCTCACCACACTCGACGAGATGACCTCGGCGATGCGTGGATAGGGATAGTCGAACGCCTCACGGAGAATGTACGCCGCACGCTCGGTCGGCGTGAGCTTCTCGAGCGTCAGCAAGATCGCGAACTGCAACGCCTCGGCACGCTCGGCGCCCAGAGCGGGGTCATCATCGGTGTTCACCGGCTCGGGCAGCCAGGGGCCGATGTAGGTCTCTCGCTTGGCATGCGCGGACTGCAGCACGTTGATCGACAGACGTGTCGTGATGGTGGTGAGGAAGGCGGCGGGTTCCTGCACCTGGGTCCGGTCGGTGTTCTGCCAGCGGACCCAGGTGTCCTGCACGATGTCCTCCGCATCGGCCACCGTTCCCAGCATCCGATACGCGATGCCGAACAGCCGCCGCCTCTGGGCGGCGAAGACCTCCACCGCGTCGTCGAGATCGCCGTGGCGCGTGCTGCGGGGTTCACTCATCGAGGTCACGTCCTCACTCTCCCTTACTTGCCGCATCGCCGCATCCCCTCTCAGCACGACGACGCGACTTCGGCGCCCGTCATCAGTGATGACCAGCTGGCTGACGCATCTGTGACGAACGAAGCTCATTCCGTCACATCCGGCGCCCCTGGCTGGTCATAAAGGGTGACGCGGGAACCCGCGGCAACCGCATCGAGCACAGGAGCGACATGAGAATCACGGTCATCGGCGGCACGGGACTCATCGGCACCAGGGTCGTGCGCAGTCTGCGCGCCTCGGGACACGACACCGTCATCGCATCGCGCGCCACCGGAGTGAACTCGTTCACCGGGGACGGACTCGAACACGCCCTCTCGGGAGCGCAGGTCGTCGTCGACGTATCGAACTCGTCGTACACCGACGAGGCCGGAGCGCAGGAGTTCTTCTCGATCTCGACCATGAATCTGCTCGCCTACGGAGAGGCCGCGGGGGTCGCCCACCATGTGGCACTCTCCGTCGTCGGCACTGACCGTCTCGCCCGCGCGCAGGGCGGGTACTTCATCGCCAAGGAGCAGCAGGAGCGTCTGATCTCCTCATCCGGTCGTCCGTACTCGCTCGTGCACGCGACGCAGTTCTTCGAGTTCGTCCGAAACATCACCGATCACGCCATGCGCGAGGGAGCGGCGCACGTCGCGGACGTGCTCGTGCAGCCGATGGCCGCCGACGACGTGGCACGAGCCGTCGCCGGCACAGCGCTCGCGGAGCCGCGCTTCGGGATGGTGGAGCACGGCGGCCCGGAGGTGTTCAGCCTGAAGGAGATCGCCGCGCTCGATCTACGCGCGCGCCAGGACGACCGTGAGGTCGTGGCGGATCCGCTCGGTACCTATTTCGGCGCGCACCTCGCCGCGCGTGATCTGCTGCCGGAAGCCACAGCGACGATCGCGCCGACGCGTTACCACGAGTGGCGCGTGCAGAAGCAGGCGAGCGCCTGATCCGCGATCCCGTCACACGCACCGGCGCTGTCCGGTCATACCTGACAGACGCCACTACCGGCGTCTCCCCACGAAAGGTTTGGTCATGGCAAAGATCGTCGTCATCGGAGGCACCGGCCTCATCGGCTCGAAAGTCGTCGCGAAGCTCACCGAGCACGGCCACGAGGCCGTCGCCGCGTCGCCGAACACAGGCGTGAACTCGCTCACGGGTGAAGGCCTCGCCGATGTGCTCGTCGGCGCTTACGCCGTCGTCGATGTGTCGAACTCGCCCTCGTTCGCCCCGGATGACGTGCTCGAGTTCTTCACGACGTCCACGCGCAACCTGCTCGCCGCCGAGGCGGAGGCGGGCGTCACGCATCATGTCGCCCTCACGATCGTCGGCACGAACCGCCCGCAGAACATCGCGTACTTCGCCGCGAAGGTCGCGCAGGAGAAGCTGATCCGCGAGTCCGGCATCGCCTACTCACTCGTGCACGCCACACAGTTCTTCGAGTTCGTCGGCAGCATCGCCGACATCTCGACCGAGGGCGACACCGTGACCCTGCCCGGGGCGCTCATCCAGCCGATCGCGGCAGAGGATGTGGCCACCGCCGTCGCGCGCGCCGCCGCAGGCGAGCCGACCGGTGACATCGAGATCGCCGGACCCGAGACCTTCGGCATGGATGAGTTCGCGCGCCGCGCGCTCGCCTTCCGCGGCGATTCACGCACGGTCGTCCGCGATGACAGCGCCCCCTACTACGGTGCGCAGATCGAGGAGCGCACGCTCATCCCGGTCGAGGGTGCCCACATCTTCGAGACCACACTCGAGGAGTGGCTGCCGCTGAACCCGCCCCGCAACTAGTCACGGCCGTGCCGGGTCATCGCGGCACTGCCGTTGACTCGGCATACCGATCGACAATAGGGCTTGCGCGCGCGGCGCGCTGGTGTCACGCTTGCGTCACAGCTCTGTCGCGCTGTAACGCGACAGCTGGGGTGCCGCCCATATGACGGCATCGGATGGGGCGCCCTTTCTGCCGCCTCCCCCGTGGTGGGGGCGTCCCGTCCATCCCCCGGCTTCAGCCGGCGATCAGTTGAAGTCGCCGCCCGGCGCCATGTCGTGGAAGCGCGAGTAGTGGCCCTGGAAGGCCACGGTGATCGTCGCGGTCGGACCGTTACGGTGCTTGGCCACGATCAGGTCGGCCTCGCCCGGACGCACGTCCTTGTCGTAGACCGAGTCGCGGTGCAGCAGGATGACCATGTCGGCGTCCTGCTCGATCGAGCCGGACTCACGCAGATCGCTGATCGCGGGCTTCTTGTCCTGACGCTGTTCGGGGCCACGGTTCAGTTGCGACAGGGCGATGACCGGAACCTGGAGCTCCTTCGCGATGAGCTTGAGGCTACGGGAGAACTCCGAGACCTCCTGCTGACGCGACTCGACGCGCTTGCCCGACGTCATCAGCTGCAGGTAGTCGATGATGACCATGCGCAGACCCTCGCGCTGCTTGAGACGACGGCACTTCGCGCGAATCTCGACCAGGGTCATGTTCGGGCTGTCGTCGATGTAGAGCGGAGCATCGTTGATGCGGCCCCGGGTCGCCGCGACCGTGGTCCAGTCGCGAGGGTCGAGGTTTCCCTTGCGCATGTTCTGCAGCGGGATCTGGCCCTCGGCGCTGAGCAGACGCATCGCGATCTCACTCTTGCCCATCTCGAGCGAGAAGAAGACGGAGGGCAGGTTGTGACCGATGGATGCCGCGCGCGCGAAGTCGAGCGCGAGCGTCGACTTACCCATGGCGGGTCGGGCGGCGACGACGATCATCTGGCCACCGTGCAGGCCGTTGGTGAGCTCGTCGAGCTCCTTGAAGCCCGTCGGGACACCCGTCATCGACCCGTCGCGACCGCTGGCGGCCTCGATCTCCTCGAGGGCGGCGTCGACGGCGATCTGCAGGGGGACGTAGTCTTCGGTGGTCTCCGAACCGGTGATCGAGTAGATCTCGGCCTGCGCGTTGTTGACGAGGTCGGTGGCGTCGCCCTGACCGTCGTAGCCGAGCTGCACGATGCGTGTTCCCGCGTCGACCAGACGACGCAGGATGGCACGCTCCGACACGATGCCGGCGTAGTAGCCGGCGTTGGCCGCGGTGGGCACGATCGAGGTGAGGGTGTGCAGGTAGTCGGCACCGCCGGCGCGGCTGAGCTCACCCGTCTTGATGAGCTCGTCGGTGACGGCCACGACGTCGGTCGGCTCACCGTGCGAGTACAGCGAGAGGATCGCCTCGAAGATCAGCTCGTGCTTCGGGATGTAGAAGTCGGCGCCCCTGAGCGTCTCGATCACATCGGCGACCGCGTCCTTCGAGAGGAGCATTCCGCCGAGCGCGCTCTGCTCTGCGAGGAGGTCGTGCGGCGGCGTCCGCTCGGGCGGGCGCTTGCCGCCGAGGCGATCCTCGGAGATGTCAGCGATCGACACAGTGTTCCCTTCGATGCGACGAGCTGGTGGGGCGGAGGCGTTGCCGTGGTGTCGTGCTGCGCCACCGACGCGGTTCGAAGCCGTCTTGCACAGCGAACCAGCAGCCTCCGACATCGGGTCGCTCGACCACGCTACGAGCGAGGGTTTTCGGTCGCAACATGGCCTGTGGATAACTCTGTGGAAAGCGTGCGAACAAGTCCGGAGAGTCTGTGCAGAACGGGTGTGGATAACTCGGTGGACTACCTCGAAAGAGACTTTTCTTTTTTAGGCTGAACTGGGTTTTGTAGTTTCCCCACCCTGTGGATGAGAAGGTGCTTCAACTGCGCATTGAAGGTTCATCGAATCCGGTACGGGATGTGTAGAACCTGGGGAAAGTCAAGCCGGAACTTCACCGGGCGCGTCACACTGCGCAACCCCCGGAAATGTGGCGCGATGTAGCCGTTTTCGAGCAGATCACTCTAGACATGCCGGGATACCGGGAGTATCGTCGCCCCCACTCGGCGCGACGTGCGTCGAACGAACGAACGAACGTCTCTCGGGGGAGGGAAGTCGACGTGAACGCTCAGGCAACCCGGCGCGGCCTACCGGCCATCGCCCTCTGGGGTGGCTTGGGCGCGATCGCGTGGGCCGCGATCACCGTTCTCACCGGAGGGTCCTCCGCGCACGCCGACGAGAAGTCGGACGCTCCGCTGCTCGACGGCGTGACCTCACTCGTGAGCCAGACCGTGCCGTCGGTCGGCGACACCGTCACCGCCGCGACCTCGCCGGTCGTCACACAGGTCGTGAAGCCGGTCGTCACCGAGGTCGTCGCCCCCGTCGTGACGCAGGTCGTCGCCCCCGTGCAGCAGTCCGCTCCCCCGGTCGTCGAACACGTCTCTGAAGCCGTCGTCCACGTCCCCGTCGTCGGGACAGCCGCGGCTCCCGTCGTCGAGGCTGTCACCGACACCGCGGAGGCGGTGGTCGCTCCTGTGACGGATCTGCTCACCGATGCCCCGGCCTCTCAGATCGTCACCCCGGTGCAGGATGCTCTCGCAGCACTCCCGGGCGTCGGACACCTGCTCGACGAACTCGGCGTCAACACACTCCTGGATGACGTCGTCGGCGTCGTCGACACCACCACGGAGATCGTGGGCGACGTCGTCGAGAACACCGTTCCTCCGGTACTCGGATCCCTCGACCCGACGGGGCCCGACAGCGGCCCGTCGATTCCCGGCGCGGCCCTGAGCGGCTCCGTNACGCTGCCCGCCACTCTTGCGCCCGCTGGCGCGCAGGCCGCCGGCGGGTCTTCAGCTTCCACTCCTCAGCCGGTGGCTCCCCCCGCTGCTCCGGCCACGAGTGCGCCCGAACCCGAGGGCGGCACGCCCGTCGCGCCGCCCGTCGGTGGACCCGTGGCGCCGTCTTCCTCCGCCGGTTCCGGCGGAGCATCCTCTCTCTCCCACGCGCGTCTCAGCGACGTGGGCGTTCCCGCGTTCCGTGCTGTGGAACGCACCCCCGGTGCACCCGACGACGTCCTTCCGACGTCTCTGGTCGCCGACACCGACGTCTCTCCTGACTGACGGGTTGTCCGGTCGTTCCTCGTGAACGACAGATGCCGTGCTGCGCGCGCACAAGCTCTTTCGCACGCACCCATCCAGACACACCCATTTCAGTCAGGAGAAGGTCATCATGCGCACTTTCATCAAGCGGGCCCTGTGGGGCACGCTTCTCGCCGGCGGGATCACCCTGCTCGGCGCAACGGCCGCCAATGCGGCAGACACCTCGGGAGACGACGGACTTCTCTCGGGGACCCAGGCGGTCGCACCGATCTCGGTGCCCGTCACGATCGTCGACAACGCGATCTCCGTCCTCGGGAGCTCCTCCGCGCAGCCCGCCCCAGCGCCTGCCCCGGCTCCCGCACCCGCGCCGGCACCCGCACCGGCACCGGCTCCCGCTCCCGCCACGAGCGGCGATTCCGGCGCCGCATCCGGCACCCAGGCCGTCGTGGACGTCAGCCTGCCCGTCACGGTGACCGGCAACGCGATCACGGCGCTCGGCGACTCGTCGAGCGATACGGCTCCGGCTGCGCCGTCCGAGGCTCCCCAGGCCCCGGCCCCCACCGCGCCGGCTCCGGCGATCACGACGAACGGCGTCGACGGACTGCTGTCGGGCACCCAGGCCCTGCTGCACGTCGACGTCCCCGTCACCGTGTCGGGCAACTCCGTCGCACTGCTCGGCGAGAGCGAGACTCTCGGACAGGATGCCGCAGCACCGGCCTCCTCGAGCACCCCGACGAGCGGCTCGGTCACGCCGAGCACGTCGGGCGATGACGGCATCGGCAGCGGGACGCAGGTCACCGCCCCGGTCGCCGCACCCGTCAACGTCTCGGGCAATGCGATCTCCGTCCTCGGAGAGAGCTCGGCGACGGGCGGGACGGCCCCGGCAGCACCCGCCACAGGAGGCTCTAGCACCGGCGGCACCACCAGCGGTGACGACGGCATCCTCGGCGGTTCGCAGGTCACCGCACCCGTCACGGCACCGGTGAACGTCGGCGGCAACGCCATCTCCGTCCTCGGCGAGAGCTCGGCGAACGGCGGTGCGACTCCGGCCGCCCCCGCCGCTCCGACGACTCCCGCGACGGGGGCTACGACGTCGGGCGATGATGGTGTCGGCAACGGCACTCAGGTCACCGCACCCGTCACCGCACCCGTGACCGCCACCGGCAACGCCATCTCCGTCCTCGGAGACAGCGCCGTCACCGGCGGCACCGGCACGACCGCCCCCACCACGGGCGGATCGACCGGCGGCACCACCACCGGAGACGACGGCATCCTCGGCGGCACCCAGGTCACCGCACCCGTCACCGCGCCCGTGACCGCCACCGGCAACGCCATCTCCGTCCTCGGAGACAGCGCCGTCACCGGCGGCACCGGCACGACCGCCCCCACCACGGGCGGATCGACCGGCGGCACCACCACCGGAGACGACGGCATCCTCGGCGGCACCCAGGTCACCGCACCGATCGCGCTTTCGATCACGATCGGTGGCAACGCCATCGCCGTGGGCGGCGAGAGCACGGTGACGGGCCCCGGTACGACCCCGGGCACGGACCCCGGTACCGACCCGGGGACTGATCCCGGAACGGACCCGGGAACCGACCCGGGCGCCGACCCGGGAACGGGACCGGCGACCGGCCCCGGAGCGACCGTCGTTGCAGCCGCCACCACCGGCGGCGCGGTGACTGCGGCCGGATCCGCGCAGGGACTCGCCATGACCGGCGGCTCCTCGTCGCTCGGATACGCGGCGGTGGCCGCTCTCCTGCTCCTCCTCGGAGCCGGGATGCTACGCCGTCGCCACGTGACGGCGTAGCCCAGACCCCGGCGGTGACGTCATCCTCGGGGGAGGAGATGCGGCACCGTCGGTGTGCGGATCCCGTGACGCGATGAGCGTGGGTCCCCAGCCCCGCCCGCGGTCTGCGATGCCGCACTGCTCACGGATGCCCCGCGTCCCCAGCGCGGGGCATCCGTCGTGCCCTCCCCCGCCCTCAACGTTCCCCGTGAACCGGCACGTACCCGGCCGGGGACGCAGAACGCCCCCTGTCCCGAAGGACAGGGGGCGTTCGAGAGCGTCGCGCCTTACTTGGCGGCGACGACCTGCAGCGTGATGACTGCGGTCACGTCGTCGTGCAGACGAACCGTGGCCTCGTGCTCACCGGTCGACTTGATCGCCGACGGGATGTGCACCTTACGCTTGTCGATCGAGCCGAGACCCGCGGCTGCGACAGCATCCGCGATGTGATCGGTCTTGACCGAACCGAAGAGGCGACCCTCGTTGCCGGCCTTGACGGCCAGGCGCACCTTGGTGCTCTCGAGGGAGTTCTTCAGTGCCACGGCCTCGTCGCGGTCGTGGATCGCACGCGCCTGACGAGCAGCCTGGATCGAAGCGACCTGCTTTTCGCCACCGCGGGTCCACGCCGTAGCGAAGCCCTGGGGGATGAGGTAGTTACGGGCGAACCCGTTCTTGACCTCGACCACGTCACCGGCGCTACCAAGCCCGGCGACCTCGTTCGTGAGAATCAGCTTTGCCATCTCGTTACCCCTTACCGGCCGGCGCCAGCGTAGGGCAGGAGTGCCATTTCGCGTGCGTTCTTGATCGCCGTGGCGATCAGACGCTGCTCCTGCACCGAAACACCGGTGATACGACGGGCGCGGATCTTGCCGCGCTCCGAGACGAACTTACGGAGGGTGGAGACATCCTTGTAATCGATGACTCCGACCCGGATCGACTTCGCGGGAGCGGTGGGCTTGCCACCCTTCCGCGGCTTGCGGCGGTCGCCGCTCGACTTTCCAGCCATTGTTTTTCCTTAGTTTTGAGACGGATGCCGAAGCATCCGGAGATCCTGTTTCAGAAGGGGGTGTCGTCGCCGAAGCTGCCCGGAGTGCTCCAGGCATCGGCGCTGGTCGACGAGCCGGGCGTGGACCACGGCTCCTCCGACACCTGCTGCTGCTGAGCGGGACGCGACTGTCCGCCGCCACCGCCGCCGCCACCGTTCGAGGCCGCACGGGTGACCTGTGCAGTCGCGTACCGAAGCGAGGGGCCGATCTCGTCGACCTCCAGCTCGATCGCGGTGCGCTGGTTGCCCTCGCGGTCCTGGTAGGAGCGCTGACGCAGACGGCCCTGCGCCATGACGCGCATGCCCTTGGTCAGCGAACCCGCCACGTGCTCGGCGAACTCACGCCAGACCGACGCACGGAGGAACAGCGCTTCGCCGTCCTTCCACTCGTTGGCGGCGCGGTCGAAGTTCCGAGGCGTCGAAGCGATGGTGAAGTTCGCCACCGGCAGTCCGTTCTGCGTGTAACGCAGCTCGGGGTCGGCCGTGAGGTTGCCCACCACGGTGATGACTGTTTCGCCGGCCATCGGACTCAGGCCTTCGCAGCCTTGGCGGCCTTGCGGGCTGCCTTCTCTTCAGAGCGCTTCGCCTCCGAAGCGACCATCGCCTGAGCTTCCTCAGAGCGGAGGACCTTCGTGCGCATGATCTGCTCGTTCAGCTTCAGCTGACGGTCGAGCTCCTGCGTGGCTTCGCTGGTCGCGGTGAAGTTGACGACGGCGTAGATGCCCTCGTTCTTCTTCTGGATCTCGTAAGCCAGACGGCGCTTGCCCCAGATGTCGACCTTGTCAATCGAGCCACCATCGTTGGTGATGACCTTCAGGAACTTGTCGAGCGTAGGGGCGACCTGGCGCTCGTCGATCTCGGGGGTCAGAATGACCATGAGTTCGTACTGGTGCGTCACTTACCCACCTCCTTCGGACTAGAACGGCTTCCGGGACTTTCCCGGAAGCAGGAGGGTGTGTGCACGTCATCCGCCCGAGCCACCCCGAATGGGCGCCTGAAGGCAGACAACCTTGACAGTGTAGCGGAGAAAACTTCGGACTGCCCCCACACGAATCGCCTCAGAGTTGGCATGCTGGTATCCGTGCGTGCCGACAGGCGCCGCACGACAACGACCGAAGGGGGAAGCGCAATGCGCGTAAACAAGTGGGGTGTCGGCGTCATGCTCGCCGCCGCCGTAGTGCTCACCGGCTGTTCCGCAGGTTCTGAGAAGCCCGCAGACGAGAAGCCCGCGGCCGGTGCAGAAGAGACGACCGCACCCGAGTCCGACTGCCCCGAACTGTCGGAGGGCGCCACGGTCGACGGCGCCGAGCTCGGCACCTGCATCACCGAGGCCATGACCGACACCGCCGGCTACGCCGCGAAGACGTCGATCCTCGGCATGGACACGACCGCCCGCTACAACCCGGGCACGGATGCCGTCGAGACGATCACGCCCATGGGATCGCTCATCGTGATCGGTGACGACGCCTGGGTGAAGTCGGCGACGAGCGAGTGGCAGGTCGCAGACCCGAACTCCAGCGACCCGATCATCGCCGCGCTCAGCAGCGGTGCGCAGACGGCCGCCGACACCGACCCCGCGACCGCGGCAGGCGCGCTCACGGGCGAGTTCACCGTCACGGGCACGGGCACGCGCCTGGGCCAGGACGTCTACCTCCTGAGCGGCACGTCCGAGGCGCAGGGCGTGGCCGTCGACGTGGTCTTCGAGGTCACGAGCGATTACGTCGTGCTCGCCACCACCGGCACGACCGAGGCTGCGGGCCAGACCGTCGAGACCTCGCTCGAGATCACCGAGTGGGACGCCGAGCAGGACATCGTCGCTCCGCTCTGATCCACGAGCGGATGGTGCGGGCCGGGGCGATCGCCTCGGCCCGCACTGCGTTGAGAACGACAACGCGGGCGCAGCTCAGTCGATGACGGGGGCGATCTCCGACCAGACCGTGCGCTCGTTCGTCGACGGCGCGATGGGGATGCGGCCCGCGCCGTCGGGCTCGGGGATCGCGGCGAGCAGCGCCTGGGTGTACGGATGCTGCGGCGCAGACCACACGCGGTCCGTGGCCCCCGCTTCGAGCACACGTCCGGCGAACATCACGAAGGTGCGGTCGGCGATGCGTCGGACGACAGCGAGGTCGTGCGAGATGAACAGCATCCCCGCGCCCGACTCTGCGACGAGATCGCGCATGAGCCCGGCGACGCTGGTCTGCGTCGAGGCATCCAGAGCCGAGATGGGCTCATCGGCGACGAGCAGCGACGGACGTGCGGCGAGCGCCCGGGCGATCGCGAGACGCTGCTTCTGTCCTCCGGAGAACTGGTGGGGGAACCGCGTGGCGACCTCGGTCGGAAGACCGACCCGCTCGAGCCACTCCTCGACGGTCGAGCCCTCGGCGCCACGAGCCCGCGCGGTGGCGATGCCGTCGGCGATCTGGTCGCCCACCCGGCGGCGCGGGTTCAGCGATGTCGACGGGTCCTGGAACACCATCTGGATGCCGGTGAGCGCGAGGCTGCGACGGCGGATGCCCAGCGGCGTGACGGGTGCGTCGCGGAAGCGCACCTCTCCCCCGGCGAGCTTCTCGATGCCCACGACGGCGCGAGCCAGGCTCGACTTGCCGCTGCCGGACTCGCCGACCAGCGCCACCGTCTCACCGGGTGCGACCGTCAGCGAGACCTTGTCGACCGCGACCACGGGCGGGTTCCCCGGGTACCGCACGACCACGTCGTGCGCGTCGAGGACGGCGACTTCACTCATCTGCGGGCCTCCTCATCGGCATCCGGCAGCTCGGCATCCGGCAGCACCGGGTCGAGCAACGTCGGGTCGTGTGCGGGGTCCGCATCCGCGATCTCGATCTTCGACCCCGGCAGTGCCGCGAGCAGCGTGCGCGTGTACTCGTGCTGCGGGTCGCGGAACAGTGTCGCACGGTCGGCCCGCTCGACGATCTGCCCGCTCTTCATCACCGCGACCTCGTCGGCGATCGCGCTCATGACGCCCAGGTCGTGCGTGACGAGCAGCACCGCGAGGTTGCGTTCGGTCGCGAGGTCGCGCAGCAGCTTCAGGATGCCGGCCTGCACCGTGACGTCGAGGGCGGTGGTCGGCTCATCGGCCAGCAGCACCTCGGGGTCGCAGGCGAGGGCGCAGGCGATCGCGATGCGCTGCCGCTGTCCGCCCGAGAACTGATGCGGGTAGCGCTTCAGCGCAGCATCCGGATTCGGCACCTGCACGGTCTCGAGCAGCTCGATGGCCCGCGCCGTGGCCGCGGCGCCGCGCAGCCCGAGGTGCACGCGCATGTGGTCGGTGAGCTGGCGGCCGATCGGCAGCTGCGGGTGCAGCGACGCCGACGGGTCCTGGAAGATCATCGCGATGCGCTTACCCCGGATGCGGTTGAGGGCCCGGCGGCGCATGCCGACCAGCTCCTCCCCCGCGAGCGTGATGGATCCGCCGGTGCGCGCCTGACGGGGCAGGAGCCCGAGCACGGCGAGCGAGGTGAGGGTCTTGCCCGATCCGGACTCGCCGGCGAGACCGTGGATGCGGCCCGCCTCGAGGTCGAGCGAGATCCCGTGCACGAGCGGACGGCCGATGGTGATCGTGAGGTCCCGGATGCTCAGGGCAGCCGTCGAGACAGGCGCGGTCATGCCGCCACCCCCTTCGCCGAGGCGGCGTGGTCGGCCTGCTTCTCGTGCGTGACCTCGGCCGTCGGGTCGAGGATGTCGCGCATCGCGTCACCCAGGAAGTTGAAGGCGAGCACCACGGTGAGGATCGCGAGGCCGGGGAAGACCCCGAGCCACCAGGCGTCGAAGTTCTGCATGGCTGCCGAGATCATCGACCCCCATTCGGCGGTCGGCGGCTGCGCACCGAGGCCGAGGAACGAGAGCCCCGACAGCAGCAGGATCGCCGCGCCGATGTCGAGCGTCGCGAGCACCATGACGGGACCGGCGATGTTCGGCAGGATGTCGACGAACAGGGTCCGCAGCGGAGAGTGGCCGAGCAGACGACCTGCGATGACGTAGTTCTGCCCACGGAGTCCGAGCACGATGCTGCGGGTCACTCGCGAGTACTGCGGCCAGGACACCACGATCGCCGCGATCACCGCGTTGAACAGCGACGGGCCGAGCGAGGCCGCCACGACCATCGCGAGGATGACCGTCGGGAACGCCATGAAGAGGTCGGTGATGCGCATCAGCGTCTCGTCGACCCAGCCGCCGAAGTATCCGGCGACCGCGCCGATGACCGTGCCGATGATCATCGCGGCGATCACGAGCATCAGCGCGAGCGGAAGGCTCACGGTCGCACCCGTCATCAGTCGCGAGAAGATGTCACGCCCGTTGCCGTCGGTGCCGAGCAGCGTGTCGATGCCCGGGGACTGCAGACGCGGGAGCACCTGGGCGTTGGGGCCGAACGGCACCCACCACTGCGCGGTGAAGGCGACGATGATCCAGGCACCCGCGATGACGGTGCCGATCACGCCGAGGGGCGTGCGCCAGGCGCGAGGCCAGCGGAAGCGGAACCGCCAGGGGCCGGATGCCGAGTCGATGCGGCTCATGCGATCCTCACTCTCGGGTCGAGGACGCCGTAGAGCAGATCGACGACGAAGTTGATGAGGAGGTAGATGAACCCGACGACGAGACCGACGCCCATGATGCCGGGGAGGTCGAGGTTCGCCGCCGAGTTGTAGGCGTAGGTGCCCAGGCCCGGCCACGCGAACACCGACTCGACGAGCACGGTACCCGACAGCAGGGATCCGAAGGCGACGCCGACGACGGTGAGGATCGGGAGGGATGCTCCTCGCAGCACGTAGTCGAGGATCACGCGCATCGCGGGAAGGCCCTTGGCCCGAGCCGCCCGAACGTAGTCGCTGCCCAGCACCTCGAGCACCGAGGTGCGGATGAAGCGGGTCAGCAGGCCGATCGTCACGAGCGACAGCACCATCACCGGGAGTGCCAGGTGCGCGAGAGCATCCGCGAATCCGACGCCGTCTCCGTTGATGAGGTAGTCGACCGTGTAGAGCCCGGTGATGCGGGGCGGCGGGGTGATCGACGGTGAGATGCGACCCGAGCCGGGGGCGATCCGCAGCTCGAGGAAGAACACGTAGAAGCTCACGAGTGCGAGCCAGAAGGTCGGCACGCTCAGGCCGATCAGCGTCACGATGCGGATCACCTGATCCGTGACGAGTCCGCGGCGGTACGCCGCGAGGGTGCCGAGCACCACACTCACCGCGAGGCTGAGGATGATCGCGCCGATCGCGATCTCGATCGTCGCAGGCACCGCGGTGGCCAGGTCGCTGGTGACCGGNTCACCAGCGACGTGCCGAGGTCTCCGCGAAGGAGGTTCCCCATGTAGATGAAGTACTGCACGAACAGCGGCTGATCGAGTCCGTGCTCCTTGATGAACGCCTCGCGCGTGGCGGGGTTCTGTGATGCGCCCTCACCCAGCGCCGCCGACACGGGGTCGCCGGGCACGAGGTTCGTCAGCGCGAAGGTCACGATCGTGACCCCCACGAGCAGGAGCAGCGAAGTGCCGATCCGGCGCAGCAGGTATCCGACGAGCGGCGACCTGCGACGCTGCGCCTGCCGTCGCACGGCCACCGTCGTCATCAGACTGCTCCGCTCAGCCGGCCGGGGTGATCTCGGCGATGTCCATCTCCCACACCGAGTTGTACACGGCGCCGGTGACGGAGTCAGCCGTGGCGATGTTTCGACCGGGGACGATCAGCGGCACGAAGGGACCCTCCGCCTGCATCGCCTCGGCGAACGAGGTGAAGGCCTCGCTGCGCTGGGCCTCGTCGGTCGCGGCTGCGGCACCCGCCGCGATGCCCGCGATCTCGGGGTTGGCCTCGGCCGCCCATCCGGCGCGCAGGCCGACCTTCAGGCCGGGAGCGAAGGGGAGGAAGTTCGCGGAGTCCGCATAGTCCGGACCCCAGAACCAGAGGCCGAAGCCCTCGGTGCCGTTGACGTAGGCGTCGAGCTCGGTCGCGAACGGCGCCGGAGCGAGTTCGACCGTGATGCCGGCATCCTCGAGCTGTGCCTGGATGCGCTCGGCGAGAGGCGTGAACTCCACGCCGCCGACCGGGTAGTCGTTCGGGAACTGCAGCTTGAGGGTCTGACCCGTGTAGCCGGCCTCCTCGAGAGCGGCCTTCGACTTGTCGAGGTCCTGCTCCACGCCACTGTCGAGGGCTCCCTCGAATCCGGGCGGGATGACGCCGGTGGCCTGGACGGCGCCGGAGCCTGCGAGCTCGAGCAGCGCGTCGTAGTCGAGGGCGTAGCGGATCGCCTCGGCGATCTTGACGTTCGCGAGGTCACCCGCGACGGCCTCCGACTGGTTCAGCAGCAGGAAGATGGTCTGGCCGGACGGCACCGACTCGACGTTCAGTCCGTCGCCGAGACCCGAGACCTGGTCGCCGTTGAGGTCCATCGCGACCATCGAGTCGCCGCCCTTGAGGTTCGCGAGCTGGGTCGCGCTCTCCGAGACGTTGCGGACGACCACGCGGTCGTAGGCGGCCTTCTCGTCGCCGTTGTACTCGTCGCTCTTGGTCAGCACGACCTGCGACGAGAGGTCGAGGGTGTCGAGCACGAACGGGCCGGAGCCGGCGGAGGCGCCGTCGAGGAACTTCTGTGCGCTGTCGGATCCGTCGATCGATCCGCCGTTCTCGATGACCACGTCGGAGTTGACGATGCCGAGAGCGGGGTTGGCGAGGATCGCGGGCAGCTGCAGCAGCGGGGTCTCGGACGTGATCGAGATCGTCTTGTCGTCGACCTCGGTGATCGTCAGGCCGCCGAGGAGGAAGTTCGGCTTGGCATCGGTCATGCCCTGGATGCGCTGCAGGGTGAAGACGACATCCTTGGCCTCGATCGGCGTGCCGTCGGAGAAGACGCGGTCGCCCTCGAGAGTGAAGGTGAACTCGGTCGCCTCGTCGTTCTGCTCCCACGACGCGAGGCCGGGGACGGGGGTCGAGACGTCGGAGCCCTCGAAGTCGACCAGCGTCTCGTACAGGGCCTTCGCGATCATGTTGCCGGTCGGGTCGTAGGTGTGACCCGGGTCGGCGGTCTCGATCGAGAACGCGGTGTCGATGACGAGCGAGTCGGAACCGGAGGATTCTCCGCCGTTGTTCGCCGAGTTGCCACCGGAGCAACCTGCGAGTGCGAAGAGCGCGACGGCTCCGATCGCGATGACGGACGTGCTGCGACGTGACGACATATGGGCCTCCAAGGGCGAGGAGTTCATCGGGTTTCGGTCGACTCCGGGTGGACGACCGGTGATCAGATTCGCATCATATGGGACGATGTGTCCAGCGATGTTGCAGATCACGATCACGGTCTGTCAGAGAGCTCGCACGTGAGGAGCATTGTGTCCACCAAGACCGACGAAGCAGTGAAGCAAACTGGACGAAGTGGCGCCCCTTTGGACGACATCGGATACAGAATCCTCGAGACGCTGCGTGATAACGGTCGCATCTCGATCGCCGCTCTGGCCGAAACCGTCGGGATCTCGAGGGCGAACGCCTACACGCGGGTCGAGTCGCTCATGCAGGACGGTGTCATCACGGGCTTCAGCGCCCGGGTCGACCAGTCCAAAGCGGGTCTCTCGATCGGTGCCCTGGTCTTCGTGACCGTGCATCCGCAGGCGTGGGCGTCGTTCCGCGAGAGCGTGCTCGAGATGCCCGACATCGAGTGGTGCGCCATCACGACCGGCGAACACGACGCGATGCTGCTGATCCGCGCGGTCGACGTGAGCGGAGTGCACGAGTTCACCACGGGCGTGATCGCGCAGCTCCCCGAGGTGCGCACGGTCGTCAGCGTCGTGGTGCTCGACGAGGTGATCCGTCGCGCCTACCTGCTGCCGACCGATCTTCCCGAGCGCGATCTGGCGACACCGCTGGGCATGACGCGGTGGACGCCGGCGACGCCGGGTCGCGACATGCTGCCCCCGCGCTGACCTTCGCGGTCGTCGAGCGAGCGGAGCGAGACGAAGAAGCTCGTGCTCTCAGGCGGCGACGGGCTCTTCGCAGACGCTCAGCTGAGGGAGTCCGTGCATCTCGTAGTGCTCGACGAGGCGGATGCGTCCGTCATCCGTCAGCTCGAGTTCGCTCTCGCCGTCTCCGGTCACGACGGTGCCGTCGGCGACGAGGACGTGCACGAAGGAGACCCAGATGGTGTCGCCGGTGCGCGTGCCGACGAAGCGACCGAACGTCACGGTGTCGCCCGAGTAGTCGCCCCAGATCGCGCCGTCCTTCTCTCGGTAGACGAACTCGCTGGGGGCGGCGGCATCGACGACCGAGGTGGTCGACGAGACCATCGTGAAGCGGCGGCCGTCGAGCGAGGGGATGGATGCGGGGGACGTCATGATCCGATTATGGAGGGCGCCCCGGCAGGGCTCAGAACCGCCCGTCAACCGTCTGGCGCGGCCACTCACCCGATGATCGATGCAAGACGAAACGGCCGCGCGGATCGTCGGCGGCACCGTTTCGTCTGACCTCTCATTCGAGGTCGAGACGCAGCGGCGTGACGTGAGCGGGTGTCTCGCAGGTACCGTGGGTCGCATGCAGTGGATCTCTGACACCTCGGCGGGCGACTGGCTGCGCGATCGCCTCGACGATCCGTGGAACGCGACGATGCACGACGTCGTGCCGCACGGGTTCCCCGCGTACGCCCGCATCCTGCATCCCGCGACCGTGCGCTCTCTGCCCGACCGCCCCGTGCCCTCCTCCGACGAGTACGAGCGGATGTCGCAGGCCGAGCACCTGAGCCTGATCGACCAGTACGTCGATGAGCCCGCGACATGGGCGGAGACGGCATCCGCCTTCGGCACGACCCTGCACCCGCTGGCTCAGTGGCAGCGCATCGTGCGCACCCCGACCGACGGCGACTGGAACCTGCGGCTCTCCCCCGACGGTCGCGAGTTCACGGGTCCGATGGAGGGCGAGATCGCCCCGGAGACCCTGTCGATCATCGCCTCGCACCTCGTCGACCACACCGCGACACCGGATGCCGGCTTCGCGGCGCTCTGGGAAGGTCGGGGCGGTCTCGTCGGACACCTCGGCCATTCACCGTCCCGGATGTTCTTCACGTTCGACGACGAGCCGAATCACCAGGCGATGCTCGACCGCAGCATCCATGACCCTCTCAACAACGCCTTCCGCAAGCCGACGTGGCAGGAGGGCATCCTGTCGCGCGAGATCTCCGAGGGGCCGCGGTTCCGCCTGCCCGGACGTGATCACGTGCTGTTCCGCGGGGCGGTCAGCGACTTCGCCCGCGCGGACTGGGTGCTCGATGTGCCGTGGCGCGATCGCCCGCGTGAGGAGCACGGCTTCGCACCCTCGGCGCAGAGCCCCAGCATCCTGTGGCCGGACGACCATGCGTGGGCTCTCGTGAGCGAGATCGACTACGACTCGACGATCGTCGCGGGGTCCGCCGCGTTGATCGCGGAGATCTGTGCGGATGAGAGCCTCGAGGCGTTCCCGATCCCCGAGAACGCAGAGCTCACCTGGGATGCCGACGAGGTGAACCGATGAGCGCCCCGCAGCCGGCCCCGTCGTTCGACGCCGGCCCTCTCACCGATCCCGTCGACCCGCGGGCTGTCAGCGCCTTCCAGACCGAACTCCGTGCGCGCGGGACGTCGGGCGTCTCGGCCGCCTCGATCATCGCGATCGTGGTCTTCGGCCTCGTGTTCGTCGTCGCCATGACGCTCGTCGGCGCGACGATGGTCTCGATGTTCACCGATCCCGGGGCATCGTCGTTCGCCGGTCTCGGCATCCTCGCGGCTGCCGGTGTCGGGATCGCCATCGCGATCGTGAGCTGGCGTCGCTCACGGGTCGCGCGTTATCGACTCGACGCCTTCGCCCGAGCGAACGGGATGTCGTACGAGGCCAGGGCCGCGAACCCCGCCCTGCCGGGCATGCTCTTCGGCCTCGGTCGCTCCCGCGAGGCCACGGATCTCGTGCGCGGCACGCAGCCCCGCTTCGTGGAGTTCGGCAATTACCAGTACACGACCGGGTCGGGGAAGAACTCGACCACACACCGCTGGGGGTACGTCGCCGTCAAGCTCGACGTGCCGCTGCCCAACATCGTGCTCGACGCGAAGGGCAACAACGGCTTCGGCTCGAACCTGCCGGCGTCGTTCCAGCGCGAGCAGCGACTGTCGCTCGAGGGCGACTTCGACCGGTACTTCACGCTGTACTGCCCCGAGGGCTACGAGCGCGATGCCCTCTATCTGTTCACACCCGACATCATGGCGCGGTTCATCGACAACGCCGCCGAGCTCGACGTCGAGATCGTCGACGACTGGCTGTTCCTCTACACGCAGCGCAAGGCTTCGACGCTCGACCCGGCGACCTGGGCGTGGCTGTTCGGGGCTGTCGGCGCGGTGATCACCAAGCTCGACCAGTGGGAGCGCTGGCGCGACGAGCGACTGCTGATCGAGAACCCGACGGCGGCCGCGGCCGCGTCATCGAGGGTCTCGCCACAGGCTGCGGGCGAGCGACTGCCGTTCGCACCCCCGGCCGGCCTGCTCTCGCCGCCGCCGGGCGTCGCGCGCGAGGGGCGACGCCTGAAGAAGAGCTTCCCGTGGCTGCCGTTCGTCGTGGTGATCGGCTTCGCGGTGTTCTGGTTCTGGTCCAGGTCGTTCTGAGCGGAACCCCCGAGGGTGGGTTGTGGGGGTGGGTGCTGACTGGGGATCAGCGCTCCCACCCCATCCCCCCTCGGGATCAGAAGAAGATCTGACTCTCCCTCCGCAGGACGGTCGAACCGTCCACACGCGCGGGTCAGCTGGGGACTGACGGCTCTGCGCGTATATGAGTAATGGTATACCGGCATACGTTGCATTCCATTGCGTTGGAGATAGTCCACCGAACCGGTCGAATCCCCCGAAACCATGCACGAAATGCGGACTCAAACGCCTCTCGGAAGGCCGCATTCGTGCATCCACCCGAGCGTCCCTCCTCGGGCATTACCTCGAGTGACGGCCACGGCCCCGCCTCCTTCTGCATGCAAGAGAATGGAAGGTGATGTCTGAACGCGAAGATCACACCCACTGGCAGGCCGAGCGCCGTGCCTCCGTCACGTCCGCGACGGGCAACCTCGCGCTGATCGAGACCCGCTGGACGGGCGATCGGCCCGATCTGGATGCCGAGCAGCAGGAGGCGTCCGACACGGTGACCGTCACGCCCATTCAACGCACGAACATCGAGACCGGCGCCGCCGAGCACGGACTGCGGGTGTGGGATGCCGACGCGCCCGCCATCCGCGCCTTCGACCGCATCGACACGTACGAGTACGACCCCGCATGGGTTCTCGAGGGGCACTTCACGCCCGTGTCCGGCGATCGTCGGGTGTCGTTCGAGCACATCCGCGACAACGGCGGCACGCGCGACCTCGTGGTTCCCGGCGACATCCGACTCGAGCTCGACGGCCGCGAGTACGACCTGGCCGCCTTCGACGACGGGGGCACGCTGCTGCTCGTCTTCGGCGACGAGACGAACGGCTCCGAGACCTACGGATCCGGACGCTTCCTGTTCGTGCAGCTGCGCGACGACGAGGGAACCGTCACCCTCGACTTCAACCGGGCCTTCGTACCTCCGTGCGGGTTCAGCGCCCAGTACAACTGCCCGCTTCCGCCGGCATCCAACCGCTTCCCCCTGCCTATCCGAGCAGGCGAGAAGAACGTCGTCTTCCGCGACGGCTTCGACATCTACGCGGCGTGATGCCGCACACTCTCACCCTGGAGTACTCATGAGAAGAACCCGCATCCTCGGCGCGCTCGGCGCCGTCGCCACGCTCGCCCTCGTGGCCGGCTGCGCGTCGGGCACGACAGACGACGCCGCGAGCGAAGACGCCACCATCTTCATCGGGTCGCTGTACGAGCCGACCAACCTGAGCAACACGCAGGGCGGCGGCCAGGGTGTGACCGAGTCGCTGACCGGCAACGTCTACGAGGGCCTCTACCGCCTGACCGACGACGGCGAGGTCGAGCCGCTTCTCGCCGAGGACGCGCAGGTCTCGGACGACGGCCTGACCTACACGATCACGCTGCGCGACGACGTGACCTTCCACTCGGGCGACCCGCTCACCTCGGCCGACGTCAAGTCGAGCATCGAGGCCGTCACCGCCGAGGACTCGGTGTCTGCGCGCAAGTCGAGCTTCGCGACCATCGCCGACATCGCGACCCCCGACGACCAGACGGTCGTGTTCACGCTGTCGCAGCGGTCGATCTCGTTCCTCTACAACCTCAGCTACGTCTGGATCGTCAACGACGAGGCCGGCGACATCACCGGCAAGGAAGACGGCACCGGCCCGTACACGCTCGACGAGTGGAAGAAGGGCTCGACCCTGACCCTCGAGCGCTGGGACGACTACTGGGGTGAGCCCGCCAAGAACGGAGAGGTCGTCTACACGTACTTCACCGACGCCACCGCCGAGAACAACGCTCTGCTGACCGGCGAGATCGACGTGATCACCAGCGTGCAGAGCCCTGACTCGCTCACGCAGTTCGACTCCGACGACTACGTCGTCAGCGAGGGCACCTCGACCACGAAGGAGCTGCTCGCGTTCAACGACCGGGTCGCGCCCTTCGACAACGCACTCGTGCGCAAGGCGATCTACTCCGCGATCGACACGAAGAAGCTCCTCGAGTCCATCTGGGGCGACTACGGCACGCTCATCGGCTCGATGGTGCCGCCGACCGACCCCTGGTACGAAGACCTCACGAACGTGAACCCGTACGACGTCGAACTGTCGAAGGATCTGCTCGCACAGGCAGGCCTCGCCGACGGCTTCACGTTCACGCTCGACACCCCCAGCTACGACCCGCACCCCGCCGTGGCGGAGTTCCTGCAGTCGCAGCTCGCCGAGGTCGGCATCACGGTCGAGATCAACACGATCAGCGCCGACGAGTGGTACACGAAGGTGTTCAAGGAGCAGGATTTCGAGGCGACTCTGCAGGAGCACGTGAACGACCGTGACGTGGTCTGGTACGGCAACCCCGACTTCTACTGGGGCTACGACGACGCCGACGTGCAGCAGTGGGTCGCCGACGCCGAGCAGGCGGCCACGACCGACGAGCAGACCGCACTGCTGAAGAAGGTCAACGAGAAGATCGCCGAGGATGCCGCGAGCGTATGGTTGTACCTGTACCCGCAGATCGTGGTCGCCTCGAGCGACCTCAGCGGGTACCCGGTCAACGGCCTGAACTCTCAGTTCTTCGCCTACGACATCGTCAAGTCCTGACGCGCGAGGGGGATGCCGCGCGTCGGCATCCCCCTCTTTCATCCTGAGAAGCCATGCTCGCCTACCTGCTGCGCCGCCTCGCGTTCCTCGTGGTGTCGCTCGTCGTCGCGATGATCGCGATCTTCGTGCTGCTGCGCCTGCTCCCCGGCGACCCGGCGAACGCGCTGCTCTCAGTGAACGCCACCCCCGAGCAGATCGCCGCCGCCCGCGCGCAGGTCGGCTCCGATCAGCCGCTCCTGCAGCAGTTCACGACCTGGGCCGGTCAGCTGCTGCGCTTCGATCTCGGTGAGTCGTTCCTGAGCTCGCGTCCGGTCGGCCCCGATATCGCCGATCGCCTCGCCGTCACTCTCCCGCTCACGCTGATCGCCTTCTCCGTCGCCCTGCTCGTCTCGCTCGTCATCGGCATCACTGCCGCCGTGAAGTCCGACCGCTGGTACGGGATCGCGCTCTCGGGCTTCGCGCAGCTCGGCGTCGCCGTGCCCGTGTTCTGGGTCGGCGTCGTGCTCGTGTGGATCTTCGCCCTCGGTCTCGGGGTGCTCCCGTCGGGCGGATTCCCCCGCGATGACTGGGAGGATCCCGCGGATGCACTGCGTTCGCTCGCCCTTCCGGTGACCACCATCGTGATCGTCATGAGCGCGTCCCTCAGCCGCTACGTGCGCTCCGCCACGCTCGACGTGATCGGCAGCGACTACCTGCGCACCGCGCGGGCGGGAGGATCGGGCATGTCCGAGGCGCTGCTGCGTCATGGCGTGCGCAACGGGTCGGTGCCGGTCGTCGCGATCCTCGGCATCGAGCTGTCGACGACGCTGCTCGGTGCGGTCGTGGTCGAGAGCGTCTTCACTCTTCCCGGTCTCGGCAGCCTGCTGCTGTCGGCCATCGAGCAGCACGACTTCCAAGTCATCCAGGCGGTGCTCGTCGTCAGCACGCTCTTCGTGCTGCTCGTCGGGTTCGCCGCCGACATCGTGCAGCGCCTGATCGATCCGCGTCTGCGCACGAGCGTCTCGGGCAACCGATGAGCCGCGTCGCCGAGCAGCTGATCACCGACTCCGTTCCCGTGCGGAGGCGGCCGAAGGCGACCCTGCTGATCGGTCTCGTGCTCACCGGCGTGATCGTGCTGATCGCCCTCGTGTCGCTGTTCTGGCTCCCGTACCCGCTCGCCGACACCAGCGGCAGCCGCCTCGAGGGCCCGAGCGCCCTGCACCTCCTCGGCACCGATCGCCTCGGCCGCGACATGCTCTCGCAGCTCATGTGGGGGGCCCGGATCGCGCTGATCGTCGGTCTCTGCTCGGTGGCGATCGCCGCCGTGCTCGGCACGATCATCGGTCTCATCGCCGCCTTCTCGCGACCCTGGGTCGACGACACGCTCTCGGCCGGACTCGACGTCGTGATCGCGTTCCCCGTGCTCCTGCTCGCGATGCTCGTCGTCGCGGTCCAGGGCGCATCGCTCTGGTCGGCCGTGCTCGCGATCGGACTCGCGATGTCGGCGGTCGTCGCGCGCCTCACCCGCATCCTGTCGCGCCGCGTGCTGCAGGAGCAGTACATCACCGCGGCGCGCACCAGCGGCACATCTGTTCTCGGAATCGTCTTCCAGCACGTGCTGCCCAACATCGCGCCGACCCTCGCGGTCAGCCTCGCACTGCAGTTCGGTGCCGCCGTGCTCGCCGAGGCGAGCCTGTCGTACCTCGGACTCGGCGCACCCCCGCCCAACGCCTCGTGGGGTCGGATGCTGCAGGAGGCCCAGGGCACGGTGCTCACCGCACCTGTCGGGGCGATCGCCCCCGGCATCGCGATCATCGCGCTCGTGCTCGGAGTCAACTTCCTCGCCGACGGCCTGCGCGACCTCGCCGATCCGACCCGCAGGAGGAGCCGATGAGCATTCTCGACGTCTCGGGTCTCACGGTGCGCTCGGCGTCCGGCGCGCTCGTGCGCGATGTGTCGTTCTCACTCGCACCCGGCGAGCGCCTGGGTCTGATCGGTGAATCGGGTTCGGGCAAGTCGCTCACCTCGCTCGCGGTCACCGGCTTGCTTCCGGATTCGCTCACGGCCTCAGGGTCGGTGCTGCTCGACGGGCACCAGGTGGTCGGTGCTCGTGATGCCGACCTGAGGCCGCTGCGTGGACCCGTCGCCCAGATCGTGTTCCAGGAGCCGCTCACCGCACTCGATCCGTTGATGCGCGTCGAACGACAGATCGCCGAGCCACTGCGTCGCCATCTCGGACTCCGCGGCGCCGAACTGCGCTCCGCCGTCGCAGCCGCACTCGACGAGGTGGCGCTGTCGGAGCCGCGGTTCGCACGCGCCTACCCGCATGAGCTCTCGGGAGGACAGCGCCAGCGCGTGGCGATCGCGATCGCCCTCGCCGCCCAGCCGCACCTGCTGATCGCCGACGAGCCGACGACGGCGCTGGATGTCACGGTGCAGGATGCCGTGCTCGCCCTGCTCGAGCGGCTCGTCGCCGAGCGCGGCATGGCGCTGCTGTTCATCAGCCATGACCTCGCCGTCGTGTCGCGCATGGTCGATCGCATCATCGTTCTCCGCGACGGGCTCATCGTCGAGGAGGGCGCGGTCGCTCAGGTGCTGCAGCATCCGGTGGAGCCGTACACGCGGATGCTGGTCGACAGCGCTCGCGCGCTCGACGCATTCCTCGACGCGAAGGAGGCCGGCGCATGAGCCTTCTCGAACTGCGCGCCGCCGGGTTCTCATACGGGTCCCGTCGGGTGCTCGACGACGTCTCGTTGAGTCTCGACGAGGGCGACTCGCTCGGTCTCGTCGGCGAATCGGGTGCGGGAAAGTCGACGATCCTGCGGCTGCTGCTCGGGCTGTCGGCACCGCGCGACGGGCAGATGCTGTTCGAGGGCGTGCCCCTCTCTCTGCGCGACCGTGCGCAGATGCGCCGCTTCCGGGCGAGCGTGCAGCCGGTGTTCCAGGACCCGTACTCGTCGCTCGACCCCCGTCAGCGCATCGACCGCATCATCGGCGAGCCCCTGCGCTCACTGCGCCTGGCATCCGGCCCCGACGCGCAGCGCCGCATCGCCGAGGCCCTCGAGTCGGTCGGGCTTCCCGCTGACACCGCCCGCCGCTACCCGCACGAGTTCTCGGGTGGACAGCGCCAGCGCATCGCGATCGCACGGGCCGTCGTCTCGCGCCCGAGGGTGCTGCTCGCCGACGAACCCGTCAGCGCGCTCGACGTCACCACGCGCGTGCAGGTGCTCGAGCTGCTCGACCGTCTGCGCCGCGAGAACGGACTGTCGCTCGTGATGGTGTCGCACGACCTCACCGCGATCGCCTCGGCGTGCGATCGCACCGTCGTTCTGCAGAACGGTCGTGTCGTCGAGCAGGGCGCCACGGCATCCGTGCTGCACGCCCCGCAGGACCCGTACACCCGCGCCCTGGTCGACGCGGTTCCCCGCCTCCCCCGCTGAGCACCGGCCGCCCGTCGCATTCGTCACGGATGGCTGGCCGTTTCACGGATGGCTGCCGGACCGACGGCGTGTCTCCCGCCAGTCGGACGTCGTCCAGCCGATCTGACGCTGGCGGCCCCCTCAGCCCGCCGAAGGCGCCAATCCGAAGTACTCCAGCTCCGCGTCGTTCAGCATCCTCGACCGGATCAGGAACCGCATGCCCGTCGGCCCCTCGACCGAGAATCCGGCGCCGCGCCCCGGCACCACGTCGATGGTGAGGTGCGTGTACTTCCAGTACTCGAACTGCGACTCCGACATGAAGACCTCGACCGGGGCATCCAGCCCCACGTCGAGGGCGCCCAGCAGAACGTCTCCCGGCCCGGTGATGAACATCCCCACGGGGTAGCACATGGGCGACGAGCCGTCGCAGCATCCGCCCGACTGATGGAACATCAGGGGTCCGTGCTGCACGGTGAGATCGCGTACGAGGGATGCCGCGGTATCCGTCACGTCAACGCGTTGGTAGGTGCCGATGCTCACCATGGTTCGTGCCTTCCTTCAGATGCCTCCGGGAGCGATGGTGCCGGGCGGGCGCTGNGCGCCCGCCCGGGGTCGAGCTCAGAAGAAGCCCATCGGGCCCTCCGCGTACGAGACCAGGAGGTTCTTCGTCTGCTGGTAGTGGTCGAGCATCATCTTGTGGTTCTCCCGACCCACACCCGACTGCTTGTACCCGCCGAACGCGGCGTGCGCCGGGTACTGGTGATAGGTGTTGGTCCAGACACGCCCGGCCTCGATCGCGCGCCCAGCACGGTAGGCGGTGTCTCCGCTGCGACTCCAGACACCGGCACCCAGACCGTAGAGCGTGTCGTTCGCGATCGAGATCGCATCGTCGAAGTCGTCGAACGAGGTGACCGACAGCACCGGACCGAAGATCTCCTCCTGGAAGATGCGCATGTCGTTCGTGCCCTCGAAGACGGTCGGAGCGACGTAGTAGCCCTCGCTGAGGTCGCCTCCGAGGTCGACGCGCTCCCCACCCGTGAGCAGCCGAGCGCCACCCTGCTTTCCGATGTCGATGTAGCTGAGGATCTTCTCCAGCTGATCGTTCGATGCCTGCGCCCCGATCATCGTGGCGGGATCGAGCGGGTTGCCCTGCACGACCTTGCCGACGCGTGCGAGTCCGTCGGAGAGGAAGCCGTCGTAGATCGACCGCTGGATGAGCGCACGCGACGGGCAGGTGCAGACCTCGCCCTGGTTCAGTGCGAACATCGTGAAGCCCTCGAGCGCCTTGTCGTAGAACGGGTCGGCGGTGTCGCGGGCGACGTCCTCGAAGAACACGTTCGGGCTCTTGCCTCCGAGCTCCAGTGTGACCGGGATCAGGTTCTGCGACGCGTACTGCATGATCAGGCGACCCGTCGTGGTCTCCCCCGTGAAGGCGACCTTGCGGATGCGCTTGTGCTGAGCGAGCGGCGCCCCCGCCTCGATCCCGAAGCCGTTGACGATGTTGACGACGCCGGCGGGCAGCAGGTCGCCGATGATGTCGAAGAGGAAGAGCAGGGATGCCGGGGTCTGCTCCGCCGGCTTGATGACGACGCAGTTGCCTGCGGCGAGCGCCGGCGCGAGCTTCCACACGGCCATGAGGATCGGGAAGTTCCAGGGGATGATCTGGCCGACCACTCCGAGCGGCTCATGGAAGTGGTACGCGACGGTGTTCTCGTCGAGCTGACTGATGCCGCCCTCCTGCGCACGCAGCACTCCGGCGAAGTAGCGGAAGTGATCGACCGCGAGGGGGATGTCGGCGGCGAGCGTCTCTCGCACCGGCTTGCCGTTCTCCCAGGTCTCGGCGATCGCGATCTCCTCGAGGTGCTGCTCGATGCGGTCGGCGATCCTGTTGAGGATCACGGAGCGCTCGGCGGGGCTGGTCTTGCCCCAGCTCGCGAAGGCCTTCCAGGCGACGTCGACCGCGCGGTCGATGTCTTCGACGGTGCCGCGGCCCACCTCGGTGAACGGCTTGCCGTTGACGGGGCTGACGTTCTCGAAGAACTGGCCCTTGACCGGGTCGACGAACTCTCCGCCGATGTAGTGCCCGTACCGGGGGCGGTATTTCGCAAGGGCGCCCGGCTGACCGGGAGCGGCGTAGGCGGTGGACACGTCTTCTTCGACGATGGTCATCGGGACTCCTTCGACGGGCCGCGGGCGTCGGTGCTGCGCGGCTGTGCTCCGACGGTACGTCCGCGAACGTTGCGCCCGAATGCGCAACGTTGCAGAAGGTTGCGGCTCGCCCCAGCGGGTTTCGAATCGCGTAAATGACCCGATTCGACGTCGAAATGCGACCAGTCGCGCGATTCGAACGCCGCGTCAGCGACCTTCGAGGCGCTCGATACGGGCGACGAGACCCGCGCGTTTCGGCGAACGGGCGGGGAGCATCTCGAGCGCGAGACGCAGGGCTGCGGCGTCTCCCTGCCCTTCCGGGATCTCGGCGTAGGCCAGCAGCACATCGAGACTCGCCTCCGACAGCATCGCCTCTCGCAGCGCCGCTCTGACGGTCTCGCGGAACTCCTCGACACCCGGCGACGTCGATTCGGGCAGCACCGGCCCGCGATAGGCGGTGAGCGCGACGCGGTGGGCGCCGCGATCGAGCAGCGACAGCACGTCGTGCGCATCCGTCTCGAGGGGCACGGTCAGGCGGTAGGGGCGGGACTCGGGAACGAGGCTGGGCGCGTGTTTCTCGAGCACCTTACGCAGGCGCACCATCTCGGGCCGCAGCGTGTCGGCGGATGCGTCGGGGCCGTAGACGAGTTCGCTCAGTCGCTCTGCCGACAGACCCTGGCGGTTGATCGCGAGCATCAGCAGGATGGCGGCGTGGCGGGCGCTGAGCTCGATGACCGACTCTTCGAGCTCGGTCTCGCTCTCGAGCCGGGCCCGGTCTCGACCGAGCACATGGAGTGTCGCGCGAGTCGTCGGTTTGGCCCGTGAGGAGATCGTCGTCGGTCGATGCGACTCGCTCCGTTCCCGCAGGCGCGCGACCATGAGCTCGGATTCCACGGCGCGTGCCGTGGCGTCCACGAGAAGGCGGGCCTGGGTCGAGACGACCTCGTCTCCGCCGGTGATGTCGATGACGCCGAGAACCCGCTGCGTCTCGGGGTCGCGCACGGGCGCAGCGGTGCACGACCACGGGTGCACGAGGCGGTTGTAGTGCTCGGCGCCGCGGATCTGCACGGACTGACCCAGGGTCAGCGCAGTTCCGGGCGCGGTGGTGCCGACGGCATCCTCGGCCCAGTTCGCGCCCGCGACGAATCCCATGCCCTCGGTGAGCGACTGCAGCTGGCGATCGCCTTCGATCCAGAGCAGGCGGCCGGCCTGATCGCCGACGGCGATGACGACCCCGGATTCCTCTGGTGTGCCCGGGAGCAGCAGCGCGCGGATCATGTCCATCGCGGATGCCAGGGGATGCGTGAGCCGATACGCCTCGAGCTCTTCGGTCACGAGCTCGATCCGCGGGGCTTCCTCGGGCCCGACCCGACCGCGCCACGATCGCACCCACGACTCCCGCACCAGCGGTCGCACCTGCTGCAGGCGGTGGTCGTCGAGGTTGCCGGCGATCAGCTCTTCGTGTGCGCGCTCGATCAGGAGACGAGAGGCCTCAGGCGGGCCGTCACGTGACACCTGCCACGACGCAACCACAGCGTCTCCGATCGTCGATGGTGGAGCGTTACCTCAGTGTAGGAGCCGGATGCCACGGGCGGAACCCGCGATATTCCGGTTGTGGTGCACAGATGCATGCCCAGATCACGGGTGCAGGTCCAGATCGGCGATCCGGGCATACAGGTGTGATCTGAGCATGCAGGTGTGCACGGTGACGCGATCACGCGACCCGCCGGACACGCGCCACGCGCACTACTGTGCAGTGCGTGGTAGTGTGCAGTGCATCGAAGGAGGTCCGATGGACACCACCCAGCTACTCAAGGGAGTGCTCGACGTCGCCGTGCTCGCCGTGCTGCGCACTGAGGACGGGTACGGCTACGACATCGTGCGCAGACTCAGGGATGCCGGCCTCGGCGATGTCGGCGACGCGTCGGTGTACGGAACTCTCCGTCGTCTGTACGCCGCGGGCAGCCTGTCGAGCTACGTCGTCCCGTCCGACGGCGGCCCGCACCGCAAGTACTACGCGATCAACCCGCAGGGCCGTGCGGCTCTCGACTCGCAGACCGTCACCTGGCTGGACTTCGCGGGGGCGATGTCCACGCTGCTCACCGCTGAGACCACAGACACACCCACGATCGGAGAGAACCGATGAACGACACCGCCGTCTCGATCGACGAACAGATCCGCTCCTTCGCTCTCGCCGTGCGCGAGCACCTCGACGACCTCCCGGCCGACGAACTCGACGAGATCGTGGGCGGGCTCACCGCCGACCTGGCAGATCAGGCCGCCGACAATGACGGGGTTCTCGAACTCGGCGACCCGGCCGCGTATGCCGAGGAGCTGCGGACTGCTGCGGGACTGCCGCCCCGCACCGCGGCGCGGCGACGAGTGCCCCTCGGCACACGGATCCGAGGCTGGCGCGGCCGCACGACGCAAAGCATCCGGCGCAGCCCGATCGGGGCATGGTTCCTCGATCTGCTGCTCGTGCTGCGTCCGGTGTGGTGGGTGCTGCGCGGCTACGGCATTTACGTCGTCGCGCTGTCAGTGGTCATCACGAGGGTGGGCAACGGAGGACGTCTCGACCATTGGATGGTTCCCGACTCCCTGCTCGAATGGGTAGCCGTCGCGGTGCTCGCGGTCGTGAGCGTGCAGTGGGGGCGCGGCCAGTGGCTCCCCAAGAACGCCCTGCGCCACATCCGCACGGTGGCGAGCATCGTGGCGCTCCTGGCTCTCGTCGTCGCGCTGCCCGCCGCGTTCACACCGCGAGTCGAGTACGTCGGCGACGAGTACGGGCTGCAGAGCGGCCTGCGCCTCGACGGTGTGCAGATCAACAACATCTTCGCGTTCGACGCCGAGGGCAATCCGATCGACCAGGTGCAGCTCTTCACCGGCAAGGGCACACCGATCGATCTCTACGGGGAGAACGGCGCGCAGACGGTGCTGACACCCGACGGGCAGATCGTCGAGTCCGAGAACGGCGGCGACCAGCAGTTCGGGATGCAGGACGACGGACTGCGGGCGACGATCCCCGGCGACGACTACCGCGGACGCCCGGTCTGGAACGTGTATCCGCTCGACGAGGCCGACCTCGACCCGAGCTCGCTGATGCCGGAACTCGAGACGGTCAAGCGCCCCCAGCCGCCCTTCCAGAAGGCGCCGGGCATCGATGCGGCGGACGCCACGCCGTTGCCGACCCCCTCAGCCGCCGACGGGATCGTGCCGTCTCCGACCGAGACCCCGGCGCCGTGACCGACAGGGGCGAGCGGATCATCTCGATCGACATCACGCATCTCGTACGAGCGGCACTGGGTCAGCCCGCTGACCCGCGCGCGCAGGTCGATCGCCTCGATCCTGAGACAGGCACGACGATCCCGTCAACCGGATGACGCGCATGCATCCGACCGGCAGCAGAGCTCAGCCGCGGGCGGCCCACCACTCGCGGAGGCGCTGCTCGGAGGCATCCGGTCCGATGACACCCTCGTCGAGACGCAGTTCGAGCAGGAACCTGTAGGCCTCGCCGACCTCGCGACCGGGAGCGATGCCGAGGATGCTCTGGATCTGGTTGCCGTCGAGCTCGGGACGGATCGAGTCGAGTTCCTCCTGCTCGCGCAGCGCGGCGATGCGCGACTCGATGTCATCGTAGGCTCCGGCCAGGCGACCGGCCTTGCGCTTGTTGCGAGTGGTGACGTCGGCGCGGGTGAGGATGTGCAGGCGCTCGAGCTGGTCGCCGGCGTCGCGCACGTAGCGGCGCACCGCGGCATCCGTCCAGGCGCCCTCGGCATATCCGAAGAATCGCAGGTGCAGCTCGATCAGCTTCGACACGGCATCGGTCGTGTCGGTGTCGAACCGCAGCGCCTGCAGACGCTTGCGCGCCATGCGCGAGCCGACGACGTCGTGGTGGTGGAACGTGACCACTCCCCCGTCTTCGAGCTTGCGGGTGCGGGGCTTGCCGATGTCGTGCAGCAGCGCGGCGATGCGCAGTGCGACGTCGGGTTCGGCGCCGGGGTTGCGCGACTGCTCGAGCGAGATCGCCTGGCTGAGCACCGTGAGCGAGTGCTCGTAGACGTCCTTGTGGTGGTGGTGCTCGTCGACCTCGAGTCGCAGCGCGCTGACCTCGGGCAGGAACTCCTCGATCAGACCGGTGTCGACCAGCACGCGGATGCCGCGCACGGGGTCATCGGTCTGCATCAGCCGCACGAGCTCGGATTGGATCCGCTCCGGGCTCACGATCTCGAGGGTCGCCTTGAGCTCGGTGATCGCATCCCACGTGGCGTCATCGATGCGGAACCCCAGCTGGGCGCTGAAGCGCGCCCCGCGGAGCATCCGCAGTGGGTCGTCGCCGAACGAGACCTGCGGATCCGCCGGGGTGCGGAGCACTCCGCCGAGGAGGTCTTCGACACCCCCGGTCGGGTCGACGAGCTTGACGGCCGGCACCAGCAGCGCCATCGCGTTGACCGTGAAGTCGCGGCGGTGCAGGTCGGCGTCGATCGTGTCGCCGAACTCGACCGTCGGCTTGCGGGTCACCCCGTCGTAGCTGTCGGCCCGGTACGTCGTGACCTCGACCTGCTCGCCCTGCACCCGTGCCCCGATCGTGCCGAACGCACGGCCGATGTCCCACTGGGCGGTCGAGATCGGCGTGACGATGCGCAGGATGTCGTCGGGCAGCGCGTTCGTGGTGAAGTCGAGGTCGTGCGTCGGGCGGCCGAGCAGCGCATCGCGCACCGGACCGCCGACCACGGCGAGGTCGAAGCCCGCCGCCGAGAACGCGTCGGCGAGGGTGCGGACGACCGGATTCTCGGCGAGCGCGCCGAGACGGTCGAGGCCGTCAGCCATATTGAGCATGGGTTCCAGCGTACCGGGGGTCAGAACAGCGGGTTCTCGCCCTTTGCCTGGGCGATGGCGCGAACTCGGGCCTGCATGAGCCTCATGAGCAGAGCACTCATCAGGAATCCGCCGACCACGGCGACCGCGACGATGAACCAGATGCCGACCTCGGGATCGATCAGCTCGAATCCGTAGATCGCGACGGCGAGCAGGAGCAGCACCGGTCCCTCGATCAGCGCGAACGTGATGAACAGCCGCGTCTGACGCCTGCCGAAGTCGGCAGTGACCGCCCGGACGCGTGCCTCGATCGAGGATTCGCCTGCGTAACTCATGCCCCCACCGTAGCGACGTTCACCCACCGGTCGGGCGATGGCAACCGCCAGGTCATCCTCCTTCGATGGGCTGGTCGGGCCCCGTGCGGCTGAGCACGGAAACCCCCACCTCACGAAGGACACTCATGACCTCCCCCACCCCTGCGGTGCGGTGGCGGCGTTACGGACTCGCGTCCGCCGCCGTCCTCGCCCTGCTCGGCGGCGCCGTCGTCGCCCCCATCGCGACCGCCGCACCCGACCCCGACGTGCCGACCGGCTCGCTGATCACCGGCGACACCAGCTGGCGCTACCTCGACGACGGTTCCGACCCGTCGCCGGCACCCGCGGCCCTCCGCGACTGGACCCTCCCCGACTACGACGACAGCGCCTGGAAGTCGGCACCCGGCTCGTTCGGCGCGAAGAGCGGCAAGCTCGCCCCGGTCGGCCCCGTCACCCCGAAGACGCTGCTGAACCACTACATCGACGGGACGGCGGCGCCGACCGTTCCCACCTACTTCTTCCGCACCACGTTCGAGCTCGAGGCGGGCGTCGCCGAGCAGGTCGCGGCGCTGCGCAGCACCATCACCTACGACGACGCGATCGTCGTCTGGATCAACGGCGAAGAGGTCGCGCGCTACGTCGACGGCCGCATCACCGACACGGTCAACGTCGAGTACGCCGGCGACTCGAACGGCGACCCTCTCACCAGCACGTTCAGCGCCGAGGGCGAGCTGCTGCACGACGGCACGAACGACATCGCCGTCGCGCTGTTCCAGGACCGTGAGACCAGCTCGGACATCTACTTCGACATGTCGTCGCTCACGCTCGTCGAGGCATCGGACCCCGGCTCGCCCGTCGTGGCTCCGCCGACCCGCGTGATCCTGACCCCGACCGAGCAGCCCGCCGTGTCGCAGTCGTTCTCGTGGCTCGCGGGCGACGCCTCGCACACCATCGGCCAGGTCGAGATCGCCCCGGCGGCCGGCGGCGAGGCGCGCACAGTCGACGCCTACGACGCCGGTGTCGTCAACGGCAACCCGAACAAGCACTTCTCCGCCACGGTCACCGGTCTTCAGCCGGCGACGGCCTACCGCTACCGTGTCGGTCTCCCCGGCAGCTGGAGCGACTGGTTCGAGTTCCGCACCGCCGACCCCAAGGCCACCGACTTCCAGTTCATCTACTACGGCGACGCGCAGATCGGCCTCGACACGACCTGGCCGAGCGTGGTGAAGCAGGCCGAAGCTCAGGCTCCCCGTTCGATCGGTTCCGTGCACGCCGGTGACCTCATCAACACCTCGAGCAACGAGAACGAGTGGCTCAACTGGTTCAAGGGCATGGAGGACTCCGCGGTCCGCACCAACGTCATGGCGGCCCCCGGCAACCACGAGTACTCGGGCGACAAGCTGCTCACCGCATGGAAGGCCGCGTTCGAGTACCCCCACAACAACCCGTCGACGAGCACGATCGGCGAGCTGGCCGACCTCGCGAAGGGCGACTCCGAGGTCGCGCAGCAGTACCGCGCGTTCTTCGACCACTGGTCGTCGTTCGCCGCCGAGACCGCGTACTACACCGACTACCAGGGCGTGCGCTTCATCACCCTGAACGCGACGCGCGACACCACCTTCCTCACCCCGGCGGGTCTTCCGTCGTGCACGGGTGCGGAGTGCCCCTCGGCGCAGATCGGCGTGCTGTGGACCCGCTTCCAGGCCGCATGGCTCGACCTGCTGCTGCAGAACAGCCCGTCGAAGTGGAACGTCGTCACGTTCCACCAGCCGGTGTTCTCGGCATCCGAGGGTCGCGACGAGCCGGTGCTGCGCGCCGAGTGGCTCCCCGTCTTCCAGCGCAACGACATCGACCTGGTGCTCATGGGCCACGACCACACGTACGCCCGCGGCTACGTGAACACCGATGCGACCGACACCCCCGGTATGACCTCGGGCCCCGTCTACGTCGTGTCGAACTCGGGCGCGAAGCACTACGAGCTCGAGACGCCGGAGAAGAACGTCTGGACCAACAACGGCGCCACCCAGGTGCTGCGCGGCCAGGGCGTGACCACCTACCAGGTGATCGACGTGTCGAAGAACCAGCTCGTCTACCGCTCCTACCTCGCGGAGAAGCAGCCGGATGCCACGACCGACCTCCCCGTCGGCTCGGTCTACGACACCTTCACGGTGACGAAGTCGGATGCCGGTGAGAAGTGGGTCACCGAGGCCGGTGTCACCCCGCCCGTGATCGAGGAGCCCGCCGCGCCCGAGGTCACGCTGGGTGCCGCATCCGTCGTCGCCGGTGGCAAGATCACCGTCTCCGGCAGCGGATTCGAGGCGGATGCCGCGCTGCGCTTCGAGCTGCGCTCCGACCCGGTCGACCTGGGCACCGCGACCGCCGATGCGGACGGCGCGTTCAGCCGCACGCTCACGATCCCGGCGAACACCCCCGCAGGGACGCACACCCTCGCGGTGATCCTCGCCGACGGCACAGAGGTGACCTCGCCGGTGACCGTGACCGCTGCCGCGAGCGGCGGGGTGACCACGCCGGGCGAGACGGGTGGAGCGACCGACGGATCGCTCGCGACGACGGGTGCCGACAGCACGCCGTACATCGTCGGAGCGGTCGTGCTGCTCGCCCTCGGCCTCGGTCTGTTCGCGATGCGGCGCCGCCGCCACTCGGCCGGCACGGAGTCCGCGGAGTAGTCGGCCGCATCCGCTGTTCGGGCGTCGTCGGGTCTTCGGTCCCGGCGGCGCCCTTCGTCATGCCACGCGACGACCAGCCGAGCACGGTGCTCGGGAGCATCCGCCCTAGGCTCGACATGTGACCGACACTGCAGCTCTCACCGCGTTCTGGGACCGTGCCCGCGCCGCCGACGCGTCTCTGCCGACGGTCCCCGCTGAGGCGTGGGCGTTCGGCGCATCCCCCGCGCAGGCCGACGATCTGCTCGCCCTGGTGCTCGACGGCATCAAGACGGCGACGGCGTCATCGCTGTGGGACTACGAGGAGGCCGGAGACCCGGTGCCCGCCGCCGGAGAGTTCAGCATCGTGCTCGACGGACTCGGCCGACCGCGCGTCGTGATCGAGACCACGGAGGTCCGCACGGTGCCTTTCGATGAGGTGACCGCGGCGCACGCCCACGCCGAAGGCGAGGGAGACAGGACGCTCGCACACTGGCGCGAGGTGCACGAGCGCTTCTGGCGAACCCACTCGGAGAACCCTCGGGGTTTCGAGCCTGACATGCCGGTCGTCTGCGAACGGTTCCGCGTCGTACACCCGCGCTGACGCGCGCCGTGCGCGACGTGTCACAGAACCAGCCGTGCCGCCGGGCGTCTCAGTCGCGACGCGAGCGGCGCCGCGAGACGACGAGCAGCACGGCTCCGAGAACGAGCACGGCACCGCCGATGCCGGCCCACATGAAGGTCTCCGGGCCCAGACCGGTGCCGGGAAGAGTCCCGCCTCCGTTGTTCGGCGGCGTCGTCGGCGGCTCGGGATCCGTGGGCGGGTCCGTCGGCGGGACCACGATCGCCGCAAGAGTGAAGTCCTGGTCGACGAACGTCTCGCCCGCTGACGTGACCTCGACCGTGAGCGTCGCCGGTCCGACGATCGTGCTGCCGGCGGGTGCGGTGATCGTCAGCGTGTAGGTCCCCGGCGGCAGGTTTCCGAGGCCGTAGGCGCCGTCGGCATCCGTCGTCAGCGTCTGCGTGCCCTCGTCGGTGGTCAGGGTGATCCTGACGCCCGAAACCGGTGCGCCGTCATCGGTGCGCACGACACCGGAGAAGGCTCCGAGCCTGGCCAGTTCGAAGTCGACGTTCTCGACATCGGCTGCGGCGACGGTCTCGTTCTGCGACGTCGGGCCCGTGGCTGCGTAGCCGTCGGGCGTCGTCATGGTGATCTCGTAGTCGCCCGCGGGAAGCCTCGGGAACGTGTAGTCACCGTTCGCGTCGGTCACCGCCGTGACGACGTCGTCTCCTGCGGTCGCCGTGATGACGACACCCGCGACGCCGGTGCCGTTCGAGCGCACTGTTCCGCTGAGGTCGGGATTCTCGACGAGGACGAAGTCGGCGAGCTCGATCGGAACCTCGCTGTCCTCGGGCACCACGAGCGGTTCGGTCGGATCCGTCGTGCTGTATCCGGGCGGCGGGGTCACCACGACCGTGTGCGGACCGACCGGGACCTCATCGAAGAGGTAGGTGCCGTCGGCATCCGTCGTGGTCGTCGTCGTTCCGTCGACCGTCACCGTCACACCGGCGACGGGATTGCCCTCACCGTCGACGACTCGCCCCGACACCGCGACGGGAACGATGTCGCGCACGACGAAGTCGGCGACACCGTCGTTCGTCGTGAGATCCACCGCCCGAGACGTCGCGCCGACGGCGATCTTGCCGTCGGGTGGTGTGACGCGCACCGTGTATCCGCTCGTGGCGACGAATCCGGGGAAGGAGTAGGTCCCTCCCGCGGCGGTGGTCGTCGTCGCCACGACGAGACCGTTCGCATCCGTCAGCGAGAGGGGCACGCCCTCGAGCACACCATCGGCCTGATCGGTGACCGTGCCGGTGATGTCGCGGGCGATCGAGGCGAACCAGGTCTGGTACACCGGGAACCCGGAACGGCGGGTGAAGAAGAAGGTGAGCGAGGTGATCGGCACGGACGGCTCGAACCAGGCGGCGGCGCCGCTCGTGTCGAGGGCGGCGGCGTTGCCGGTGAGGGTCTGGGTCGTGGCATCCCAGGTCGGGACGTCGGTCGCATCGCCCGTGCACGACGGCTTGCCCGCGACACCCGGAGCGCAGTAGTTGAAGCCGCCCCGGAATCCGAGCTCAGCCGCGGTGAGCGCCTGGCCGTTCGCACCGATCGCCTGGATGCGCACCGCATCGGCGTCGATGTCTCCGAGCACGAAGGTCCAGCCCGAAGCGGGGGTGGGGTTCGCGAACGAGTAGGTCGTGGTCGACGGGCTGGTGGCGTTGTCGGCCTTGGGGCGCAGATTCACGTACGCCTGATTGATGCTCGATCCGTACTTGGCACCGACCGGGGTGCCCTGGGAGAGCCAGTTGGTCGCGCCCGAGATGACGCCGACCTGGCCGGCGCGGGAGTCGCTCGTCATGGTGGCGGTGACGGTCGGCTGTGCGGCGATCTGCACGGTGGTCGTGTAGGCCCCGCCCGTTCCGCTCAGAGGCTGCCAGCTCGCCCAGGCGGTCGTCGTCGCCGCTGCCGCCGGAATGGCACCGACCAGCGCTGCGACCAGCACGATCGCCCCTGCAAGAAGTCCACCCCTGGCTGCGCGCATGCGGCCAGCGTATCGGCATATCGCACGTGCGGCGAGGGTGGGACCAGGGTTCGCGAGGCATGAGGAAGGGGCGGATGCACCTCGCATCCGCCCCTTCCTCTCACTCAGATCCGGTGGGCTCTCAGACCGGCTCGCCCTGAACGGGGCCGTCGGTGTTGGGCTTCCACCCGAGCGCCGGCGCGACGTGCGTCGCGAAGGATTCGAGCACGTGCAGGTTGTACGCGGGCCCGAGTTGGTTCGGGATCGTCAGCAGCAGGGTGTCGGCCGACATGACCGCCTCGTCGGCGAGCAGCTGCTGGATGAGCACGTCGGGCTCGGCCGCGTAGGTCTTGCCGAACGTCGAACGGTAGCCGTCGATGATGCCGATCTGGTCGGCGTTCTCCTCGCTGCGCAGTCCGAAGTACGCCCTGTCCATGTCGGACACCAGCGGGAAGACGCTGCGGCTCACCGAGACACGCGGAGTGCCGGTGTGCCCTGCCTCTTTGTAGGCGAAGCGGAAGAGGTCGATCTGTTCACGCTGCAGCTGGTGGAACGGCACGCCGGTCGCTTCGGTGAGAAGCGTCGAGCTCATCATGTTGAGCCCCTTGCGTCCGGTCTCTTCCGCGGTCGCACGAGAACCCGAACCCCACCAGATGTGGTCGCGCAGAGTCGGCGACTGCGGTTCGATCGCGAGATACCGACCCGCCCCGACCATCCGGGGGTCACCGGGGGCGAGCCCCTCGCCGTCGATCGCACGGAGGAAGAGGTCGAACTTCTCACGTGCGATCACGCTGCCGCGCTCGGGGTCTTCCTCATCGTGGAATCCGAACGTCTCGTAGCCGCGTAGGGCCGTCTCGGGTGAACCACGGCTCACGCCAAGCGCGATTCGCCCGTCGGCGATCAGGTCGAGGGCCGCAGCCTCCTCCGCGAACTGGAACGGGTTCTCGTAGCGCATGTCGATCACGCCGGTGCCGACCTCGATGCGCTTCGTGCGCGCGGCCATGGCCGACAGCAGGGGCATGGGCGATGCCGCCTGCCGCGCCCAGTGGTGCACTCGCACCGATGCGCCGTTGACGCCGATCTCGTCGGCGCCCTCAGCGATCTCGATGGTCTGCTTCAGCATGTCTCCCGCGGTGCGGGTCGCCGAACCGGGCACGTCTGCGTAGTGCCCGAAGGAGAGGAATCCGAAAGCCTTCATGGTGTATTCGAACGCATAGATACCGGCGGGTATTCCTGCATCACTCCCCCGTCACCAGCAGTCCGTCGAGAACGAGCTGGCGGATGCGCGGCTCGAGGTCGGCCCAGAGGTCGACGAGAGGGACCTCGAACAGGTCGGCCAGGGCCGCGACGATCTGCATGACGGTCAGGTCGCCGTCGCACGCGCCGACGAACGCGGCGAGCGCGGGATCGACGGTGATCGTCCGCGCGAACCCGCCGCCCTGACGGAGCTCGATGATGCTGGGGTCGTCATTGCCGGGCAGCAGATGCCGCGCCTCGGTGACGTCGGGGGCGGTGAAGAGAGTGGAGGGCAGGCCGTCGACGAGCTGGTCGTGCGCGAGGAGCCCCGAGCGCAGCGCGCCGCCGACGTTCGACACGTGCTGCGAGAGGCGCTCGAGACGACGCAGCGGTGCACCCTGCGCGGATGCCACCGGCCGACGCACCAGGATGTAGCCGAAGCCGACCGCGGTGACACCGCGTGCGGCGAAGTCGTCGAGCCAGGCGGAGAGCAGCGGGGTGAATGAGGAGTCGCGGGGAGTGGTGCCTCCGTCGCGGATCCAGAGCTCCGCATAGGCGAGCGGTGAGAGCTCCTCGCGCTGGATGACCCAGAGGTCGAGGTCTCCGGGCACCCACGATGACAGCCGATCGAGACCGACCCGGCCGGTCAGCTCGCGCTGGGCCCCGCGCGACTCCCAGTTGCCGAGCAGCTGGGCGACCCCGCCGGGGGTGAGGAACGAGGGGACGGCGCGCAGGAACTGCTCGACGAGCGCGTCGCCCACGAGGCCGCCGTCGCGGTACTCGTACTCGGGCACGCCCTCGGCGCGAGGGGTGATCACGAACGGCGGGTTCGACACGATCAGGTCGAACGCCTCGCCGTCGACGGGCTCGAACATGCTGCCGAGCCGGAACTCGATGTTCGAGACGCCGTTCAGCTGGGCGTTGAGCTCGGCGTAGGCGAGGGCTCGTGCGGAGATGTCGGTGGCGACCACCGCGCCCGCGTGCCGCGCGACGAGGAGGGCCTGTATGCCGCAGCCGGTGCCGAGGTCGAGCGCACGATCGACCTCGATCGGCATGATGATCTCGGCGAGCGTGCGCGACGCACCACCCACACCGAGCACGTGGTCTGCGGGAAGCGCCCCGTCGAGCGCCACCTCGTCGAGGTCGCTGGCGATCCACCATTCGCCGATCCCGTCGGCATCCACGAACGACTGCGGACGCAGCAGTGCTGCGGGAACGACGTGATCGCCGTGGATCCGGGCCAGCCCCAGGGCCACCAGGCCGTCGACACCGAGGTGAGGCAGGGCCGAAGCCACGGGGCCGGCGAGCTGCGGCATCCCGAGCACCAGGAGTCGTCCGAGCGTCGCGAGCACACCGTCGTCACCGGCGATCGCCCGCAGGATCGGCTCGCGCATCCCTCGCGCCAGGGCGTCGTCCTCCTCCTCGCCCCACAGGCGACGGAGCGGCTCCGAACGGAAGTCTGCGGCATCCAGATCCGCGGCGAGTGCGGTGCTGCGGCGCGGATCGGGCACGGGCGTGAGGGTGTCGGACACGGCCGTCACTCTACGCGTGTTCAGGGTTCTCCTTCGGCGTGCCGCCTAGAATCACAGGGTCAGCACTCACGGACAGCCTGGGATCCCGGCGTTCGAGAAAGACTCCCATGACCGCGACCACCCCCGAGAACGGCCCCCGCACGCGCCTGCAGCGCCTGGCACGCGGAACCGTCATCTCGGCGATCGTTCTCGGCATGTGCGGGCTCGGTGCGACGAACGCCGTGGCGGCGAGCGACTCCGACACCGATGAGACCCCCACCGCCGAGCTCTTCGTGTCGGCCGGGGTACGCGGAACCGTCTCTCCCGGCAGCGCGACGACGGCATCCCTGACGGTGCAGAACGATGCGACGTCGCAGCTGTCAGCAGGACGCGTGACCGTCGAGCTGAACCGCACGCCTCTCGCCGACGAAGCCGCCGTGACCACCTGGTTGGAGGATGCCGAGGCCACCGGCGCATTCGATCAACTCGGCGCCGACACCACCGCCCCGGTCGAGCCCGAATCGTCCGTGACCTCGAGTCTGTTCATCCCCCAGGAGACACTCGGCACTCTGGCCCCTGGCGTCTACGCGCTGCGAGCGACCCTCACGGGTGCGCAGCCCGACGGACAGGATGCCTCCGAGGCCGTGACCTCGACATCCGTGCTCGTGGTCTCCGCCGCCGCGAACCCGCCGGTCGCCGTCATGGTGCCGATCACGGCGACACCGGTCGACGGCGCTCTTCTCACCGCGGAGGAGCTGACCGCGCTCACCGCGCAGGACGGTTCGCTCACCGCCGTCCTCGAAGGCGTCCGCGGCACCTCGGCGATCCTCGCGATCGACCCGGCCATCGTCGCGTCGATCAAGGTCCTCGGATCTGCAGCACCCCAGAGCGCACAGGAGTGGCTGCAGCAGCTCGACGCACTGCCGAACGAGCGTTTCGCCCTCCAGTTCGGCGATGCGGATGCCACGACCCAGTCGCAGGCGGGTCTTCCGCAGCTCCTGCAGCCGACGACGCTCACTCCCTTCCTGACCCCGGCGAACTTCGCCTCGCCTCCCGAAGAGACGCCCTCACCGACTCCCACTCCGACGGAGACTCCGAGCGAGGAGCCCGACCCGGCCGACGGCCCGGTGCTGCCGGACGATGCCGAGCTCATCGCCGTCGAAGGCGCCACCCCTGGCATCCTGTGGCCGCGCAGCGACGTCTCCGCCACGGACCTCTCCACCTTCGCCGCCTACCTGCCCGACGGCGCCGTCACGGTGCTGTCCTCGACGACGGTCAGCGGTGCCGTGGGTGCCCGCGCGACCGTCGGCGCGCAGAACGTGCTCGTGTCGGATGCGACCACCTCCGATGCCCTGTCCGATGCCGCGAACGAAGAGGACCCCGCCCTTCGCCAGCGCTCGCTCGCAGAGGCCAGCGCTCACCTCTATCTGTCCGGCCAGGCGAGCCCCGGGACGCCTCGCCTCGTCGGCCTCGACCGTGACGAGACGCGCACCGCCGAGGCGCTGAACGACGCGATCGCCGCCGTCGATTCGCTCGGTTTCGGCCTCACGAGCGTACTCGCCGCCGCTCCCGCCGCCGTCACTCTGACCGCCGAGGCCGATGTCACGCGGGCGACGTCGCTCCAGCGGATGCTCGACAGCGAGGTCGTGCTCGGAGAGTTCGCGACGATCCTCGACGATCGCCAGCTCCTGCTGAGTCCCAAGCGCATCCAGATCATGCGCGCGACAGCGGTGGGCCTGAGCGAGGACCGATTCGATGAAGCGGTCGCAGCGGTGAACACCGCGACCACCGACACCCTCGCCTCTGTCGACATCCCCCCGGCGAGCACCATCCAGCTGCTCTCCGCCAATGCCGACCTGCCGTTCTCGGTGCGCAACGATCTGCCGTGGCCGGTGAACATCGAGCTCAGCGTCAAGCCCAGCGACCCGCGCCTCGATGTGCAGTCGGTGACCCCCTGGACGATCCAGCCCGGGACCACCACGCGGGTCAAGGTTCCCGTGTCTGCCCGCGTCGGCAGCGGCGAGGTCACCCTGGCGCTGCAGCTCTCGAGCCCCACCGGGGTGCCCATCAGCCAGCCGGAGACGGTGCGCGTCTCGGTGCGCGCCGAGTGGGAGGCCATCGGACTCGGCGTCCTCGGCGCCCTCATCGTGCTGCTGCTCGGTCTGGGCATCATCCGCACCGTCCGCCGTCGACGCCGCGAAGCCCTCGCGCAGGACGCACCTGAACCGGATGCCGACGCGGATGCCGTCGCCGTCGAGGAGTCGAATGAGTAGTCTCGGCCGTGCCAGCGCGCTGATCGGTGCGGGAACCCTCATCTCGCGTGTGACCGGCCTGTTGCGAACCATCGTTCTGGTGGGTGTGATCGGCTCTGTCGGTGCCAGTGCGGCCGACGCGTTCGCGATCGCGAATCAGCTGCCGAACACCGTCTTCTCGCTGATCTCGGTGGGTGTCCTGACCGCCGTGATCATCCCGCAGATCGTCAAGGCCACGGCCGATGCGGATGGCGGCAACGCGTTCATCTCCAAGCTCTTCACGCTCGGCACCGTCGTGCTCGTCGCCATCACGGGCGCTGCCACCATCGCCTCCCCGTGGCTCGTGAGCCTGTATGCGGGTGCCAAGGGCTCTCCCGAGTTCCTCGCCCTCGCCACCGCCTTCGCCTACTGGTGCATGCCGCAGATCCTGTTCTACGGCCTGTACGCGCTGCTCGGCGAAGCCTTGAACGCCCGCCGGATCTTCGGCCCGTTCACGTGGGCGCCCGTCATCAACAACATCGTGTCGATCATCGGCTTCCTCATCGTGGGCGCTCTGTTCGGCGGGCCCCTCACCCGAGTCACCGACTGGACCCCTGAGATGATCGCCGCGCTCGGGGGAACCGCGACGCTCGGCATCGTGATCCAGGCCGCGATCCTCCTGGTCTTCTGGAGGCGCACCGGACTCGCCCTCCGGCCCGATTTCCGCTGGCGCGGAGTGGGCCTCGGCAATGTCGGCAAGCTCGCCGGCTGGACCTTCCTCATGGCGCTCGCCAGCCTCGTCGCCGGCCTCGTGCAGACGCAGATCCTCATCGATGCCGCGGGGAGGGGCGCTTCGGTCGCCACCTTCCAGTACGCGTGGCTGATCTTCATGCTCCCGTACTCGATCATCGTGCTGTCGATCGGAACCCCATACTTCACCCAGATCAGCGAGCACGCCGCCGCCGGCCGCGACGACGAGGTGCGCGCCGACATCGCGCAGAGCATCCGCACCCTGCTCTTCTTCATCGCCGCAGCCGTCGCCGCGGTGGCCGCGGCCGCGATCCCCGCCTCGCGGGTCTTCACGAACGCGTCATCCGACGCCTCCGAAGCCGCGCTCGTGCTGGTGTGCTTCCTCGTGTGCCTGGTACCGCTGACGATCCTCTTCATCGTCCAGCGGACCTTCTACGCCTACGGCGACACCCGCACGCCGTTCTGGTTCACGCTGTTCCAGTGCGGTCTCGTGGTCATCAGCGCGCTCGTGGCGCAGTGGCTGCTCGCCGCCGACGTCATCGCGATCACGGCTCTGGCCGCCGCCATCGCACTCGGCCAGTCGATCGCCAGCACCATCCAGACCGTCGTGGCCGTGTGGCTTCTGCATCGCAAGACCGGCGGGCTTCAGATCCGCACGTGGATGACGGCCGTCCTGCGCTTCGCGATCGCCGCGATCCCCGCCGGCTTCGCGGGATGGGGCGTCTTCCTCCTGCTCGGTGGTCCCACCGGCTGGACCACGGCGGACAAGATCCAGGGCGCCCTCGGAACCTGCATCATCGGCGCCGCCGTGGTGGTCGTCTACATCGGCATCCTGGCCCTCCTCCGGGCGCCGGAGCTCAAGGTCGCGGGCTCCATGCTGCGGCGCTTCCTGCCCGGTCGCTGAGCATCCACGCGCGGGAATGTCGCGCGGTTACCATTGGTTGAAGCAGTCGAACGTCTTTCGGCGTCTCAGCATCTACGACGGAGAGCACATGCGTCAGGTCATCATCATCGGTTCCGGCCCCGCCGGATTCACCGCCGCCATCTACGCGGCGCGCGCGAACCTCAAGCCGCTGCTCATCGCGAGCACGGTCGAGGTCGGCGGAGAGCTGATGAACACCACCGAGGTCGAGAACTACCCGGGCTTCCCCGACGGGATCCAAGGGCCCGAGCTCATGGCGAAGTTCCAGGAGCAGGCTGAGAAGTTCGGCACCGAGGTCGTCTACGACGATGTCACCGAGCTCGACCTCGCCGGCCCCGTCAAGAAGGTCACGCTCGGCAGCGGAACCGTCCACGAGACCCAGTCGCTCATCTACGCGACCGGCTCTGCCTACCGCAAGCTGGGCATCGAGGGTGAAGAGCGTCTCTCGGGCTACGGCGTCTCGTGGTGCGCCACGTGCGACGGCTTCTTCTTCCGTGAGAAGACGATCGCGGTCGTCGGCGGCGGCGACTCGGCGATGGAAGAGGCGACGTTCCTCACCCGCTTCGCGGAGAAGGTCTACGTCATCCACCGCAAGGACTCCCTGCGTGCCTCGAAGATCATGCAGGAGCGTGCCTTCGCGAACGAGAAGATCGAGTTCGTGTGGAACAGCGAGGTCGCCGAGATCCTCGGTGGCGACGCCGTCTCGGGCGTCCAGCTGCGCAACACGGTCGACGGCACGCTCAGCGACCTCGCCCTGGACGGCCTGTTCATCGCGATCGGCAACGACCCGCGGACGCACCTCGTGCACGACAAGCTCGAGCTCACGGCCGAGGGAACCATCTGGGTCGACGGCCGTTCGTCGAAGACCTCGGTTCCCGGCGTCTTCGCCGCCGGCGACGTCATCGACCCCACCTACCGCCAGGCCATCACCGCTGCCGGATCCGGCACGGTCGCGGCCCTCGACGCCGAGCACTTCCTCGCGGATCTCGAGGATGCGTCTGTCGAGTTCCCGGCTGCGGAAGCCGCCGAGATCATCACCGCCTGAGCGGTCGGGAACAGTTTCACCTCGCCCGCTGTTGTAGCAGGCGAACCTCGAATCAAGGAGAACTCTGATGAGTGCAAAGGCTACGAGCCAGGCGACCTGGGAGCAGGACGTTCTGCAGGCCGAAGGTCCCGTCCTCGTGGACTTCTGGGCCGAGTGGTGCGGACCGTGTCGTATGGTCGCCCCCGTTCTGGACCAGATCCAGGCGGACAACCCCGACAAGATCACCATCCTCAAGCTGAACGTGGACGAGAACCCGCAGCTGGCGATGAAGTACCAGATCACCTCGATCCCTGCGATGAAGGTGTTCCAGGGCGGTGAGGTCAAGACGACCATCATCGGCGCCAAGCCGAAGCCGGCCCTCGAGCAGGATCTCGCAGCCTTCATCGGCTGATCAGGCTTCTTCAAGGCCGTCACCCCTCGGGGTGGCGGCCTTTCTGCATCCCGCGACCCTACTTGTCGTACACCGGCACAGACGGCAGCCCGCGCGCGATTCGGGCGCGATCGACGATCTCCTGGATCACCGGGGTCTTGGCCGCGTTGTACGTCGAACGCCCTCGCGCAGCGGCCGCCACCGCATCGCACTTCGCATGCGAGTACCGCTCGACGTCATCCGGGTGCGCGAGCAGCCAGTCTCGGAGGATCCGCTGATTCGCGGCATCCCACTCCCCCGCGACGAAGAAGTGCGCGATCGCACTGCGGATGCCGTCGGCTTCGCGAATCAGGACGGGATGCGTGCGCACGGCGCTGCCCCGTCGCCATCCTGCGGCCTCCAGCGCCGGCAGGTGCGTCTCGAACTCCTCGAGATCACGGATCCTGATCGCCAGGTCGATGACGGGCTTCGCACGCATTCCCGGGATGGCCGTCGATCCGATGTGCTCGATCACCCAGTCGGCATCCGTCAGACTGCTGATATCAGAGGCGATGCTCGCAAACTGATCCGCCCAGGCGGGGTCGTAGGTGAGAAGCATCCTGGGCATCGCGACAGGATCCTCAGGACGCGTCGGCGACCGTCGGGTCCCAGCGGCGATGGCGCTGCTTCTCGTCGAGCAGGCCCCACACGGCCGGTGTGAGCTCCGGATACTCCAAGGCGATCTGACGCAGCACCCGATAGTGGCGTGCCTCATTCGGGCGCACACCGTCGTTCGCGTTGATGTTGTCGGCGCGCAGCAGGTACACCACGAGTTCGTCGACGCTCGGCAGCTCCTCCATGAACTCCCAGGGATCCTCTCCGCTGAGAAGACGCTCCTGAATGAGCACCGCGAGTTCGTCCGACGCCTCTGCTCGCAGCACTTCCAGGCTGGCGCGACGGGGAACGTGCTCGGTCATGCTTCCAGCCTACGTGGCCTTGCGGGTGCCCCGGCGCTCCACCTTCAGCTCGTCGGTCATCTCTTCGAGCTCTTTGCCCTTGGTCTCGGGAACCTTGAAGTACACGAAGAAGAACGACAGCAGAGCGAAGAACGCGTAGAAGCCGTAGGCGAACGTGAGGCCGATGTCGGCGAAGATCGGGAACGTCGTCGAGATGAAGAAGTTCGCCGCCCACTGGGCTGCCGCAGCGACCGCGAGGGCTCCTGCACGGATGGAGTTCGGGAAGATCTCTCCCAGAAGCACCCAGACGAGCGGCCCCCAGGTGGCCCCGAAGAACACCACGAAGCCGTTCGCGCAGATGAGCGCCACAGTGGCCCACGGGTCGGGCAGTGTCGCCGTCCCCTCGGCGTTCAGCGTGCCGAACGAGAAGGCGACGGCCATCAGGCCCAGAGTCACCGTCATACCCACCGAGCCGACGAGCAGCATGATGCGGCGTCCCACCTTGTCGACGAGCAGGATCGCCACGATCGTCACGACGATGTTCGTCACCGAGGTGATGACCGAGGTGAGCAATGCGCTGGACTCGTCGAATCCGACCGACTGCCACAGCGTCGTGGAGTAGTAGAAGATCACGTTGATGCCGACGAACTGCTGGAACACCGACAGCAGGATGCCGACCCACACGATGGGCTTCAGGCCCAGGCGGCTCCCCCGCAGGTCGCGCAGCGACTCCTTGCGCTCCGTGTCGATCGTGCTGGTGATCTCCTTGATCTTCGCGTCGACATCGACCGCACCTGTGACGGTCTCCAGCACCTCTGAGGCGCGTTTCAGATCGCCCTTTCTCACGAGATACCTCGGCGACTCAGGAAGCCTCAGAGACACGAGCCCGTAGACGAGAGCGGGGATCGCGGCGACCATGAACATCCAGCGCCAGGCGGTGAGTCCCCACAGCGGCTGATCGGCCGCACCGGCGAGATTCGCGAGCAGAGCATCCGACAGCAAGGCCGCGAAGATACCCGTGACGATGGCGAGCTGCTGCAGCGAGCCCAGGCGCCCTCGGATCGCGGCCGGCGAGACTTCCGCGATGTACGCGGGGGCGATGACGGATGCCGCACCCACGCCGAGGCCGCCGATGACCCGCCAGATGATGAGATCGACGACGCTGAAGGCGAGACCGGAGCCGATCGCCGAGATGAAGAACATGGCCGCGGCGACGACCATCACGGGGATGCGTCCGCGCTTGTTCGCGATCGGTCCTGCGAACCACGCGCCCACCGCACAGCCGATGAGAGCCGACGAGACGGCGAAGCCCTTGAGTCCGACCCCGAGATCGAATCCTGAGACGTTTCCTGCGAGAGCATCGACGGCGCCGTTGATCACGGCCGTGTCGAAGCCGAAGAGGAACCCGCCCAACGCTGCGGCGATGCTGACCGCTATGACGCGGCGTCGGACACCTTCTGGATTCAGCGGCTTTGACATGGCATCCCTCTCATCGTCGCGACCTGGCGAGTCTACGACCGCTCAGTCGCTCAGAGGCGGAATCACGCCGAGCCGTAACCGGATTGCCCGATCTCCTCGAGAATGCGATTCAGATCCTGAATGGAAGCGAAATCGATCGTGACCTGGCCTTTTCGAGCACCGAGAGAGACCTTGACCCGCGTGTTCAGTCTGTCTCCGAGATTCGTCGCGACCTCGTCGAGGTAGGCACGGCGGGCTCCGGGCGTCGGCTTCGCGGTGCGCCCGGGAGCGGCGGGTTCGGTCTTCGCGGCGAGCTCCGTGGCCCGCACCGAGAGGTCTTCGTTGACGACCTTGTCGGCGAGACGCTGCATGGCCTCGGGCGTCTCGAGGCTGAGGATCGCGCGGGCGTGGCCGGCCGTCAGAACACCTGCGGCCACACGCTGCTGCACGGGAACCGGCAGCTTCAGAAGGCGGATCGTGTTGCTGATCTGCGGACGCGAGCGGCCGATACGGGTGGCCAGTTCTTCCTGCGTGATGCCGAAGTCCTCGAGGAGCTGCTGGTAGGCGGACGCCTCTTCCAGAGGATTCAGCTCAGACCGATGGAGGTTCTCGAGGAGCGCGTCGCGCAGGAGATCCTCGTCGGCGGTCTCACGGACGACGGCGGGGATGGCCGCCAGGCCGGCCTCACGGGCAGCACGCGTACGCCGTTCTCCCATGATGAGCTCGTACTCACCATCGGTGTTCTTGCGGACGACCACGGGCTGCAGCACGCCGAACTCCCGGACGCTGTGCACGAGCTCGGCGAGGTCTTCGGGGTTGAAGTGCGTGCGCGGCTGACGAGGGTTCGGAACGATCTTCAGAGGATCGATCTGGATCAGGTGGATGCCCGGCACCACCTCGAGGTCCGCCTCGGCGGCGTGCTGATCGCTGGTCTGCTCCGTCGCCGGGCGCAGGTTCGCGCCGGGGAAGAACACATCCACGGGACGCTCTGACTGATCAGCGGTGGGGATGAGGGCACCGATGCCCCGGCCCAGTCCAGTGCGCTTCGCCATCATTTCTCCTTGCTCTGCGTCGCGGTCCGCGACGCGATCTCGACGGCGGCTTCGCGATAGGCGACAGCGCCGGCGGATTGCCCATCGTAGGCGATCACGGTCTGACCGAAACTCGGTGCCTCCGACACCCGCACGGAGCGCGGAATGACGGTGTCGAGCACCTGGTCGGGAAAGTGGGTGCGGACCTCGTCAGCGACCTGCTGCGCCAAGCGCGTGCGTCCGTCGAACATGGTCAGCAGGATCGTGGATAGGTGGAGCCCCGGATTCAGGTGCTTCTGGATCATCTGGATGCTGCCGAGAAGCTGGCTCAGTCCCTCGAGCGCGTAGTACTCGCACTGGATCGGGATGAAGACCTCGTTCGCCGCGGTGAACGCGTTGATCGTCAGGAGGCCCAAAGACGGCGGGCAGTCGATGATCACGAAGTCCATCGGGTGGGCATCGAGGTACTCCCCCAGGGCACTGCGCAGACGGTGCTCGCGTGCGACCTGTGAGACGAGTTCGATCTCGGCTCCGGCGAGGTGGATCGTGCTCGGCGCGCAGAAGAGATTCTCATCCTCTGGGCTCTGCTGCACGATCTCGGCGAGGGGAAGCTCCTCGATCAGGACGTCATAGATGCTCTGCGTGTCGGCGTTGTGTGGGACTCCCAGCGCCGTGGAGGCGTTTCCCTGCGGATCGAGGTCGATCACGAGGACCTTTGCGCCGAGGCCAGCCAGAGCTGAAGCGACGTTGACCGCACTGGTCGTCTTGCCGACGCCGCCCTTCTGGTTGGAGACCGTCAGGATGCGAGTGTCTCCGCTGAAGTCGATGCTGACTGACTCGAGCACTCGGCGGCGAGCTGAGAGATCGGCGAGTTCCCGCGCGAGCGGCGTATCCATCCCGAAGGAGTCCTTCGGTGATGCCTTTTCGGGCTGTTTCACGTGAAACATCCACTCCTTTCGGGGCCATGTTCCACTCTAATCGCTGTGGCGGACGTTCCTTGCTGCGGACTGGGATTGCAGGTCCCGACAGCTTCACTTCATTCGCTGCGTTGCCGTCGATCCACCGGAGACCCGAGCCTGACCCGTGCTCTCGGGGTGTGGCTCGGGTGGCCTCCATGGCTGGGCGCGTACGTCGACCATCCGGGTGCATGGGCGACCCGCCGCCATCGATCCTGTGGCTTTTCGGGGACCCGCGATAGCGGCGGTCGCTGGGTGTGACGACGTGACGACGCGGTTGGGCCGGGCCGGGCACAGCGATGTTTCACGTGGAACGTTCGTCTTTCGTCAGCCGAACGATCTCTCGCGCGATGTCGATCAGGGGTCGAGTGGCATCGATCTCGACCGTCGCTCCACTACGCAAGAGTGGCTCCACCGTTCGCAGATAGCCCCGGATCTCCGCGCGTTCCTCTTCCGACCATCCGTACGGATTCGTCGAACGGTTCTGAACCCGCTCGAGGATCACTTCCTCCGGTGCAGAGAGCAGCACCACATGATCGAACCGCTCGTAGAACTCGCCCTGGTTCTCGACGGTCCCCGACACGACGACGCTGTCATTCCCCGCCAGGACTTCGCCCATGAGCCGCGCGTCCCAGATGCCCTCTGGGGTCTTCCAGTCTCCGTAATCCGTGTCGATCACGAACTGGCCCCACTCCCCCAGCATCTCGAGAAGGCTCGACTTCCCCACGCCCGACATCCCTGTGATGAGCACCCGAACCATGGCTCCACGGTATCTGCGTTTCACGTGAAACGAGCGTAGATCACAGACTCCCCGCTCTACCGACAATAGCTGCTCCACGACCGCGTTATAAGTGAACATTGGAGATGGAGCGGGGTTGCCGCGCTCATGCCCACACGAGTCCTGACAGGTACTTCTGGTCGGGCGCGTTTCAGCGCCCCATTCGACGCTCGTGCGCCGGGATCTTGTCATGGTGGCCGTCCATGCAGCAGGCTGGCGCCGTTGTGCCATCGGATCCGCTGATGTTCGAACACCGTTCTTACACCCGAAGCGCAGATTCCCGCTCTCCTTCTCTCTCAGAGTGCGGATCGGACAGGGTCTTCGGTGCGTGGAGCTCCGTAGAGCCCTCAGACGAAGAGCTCCACAATCAGCGATTCACCCACGCGTGCTTACCCCTCAGTGAGCATGTTTAACGTGAAACAAGTCGCCAGGGCGTCTCGAGTGGCTCGTAGATGCCGGGCATGACGCCGTCGATTGAGTGGCGGCGAGCGGCACATCGGCGCTGCTGCCACCGAAACACGCAGAGTAGAGACGCTCGCGGTCAGTCTGCGTCGGCTCGCAGCCATGGCCACGTATTCACCTGCTGCAGATGCTCACTCCGAGTCACGGGACCCATTCCCGGCGAGCCGTTGACGCGAGATCGAGCCCGACCTGGCAGTCTCAGGTGCCGCGCGTCATGCCTGCATGCCTGAATTGCGGCATCTCGAGGCCGCACACGTGAGGCGGCGGGCACGCGAGCGCGATCCGGCCGTGCAGAGGCAGTGAGTTCGATGACAGCCGGGCCCTCATCGCGTTGGAGTCCCCCCGTTGCATCCTTTTCATCTTCATGCGAGCGATACGTCACCCGGCTCCCACCGAGAGGCCACTCTCGCGTTCTTCGCACAGCGCCGGCGAACATCGGGGCTGACCGTGGTCGTGAGGTCCCAACCTTCGCCCCGCATTCCGCAACACGCGGGTGAGTATCCCTGCGTAGCGATTGAGCCGGGCGTCTGCGAAACCGATCACACTGAGTGAACAGAACACCGACGTTTCACGTGAAACATGCGAAGGGGCCGACTGAATCGCGGGCGCCCGCTGCCACCCTCCCCTCGCTCCTCAGCACATCAAGAGCGGTGCGATCATCCATTCGCCCTCCCGTAAGCCGAGACACGCGTCGGCCGAGGTGCACGCCGGTCCAGACACGCGCCAGACCAGACACGCGCCAGACCAGACACACGCCAGCCGAAACACGCACCAGCCGAAACACGCGTAAGCCGAGACAAACGCAGCCCCAAAGAGTGTGATGCCTCGCCCCGAATCCCAGGACCGCACGTCCCCACGACCCCACGACCCCACTCCACCACAACCTCCAACCCCCTACCCACACCCCACAACCCACACCCCACAACCCACAACCCGCAACCCGCAACCCACAACAACATCCGGTGTCCGCGCAGCTCGCCCGGTGCAGACGAGGTGTCGGCGCCTGACCGTCCCCCTCTCACAGGAAATGGGGATCCGAGCGAGAGCCAGAGCATGCCCACCCCTGGGCGGGAATGCGTGTCGCACACCACAGAGCGCTGTACTGACGTCGGCGATCCCGGCCGCGCGACACCTTGTGAGGCCGCAGCCGTCCCCGTCTGACTGAAGGCGCCGCCTGTAGATGCACCGCCGCGGGCACCACTCAGTCCGCGGGACTTTCCCCGAGCGCGAGATTCACACGGAACACGACTCGTACGCAGGGGCAGGGACAGGGACAGAGGCAGAGGCAGAGGCAGAGGCAGAGGCAAGCTTGTCGTTCATAGGCACCGTTTCACGTGAAACATCTGCAGGTCGTCGCTGATGGGTTGCCTGTATCTCTCGCCAGCACTTCCTGGCACATGAGTCGTAGTCGCCGCTGGATTGCGTGTTTCACGTGAAACATGACACATGGCGTCCGCCGACCCTCGTCCGCCGGTGCCAAAAACCAACCGGTGGACGCATGACCGGCATGTGCGCCGCTGGTTTCACGTGAAACACCACCTGTCTTCATGTGCAACCCAGTGGCCAGGTCGTACCAACATCCGAGAGGTCCGTGCCTTGACTGCACCTACACCGTCACCTACACCGCAGGTTTCACGTGAAACGCCCGGACCTTTGCCGTCTCTGGCAGCAGCACGCGGGAACCGATGCCGCATTCGCGAGTACGAGCCGTCGGTCCGGCACTCACCGTTTCATGAACGCCTGCACTCAGCGCAGTATGACGAGTGCCCGCTGGCCGCGGGCTGGTAGAACCCTGGTGCTGCACCCGCCCCGTCGTCGACAGCACTCCCAGACCCCACAACAACAGCGACGCGACGACCTAAAGCCGTCCGCTACTCCACCACACCGCCAACGGCCCCAACGGCGGAATCAGCCCACACACTCTGGCCCGACCCCTCCCCGAAGCCTGTGCTGGGGGAACTGGAAGCGCGGCTTTCGTTCCATGTTTCACGTGAAACAACGCGGCACCGGAACAGACAGGTCCCTTTCTGCTGAACGCAACCCGCAGCCCAGATCATTCAGCCCAGATACCACCGATAGGGGCGCAGATCAGGCCGACATGCACGACAGACACCGGTGCGACCGCATCCGACAGAACAGACCGGAAAAGCGAAGTCGGTGACTGACCATGCCTATGCACTGCCCTTACCGACGCGAGTCAACGCGACAGCCCACGCGACCGGTCTCGAAACCGACGGAGGCATTCCCTCCACGAGAGCACCGGCAACGCCGTATCAGCTGATCCACACGCACGAGACGCGACCGGTCACTCGTGAAGGAAGAGAGTCTCAGCGGACGACGGCCCGGACGACGCGGGTGATCTCAGGAAGAACGCCCTCTCCGAGTACCTCTACCCGCACATCCGACAACCGGAACTTCTTGATCTGCTTCTGTGCGGCGTCGATCTCGTTCGCGGCGTTCATTCCCTTGAGAACCGTCAGCTCTCCGCCGTCACGGACCAGCGGTGCCGTCAACGGGATGAGCGTCTTGAGCGCACTCACGGCACGCGCGGTGACGACGTCGAATCCCACCGGACGTCGAACGTCCTCTGCGCGGGCACGCAGCACCTCGACGTTGTCCAGACCGAGCTCTTCGACCTGCTCGGTCAACCAGGTCACGCGACGTTCCATCGGTTCGATGAGAGTCCAGTGCACATCGGGGCGCGCGATCGCCAGGACGATTCCAGGCAGCCCTGCTCCGGACCCGATGTCGGCGACGGAACCGTGGAACAGCGGAGCAGCGATCACGCTGTTCAAGATGTGACGCGTCCACAGACGGGGAAGCTCCAGAGGACCGATGAGCCCCCGCTCCTCCCCCTGGTCAGCGAGAGCGGCGGTGAACTGCCGCGCGAGGTCGATGCGATCACCGAACAGGTCCACCGCAACTGCGGGCTCGACCTCCAGAGCACTCACGAACTCACGCCGATCCGACGCTCCACCTGAAGCATCAACGACGACGGAGGACCGTGTGCCGGTCTGCACCCTCACCGTACGACTCAGAGACAAGTCCCTGGTCAGCGGCAATATCGTGCACCAGTTTGCGCTCGTAGCTCGACATGGCGGGCAGCGACGCCTGGCTGGCACCCTCATCGAGCTTCGCAGCCGCCGCGTTGACCAGCGTCTCGAGCTGACGACGACGGATGTCGCGGGATCCACCGATGTCGAGGATCAGGCGCGAGAACGAACCGGTCTTGCTCTGCACAGCGAGTCGCGTGAGCTCCTGAAGAGCCTGCACCGTGTCGGGTGCCGAGAGCAGAGCGAGTCCGTCGCCCTCCGCCTCCACCGAGACATAGGCACGCCCCTGGCGCACGTCGAGGTTGAGATCGCCGTCGATGTCGGCGATGTCGAGAAGCTCTTCGAGGTAGTCGGCTGCGACGTCGCCCTCGTTCTCCAGCTCGGCGACCGTGGGCTCCACGGTCTCAGTCACGTTGTCGGTCACGAACCGCTCCCCTTCTTCTTCGAACGCTTCTTGCCCACGGGCTGCTGACGCTTGGGAGTCTGTGCCTTCGCACGCTCCGCCTCTTCGAGCATCCGCTGCTGCTCTGCCTCGTAGGCAGCCATCGGAACGACCTTGCCCGACGAGTCGATCGCCTTGCCCTTGCGAGCGAGGCGCTCCTCGCGTGCCTTGGCTGCTTCCGACCCGGGTGTCGGCATCTCGCGGATGACGAGGAACTGCTGTCCCATGGTCCAGAGGTTGGAGATGAACCAGTACACGACGACGCCGAGCGGGAAGAAGATGCCCGAGAAGATGAAGCCCAGCGGGAGGATGTAGAGCATGATCTTCTGCATCTGGTACGCCTGGCCGGTCTTGGCCTCGGGCGACAGGTTCTTCGAGATGATCTGCAGCTGAGTGAAGAACTGCGACGCGATCATGAGCACGACGAGCGTGACCAGGATGACGATCGCCGTGGTGTTTCCGGCATCCACCGCGTTGCCGAGCGTCTCGTGCAGAGACGCGACACCGAAGAGCTCCGCGTTGTAGAACTGCTCCGTGAGCTCGGCGTTCAGCAGACCGACGCCACCGACGCCGAGATTGTGATGCTTCGAGACGTCGCTGAGAACACTGAACAGCGAGAAGAAGATGGGCATCTGCACGAGCAGAGGCAGGCAGCTCGACATCGGCGTCGTGCCGTGCTTCTTGTATAGGCCCATCGTCTCGCGGCTCATCGCCTCACGAGAGAGCTGATCCTTCTTGCCCCGGTACTTCTCCTGAACCTTTCGCAGCTCAGGAGCGATTTCCATCATCTTTCGCTGGCTCTTGATCTGCTTCACGAAGAGCGGGATCAGAGCGGCGCGCACGACGATGACCAGGCCGACGATCGACAGCACCCAGGTCAGGCCGGACGCCGCAGGCAGGCCGACCGCGGTCAGCAGCCAGTGCCAGGCGACGAGCACCATCTCGACCAGCCACTTGAGCGGCCAGAGGATGGTTCCGATCAGGTCGAAGCCGCCGGACGCAGGCGCCGGCGAGGGGGTGGTGCTGGCGAGCAGAAGGTCAAGACCCACCGATCAGTCCTTTCGGGAAGGGACGACGAAACCGTGAGCGGTCAGGTCATAGCGGAAGTGTTCGTGCGGACGGACGTCATCGACGCCGCCGTGGCTCCAGGGATTGCAACGGAGGATGCGCCATGCCGAGAGCATCGTTCCCCGCACGGCGCCGTGCTGTTGCACCGCACCTACAGCGTAAGCCGAACAGGATGGGTAGTAGGCACAGACATCTCCGTACATCGGAGAGATCACCTTGCGGTAACCCGTGAGGAAGCCGAGCACCAGGTTTCGCGGAAGCAGCGGGATGCTGCGCAGCAGATCCCCTGAACGCGCGTGTGCCGTGCCGATCGACGAGGCGGGAAGAGCGGTCATGACCGGGCCCGCGCGAGTCGGTCGAGGCAGCGGTTCACGTCCGCGCTCAGCTCGGCGTAGCTGGCGTCGGCGGACGCAGGAAGGGCACGGATGACGACATCCGTGCCCTCGGGAACCCGCGGGAGCGCCTCCGCACAGACGGCTTTGAGTCGCCGACGGACGGTGTTGCGCACCACAGCGGTACCCACCTGCTTGCTGATGATGAATCCGAACCTCGCGGCTCTGCTCTCGCCGGTCGTCAGCATGGAGGTGACGACCTTGGCTCCGCCACAACGGGATCCGCGTCGAACGACCAGTCGATAGTCGCTCCCGCGGGTCACACGAAACGGGCGGGCGAGCACAGCGATTTACGCGGAGAGCTCGGTGCGGCCCTTCGCGCGACGAGCCGAAAGGATGGCACGGCCGGCGCGGGTGCGCATGCGAAGGCGGAAGCCGTGCTTCTTGGCGCGACGACGGTTGTTGGGCTGGAAGGTGCGCTTGCTCATGAAATCACTCCGGGAATGCTGCCACCGGGATCGATTTGACCGGAGACATAGGGATCTGCCATTCAGGCATAAGTCAACCGATTAAGGGTACGTCCTGACGGCGCGCAGAGCAAATCTGCGCGCTTCGACCTCGACCTCCGGCACGATCCGCACAGCTATTATCCACAACCTCCGCCGTGCACGTATGCGCAACACGCGCGCGGAATCCCGGAGGCAGGTTGCCGTTCCCAGCCACGGTGACTACCGTGGCATCCGAAGTTATCCACAGGGGGGCCGCCTTTTCTCGACGCCCCTCCGCATCCCCCAGCACGGAGCGTCATGTCATCACCTGCCCAGCCCGACGTTCCGATCTGGACCACGGTGCAGGATCTGCTCGAGGCAGACGACCGGGTGACTCCGCAGCTGCAGGGATTCCTGAGTCTCGCCGTTCCCGCCGGAGTCATGGCTGCGACGCTGTACCTCGAGGTCCCCAACGACCTGACGGCCGCGCAGATCAACAAGCGTCTGCGGCTGCCGATCATGGAGGCGCTCTCGCACATCGGTCAGGAGGTCACCTCGTACCGCGTGGTCGTGAATCACGAGCTCGCCGAGCAGCCCACCGCCCCGATCGCCGTCGCCGACTACGGACGCCAGGAGCAGATCCGTGTCGAGTCCCCGATGGAGCAGCCCACGCAGCTGCGCCACGAATCGCGACTCAATCCGAAGTACACCTTCGACAACTTCGTCATCGGTCAGTCCAACCGCTTCGCGCACGCCGCAGCCGTCGCCGTCGCCGAGGCGCCGGCCAAGGCCTATAACCCGCTCTTCATCTACGGAGATTCGGGTCTGGGTAAGACCCACCTCCTCCACGCGATCGGCGACTACGCGCAGTCTCTCTACGCGGGGGTGAAGGTGAGGTACGTGTCGAGCGAGGAGTTCACGAACGACTTCATCAACTCGATCGCCAACAACCGCGGTGCCGCCTTCCAGGCTCGTTACCGCGACGTCGACATCCTCCTCATCGACGACATCCAGTTCCTGCAGGGTCGTGCGGAGACCCAGGAGGCGTTCTTCCACACCTTCAACACGCTCCACGATCACAACAAGCAGGTCGTGATCACCAGCGATGTGGCACCGAAGCATCTGACCGGCTTCGAGGACCGTATGCGGAGCCGCTTCGAGTGGGGCCTGATCACCGACGTCCAGGCGCCCGACCTCGAGACGCGTATCGCGATCCTCCGCAAGAAGGCGCAGAGCGAGGCGCTCCATATTCCCGACGAAGTACTCGAGTACATCGCGACCGTGGTCTCGTCGAACATCCGAGAACTCGAGGGCGCCCTCATCCGCGTCTCGGCGTTCGCGAGCCTGAACCGCTCCGCGCTCGACATCTCCCTCGCCCAGACCGTGCTGCGCGACATCATCGACACGGCGGAAGACAACATCATCTCGCCGACCGACATCATCACGGCGACCGCTCAGTACTTCAAGCTCACGGTCGACGATCTGTACGGATCGAGTCGATCGCAGCAGATCGCCACCTCTCGCCAGATCGCGATGTACCTGTGCCGTGAGCGCACGAGCCTCTCGCTGCCGAAGATCGGTCAGCTGTTCGGAAACCGCGATCACACGACCGTCATGTACGCCTACAAGAAGATCAGCGAGCTCATGAAGGAGCGCCGTTCGATCTACAACCAGGTGACCGAGATCACCACGCAGCTCGGTCGACGCTGAGCGCACGCTGCCTCGAGAAAAGGGGGTCGCAGGGTCCGCCAGGACGCTGCGACCCCCTTCTCGTGCGTCTGAGCGGCATGCGCGAGTCCGGATGGATGCCAGTTTGCACATGTGGATAACTTGTGGATGGATCGCGATCAGGTCGGGACGAATGTGGGGGAAACGGGCCAACCTGTGGATAACTACGGGAGAGTACTCCGACCGGCAGACCCCCTCCACCCGCGGATTCCTCAGGGATTCCACAAGTGACAAGCGTGTAGTTCCCTACTCGCGTCTGCTTTCCACCGAGTTATCCACAGTATCCACAGGTGTTAACACCGTTAAGGAGTTAATTCAATTCAGGGGCGATCCGATCACCAGACGGTGGGGAAACTCCGACAGGCCCGAGGTTCGACCCGGCCGTAGGGATCCGACCGACTGTGGGGCTAGCATGGGAAGCCCTGCACAGGCAGGACCGATGACGACACGTCTCAGAACGACGACAAGGGAGCACCCGTGAGGTTTCAGGTCAACCGCGATGTCTTCAGCGAGGCTGTCTCGTTCGTCGTCAAGCTGCTTCCGCAGCGCAATCCTCAGCCGATCCTCGCCGGAGTCCTGATCGAAGCAGACGGCTCCGGCCTCACGCTCTCGGCCTTCGACTACGAAGCCTCGGCACGGACGACCATCGAAGCCACTGTCGAGACACCGGGCACGATCCTGGTCCACGGCCGCCTGCTCTCCGACATCGCGAGCCGACTCCCGAACGCTCCGATCGAGATCGCCGTCGAAGACGACGGCAGCATCACCGTCAGCTGCGGATCCGCTCGATTCACACTTGCCGCCATGCCGGTCGAGGAATATCCCTCGATCCCCGAGGTCTCCGGCTCCTCCGGCGTCGTTCCCGCCGATGACTTCGGTACCGCGATCGCGCAGGTCGGCTTCGCGGCATCCCGCGACGATGTCACTCCGGTGCTCACCGGTGTGCAGCTCGAGGTCTCCGGTCACACGCTGAGCCTGGTCGCCACCGACCGTTACCGCGTGTCGCTTCGCGATGTGCCCTGGGACGGGGAGGCCGTCGAGGCCACCGCACTCGTCCCCGCACGAACGCTCCTCGAGGTCGGAAAGACGTTCGGTCACGCCGGCACGATCCAGATCGCCTTCTCCGGAGCCGGCGACCGCGAGATCATCGCGTTCACGGCGGGCAACAAGACCGTGACCTCGCTGCTGATCAAGGGGAACTTCCCGCCCGTGCGCCGTCTGTTCCCCGAGCAGACCGAGCACTACGCGGTCGTCAACACCGCCGACCTCGTCGAGGCCGTGCGCCGAGTGTCGCTCGTGCTCGACCGTGCCGCTCCGCTGCGTTTCACGTTCGCGAGCGACGGCGTCACGATGGATGCGTCGGGCAGCGAGCACGCGCGGGCATCCGAGTCCGTCGATGCGATCCTCTCGGGCGGCGACGAGGTCACTCTCGGCCTCAACCCCCAGTACCTCATCGAGGCATTGGGCGCCGTGAAGAGCGAGTTCGTCCGCGTCACGTTCACGTCGAGCGACAACGCGAACAAGCTCAGCCCCGTGCTGATCACGAGTCAGACGTCGGTCGATCAGGCCGGACTCGATTCGTTCAAGTACCTGCTGCAGCCCAACCTCCTGCTGCGCTGATTCCGCTACGCGACTTCACGGTATCGCCAGGGCATGAGTGCCCTACCGAGAGTCCGATGTCAGACGCCGAAGGTAGGCTGACAGCGTGATTGTGGAACACCTGAGCCTGGTCGATTTCCGCAATTACGCGACCGCTGATCTCGCCCTGCACAAGGGCCCCAACGTGCTCGTCGGTCGAAACGGCCAGGGGAAGACGAATCTCGCCGAGGCTGTCGTCTTCCTCGCGACCCTGGGTTCGCACCGCGTCTCATCCGATGCGCCCATGGTCCGCGAAGGTCAGGATTTCGCGATCATCCGTGCGCGTCTGTCGCACGGCGAGCGTCGAGTGCTCGTCGAGGTGCAGGTCAACAAGCAGGGGTCGAACAAGGCCCGCATCAACGGCTCGCCGTCGAAGACCAACGAACTCCCCCGCTACGCGCACGTCGTCCTGTTCGCTCCCGAAGACCTTCAGATCGTGCGGGGCGACCCCTCGGCGCGACGCCGCTTCGTCGACCAGCTGCTCATCCAGCGCACGCCGCGGATGTCGTCGGTGCTCGCCGACTACGACCGCGTGCTCAAGCAGCGCAACGCCCTGCTCAAATCGGCGCGTGCTCGCGGCATCAAGGGCGAGGGTCTCAGCACGCTCGACGTGTGGGACGACAAGCTCGTGTCGCTCGGGGCCGAGATCATCACCGCCCGCCAGCGGCTCGCGACCGATCTGCAGCAGCCGGTGGCCGAGGCGTATGCCGCGATCGCCGGTGAGGATCACCGTCCACAGCTCGACTGGGCGCTCTCGGTGCGAGGCGCAGACCCCGAAGAGGGGGTGGATGCTCCTGCCGAGACCTCCGGCGACATCGCCGAGATGTTCCACGCAGCGCTTCTCGCGAAGAGGTCCAACGAACTCGACCGCGGCCTCACGCTCACCGGACCTCATCGCGACGATCTGGTGCTGCGCGTCCGCGGTCTTCCGGTCAAAGGCTATGCGTCCCATGGCGAATCCTGGTCGGTGGCGCTCGCTCTCCGCCTCGCATCCGCGGAGCTGCTGCGCAGCGAATCCCCCGCCGGCGACCCGGTGCTGATCCTCGACGACGTGTTCGCCGAGCTCGATGCCGACCGCCGGCAGCGCCTCGCGGCGCTGACCGCCGGATACGAGCAGGTGGTGGTGACCGCGGCGGTGGAGGAGGATATCCCCGAGGTCCTGCATGCGCACGTGGTGCGGATCTCGGCGGGAACCATCAGTGACGAGAGAGAGGTGACCGATGACTGACGTCGCAGCCGTTCCGGCACCCGAGACCCCCGAGACCGTCGCCACCTACCTGCGTCTGCGTGGCCTCGCGCCGAGTTCGAAGTCGTGGAAGCGCAAGCGCCGCATCGTCACCGATGACGACAACGCTCCGTTCACCCCGGGGCGCGACCCGGGAGCGCTCGGCGCAGTGCTCGACAAGCTCAGTCGGGATTCGGGGTGGCAGAAGACGCTGGCTCGCGAGGACCTGGTGCGTCAGTGGGCCGATCTGGCCGGCAGCGACACCGCGAAGCACTCTGAGCCCGTCTCGCTCGAACGCGGTGTGCTCACCGTGAAGTGCGATTCGACGGCCTGGGCGAAGAACCTCCAGTACATGCGCGGGACGATCCTCACCGAGATCGGCCGACGGTATCCGGATGCCGGTGTCGAGAATCTGCGCTTCATCGGACCGGACGTACCCTCGTGGAAATGGGGTCCCAGAGTCGTTCCAGGGCGGGGCCCGCGAGACACCTACGGGTAGGACACCACGGATGGGGTCCGACACGCTCAGAGGGCCACAGGTGGCCGCTCAGCCGCATCTCGACACGAAAAGCCGCTAGACTGGGACTTCGTGATATCGATGTGGAGAATGCCCTCTGATGACGCCTGAATCCCCCGCTGACGAGACGGAATCCACCACCGGGGAGACCCCCGCCACCGAGAACAAGATCTCACCCAAGGTGAAGCAGCCCGGTGAGTACGGTGCCGACTCCATCCAGATCCTCGAGGGTCTCGAAGCCGTCCGCAAGCGCCCGGGTATGTACATCGGATCCACGGGACCGCGTGGTCTGCACCACCTCGTCTACGAGATCGTCGACAACTCCGTCGACGAAGCCCTCGCAGGGTACGCCGACACGATCTTCGTGACGCTTCTCGAAGACGGCGGCGTCCGCGTGATCGACAACGGCCGCGGCATCCCCGTCGACCCGCACTCCTCCGACCCCACGAAGTCGACCGTCGAGGTCGTGCTGACGATCCTGCACGCCGGTGGAAAGTTCGGCGGCGGTGCGTACGCCGTCTCGGGTGGACTGCACGGCGTCGGCTCCTCCGTGGTGAACGCCCTGTCGACCCGGTTCGACGTCGAGGTGAAGCAGAAGGGCTTCGTCTGGCGGCACAGCTTCGCCAACGGTGGAGTCCCGCAGCAGAAGCTCGAGAAGGGCGAGGCCTCCGACGAGACCGGAACCAGCATCACGTTCTGGCCGGACGCCGAGATCTTCGCCGAGACGACGGACTTCGACTACGACACTCTGCGCACGCGCTTCCAGCAGATGGCGTTCCTCAACAAGGGACTCCGCATCGAGCTGTCCGACGAGCGTCCTGCCTCGGCCTACGAGGTCGAGGTCGACGGTCAGGCGACTCTCACTCAGCCGAACGACGTGTTCTTCTACGAGCGCGGCCTCGTCGACTACGTCGAGTACCTCAACAAGGTGCGTCACGCCGAGGTCGTCAACGACGAGATCATCGCGTTCGAGTCGGAGGACACAGAGCGCAAGATCTCGCTCGAGGTCGCGATGCAGTGGACGACCTCGTACACCGAGAACGTCTTCACCTATGCGAACACGATCAACACGCACGAGGGTGGCACGCACGAGGAGGGCTTCCGTGCGGCGCTGACGACGCTGGTGAACAAGTACGCCAGGGCGAACAACCTTCTCAAGGAGAAGGACGACAACCTGTCGGGCGACGACGTCCGTGAAGGACTCACCGCGGTCATCTCGATCAAGCTCGGTGAGCCCCAGTTCGAGGGTCAGACCAAGACCAAGCTGGGCAACACCGAGGCGAAGGCCTTCGTGCAGAAGGTCGTCGGCGATCAGCTCGGCGACTGGTTCGGTCGAAACCCGAACCAGGCCAAGAACGTGATCCGCAAGGCGATCGACGCGGCCACCGCGCGTCTCGCAGCTCGCAAGGCCCGTGAGACCGCTCGTCGCAAGAGCGTCTTCGAATCGGCGGCGATGCCCGACAAGCTCAAGGACTGCACCAGCAAGGACCCCTCGATCAGCGAGATCTTCCTCGTCGAGGGTGACTCGGCCGGCGGCTCGGCGGTGCAGGGTCGCGACCCGCACACGCAGGCGATCCTGGCGCTGCGAGGCAAGATCCTCAACGTCGAGCGCGCTCGCCTCGACAAGGCCCTCGGCAACAAAGAGGTCCAGGCGATGATCCAGGCCTTCGGCACGGGCATCGGCGAAGAGTTCGACATCGAGAAGGCGCGGTATCACAAGATCGTGCTGATGGCGGATGCCGACGTCGACGGCCAGCACATCACCACGTTGCTGCTCACTCTGCTGTTCCGTTACATGCGCGGGCTGATCGAGGCAGGCTTCGTCTACCTCGCGATGCCGCCGCTCTACCGTCTCAAGTGGTCGAACCAGCCGCACGAGTATGTGTTCAGCGACGCCGAGCGCGATGCGCTGCTCAAGTTCGGGCTCGACAACGGCAAGCGGATCCCGAAGGACGCCGGCATCCAGCGCTACAAGGGTCTCGGCGAGATGAACGCCAAGGAGCTGTGGGAGACCACGATGGATCACACGACGCGAACGCTGCGCCAGGTGACCATCGAGGACGCCGCCGCAGCGGACGAGATCTTCAGCGTGCTGATGGGTGAGGACGTCGAGTCGCGACGCAGCTTCATCCAGCGCAACGCCAAGGACGTCCGCTTCCTCGACATCTGACGCGTCCCCCGCGCCTGCATTCGTTCGACAACGACCGGAATCGACAACACACATGACTGACGAAGTACGCCCCGAGCCGGCACACGACCACGGCAAGATCGACCAGGTCGACCTGCAGTCGGAGATGCAGCGCAGCTACCTCGACTACGCGATGGCGGTCATCGTCGGCCGCGCGCTGCCCGACGTCCGCGATGGGCTCAAGCCGGTGCACCGCCGCGTGATCTACGGCATGTACGACGGCGGGTTCCGCCCCGACAAGTCGTTCTCGAAGTGCGCCCGTGTCGTCGGCGAGGTCATGGGTCAGTACCACCCGCACGGTGACTCGGCGATCTACGACGCCCTGGTCCGTCTCGTGCAGCCGTGGTCGCTGCGGTATCCGCTGGCTCTCGGCCAGGGCAACTTCGGCTCGCCCGGCAACATGGGCGCCGCTGCTCCCCGATACACCGAGACCAAGATGGCCCCGCTCGCGCTCGAGATGGTGCGCGACATCGAGGAAGACACGGTCGACTTCACCGACAACTACGACGGTCAGACCCAGGAGCCGACGGTCCTGCCGGCGCGCTTCCCGAACCTGCTCGTCAACGGATCCGTCGGCATCGCGGTCGGCATGGCGACCAACATCCCCCCTCACAACCTGCGCGAGGTCTCGGCCGCTGCGCTCTGGGCGCTCGACAACCCCGGTCTCCCCCGCGAGGAGCTGCTCGAGGGACTCATCCAGCGCATCCCCGGTCCTGACTTCCCGACCGGCGCGCAGATCCTCGGCACCAAGGGTGTGCAGGAGGCCTATCGCACGGGACGCGGATCGATCACGATGCGCGCGGTCGTCAACGTCGAGGAGATCCAGGGCCGCACGTGCCTCGTGATCACCGAGCTGCCGTACCAGGTGAACCCCGACAACGTCGCGGTGAAGATCGGCGACCTCGCGCGTGACGGCAAGATCACGGGCATCGCGGACATCCGCGACGAGTCGTCCGACCGCACGGGTCAGCGTCTCGTGGTCGTGCTCAAGCGTGATGCGGTCGCGAAGGTCGTGCTCAACAACCTCTACAAGCACACGCAGCTGCAGGAGAACTTCGGCGCCAACATGCTCGCGATCGTCGACGGCGTGCCGCGCACGCTCGCGATCGACGGTTTCGTGACGAACTGGATCACGCACCAGCTCGAGGTCATCGTCCGTCGCACGCGCTTCCGCCTCGCCAAGGCGGAGGCGCGCATGCACATCCTGCGTGCCTACCTCAAGGCGCTGGACGCGCTCGACGAGGTCATCGCTCTCATCCGTCGATCGCAGACCACGCAGGATGCGAACGAGGGCCTGCAGAAGCTCCTCGACATCGACGACATCCAGGCGCAGGCGATCCTCGACATGCAGCTGCGCCGACTCGCGGCCCTCGAGCGTCAGAAGATCCTCGACGAAGCCTCGGAGCTCGAGCGCCTCATCGGCGAGTACCAGGCGATCCTCGCCGACGAGTCCCTGCAGCGCGACATCATCCGTGACGAGCTGACCGGCATCGTCGACCGCTTCGGCGACGACCGTCGGACCCACATCCTGCACGGCTTCGACGGCGACGTCTCGATGGAAGACCTCATCGCCGAAGAGGAGATGGTCGTCACCATCACCCGTGCCGGATACATCAAGCGCACGCGCAGCGACAACTACCGGTCGCAGCACCGCGGTGGCAAGGGCATCAAGGGCGCGCAGCTGCGCGCCGACGACATCGTCGAGCACTTCTTCGTGACGACCACGCACCACTGGCTGCTGTTCTTCACCGACAAGGGTCGCGTCTACCGCTCGAAGACCTACGAGGTTCCCGAAGCCGGTCGCGATGCGAAGGGCACGCACGTCGCGAACCTCCTGGCTCTGCAGCCCGATGAGAACATCGCGCAGGTGCTCGACATCCGCGACTACGCGGTCGCTGACTACCTCGTTCTCGCCACGCGGGACGGACTCGTCAAGAAGACGCGACTCGAGACCTACGACACCAACCGTCAGGGCGGCGTCATCGCGATCCGTCTGAACGACGAGGACGAGCTGGTCTCGGCTCTCATGGTGAACGCCGAGGACGACATCCTGCTCATCAGCCGCCGTGGCATGTCGGTGCGGTTCAGCGCCACCGACGAGGCGCTGCGTCCGATGGGTCGAGCGACCGCCGGCGTCAAGGGCATGAAGTTCCGCGAGGGCGACAGCCTGCTGTCGGCGTCCGTCGCGGCACTCGGCCAGTACGTGTTCGTGGTCACCGACGGCGGCTACGCGAAGCGCACCGCGATCGAGGAATACCGCGTCCAGGGACGCGGCGGATTCGGCATCAAGGTCGCCAAGCTCAACGATGATCGGGGCACCCTGGCGGGTGGTCTGATGGTCGCTGAGGACGACGAGGTCTTGGTGGTTCTGTCCAGCGGCAAGGTGGTACGCTCTGCCGTGGCCGAGGTGCCCGCCAAGGGCCGCGACACCATGGGAGTGGTGTTCGCACGGACGACGGAAGCCGACCGTATCCTCGCCATCGCCCGCAACGGTGAGCGGGGCCTCACCGAGGAAGACGAATCGGAAGAGGCGGAGGTGGACTCCGAGACCACCGCCCCCGAGACGAACGAGAACCCTGAGGAAGCAGACGCATGAGCACAGTAGCCGACAAGCTGGCGAAGAAGTCCACGCGCAAGACCGGAGGCAAGCAGGTCCGCCTGCGCCTCGTCTACGTCGATTTCTGGTCGGCCGTGAAGCTCTCGTTCCTGGGAGCCGTCGCGCTCGCCATCGTCACGATGGTGTCGTTCTTCCTCATCTACCTCGTGCTTCAGGCGACCGGCATCCTCACGCAGGCCGACGACTTCGTCGGCGTGATCACCGACAACTCGGTGCGCATCTCCGAGGTCGCCGGGCTTCCTCAGGTGATGGCCTTCGCCGCCGTCGTCTCGATCCTGAACCTCATCGTGTTCACCGTGCTCGGCGCGGTGATCGCGGGCATCTACAACGTCGCCGTGAAGGTGACCGGCGGACTGCTCGTCGGGTTCATGTCGAACTGATCCCACGGATTCGAAGAAGGGCGGATGCTGCGGCATCCGCCCTTCTTGCGTCTAGACCACCCCGGTCGTGCCGAGGAGCGTGCCGATCAGCCACGTGATGAGCAGGGCGAGCGCCCCGCCGACGACGAGCCGGACGGATGCTCGGAGGGGTGGCGACCCGCCGATCTTCGCAGACACCGTCCCCGTGACGGCGAGGGCGAGGAGGACGGCGATGAAGGTGACGGGAACCCGCCACTCGGGTGGGGGCAGCAGGATGGCCAGAAGCGGGAGCAGGGCCCCGAGCGTGAATGCGATCGCAGACGACAGCGCCGCGTGCCAGGGGTTCACGAGGTCGTCCTGATCGATCCCCAGTTCCACCTCGAGGTGCGCGGCGAGGGCGTCGTGCGCGGTGAGCTCCTCGGCGACGGTGCGTGCCGTCTCCTCGCTGAGTCCGCGGTGTCGGTACAGGGCGGTGAGTTCGGCGAGCTCGGCGTCGGGCATGGTCCGAAGCTCCTCACGCTCCTTCGCGATCAGTGCCCTCTCGCTGTCGCGCTGGCTGCTGACCGACACGTACTCGCCGAGGGCCATCGAGATCGCGCCGCCCACCAGACCCGCGAGGCCTGCGGTGAGCAGTGCCGCGTTGTCGGTCGTGGCGCCGGCGACGCCGACGACGAGGGATGCGACCGAGACGATGCCGTCGTTCGCACCGAGCACGCCGGCGCGCAGCCAGTTCAATCGCTGTCCGAGCCCTGCTCCGTGCGGTTCGCCCTCGTGTGCGCTCATGGGCTCAGTGAAGCAGATCGTCGCACGCACCGCGCCCCCTTCGGGCCGTGCCAGATCTGACGAGCACTACGGAAAACCCGAACTCGGGAGTCCGGTTGCCTCGGTGTCGGGGCGATCCGCACCGCCGTACCTTGGAGACATGACGACACAGACTGCCACGCCCCCACCGGCGACGGCCTCGAAGCCGCCGCTGCGCATCTTCCTCTCGATCCTCCATCTGGCGGGCATCGGGGTCATCGGCGGCTTCATCTTCGCGACCCTCTCCGGACTCCTGGGCACAGGCCTCGGTCTGCTCTTCGCAGCCGGCATCGGCGTCGTGCTCCTCGTCGGGTTCGTCTACGCGCTGTTCGGCGTCGGCTGGTTCGAGGTCGCCCGCGTCGGTGCCCTCTACAAGGCTCCGATCGCCCCGCTGCGTTGGCGACCGCGTGATCGGCCCGGCTTCGCCGGCTGGCTGCGCTCGCTCGGACGACAGGCGATCGACGGCCGCATGTGGCGGGCGCTCGCGAACTTCGCGATCACGGCCGTGCTCGGCTGGATCGTGCTGCGCCTCGCCTGGGGCGTCGTGTGGTCGATCGTGATCTGCTTCGCCCCGCTCACGGGGACGGATGCCGTGATCGGGCCGTTCGGCGGAGGCGGCATCGACGCCTCCTGGGCGCCACTCGTCGGCATCCTCGGTCTCGCCGCCTCGCTCGCCGGGATGATCGGTCTCGCTCTGCTGCACCGCGTGCTCTCGCTGTCGATCGTGATCCGCAGCCGCGAGGCTGAACTCACGGAGCGTGTGCGCACCAGCACCGCCCAGCGGGAGGGCGCCGTGCGCGCCGCCGACGTGGAGCGCACTCGCATCGAACGCGACCTGCACGACGGCGTCCAGCCGCGGCTCGTCTCGGTCGGCATGACCCTGGGCCTCGCCCAGCAGAAGATCGACGACGACCCGGATGCCGCGAAAGAGCTGATCGCCGAGGCGCACACCTCGACCAAGGCGGCCATCACCGAACTGCGACAGCTCGCCCGCGGCATCCATGCCTCGGTGCTCGACGATCGTGGCCTCGACGCGGCTCTGTCTGCGTTGGCCGGCCGGTCGCACATCCCGGTGAGCCTCGACGTCCGGATGGACGGACGCTGCAGCCGTGAAGCGGAGGCCGCCGTGTACTTCTCGATCGCCGAATCGCTCACGAACGCCGCGAAGCACTCCCGAGCCAGCGAGGCCAGGGTCACCGTGCGTCTGCGCGAGGGCGGGGTGCTGTGGGCCCGCGTCGAGGACAACGGTATGGGCGGCGCTCAGGTGCAGCCCGGTGGTGGCCTCGACGGCATCGCGAACCGCATCCTCGCCGCCGGCGGAACCTTCCGCCTCGAGAGCCCCGTGGGCGGACCGACCAGCCTGGAGGTGAACGTGCCATGCGCATCCTGATCTGCGAGGACTCGGTCCTGCTGCGCGAAGGACTCGTGCGCCTGCTCGAGGATGCCGGCCACACCGTGGTCGCGGCGCTCCCCGACACCGAGGGACTGGTCGAGGCGGTGGCCGAGACCGACCCGGAGCTCTGCATCCTCGATGTGCGCCTCCCTCCGACGTTCACCGACGAGGGCATCCGTGCGGCACTCGGCCTCCGCGCCACGAACCCGGCTCTTCCGCTGCTCGTGCTCTCGCAGTACGTCGAGGAGCGGTACGCCTCGGACCTCATCGCGGCCCAGGGTGGCCCGCTCGGCTACCTTCTGAAGGACCGCGTGGCCGATGTCTCGGAGTTCCTCGGGTCTGTCCAGCGGATCTCCGAGGGCGCGACCGTGCTCGACCCGGAGGTCGTGGCCCAGCTGCTGACACGGCGCAACCGCGACGACCGGATGCAGCGGCTCACCGAACGCGAGCGCACCGTCCTGGCGCTCATCGCCGAGGGCAAGTCGAACCAGGCGATCGCCGGGTTGCTCTTCCTCTCCGAGGCCAGCGTCGAGAAGCACATCACCGCGATCTTCCAGAAGCTGGGCTTCGAGCAGGGAGAGTCGGGCAACCGACGAGTGCTCGCCGCCCTCGCACACATCGAGAACACGGGCGGCGCTACGCCGACCGGACAGACAGGAGTGGGACGATGACCACGAACGACGACTTCCAGGGCGGGCACACCCCGCTCACTCCCCCGGCGGCCGCCCCTCCGGAGGCCCCGGCACCGACGCCCGCACCCAGTCGCGCGGAAGACGGGGGCCGCTCCTCGGGAGCGACCGCGGTCATGATCCTCACCGCAGTGGTGGGCGGAATGGCTCTGATCGGCTCGGGAGCGACCGCTGCGGTCGCCGCGACCGGCAGCCTGGTCGCCGCGTCGACCGAGGGCACGGACTCGGTGCTGTCCGAGGATGCATCCGGCATCCAGCGGATCGACCTCGACGTGGATGCAGGGAACATGCGGATCGAGTTCGGTGACGTCGACGACGCGGAGCTCGCGGTGACCAACAGCCGTGGTCCGGCGTGGACGCTCGAACGAGAAGGCGACTCCCTGGTCGTGCGCAGCCCCGAGTTCGAATTCGGATGGTGGTTCGGCAGCTGGTTCGGCGACGACCAGTCGGCGGTGCTCACGCTCCCCGAGAGCCTGCGGGACGGTGCCCTGGACGCCGACCTGACCCTCGACGCCGGGAGCCTCGACGTGGTCGGCGACTTCGGCGCCCTCGACATCACGGTCAACGCGGGAGCGGTCGACCTGGAGGGCGCGGCGACCGGGCTGAGCATCGACATGAGTGCCGGTCGCGCCGACGCCGTGCTCGACGGGGTGGACACGGCCGACCTCAGCGTCTCCGCCGGCGATCTCAACGTCGAACTCACAGGTCGTGCACCGTCGCAGACGACGATCGACGTGAGCGCCGGATCCCTCGATCTCACGGTGCCCGACGAGTCGTACACGATCACCCAGGACGTCAGCGCGGGCTCGCTCGACGCCAAAGTCGACCAGGCATCGGGCGCCCGGCGCACGATCGACGTCTCGCTCTCCGCAGGCAGCGTGACGATCCGTCCGGGCGGCTGATCCCCCTCGAGGGCGGGGATCCGTGGGGGTCCCCGCCCTCGATTGGGTAATTCGGGAAATCTCCGGTAAAGTTTCGGAGGTTGACGGGCCCATAGCTCAGGCGGTTAGAGCGCTTCACTGATAATGAAGAGGTCCCAGGTTCAAGTCCTGGTGGGCCCACTCCTCAACTCAATATTTCCCTCACGGGGCCTTAGCTCAGTTGGTAGAGCGCCTGCTTTGCAAGCAGGATGTCAGGAGTTCGAATCTCCTAGGCTCCACACTGTGTTGAGACAGTTCGAGAAGGCCCCGCTTCGGCGGGGCCTTCTCGTTTGTATGGGTGTCACGGCATCGTCTGCTCGGAGAGCTCGTTGGTGGCGGTGTCACAGGTCGTGATGCGCCACACGGCGGAGCCGCCGTCGATCTCTCGCGCCATCTCGACGATCAGCGGACTCGGCCACTGCTCTCCTGATGCCATCGCCGCCACGATCGCACCGCTGCCGGGGCTCTGCTCCGCCTCGGTGAGTTCCACATCGCCCGACGAGAGGACCTCGAAGGACCGCACGTCGACGATCGACTCCATCCCGAAGCCCGGGTCGTCCACGCGCTCGCCCCACATGTCGGTCTTCGAGGAGACGCTGCGGATGCGCCACACCCACTGCTCGTTCAGGTACTCGAGTCGGAGTCCGACGACGCTGCCGCCCACAGCGGCCGACTCCGACGGCAGCCCCTCGAGGAAGTCCGTCGGCCACGTGAACTCCGGCGGCATGCAGGTTCCGGGGTAGTTCTCGCCGACGGCCTGCGGAGGCGCCGGCGTACCGGCTCCCGTCGAGCATCCGGTCAGGGCGCCGATCGCACCCGCGAGGAGGATCCCCACAACCACACGCACGTCTCGCTTCATCGCCCCTCCGTCTTCCGGCGTCCAGAGCCTATCCGCTGCATCTCGTCCACAGGTGTTAACAAACCTGTTAACAACCCTGGAGCGCCATTCCACAGGTGTGGATGGATCTGTTAACAACTCGGACGCCCGAAGAGAACGGAGGGGTTCCTCGTTTTCCGAGTGTCAGGAGCCGACCCCGTTGCCATGCTGGCCGCCGGTTCGCAACCCCCCTTCTCAGGTCGCGGCCCCCGGCGTAGCGTGCCGGGCATGAGCGACGCGAAGACGATGATTCAGACAGAGGTGGTCTTCGACGGGACGAGTTACCTTCTCGCCCAGGATCAGGATGTCGGAGACCTCCGACATCGCATCGAGGCTGCGGCGAAGACCGGAGGGACCTTCATCGATGTCGTCGTGGTCGGCAACAGATCCGTCAGTCTGCTGATCACGCCGACGAGCCGAGTCGCGATCAGCGTGGCGACGGTGGCATATGACCCGCGCGACACGGGCGATATCGACTTCCCGTACAGCGGGTACTACGACGTCCTCTGACGTTCGCGGGTCAGGCGGGACGAGCGGCGGTGAGTGTCTCAGCCGCGTCGTGGAGGCACTCGATGAATGCGGCGCAGACCGCGCTCTCGTCAGAGCGGGCCTGGCGGGCGGCCATGAGCCTCGTCGTCGGCGACCCGGCGAGAGGGATCACCGCGATCGACGGCGGAACCAGCTGTCGCACGGACTCAGGCAGGATGCTCGCGCCGACGCCGGCCGCGACGAACCCGAGCGCCGTCTCCTGGTGCACGACCTCCTCGGCGATGCGCATGGCGCCCGGGGCGATCCCGAGCACTTCGTGCACCCGATCCACATACCCCGGCATGAGTGAGCGAGGGTAGGCGATCATCGGGACCTCGAGGATCTCGGCCGCCGTGACCTCCGCGCGAGACGCGAGGCCGTGTGCGACCGGTACACACATCACCAGTCGCTCCTCGAACACGACCTCGGTGATCAGCTCGGGAGCTCTCGCATCCGACAGCGCGGACTCGTCGCGCACCAGCCCGACGTCGAGCGTCCCGTCACGGAGGCGGTCGATCTGCTCTCCCGATGTCAGGGGCACCAGGGACAGCGTGACGCGGTCACGGCGGGAGCGGAACAGGCGCACCACCTCGGGGAGCACGGTGTAGTTCGCCGAGCTCACGAACCCGGCGGTGAGCTGACCTGCCAGGCCGTCGACATAGTCGCGCATCTCGCCGCGCACGGCGTCGACCTCGTCGAGGATCCTCCGCGCGCGCTCCTGCAGGTGGAGGCCGGCGGGCGTCAGCGTCACGCGCCGAGTGCTGCGGTCGAACAGCGGCACGCCGACCTCTCGCTCGAGTCGACCGACCTGCACGCTCAGCGGGGGTTGCGACATGTGCAGACGCCGTGCCGCACGCCCGAAGTGGAGCTCGTCAGCGACAGCCATGAAGTAGCGCAGTTGACGGAGTTCCATCTCGGAACGATACGTGCCGTGTATTACCGCCGCGTTACACGTGGATTGCGAGCAAAGCGCTATCAATGCGAAGGGGAAAACGTATTTGACCTGGGGTTGTCACGAGGCTTTATCTGGAAGCAGAACGTGATGGAGGGACCAGCACCATGACCGCACCCCGGGTCGCAGAATGAGCGTGCACGTCGCTCTCTTCCACGTGCGCACCCGCCGTCAGGCCGCCGCCGTCGGATACCAGACGCTCCTGGACGGCCTGAACGCCTCCGCTGTCGCAGCGATCGAACGGGTGGGGTGGACGACCTCGCTGCACGCCGCCGGTGAGGCCCCCGAACCGCAGCTGAAACGCGCCTCTCGAGAGGCGGATGTCATCGTGCTCCTCGGCGGCGACGACATCGAGCCACTGCTCTACGGCCAGTCCGACCGGCGTCCGCAGCGCACCGCGTACCAGCGTCGTGCTGACCGCACGCAGATCGCGGTCGTCATGGAGGCGGTGCGGTCGAGGCGGCCGCTGCTCGGAGTCTGCCGCGGCATGCAACTGCTGAACGTCGCCCTGGGCGGGACGCTCCACCAGCACGTCGGCGGGCACCGCGGCGCGGGGGTCGATCCCTTCGTCGCGACCGATCTCAAGGACCTCGATGCGGTGTCGCCGCGACTGCGGCACCCTCTCCTGTGCACCCATCATCAGGCCGTCGACGAGCTCGGTCACGGCCTTCGTGCCATCGCCCGTTCACACAACGGAGTGGTCGAAGCGGTCGAGCATGAGTCGCTGCCCTTCCTCGGTGTCCAGTGGCATCCCGAGCATCCCTCGGTCGCCGCGGATCAGTTCACCGAGCTTCTGCGGATCGTCCACCGACGGGGAGCGGCGCTGGACCCTGCCACGACGATGGCCGCCGCCGGACCGATGGAAGTCACGCGTCCTGTTCCGTCGTCGATCGATCGACGTGCGACAGTCGTGCGGCACTGACAGCGGTTCGGACGGATGATCGCGCGTCGGCGATCCTTCAGATCTCCGGGCCGCGGATGATCCGCACGGGCCCGCGAACAGTGCGGATGCTCACCGGCTCGCCCTTCTGGGTGACGCGGATCTCGTCGCGGTCGGCGAGGTCGGCCGCCACGCGACGGACGTCGGGCATCAGACCGCGCCAGGACTCGCCGCCGACCGTCCGAGCGACGTCGCTCGGGCAGATCGAGGATTCGCCGCGCTTTCGGACGAGCGCCCGGATGGCGGCCGCGATGCGCTCGTCGAACCCGTCGCCCGTGCGCTCCTCCCACCACGGTGCGCCGCGCTCGCCGAGCGCGGTCTTGGCGTCGTGCACCCGACGCCGCGCATCCACCTCCGACGACTTCACCGCTCGTCGCGCCGCCATGAGCTCGTCGACCAGCTCCTGACGGAATCCGTCGGGGATCGAGGGGTCGGTGGCCCGCCAACGCCGGCCGTCGATGACGACGTGGTGACCGTCGGCTGTGCGCACGGCACCGGCCTTCTCACCGGATCGCGCGTCGCTATCGGATGCCATGCGAGCAGTCTGCCGTGATCTCTCCGGCCGACACAGGGTCTTGACGGGCCGAGCGGATGCCTCCTCGACCCGTGAGGGCTCAGCCGACTGCCGTGAGCTGGTGCGGCGCGACATTCAGCCGTTCGCAGCCCTCGGCCGTCACGACGACGATGTCCTCGATACGGGCTCCCCACTCGCCGGCGAAGTAGATGCCGGGCTCGATGCTGAAGGCCATGCCCTCCCGCAGCACCAGGTCGTTGCCGGGGGCGATGTACGGCTCCTCGTGCACCGAGACGCCGATGCCGTGGCCGGTGCGGTGCAGGAACGCCTCGCCGAGCCCGGCGTCGGTCAGAACCCGTCGCGCGGCGGCATCCACCTCTTCTGCGGTCGCACCCGGTCGTGCGGCGTCCACCGCGGCCTGTTGCGCGCGCACCAGGACCGCGATCCGGTCGGCGGCGTCGGGCGCCGGAGTTCCCACCACATACGTCCGCGTGCTGTCGGAGTTGTAGCCGCTCGGCACCGCTCCCCCGATGTCGACGACCACGACCTCGCCGTCGCCGATCACGCGGTCGGAGACCTCATGGTGCGGATCGGCGCCGTTGGGACCCGAGCCGACGATCACGAACTCGACCGTGCGATGCCCCTCGGCGACGATCGCCTCGGCGATGTCGGCGGCCACCTCGCGCTCCGTGCGGCCCGCACGCAGCCATTCAGGCACACGCCGGTGCACCGCGTCGATGGCCGCGCCCGCGCGCCGCAGCTCGGCGATCTCGTCCGCATCCTTGATCATGCGTCCCTCGCGCAGCACGGGAGTCGCGAGCTCGATGCGCACGCCGATCCGCTCGGCGACCGGGATCACGTGCAGGGCGGGGAGTGCGTCGGAGACGCCGACGCGGGAGACCGCGCCGACGGCGGCGGCCACGAGATCGTACGGGTTCTCTCCGTCGACCCAATCGGACACCGCGAGGCCGAGCTCACCCACAGCGGTGCTGCGCACCTTGGCGAGCTCCATGCGCGGCACGATGACGGTGGGTGCGAGTCCCGGGCCCAGAACGAGGGCGGTGAGCCGCTCGATCGTGTCGCCCTCGACACCGACCAGATACTGCAGGTCGGGGCCAGGGCCCACGATGATCGCGTCCAGGCCGGCAGCGGCGGCGAGAGCTGCGGCGCGCTCGAGTCGGGCGGCGTACACGGAGGAGGGGAACGGCAGTGTGCTCACGGCCTCCACGCTACTGCGCGCGTTGCCGCCCGGGAACCGCTGCTCAGCTCACCGCGAGGCGGATGCGCTCGGTCAGCGCCTTGCGGTTCGCCACCGTCAGGTCGAGCAGCGCGTATGCGGTCGGCCACATCGTGCCGTCGTCGAGGTTCGAGATCGGCTCGAAGCCGAAGGTGCCGTAGCGCACCTTGAACTTGCTGGCGGGCTGGAAGAAGCAGAGCACCTTGCCGTCCTTGCCCCACGCCGGCATGCCGTAGTAGGTGCGCGGCATGAGCTCGGGGGCGACCTCGGTCACGAGCGCGTGCAGTGCCAGCGACAGCTCGCGATCCTTGTCGTCGGGTAGCTTGGCGATCGCCGCCTCGAGGTCGGCGACGCCCTCGGCGCGCACCTCTTCGGGGGTCTTCTTCGCACGGGAGCGGGACTTGCGCTTGTCGGCGGCAGCCTCCTTCATGGCCTCCCGTTCTTCGGCGCTGAAGTTCTTCTCGTTGTCAGCCATGGCCGACTCCTTTCACGGGGTGATCTGCGATGGATCTCACACTACGGACGCCGCGGACCGCTGCGCTTCTCGATTCCTGATCGATATCGGTATGTCCATCGCGGGCTGCTGACACAGAGCACGCTCCGGCATCCGGCTGACGTTAGGGTGAGGGCATGGACATGCGGGTCGCGGCATACGCGGTCGTCACCGATGACGACGGGCGCATACTCCTGGCGCGCTGGATCGAGGGGCGTCGGGTCGCCTGGACCATGCCCGGTGGCGGCCTGGAGCCGGGCGAAGCGCCCGAAGATGCAGTCCGTCGAGAGCTCCGTGAGGAGACGGGATACACCGTCAAGGTCGGCGAGCTGCTCGGCATCCACTCCCGGGTGATTCCGGCGAGCCAGCGGGTCAACAAGTCCGATCAGCCGCTGCACACACTTCGCATCGTCTATCGCGCGACGGTCAGCGGCGGAAAGCTGAGGTTCGAGACGGACGGCTCCACAGACATGGCCGAGTGGTTCACTCTGAAGTCGGTGTCGGAGTTGCAGCGGGTCAAGCTGGTCGACATCGCGCTGCGGATGGCCGGCATCCTCTGACGCGAGTGCGCGACGGAGCTCAGTCGCGGGGCTCTTCGGGCACCGAGATGTCGGCGACGGTCGCGCCGTAGGCCGCGATCAGGTCGTCCGCGTCGACGAACAGGCTGTAGCCGTGCGCACCCGCACCCATCGCGATGCGTTGGCCGACGATGGTCTCATCGGCGAAGACGGGCCAATCGGTGGTGCTGCCGATCGGGACGATCGTCCCGCGCTCGTAGCCCGTCGCCGCGAGGGCGAGATCGGGCTCGGGCAGACGCAGCTTGTTCACGCCGACGACCGCACGCAGCTTGGGCCACGAGATCGACCGGCCGCCGGGAACGAGCGCGAACAGGTAGGTGTCGTCCGATCGCTTGACGACGAGCGTCTTCACGATGCCGGACGCAGGGATGCCGAGCAGCTCCGCGGCCTCGAAGAGACTCCGAGCGGCGGGCCGCTCACGGATCTCGATGTCGAGGCCGCGTGAAGCCGCGGCATCCTTCACCCGGGCATGGAGATCACCCGGCTCGGCGGCCGGGTGATCCGAGGTCGAGGTCACGCGTCGGGAGCGGAGAGCGGGTCGTCGGCGACCCAGAGCTCGTCGTCGGCGCGCAGTGCCTGCCATGCGGCGTAGAGAACGCCCGCCGCTGCGGCGATTCCGAGGATCAGGGCGATGACCGATCCCACGCTCGGGCCCTTGGGCTCGGGCTGGGTGGCCTTCTTGACCTTCTTCACGACGCCCTCGCGCTTGGCGTTCGCGACGTCCCACGCGGTGAGCGCGGTGCCGACGACGCCGCCGACGATCGGAACGACCTTGTCATCGACGACGTGGTGGCCGAAGCGCACCCCGCGGTCGACGACCGGTGCCACGCGACGGTTGTACGTGTCCTGCACGACAGGACCGACCTGCTCGCGGCCGAAGTGGCCGAGCTGGCGTCCGGCTTCACGTGCGACGTCGGCGGCGTGGCCGACCAGGACCTGCTGGTTCTCCCAGAGCTGGTTCGCGTCTGCCTGAAGACGACGCAGTTCCTTCTTACGCTTGCGGCTGATGCTCACGGTGCTCTCCTGTCGATTGGAGTACGAGTACCCCATCTTGCCACGCGACCCTGGATGGGGGGAGGGAATCGCCGAACCCTTGCGCCGAGGGCGGAACAGCGGTAGTGGCAGGCCAACTCATGGGAAGCTCTGCGAGAATGAGAGCATGGCTCACGCTTCTCATGTCGCAACCCTGCACACCAACCACGGTGACATCGTCATCAACCTCTTCGGCGACCACGCTCCGAAGACGGTCAAGAACTTCGTCGGCCTGGCCGACGGCACCCAGTCCTGGACCGACCCCGCCACAGGCAAGCCGGGCGAGGGCGCGCTCTACTCGGACGTCATCTTCCACCGCATCATCCCCAACTTCATGATCCAGGGCGGCGACCCGCTCGGACAGGGCGTCGGCGGCCCCGGCTACAACTTCGACGACGAGATCAACATGGAGCTCAACTTCAACGAGCCCTACATCCTCGCCATGGCCAACGCCGGCCTCCGTCGCAACGCCATCACCGGCAAGGCCGAGGGCACCAACGGCTCGCAGTTCTTCATCACGACCGACCCCACCCCCTGGCTCCAGGGCAAGCACACGATCTTCGGCGAGGTCGCCGATGACGCCTCCAAGGCCGTCGTCGACGCCATCGCCGCCGTGCCGACCGCAGCGGGCGACCGCCCGATCGAGCCCGTCGTGCTGCAGTCGATCGACATCGTCGCGGCCTGACGCCGACGCTGGCCGATCCGGATGACGACGCCTGAGTTCGCGGACAACCGCGACAACTTCTGCTACCGGCATCCGGATCGGCAGAGCTTCGTGCTCTGCCAGCGGTGCCTGCGCACCATCTGCCCCGAGTGCCAGACCCAGGCAGCCGTCGGGGTCATCTGCCCCGAGTGCATGGCCGCAGAGCGCAAGAACCGCACCCCTGCCCAGAAGAAGGCCGAACGCCGCTGGGGCGGGCGCAACACCGCGACCACGATGGTCCGAAGCGGCAAGCCGATCGTCACCTACGCGCTCCTCGCTGTGACGTCTTTCATCGGGCTGCTTCAGCTGATCCCCGGTGTGGGTGATGCGATCACGAGCCAGCTGCTCTTCGCCGCGGGCTACCTGTACCCCTCGCTGTCGCTCTACCCGTTCGAGCCGTGGCGACTGCTCACCGCCGTCTTCGTGCACGGCGGGTTCCTCCACCTCGCCCTCAACATGCTGGCCCTCTGGATGCTGGGGCAGACGCTCGAGCCCATGCTCGGCCGCGCGCGTTTCCTCGCCCTGTATCTGATCAGCGGACTCGGCGGGTCTGTCGCCGTCGCCGTGATCGACCCCACGACGGCCACGGTCGGCGCCTCGGGTGCGATCTTCGGCCTGATGGCCGCCCTGCTCATCATCGGTCGGCATCTCGGTGCGAACGTCACCGGGATCCTCGTGATCCTGGGCATCAACTTCGTCGTCGGATTCGTGTTCCGCCAGAACATCGCCTGGCAGGCGCACCTCGGAGGGGTGCTGATCGGAGCGCTGGTCGCGTTCATCCTCACCCGCACGAGACGCCGAGAGCAGCGGACTCTTCAGATCGTGCTGCTGTCAGCGGTCGCCGTCGCACTGGTCCTGATCGTCGCTTTCCTGCCGCCGTTCCTGATCACGACGGTTTACTCCTGATCAAGGGTTGTTAACAGGGTTGTTAACGGGTGTGAATAACATCTGTGTAATTCTCCCCATGTTGGGGATAACCTGTGGATAACTCGTCTTCAGATCCCTGACAAAGCAGAAGGCCCCTCTCGTCAGACGAGAGGGGCCTTCTGTGAAGCGGAGAGGGTGGCGTCAGCGCCAGCGGGTCGTCATGAGGAAGCCGATCAGGGCGATGCCCAGGCCGATCGCGAGGTTCCAGTTGTCGAGTCCGGGAATCGGGAACTGCATGCCCGAGATGTAGAACACGAGGATCCAGGCCAGACCCAGCAGCATGAAGCCGACCATCACCGGCTTGAACCACACCGCATTGGGAGCGGCGTCGCCTTCACTGCGCGGAGCTTCGGGTTCTTCGGTCTTGCGGTCGCGTGCCATTCCCACAGTGTACCCAAGAGTGTCATATCGCGCGGAAATCCAGGCTTCCCGGCGCTGATTCAGGTCGAAGCGATAAAGTCGGGGCATGACTGCATCCGTCGTCTCGGGGGAGCGACGTGCACGGCCCCGTCGCCCTCGATCTCGCGCCACGTTCACGAGCGTCCTGGGTGAGCTTCTGCTCACCGCCGGCGTGCTCGTGCTGCTCTTCGTCGCCTGGCAGATGTGGATCGGCGACATCATCATCAGTGCGCAGAAGAACGACGAGGGCGCGGCGGTGTCGCAGGAATGGGCGAGCGGTCCCACCCCGGAGCTGCCGCCGGTCGTCGAGGCCGACGACGGCACCACGACGTTCGAACCGGTGATCCCGGCCGTGCCGGCCGACACGGAGCGGCTCGGTCAGATGCACGTGCCGCGCTTCGGCGCCGACTACAACGTGGGGATCTACGGCGGGACCAGCCGTGCCCGCACGCTCGACAAGCTCGGCATCGGCGTCTACACCGACTCGAAGATGCCGGGTGAGGTGGGAAACTTCGCCATGGCGGGTCACCGCACCACCTGGGGCAAGCCGTTCAACCAGCTCGACAAGCTGCAGGTCGGCGATGCGATCGTCGTCGAGACGCCCGACGGCTGGTTCACCTACCGCTTCCGCACGCTCGAGTACGTGAAGCCCACTCAGACCGAGGTGCTGCTCGACGTGCCGCAGATGCCCGGAGTCGAGACCGGCGAGAAGTACATCACGCTCACCGCGTGCTCGCCTCTCTACTCGCTCGCCGAGCGCATCGTCGCCTACGGCATCTTCGAGAGCTTCCAGCCGAGGGCTGAGGGCCCGCCGCCCGCACTCACCGACCCGCCCCCGCCGCCCGCTGCGCCGTCGATCTAGCCGAACGGAACGAGACGAACATGTACGCCGCACTCTGGCGCCTGCTGCCCGGTCCGTGGTTTCTCAAGCTCTTCATCCTGCTCGTCCTGATCGCCGCCGTGCTCTACGCGCTGTTCTGGTTCGTGTTCCCCTGGGTGAGCCCGCTGATCACACCGGGCGAGGTCGACCTCGAATGACCCGGGTGCTCGTGGTGGACAACCACGACAGCTTCGTGCACACCCTGGTCGGCTACCTGCGCGAGCTCGGCGCAGAGGTGTCGATGATCGAGTCGGATGCGGGCGACGCCGCCGAGCTCGACGCGCTGCTCACAGGATTCGACGCCGTCATGCTCTCTCCGGGTCCCGGCCGACCGGAGGATGCCGGCGCATCACTCGACGTGGTTCACGTCGCCGCACGTCTGCGGATACCGCTGCTCGGGGTCTGCCTCGGACACCAGGCGATCGCTGCGGCGTTCGGGTCACCCGTGACCGAGGCGCCCGAGCTGATGCACGGCATGGTGTCGCGCGTCGCCCATGACGGTTCGGCACTGTTCGCCGGCATCCCTTCGCCCTTCGACGTGGGCCGCTATCACTCGCTCGCCGTCGACGAGGCCGCGCTCCCGGAGGACGTGGTGGTCACCGCCCGCACCGAGAGCGGCACGGTGATGGCGCTGGCGCACACGACGCTGCCGATCCTCGGCGTGCAGTTCCACCCCGAGAGCGTGCTCACCGAGGGCGGTTACCGTCTGCTCGCCAACTGGCTCGAGCTGTGCGGGGATGCAGACGCCGTGGCCCGCTCCGCCGATCTGCAGCCGCTGTCCTGATCAGCCGGCAGCGACGCAGTAGCGCAGCTCGACCGTCGAGCCGATCGCGACATCGCCGGGCGCGGCCGACATCGAGACCACGGTCGGCGGATCCGTCGGCGGGCAGTCGCTGAGCTCGACCGGGCTCGCGGTGAGGCCGATGCGTTCGAGCTCGGCCGTGGCGGCGTCCATGGTCCATCCGGTGACGTCGGTGAGGGTCATCCGACCGCTCGCGACCACGAGGTTCACGACCGTCTTCGGCGCGACCTCGCTCTCGGCCGTCTCGCTCGCCTCCATGACGGTCTCGGCGGCCAGGCCCTTGTCGTTGCGCTGTATCACCGTGCCGAGTTGGAGACCTGCTGCCTTGAGCGCATCCTTCGCCGCATCCAGTGACAGGCCCTCCAGCACGGGGACCACCACGGTCTCCTTGCCGGACGAGACGTAGACCGTGACGGAATCGCCTTCGCTGACCGCTGTGCCGCCCTCGGGGTCTGTGCGGATCACATTGCCCTCAACGATGTCGTTGCTGGACTCGAGTACGAGCTTGGCCGTGAGATCGAGTTCGCCGAGGTCGGATTGAGCGCGCTCCGATGAGACGTTGACGAGGTCCGGTACGACCCGCGAGCTCGACGGAACGTCGTCGGGGCGCATGCTGATCGTCCACACCCAGAAGAGCACGGAGGCGAGCAGGACCGCCAGAAGGGCGACGCCGGCCCAGATCCACGCCACGGGCGGCCCCGACTGGGTGCGCGCCATCGTCGTGTCGGTGCTTAGCTGTCGCAGCGAGCGGGCGGTCTCCTGCGCGGCACGAGGACTCGGTCCGTAGAGCTCGCTCGTGAGAGCGCCCAGTTCCTTGCGGCTCGGTGCGTGACCCGAGACCGCCGAATCCAGTGCGGCGCGGAAGTGCGCAGCATCCGGATACCGCTGGTACGGATCCTTCGCCAGTGCACGCAGCACGATCGGGTCGAGGGCTCCGGGGGAGTCCTCGTTCACCTCGGTCGGCGGCACGGGCGTCTCGCTCACGTGCTGGTAGGCGACGGCGACCGGCGACTCGCCCCGAAACGGCTGGCGTCCCGTGAGCAGCTCGTAGAGCACGACACCGGTCGAGTAGAGGTCGGCTCGGGGGTCGACGGGCTCGCCCTTGGCCTGCTCGGGCGAGAAGTAGGCGGCGGTGCCGATGATCTGGGTGGTCTCGGCGACGGTCGACGACGAGTCCGACACGGCTCGGGCGATGCCGAAGTCCATGACCTTGACCTGGCCCTTGTCGGTCACCATGACGTTGCCCGGCTTGATGTCGCGGTGCACGACGCCTGCGCGGTGCGAGTAGTCGAGGGCTTCGAGGATGCCGTCGACGTAGCGCACGGCGTCCTCGACGGGAACCGGACCCTTCGCGATGATGTCCTTCAGCAGTGTTCCGCTGATGAGCTCCATCACGATGTACGGAGGCTCATCCGTGCTGCTGTCGGTGGTCGACGGATCCCCGGCGTCGTAGACCCGGACGATCGAGGGATGCGACATGCGCGAGGCCGACTGCGCCTCCAGTCGGAACCGGGTGCGGAAGGCGTTGTCGCGAGCGAGATCGGGGTCGAGGATCTTGATGGCGACCGCGCGACCGAGGGTCAGATCGTACCCGCGGTACACCTTCGCCATGCCGCCGTGCCCGATGAGCTCGTCGACGCGGTAGCGACCCGCGAGAACGCGTTGCTCTGTCGACACGTACTGACCCCCTGATACGACCTGATGAATTGTCCCAGCCTACGATGCGAGCCGCGGATCAGCCTTCGGTGCCGTCCTCGCCGCCGCCTCCGTCTACGGGAGCGGCGGGAAGGATGACCACGCCAGGCATGGCATCCGACTGCTCGGACGGCATGTCGCTCCCGCAGAACACGCGGAACGTCGCGGTGATGCTCTGACCCGCCGTGCCGGGCACGATCTGCGTCGACAGGACGCTCGGCCCGAAGCTGCGGATCGATTCGCCGGCGTTGCCGCCCGAGAACGTCGCGTTGGTGAGCGTCACCTCGAAGGCGGAGCGAGCGGGCGTGCCCGAGGGGCATTCGAAGCTCGGCCAGTTGAGCGTGACCGGCTCGCCCTCGGTGGGCGTGCCGGCGAGAGTCGGGGTTCCCGACGGCTTGCCGACCTGGACCTGCTCCTTGAACGTCGTGAGCGTGAGGAGCGTTCCCGGCTCCACGTTGCCACCGGGCTGCACGGACTCGACCGTGCCGACCTGATTCGCATTCGGTGCGACCGTGTTGCCGACGACGCACTCGGCCTGCAGACCCGCGTTGACCGCGGCGGCGCGCGCGGCCTCGCACTGCATACCCTCGAGGCCGAGGGCATCGACGTCGACCTGCTCGGGCTCCTCGGTCGGCGTGTCCGACGGCGTCGGCTTGGCCGACTGGCTCGTCGTCGTCGATTCGGTCGGCTTCGGGTCGCCGTCGCCCTGGTTCATCAGCGCGAAGACGGTTCCGCCGAGCACGATCACCAGCAGGGCGATGAGGGCGATGAGCGGCCACGTCCACGGGCTGCGCTTCTTCTTCTTCTCGCCGTCCTCCTCGACCTCTTCTCCGGTGGGGAGCTGAGCCGTCGTGGGGAGGATGCGGGTCGCGCCGTCGTCGCCCGATGCCGTGAGCAGTCGTGTGGCGTCATCGGAGGCGACACCACCGGTCGCGATCGCCGGCACCGCGATCGCCGCGGAGTTGAGGTCTCCGCGTCGCAGCGCCTGGGCTGCACGAGCGACCGTGGCCGACGACGACGGACGATCGGCGGGCTTCTTGGCGATCATCGCCATGACGAGGTTCTGCACCGGGATCGGCACCGTCGGCGGCAGCGGCGGAGGCTGCTCGTTGATCTGAGCCATCGCGATCGCGACCTGCGACTCACCGGTGAAGGGGCGCTTGCCCGCGAGGCACTCATACGCGACGATACCCAGCGAGTAGGTGTCGGTCGCGGGGGATGCCGGGTGACCGGAGGCCTGCTCGGGGGAGAGGTACTGCACCGTGCCCATGACCTGACCGGTGGCCGTCAGCGGCACCTGGTCGGCGATGCGGGCGATGCCGAAGTCGGTGATCTTGACGCGACCGTCAGGCGTGATCAGCAGGTTCCCCGGCTTGATGTCGCGGTGCACGAGGCCGGCCGCGTGGGCGGCCTGCAGAGCGGATGCCGTCTGGGCGACGATGTCGAGGGTCTTGTCGGCACTCAGCGCGCCGTCGCGCTCGAGGACGGTCGAGAGAGCCTCGCCGGGCACGAGCTCCATGACGAGATACGCGCTGCCGTTCTCCTCGCCGTAGTCGAAGACGCTCGCGATGCCCTCGTGGTTCACGAGTGCGGCATGGCGCGCTTCAGCGCGGAACCGCTCGAGGAACCCGGGGTCCCCCATGTACTCGTCCTTGAGGATCTTGATGGCCACGGTGCGTCCGATGACGTGATCCGTCGCCTCCCACACCTCGCCCATGCCGCCGATCGCAATACGCGACTGCAGCTCGTAGCGACCACCGAACGACACACCCTGCGTCGGTCTCATCTGCCCAGCACCGCCTCTATGACCTTCTTCGCAATCGGAGCGGCGATGGTGTCGCCGGATCCTGACTGCCCTTGTCCACCGCCGTCTTCGACGAGGACCGCTACTGCCACCTCGGGGTCGTCCGCCGGTGCGAAACCGGTGAACCACAACGTGTACGGCTTGTTATCGTTCTCGGTCGTACCGGTCTTCCCGGCGACATCGACCCCGTCTATTCTTGCACCCTGAGCAGCTCCGGTTGAGACGCTCGCGACCATCGATGCCGTCACCTGATCGGCGACATCGGCGTCGAGCGCACGGCCGAACTCGGTGTCACCGTCAGCCCGGATCACCGAGAGGTCGTCGCCGATCACGGAGTCGATCAGACGCGGGTTCATCACGACGCCGTCGTTGGCGATCCCGGCCGCGACCATGGCGATCTGCAGCGGGGTGGCGGTGACCTGTCCCTGCCCGAAGCCGGTGAGTGCGGTCTGCGCGTCGTCGAGCCCGTTCGGGTAGCTCGACGGCGTGGATTCCAGCGGCGTCGAGAAGCTCTTGTTGAAGCCGAACTTCTCGGCCATCTCGCGGATCGCGTCGTCGCCGAGCTGTACGGCGAGCTCTGCCATGGGGATGTTGCAGCTCAGTCGGATCGCCTCGGAGATCGTCACGGTCGCGGCGTTGCCGCACTTGCCACCCCAGGCGTTCGCCACGGTGTTGTTCGAGCCGGGCAGCGTGTAGCGCGCGGGGTTGGGCAGCGTGGAGTCGGGAGTCCAGTCGCCGGAGGCGTACGCGGCCGCCGCGACGACGAGCTTGAAGGTCGACCCCGGAGGGTTGAGGTCGCCGGCGATCGCGCGGTTCGAGAGCGGCTTGTTCGCGTCGGCGACGAGTTGGTCGTACGCCGAGTTCGCCGCATCCGCATCGTGCGTCGCGAGCTGGTTCGTGTCGAACCCCGGGGTCGAGACCATCGCCAGGATCCGCCCCGTCTTCGGCTCGATCGCGACGACCGCGCCGTTGAGTCCCTCGAGCGCCTGGTACGCCGCGGTCTGCGCTGCGGTGTCGAGCGACAGTTCGACACTGAATCCGCTCTGCGGCTTACCCGACAGGATGCGTTCGATCTCGGCGAAGAACGCGTTCGAGCCCGTGCCCGAGAGGTCGGCGTTCATCGCCTGCTCGATGCCGGTCGCCGACTGCAGAGCCGGGTTGAAGTACCCGGTCACGGGCGCCCACATCGCGGCATCCGTGTAGACGCGCTGGAACTGATACTTGTCGTCCGACGGGATGGACGAGGCGATCGCGACGTCGTCGACGATGATCGACCCGCGCTGGATCTCGTAGCTGTCGAGCAGGGTGCGTCGGTTGTTCGGGTTCTGGCCGAGAGCATCCGCCTCGACGACCTGGATCCAGCTGGTCGCCGCGAACAGCGAGATGAACATGAACAGCATCACGATGCTGAGTCGACGGAGTTCTTTGGTCATGTCAGCCGATCACCGCCCTGGGTTGGCTGCGGACGCCGTCGGAGATGCGCAGCAGGATCGCGACGATCAGCCAGTTGGCGACGAGCGAGGATCCGCCGGCGGCGAGGAACGGGGTGGTCAGACCGGTGAGCGGGATGATCCGCGTGACACCGCCGACCATGATGAACACCTGCAGTGCGATCGTGAACGAGAGGCCGGTGGCGAGCAGCTTGCCGAAGTCGTCCTGCCCCGCGAGGCCGATGCGCACACCGCGACTGACGAACACCATGTACAGGCAGAGGATCGCGAACAGCCCGATCAGGCCGATCTCCTCACCGAGGCTGGTGATGATGTAGTCGCTGTGCGCGAGCGGAGTGACCTCGGGGCGACCCTGACCCCAGCCGGTGCCGAGCAGACCGCCGTGCGCGAGGCCGAACAGGCCCTGCATCGGCTGGAAGCCGGCGACATCGGGGTCAACCTTGTCGGGGTCGAAGAGGAACAGCCAGTTGATGAAGCGTCCCTGCACGTAGCTGAGGATCTGCGTCGCGACCGCCACGCCCGCCGCGACCAGCGCGAGGCCGATGAGCACCCAGCTGGTCTTGCCGGTGGCGACGTAGAGCATCGCGACGAACATGCCGAAGATCAGGGTTCCGGTGCCGAGGTCGCGCTGGATCACGATGATGCCGAGCGAGATCGCCCACACCACGAGCACGGGGCCGAGTTCGCGCATGCGCGGCCACGTGATTCCGAGGAACCTTGTGCCCACCGAGGTCAGGCTCTCTCGAGTGCGCACGAGGTAGCCGGCGAAGAAGATCGCGAGGCAGATCTTCGCGAGCTCACCCGGCTGGAACGCGAACATGCCGCCGAGCGACACCCACACCGCGGCGTTCGCGTCGGGAATGCGGAGTCCGGGGACGAACGGCAGGAGGAGAAGCAGGATGCCGGAGAGGCCGAAGATGTAGGTGTAGCGGAACAGGACGCGGTAGTTGCGCAGCAGGATGATGCAGGTGATGGCACCGGCCAGTGAGATGGCGGTCCAGGCGAGCTGCTTCGTCGAGTACGCGTTCCAGCCCGTGAGGGATTTGGCGATGTCGATGCGGTAGATCATCGCGATGCCGAGGCCCGTGAGCAGGGTGGCGATGGGCAGCAGGAACGGATCGGCTGCGGAGGCGACCGCCCGCAGCACGAAGTGCACGGCGAAGGCGAGAACGGCGAGACCGCCGCCGATCGCGAGGATCATCGGGTCGATCACACCGAGTGCGCCGAGCTGCACGAGGGTGAGGGCCGCGCCGCTGATCACGACGGCGAACAGGAGCAGCCAGAACTCGCGGTTGCGCTGCGTCTGCGGCATCCGCATGCGCTTGAGGGCCTTGATGACGCTGGTGTCGGCAGTGACGTCGGTGGTCATCCTGCGTCCTCCGTCGGCGTCGGCGTCGGCACGGGAGTGGGCAGCGGGGTCTCGCCGATGACGCGGTCGGCGCCGGCCTGAAGCCTCGCGACGATCGCCTCGGCGTCGGAGAACGAGCGCGCCGTGATCGTGCGCTCCACGGAGTCGCGCTGGTAGGGCGGCAGGTCGGCGAGCAGGATGTCGGTGTCGCGCAGCGGAGTCGAGAGCGTGATCGGACCGATGTTCTGCTGAACGCCCTGGAAGATCACGACGCTGTCCTCATCGGCGCCGACGAAGTAGCGCGTCTGGGTCCAGCTGTACGCCGCGAACGCCGCGAACACGAGCATCGCGATGACGACGAGCATCCCGGCGATCCATCCGTAGCGTCGGCGCTTGGCGCGTCGGCGATCCTCTTCGATGAGCTCCTCGAGGTACTCGGGGGCCGGCTCGAAGTGGCTGGGCTCGTTCGCGGCCTGGCGCACCGGATGCAGCCAGTTGCCTCGGGGCGCGCGCACGGGGGGTACGGTGACGTTGGCGGGGTTCGACGCCGAGCCGACGATCGTCGCGGTGCCCGAGTGCATGGCGTGCTGTCCACCGACCTCGACGAGGACGATCGTGACGTTGTCGGGCGCACCGCCGTCGAGCGCCTGCTTCAGCAGGTTGTCAGCGGTACGGCCGGGGGCCATGCCCATGCGCATCGCCTTGAGGATGTGCGCCTCGTCGACGACTCCGGAGAGGCCGTCGGAGCACAGCAGCCAGCGGTCGCCCGGCTGGGTGTGCATGACGAACATGTCGAGTTCTGGATCGGCATCCATGTCGCTGAGCACACGCATGAGCACCGAACGACGCGGGTGGTACCGCGCCTCTTCCGGCGTGATGCGCCCGGAGTCGACGAGCCGCTGCACGAAGGTGTGGTCCGCGGTGATCTGCGTCACCGCGTCGTCGCGGTAGAGGTAGATGCGCGAGTCGCCGATGTGGCCGATGACCGCGTAGTCGTCGACCATGATGACCGCGCTCAGCGTGGTGCCGAGGCCGGCGAGCTCGGGGCGATCCTTCGCGGCGCGGATCAGGTCGCCGGCGGCCGTGGTCGCGGCGGCCTGCAGTGAGGCCTGCGCGTCGTCGACCGAGGTGTACGGCTGGTCGAGCGGCTCCATGCGGTGGATCGCGATGCTCGAGGCGACGTCGCCGCCCGCGTGGCCGCCCATGCCGTCGGCGACGACGAACAGGTTCGCCCCGGAGTATCCGGAGTCCTGGTTGTTGGAGCGGACCTTGCCCGTATGGGAGATCGCGGCGCTCGAGCCTTCGAAGACCATGCCGGGGTCAGGCTCGCAGCTCGAAGGTCGTGGCGCCCACCTTGATCGGGGTGCCGAGGGCGAGACCGACCGGGCCGCCCGTCACCCGCTGACCGGCGACGAACGTTCCGTTGGTCGAGTCGAGGTCCTGGATGGCCCAGCTGTCGCCACGCAGCAGAAGGCGGGCGTGGTGGCTGGAGGTGTAGTCGTCGCGGATGACGAGTGCGGATTCGCTCGAGCGGCCGATCGTCAGGGTGTCGCTGCCCAGGGGCAGCTCGAGGCCGGCCTTGGGACCGGACGTGATGACGAGTCGCTTGGCGGTCGCGACGGTCGCCGGGCCCGTGCTCGGCTTCGAGGAGGCGGGGCGGGATGCCCCCGGGGCGGCGGCCGGTGCCGGTGTCGCCGCGGCCGCCTCGGCGGGGAGCTTTCGCACCTTCATGCCGAACAGATCGGCACGAAGGGAGTAGACGACGCCGAACACGAAGAACCACAGCAGCAGCAGGAAGCCGACGCGCAGCAGCAGGAGGACGAGTTCACTGGGAGTGCTCACGAGAGGGCTCCGAACGCACGGGTCGCGTCGTCGTCACGCGGCCGCGGAGGGCGTGACGGGGAGGCGACGGGAACGATACGGAACACCAGATCGGTGCGTCCGATGGTGATCGTGGTGTCGGTGGGGAGGGCGGCTTCGCGCACCTTCTGGCCGTTCACCTTGGTGCCGTTGGTCGATCCGAGGTCACGCATCATGGCGCGCTCGCCGTCCCACAGGACCTCGACGTGCTTGCGGCTGGATCCGGCATCCGAGATGGTGATGTCGGCATCCGTGCCCCGGCCGATGACCGTGCGGGCGCGGGTGAGGGAGTGGCGGCGTCCGTCGACGTCGATCACGGCCTGCCAGTTGACGCGGCCCTCGACGGTGCCCGAGCTGACGTTGATCGTGCCGGTCGCGATCTTGTCGTCGCTCTCGAGGCTGATCGACAGCGGACCCGAGAAGCTGTAGCCCTGCGACTTCGCGTGCTTCGTGAGAAGAGCATGCAGTTCGTCGGTGAGAGCTCCGCCGAGTCCGAGCATGCGCTCGGCATCGTCGGTGCTGAGGCGCACGACGAAGCTGTTGGGCGCGATGATGCGGTCGCGGCTCACCACAGCCGCCTTGGTGTCTGCCTCGCGCCGAAGGGCCGAAGCGATCTCCACGGGCTGGATGCCGCTGCGGAAGGTCTTCGCGAAGGCGCTGTTCACAGCGCGCTCGAGACCCTTCTCAAAGCTGTCAAGTAGTCCCACTGGGCTCCTCTGGCATGCCGACCGGTAGACACATCGTAGCCAGGTGTCCTGGGTGAACGCCCTCGCAGGGCGGCAAAGCCCCGAGATTCCGGGGGAGTGGGGGAGGAGTGGGGTGTTGTTCCGGCGTCGTGCGGGTGGCGTTCTGGCGCTGCTCCTGCGTCGTTGGCGGCGTCGTTCGGGAGGAGATCTGCGCCTGGGGAGGAGGAAGCGGGGTGGATCCTCCTCCGTCCGGGCAGCAGTCCTCCTCAGGGGGTGGAGCCCGCCGCGGCCTCGGTTTCTTCATGGGGCGGAACGCGTGATATCTTTGGGAAGTTGAGTTCTTCGGAGCCCGACAGACTCGCGCGAGTGGCGGAATGGTAGACGCGCTGGCTTCAGGTGCCAGTGTCCTTATGGACGTGGGGGTTCAAGTCCCCCCTCGCGCACAGCGGGCCCTGTTCGTTAATTCAGGGCCACCTGTTCGTGATTGAAAGAGCCGCTCAGAGATTATTCTGACCGGCTCTTTCTGCGTTTGAGCAGAAGTCTCCTCGAAGGGAATGGACGGGGCGAAGACCTGCCCCGCGACGATCGACGCGACGCCATTGCGGTGATTGACACCCGCAGGCTCCGGCGCGAACGCCCGAGGAGCTGACTCAGCTTCCGTCTTTGCTGCGCCCTCAGCACTGCAGAAATCCCGCCAGCTTTCCCGCCCGCTGCCCCGTGATCACGGGGCAGCGCACGAACGACCACCGGTCACACCGGAACTCCCGAACACGGGTTGGACATACCGAAGCGAATCCAACCCCTATCGGAGGAGCTTCCCGTGTCCGTACGTCCCTGGTTCGCGTCCGCAGCGCTCGTCGCTGTGCTTGCTTTCGCCACCCCCACATCGGCTCTCGCAGCCGCCCAGTCAGAAGAGCCGATGGCATGCACCGTGGGAGGCATCGCCATCCCTGACGGTGCGCCCCTTCCTGATGAGATCCCCACCGTCATCTCCTGTTTCGACTCGGTGGCGGAAGCCGAGCAGTTCATCGAAGAGGGTGCGCCCGGGGACATCGAGCAGCTGCAACCCTCGCGAGTGGCTGCCCGCTCAGCAGTCGCGGCCGCGTCGACGGTCATCGTCGGCAAGGCGTGGACCGGCGCTTCTCGGTCCGGCAGCGCCCTCATCCATTACGGCGCCGGGAGCGGGTGCTACGGCGTGACGTTCGGGTTCCCGAGCATCGTGTCCGGCTGGAACAACAACGTCCGCTCCGCCGAGGGCCTCAACAACTGCTGGTCGACACAGTACGACGGCACCGGCTATACCGGCAGCAAGCTGACATGCACGCCCTACTGTGCGACCTTGGGGGCGCTGGCTGCGAAGACCTCGTCGATCGTCTACCGCCCGGCGGGGACCTGGGGGTGAGCGATCCCGTCTAGTCCTGGAACGGGTGCAGTCTGAGGACCGAGCATTCGAGCCTCCCCGGGACGACGGCTGCTTCGCCTTCGTCGGTGACGCAGGTCGTGAACTCGGAGGGCGCTGATCCCGGAGTGGGGGTGGCCGAGAGTTCGTCGTTGTCGGCGAACGCACCGCCTTCCCACATCTGAGTGCACAGAGCCTCTGCATCCTCGATGGCGATGACGCCGTCTGGTGTGGCGACACTCGCCGCTGCACCGGACAGCGTGCCGTCGGGATTCCGATACTGGCCTTCGAGACAATGCACGACGCCGGTCTCGCTGACCGGACGCTCGTCGAGGAGGGTGACCGCGGCGACGCCCGCTCCCGCCACCGCGAGGATCCCGCCGGCGATGGCGACGCGACCCCAGATGGTCTTCCACCATCGGGGGCGTGCGAGGTCTCGGCGCATCTGCTCGATGAGGAGGTCTTGCACCTCCCGGTGGTGCGGCATCCGGTCACTCATGCGTTCGCCTCCTCTGATCTCGGAGAATACTCATACAGGTCGCCGCGAAGCCGCGCCTTCACCCGAGACAACCGCGATTTGACGGTTCCTTCCGGGACACCCAGAACGACGGCTGCTTCGGCGAGCGGAAGCTCATGAACGATGCAGAGGACCACGACACTCGCTTCGCGAGGATTCAACTGGCGCAGAGCCTCGCGCACGCTCTCCGAGATCTTCAGTGAGTCCATCGCGCGAGCGACTTCGTCGGCATGGTCGGCAACGTCTCCGTCGTGGGGGATGCGGTGCAGCAGTCGTTGATATCGACGACGCGAGCGCAGGCTGTTCTTCGCTGCGAACGACGTGGTCGCCAAGAGCCACGGCAGGACGGATCCGTCGACGATACGGACCTTGTCGCGCCGTCGCCACAGTTCGAAGAACGCGGTCGCCGCGACCTCTTCCGCGTCCCAGCTGGTGTGCATCAGCACGAGCGACAGCCGAAAAACGGGCATCTGGTGCCGGTCGTGCAGCATGCGATAGGCCGGTTCGTCGCCGCGCGAGAGGCGGTAGAGGAGCTCGCCGTCGCTCGGCCCGCCGGGTTCCGACACGATCTCACCTCACACGTCACGGTCGATGTCCTGACCTGAGACGAGTCTACGCGGCGCGGGAGACGGCGAGGATTCGGCGATGGTCGCGTCGGGCTTCTCGCGGGGTGCGGTGCAGGTAGCGGTGGCACTGCGCCCGAAACGTCTCGTATGTTCCGTACCCGCAGTGTTCTGCGATGACGGACATGGAGATCGAAGGATGTCGGGCGGCCATGACGACGACCTGGCTCAGGCGACGACGGGCGAGGACCTCCGCAACTCCTCGCCCGCCACTGAAGGCTCGGTCCAGCTGCCGTCTCGACACGTAGAGTGCCTGCGCGAGCCATACGGCGCTGACTTCGGGGTTCTTGTAATGGATCTCGATGAGAGCGACGCATTGCTCCCGCAACACGACCAGATCAGTGGACCTCATACTGAGAGATGTCCGGCACCGGCCGGCCGGTTCCATCTTCGCCGTGAGCCGATCGCGGCAGACCCTCGCGGCAGACCCTCGCGGCACGTCGCGAGTCGTGTGACTGCGTTGTGGCGAGAGGCTCTTCGCTTCTCAGCCGCGAATCAGTCGTCGCGCGGCTTCGAACCGCACCCAATCGTGGTCGGATGCCGGTGTCAGCTCCCATTCGTCGACGGGGCCGCCCTCCCACGCTGTCGCGGCGACCGCACCGCCTGCATCGGTGAGGTCCTCGACGACGACGGCATCGAGTCGACCCCCGGCGAGAAGCTTCTGCTGCGATGACCCCTTCAGTCGCCCCCACCATTCGGGCTCGGGCGTCGCTGTGAGCACCTCGCCCTTCTTCAGGACGGCGGCGACGACCTGCGCCCCTCCAGGGGAGGTCGAGTCGCCGTCACTCACGATGAGTACCGGGGCATGCGTGAGGCGAAGAGCAGCGATCACGGCTTCGCCGAGAGAGTCGTATCCGTCGGTGCGGCCGCCGGCCGAGTGCTCGATGTGAAAGCTCATGGCTCGACAGTACCTGCGGGTCGCGAGCAGCCCCTCGTGAGGCTTCCCGCGTAGTCTTCACGACATGGTGAGACGCGGAGCGCGACGGCGGTATCGGCGTGAACTGCTGATGATGACCCTCAGCGCACTGCTTCTCGCGTACATGTCGGGCCTCTTGGTTCTGACCGTCGCCTGGGGGACGTCGTACTCGATCTTCCAGTGGGTGGTCATCGGAGTCATGGTCGTCGGCTCCGCGCTGCTGCTCGCGTTCCAGGCCCGGAAGGTCATCCGGATTCGCGGGAGCCGACCCGGTCGGCGGGGCGAGTGAGCGCGGCTTCGCGCCCTATCCGTCGACCTCGAGGGATGCGTCCGCGATGGAGGCGAGGCGTCGAAGCTCCGCGACGTGCGCACGGAAGGCTCGTCGCCCGGCCGGTGTGAGGGAGAGCAGGGTGCGCTGACGCGCGTTGCGTGTGACCTTGTCGACACGGACATAGCCCGCCTGTTCGAGCGCCTTGGCGTGCTTGGAGAGCACCGAGTCCGACACGTTCAGCCGCTCGCGCAGGAATGAGAACTCCGCGTCGTCGACGGGCGCGAGCAGTCCGCACAGTTCCAGCCGTGCGACCGCGTGGATGGCCGGATCGAGTCCGCTCACGCCGTGCCCTGCGTCTCGAGTCGACGACGCCAGACGCGCATCCAGACGAATCCGGAAGCGGTGACGGCGATGCACGCGATCGCGCCGGCGGCGATGCTGATCCGGATGTCGGAGGCGAGATACGACCACAGTGCCGTCGAGACCAGAGCGACCAGCATCACGCCCGTCACCCACAGCGTCGCGCCGCCGGTGTAGCCCGACACCCACCAGCCGTGAGTCCGTCGCCACCACGCGATGAAGAGAGGAATGAGAACGACGAAGCCGACCGCCACGATCAATGCCCAGGGCTGCGGGAAACCCTGAGACGCGATGAACGCTCCGGCTCCGAGCCCCAGAGCGAGGTGGTACCAGCCTTCGCCGCGGGGTGCATCCGTGTACGTCGTCGCCACGGCATCGAGGCGAGCCAGCGAGGCGTGAGGGTCATTCCGTTCACTTTCCATAGTGGAAACCTACCCCCGACTTTCCACCTTGGCAAGTGAGCACAGGAAATATACCGGTAAGGGCACGAGCCTTCGAATACCCCGGACAGCTTCTGTGAATACGGCCAGCCGTTTTGAGATCACGCTCTCCTCGTGATGGTGTGAACCAGTGCGACGGCCAGAATCCCCCCAGACCGACTCGACTCCGGACCCCACCCCCGAACGGGGAGCGGAAGGCCGACCTCGCCGTCGGCGCGGGCGAGTGATCGGCTGGATCAGCGCGCTCGTCGTCGTCGCACTGATCGCCGTCGGCGCGATCGCCTACGCGCAGCTGCAGGGAAACGTCACCACCGCGCCCCTGCGCTCCGACCCGTCGAGCGAGCCGCTCGCGACCGGCGACCTGAACATCCTGCTGCTCGGGTCTGACACGCGGGCGCTCGCGTCCGGTGGTTACGGCGACGACGACGGCAGTCAGCGCAGCGATGCCATGGTGGTCGCGCACATCTCGAGCGACAACACGCGGATCGACGCGGTGCAGCTCCCGCGAGACACGCTGACGGACCTGCCCGCCTGCGAAGACACGGGACGAGGGGCGTTCGACGGCGGATTCGGGATGCTGAACTCCGCGCTCGAGTACGGGCCCGCCTGCTCTGTCGCAGCGGTCGAGCAGCTCACCGGGCTCACGATCGACCACTTCGTGCAGATCGACTTCGAAGGCTTCATCGGGATCGTCGACGCCATGGGAGGCATCGACGTGTGCCTCCCGCAGGCCCTGACCGACGGTCACGCCCAGCTCGATCTTCCGGCCGGCGCGCAGTCGATCGACGGCACTCAGGCTCTCGCGCTGGCACGCACACGCCATGCGCTCGCCGAAGAGAGCGACGTCGCGCGCCTCGGGCACCAGCAGATGGTGCTGTCGGCGATCGTGCAGAAGGCCACCAAGACGGATGTGCTCGTGCGCCCGGATCGTCTCTACGCCTTCCTCGACGCGGCGACCTCGTCTATGACCGTCGACCCGGGGCTCGGCGCCCTGACCGATCTGGCCGGTCTCGCCGCCCGCGTCGCGAACGTCCCCATGAGCAGCGTCACCTTCCTGACGATGCCGACCACCGAGGCTCCGCAGGACCGCAACCGTGTCGTGCCCACGGCGGATGCCGACGTCATCTTCCGGGCGCTTCTCGACGACGTGCCTGTCGTGCTGAAGACCGACGAGGTCGAGGAGGATGCCACGGTGCGCACCGCTCCCGTCCGGATCCTCAACGGAGCGGGCGTCGCAGGACTGGCCTCTCGAGTGTCGGAAGATGCCACCGGATACGGATACACCGTGTCGGGACTCGCCAACGCGGATGCGGCGGACCTCACCGTCATCACCGCGGCCGACACACCTGACGCGCAGCAGACCGCACAGGCTCTGGCCTCCGAGCTCGGCCTCGCCGTGACCGTGCAGACCGGAGATGTCGAGGGAGTGCAGCTTCTTCTCGGAGCCGATTACGCCGAGCTCACCTCGCAGCCGAGGGCGACTCCGCCCCCGTCGAGGCCGGTCGACGCCGTCAATCGCAGCGCCGACACCGATCTCTGCACGGCCTGATCGAAGCGGATGCGGTCGGAGGGACCACATCCGATGCCGATGTCAGCGTCCGAGATCGGTGACGGTGGGCACGACTGTCGCGTAGAGGTCGGCGATGCCGGCGAGAGCAGCCCGATGCAGCTGCTCGGCCGGGACGTCACCGGCGACCGACGGAAGGCTGCGGGTGGCGGTCGCGGCGGCGACCACGGTGGGCCGGTTGCCGCGGAGGAACGCGCCCTCGGTCGTGTACGTCACGCACATGTGCGTCATGAACCCGGCGATCACGACGTCCTCGTGGCCCGCCTCGTCGACGAGGTCGCCGAGTTCGGTGCCGACGAACGAGTTCGGTGCCCTCTTGACGACCACGGCCTCGCCGTCGCGCGGAGCGACACGCTCGTGGATCGCCCCGATGTCCTCGCGAATGTCGTAGGCCGACCCCGCGCCGCCGTCGTGCTGCACGTGTATGACCGTCGCGCCTGACTCGCGGGCCTGGGCGAGCAGGTCAGCGGCGGCATCGAGCGCAGCATCCCACCCCTCGAGCTTCATCTCGCCGCGCGTGTAGGTGTTCTGGAAGTCGACGAGCACGACGGTCGAGGTCGCGAGGTTCGCGGGCTGATCGGCGACGCCGCTGAGTGCGCGGAGTGTGGCGGAGGTGGTCATGAGGGTTCTCCTTCAGTCGTCGTCGAGCGGAGCGTGCGGTCCGCGTCGAACGGTTCAGCCCGCGGGGTCCGGAGCGAGAGGGCGTTGCCGACGAGCCGGATCACCAGGGCGAGCACGATGAACGCGACCAGCAGGCCTGCGCAGTAGGCGGCTACGCCGCCGTAGCCGCCGACGGCCGCGGGGTTGAAGAACGGGTAGCAGTAGAAGCCGGTCACCGCGCCACGCACGACCGAGTACACCGTGTAGACCACTGGCACGATGAGCCACAGCCAGGCCGTGCGCGTCGAGAGTCGTCGTCTCGGCGGCATCAGCACCCAGTCGATCACGACGGCCAACGGCATCAGCATGTGGTGCACGACGTTGGTCCAGGGCAGCAGGCCGCCGAGGTCGGCGCCGACGAGCAGGGTGTTGAAGACGATGCCGACGAAGGCCATGTAGACGACGGATGCTCCGCGCACCGCCTCCCATCGTGGGCTGCTCTCGCTGCTACGGAGGATCTTGACCGCACCCACGATGAACACGATGCTCGCGAACAGATTGCTGAGCGTCGTGAAATAGCTGAAGAAGTTCAGGAGACCGAAGTCGGTCTGAATCGCGATCACGAGCTGTGTCACGACTCCGGCCAGCGAGGCCGCGGCCAGCAGAACGCGGAGGACGACGGCCGCGGTTTCTCTCATGCGGCCAGAATACTGGGGTGATCCGGCCGGCTAGTCGTGTGTCTGCTCGATGACGAGCTTGCCTTCGTCGGAGAGGCGGAGGTTCTTGCCTTCGGCCACGGCCTCTGCGCCCGTGGTCAGTTCGGGGTCGACGATCGTCGCTCCGTTGCCGAGCGCGTCGACCTCGCGCTGCACGGCGTCTCTGACCTCCTGGGCCGGGTGTCCGCTGTACTCGTGAGCCACCTTCTCGATCACGGCCTGCAGCTCGCGAATCTGGGCATGCACGTCGCGCTCGATGTCCGGGTTCGTTTCGGAAGTCATGACGAGAGAGTAGCGAGTGGGCCGATCCTGACTCAAAGGATTGACTGAGAACCGCTGTCTGTGCTGCACGGCGAGGGCAGACTGGAGGGGACTTCCTTCTTCACCGTCAGGAGACGCAATGCCGGAACAGCCTCGTCGAACCCCCAGCCAAGCAGTCCTCACCGTGCAGCAGGTGGAGCAGATCAGCCCGGATCTGGTGCGCATCACGGCGGGCGGTGACGGGTACGAGCATTTCAACGACAACATCTACACCGACAAGTACGTCAAGATCCTCTTCGCCGACCCGAGTCATGGGCTCACCCCGCCCTACGACCTGGCGCAGTTGCGCGAGGAGAGCCCCGAGCAGCTGCCCACTCGGCGCACGTACACGGTCCGGTCGGCGGATCCTGAGCAGCGCCGGCTCGTGATCGACTTCGTGGTCCATGGAGACGAGGGTGTCGCGGGTCCGTGGGCCCGGCAGGCGCAACCGGGCGACACGATCGTCGTCAGCGGTGCCGGCGGCGGCTACCTGCCCGAGCCCGAGTTGCCGTGGCACCTTCTCATCGGCGACCACACGGCGCTGCCCGCGATCTCCTCGGCGATCGAGGCGATGCAGCCGGATGCCGTCGGGCACGTCGTCCTCACGGTGGCCGACTCGGCCGACCGCATCCTCCCCGAGGCCCCGTCGGGTGTGAGCGTGCGCTGGACCGAGACCGATGACGAGCTTCTCGCCACGCTCACCGAGCTCCCCTGGGCTGACGGGCATCCCGGCGTCTTCGCGCACGGGGAGCGCGGCACGATCAAAGAGGTCCGTGCACTGCTGAAGCAGCGCGAGGTGCCGCGCGACCGTCTGTCGATCTCGGCTTACTGGGCGCGGGGCCGCGCGGAGGATCAGTTCCAGGCCGAGAAGCGCGAACCGATCGGCCAGATCGAGTAGTCGCCGTCCGGCCGCCGGTCAGAACCCTTCGGGATCCCGGGGTGTGTACGCGGCCTCGAGCGCCGCCAGCTCGGAGTCCTCGAGACGGATGCTGACAGCGGCCACCGCATCGTCGATGTGGCCCGCCCTGGTCGCGCCGACGATCGGAGCGGTGACCGCGGACTGCTGAGCGACCCACGCGAGGGCGACCTGCGCGCGGGAGACGCCGCGCGCCTCGGCGACGCGGGCGACCGCCTCGACGATGGCGCGATTCGACTCCTCCTCGCGCCGGTAGAGCGTCGCGCCGAAGGCGTCCGTCGCCGTCCGCGCGGTCTTCTCATCCCAGTCCCGCGTGAGCTTTCCGCGGGCCAGTGGCGACCACGGCAGCACGCCCACGCCCGCGTCGAGGCAGAACGGATGCATCTCCCGCTCCTCCTCGCGCTGCAGCAGGTTGTACTGGTCCTGCATCGAGACGAATGGCGTCCATCCGTTCTGCACGGCTGTGTGCTGGGCCTTCGCGAACTGCCACGCCCACATCGACGAGGCGCCGATGTAGCGAGCCTTGCCCGAGCGCACCACGTCGTTCAGGGCCTCCATGGTCTCCTCGATCGGCGTCTGCGGATCCCACCGGTGGATCTGGTACAGGTCGACGTGGTCGGTTCCCAGACGCCGCAGGCTCGCATCGATGCCCGACAGGATGTGCGCGCGACTGAGCCCGGCCTGGTTCGCGCCCGGACCCATGCGCCCGTGCACCTTGGTCGCGATCACGATCTCGTCGCGGCGGGCGAAGTCGCCGAGCGCGCGGCCCACGAACTCCTCGCTCGTGCCGTCGGAGTACACGTCGGCGGTGTCGAACGTGGTGATCCCGGCCTCGAGCGCCTGCCTGATGAGAGGTCGACTGGTCTCCTCATCGAGCGACCACCCGTGTGCGCCTCTGTCGGGAGCGCCGAAGCTCATGCATCCGAGCACCACCTTCGAGATGCGGAGTCCTGACGAGCCGAGCCTCACGCTGTCTGCGGTGTCGAGCATCAGAGATCTCCCTCAGGTCGTGGTGTGAGATCGATGCTCTCACGCTGAGCCGCTGCCCGGCGCGAAGCGGATCCCGGATGCGCAGAGCGGCCGCCGATCAGAGGAACACCCTCAGGTACTCGCCGATCTTCTCGCCGTCCTCTTCGGGGGTCACCTCGACGCTGAGCCGGGCGCGGATGCCGTCGGTGCCGACCTCGATGGGCATCGCTCCGCATCCCATCATCGGTCCGTGGTCGACGCCGTCGATCACCAGGCAGATGCTGCCCATACCGGCCTGCGCACGCGCCTCGACGACGTAATAGGTGTGCCCTTCGGAGTCCTCACCGAGCAGACGAGCCGTGTCGGGGATCACGGTGTCGAGTTGGTCGGGACCGACGGATTCGGGCAGAGGCGCGGACTCACCGCTGGCGAGCACGTCGACGGTCGGAGCGTTCACGCACCCGGCGAGGACCGCGATCGTTCCGAGGGCGAGAGCCCCGCACATCAGTGGACGGAGGTGGGCACGGTTCATGCCCACAGGTTAGACGCAGCAGACTCGGATGCGACGTGGACAGTCCGATGCGCTGCGGACATATGCATGGTGAATGTCGGAAACCGAGGAGCCCATGCCCGCGCGGGGCTACTCGGTGCCGGTAGCGGTGGTCGCCGCGCTCTTCGCCGCCAGTGCGCGCTCACGACCGCGCTTGCAGACCCAGGTCATGGCGTACGAGACGATGAGCGCGCCCACGATGTAGACCGTGACCCAGAGGCCGCCGTTCGGGTCGAGTGCGAACTGCACCGATTCGTCCGCCTGCGAGTTCTTGCGTCCGCCGCCCAGCACGAGGAACCAGAAGAGACCGAAGAGCAGCGAGGCGATCGTCGCGAGCCACGCGAAGAACCCTCCCGCGGAGTATCGGCGAAGCACGGTGAGGAGGACGGCGAGGAACAGCACGAGGATGTGTCCGCCGACGATGGCGAGGAACGCGGGATCGGCGGCAGCTGCGGCGTAGTCCATGGGGAGCCTTTCGAGGGGTGACGTGTCGCGTGCGCCCGAGTCGGCTGCACGCCCTCCTCCTAAGACGAGAGGAAGGCGCGCAGTGTGACAGATCCGGTCACCGCGATTCCGGTCACCGCGCGATCAGCGTCTCCGAGGCCACCACGTCGCTCGTCTGGGCACTTTCGGACTCTCGAGCTGACGACGGCGGCCGCAGGGCGTGAATCCTCCTCGTCCTGAACCGAGCTGTCAACCGCCCTGCGCTCGCCGCAGTTCGCGCGGATCATGGGGGTACGGACGAATCAGAGGAGGGCACCATGTCGAACATCGACGCTTTCGCCAACAGCTTCCCGCCGAACATGCCGGGCGTTCCCCCGGTCGACGACTTCACCGACGGCACGTTCCCCACCGACACCGAGCAGCCGGAGACTCAGGGCGAGGATGCTCTCGAGGCCGAACTCGGCGACGACGGCCAGGGCGACATCGACGCCGAGGATGACTCGGCTGCTGTCGACGGAGATGCGCCGCGCGACCTCCGCGACGGCAGCGAATGAGCGGCACCGGACGCGACCGTGATGACTCGGTCGCGCCTGACGCGGCCTCGCCCTCAGCGGAGGGAGTCGCGGCACTGATCGAGGAGCGCGACGGTGACGACCCAGGGCAGGTGACCGAGACGCCTGCGGGCGGGGCCGGCGCCGACTCCGGCGGATCCGGTGCGGTGCGCGTCGACCCGTCGTCGGAGTCATCCGTTCCTGACGAGTCGGTGCACAACGACGAACCGGGCGTGGGCACGCGTCGCTCGCACGACTGACAGGGACCGCGCGATCCTTCCGGGGAGGCGTCGCGAGTCGTAGGCTTCTGCGGTGAGCGATGCGCTGGATGACGGACCCTTCTTCCACGGCACCAAGGCAGACCTGCGACCGGGCGATCTGCTGACGGCGGGGTTCCCCTCGAATTACCGCCCCGAGATCGTGATGAACCACATCTACTTCACGGCGGTGGCGGACGGTGCCGGTCTGGCTGCCGAGCTCGCGCCGGGTGACAGGGAGCCTCGGGTCTACGAGGTCGAGGTGACCGGAGAGTTCGAGAACGATCCGAACGTCACCGACAAGAAGTTTCCGGGCAACCCGACCCGCTCCTACCGCAGCAGCGCTCCGTTGCGAGTGGTCCGCGAGGTGCACGACTGGACGCGACTGGCGCCCGATGCGCTCGCCACGTGGAGGGAACGGCTCGCAGCCATCCGTGACGACGAGCGCGGCGAGATCATCAACTGAGTCAGCGACGCACGCTGCGCCGGGAGAGAACTCCGAGTGCGCGGTCGATCGCGACGAACACCAGACCGACGACGACGAGCGCCAGCGTCAGCGCCACGACCCACTGGGCGACGCCGCCGACTCCGAGGGCGTCGACGTCCATGAACGGGTACGGGTACTTCTGACCGGGAGTGAACTCACCGCCGAGCGACCCGTAGACGAAGGCCCACACCAGGTATGCGTAGGGGATGAGCGTCCACAGCAGCGGGTCGATCCACCGGAACGACCCCTTCGGCACGAAGACCAGCCAGTCCACGATCACCAGCAGAGGAGTGATGATGTGGATGAGGTTGTCGGTCAGCGAGAAGATGTCGGAGTCGCCGTCGGCGAACCTCGTCGGCACCAGGACGACGAGGTAGATGAGCATCGTGACGGTGATCGCCATCATCACCGCGCCGCTGCCCCTCGCACTCGGCGTCGACGTGCCTCGCGGTCCCGTCTGTCGGAGATCCCGAGCGGTACGGACGATGAGCAGGATCATCCAGACGAGACAGAGCAGGTTGCTCACCATGGTGTAGAACAGCAGCGTCGTCCAGTTCGGAGCACCGGTCAGGACGTCGGAGTGCCGGATCACGCCGGTGAGGATGACCGCCAGAGCGAGCATGCGGTAGACGAGCGCGACCGGGCGGGAGTTCAGCGCAGCGTAAGCGTACAGAGATGTGCGGGCGGGCTCGGGATCCGGGAGGGCGGAAGCCGCGGACGGGGATACGGCGGCTTTCGACATACTTCGAGGCTACGCGTCCTGAGCCGGCATCCGCACCGGATCAGCGACGTACAGGATCGGAATCCCGGTCTGCAAAGCGCTCGAGCTCGCGTCGGGTCGGTGCCGCCTCCCAGTCGCCGGGCACGAGGCAGGCCATGGCGCCGCAGGCGTTCGCGCGGTGCAGGGTCGCATCCACGTCGAGTCCCTCGAGGAACGCGCTGAGATACCCGCTGACGAAGGCATCTCCCGCGCCGACCGTGTCGACGGGCTCGATCGTGAATCCACCTGCTTCGACGAGGGTGTCCGCCGTGATCACGGCGGCGCCGGCAGGGCCGAGCTTCACGACGGTCGTCGCGCACCCGGCATCCCGCAGCCGTGCCGCGGCCACCGCGACGGAGGTCTCCGGGTACAGGATCGCGAACTCCTCTTCGCCGCCGAACACGATGTCCGAGCGTTCGGCGAGTTCACGCAGCACGGGGCCTGCAGCCTCGGGCGATGCGAGTGCGGAGCGGTAGTTGATGTCGAAGGTCACGATCGCACCGGATGCTCGCGCGCGGTCGATCGCCGCGTGCACGGCATCCCGAGCGGTGTCGGAGAGCAGGGGAGTGATCCCGGTGATGTGCAGCAGCGATGCCCGTTCGATCCAGCCGTCGGGCAGGTCTTCGGGGCGCAGGCGGGATCCCGCAGACCCGGCACGGTAGTAGTGCACGGCCGTGGAGGATGCCGACGGGCGCTCTTTGACCATCAGTCCGGTGCGCGCCTCTGCGTCGATCACGGCATGCACATGCACGCCGTCTCCGCGGATCTCACGGGCCACGCGCTCGCCGAGAGAGTCGTCGCCGACGCGTCCGAGCCACGACACCGCCACACCGAGCCGCGCGAGACCGATCGCGACGTTGCTCTCGGCGCCGCCGATGCCGAAGGCCATCGCGTTCGCGTGCCGCAGCGAGCCGATCTCGGTCGTGCGCACGAGCGCCATGGTCTCGCCGAGTGTGACGACAGACGGCGAGGTCACGCGGATTCCCGCGCGCAGACCTCGACGAAGGACGCAGCGCGCTCGCGCAGAGCCTGCAGATCGCCGCCGGCGAAGGCATCGCCGAGCAGCGGACCGCCGACGCTCACGGCGACCGCCCCGGCACGCAGCCATGCTTCGGCGCCGGCGAGGTCGACGCCACCGGAGGGCACGGCGACCAGTTCGGGGAACGGGCCGCGCAGATCCTTGAGATACGAGGGCCCGACCTGCCCCGCGGGGAAGACCTTTACCGCAGAGGCGCCCGCAGACCACGAGGCGAACAGCTCGGTCGGCGTGAGTCCGCCCGGGACGATCGGCACACCGGCATCCGTCGCCTGAGTGACGAAGTCGGTCGACGTGATCGGCGTCACGATGTAGGCCGCGCCCACTTCGATCGCCCGTGCCAGATCATCGGTGTTGGTGACGGTGCCGATGCCGAGGTCGATCGTGTCGCCGAACCGCGCGACCAGGTTCGGGAAGTGCTCGAACGTGCCGGGCGTGGTCAGCGTCAGCTCGACGCTGCGGATGCCGGCATCCACCAGCACGTCGAGCACGGCGTCGTAGTCCTCCGCGCGCTTCGCCCGAGCGACGACGATCAGACGCGAGTCGACCGTGCGCTGCGACAGCGGGACCCGGCTGACCTCACCAGTCATGGACGGTCCCGTCGAGCAGACGGTTCACCGGCAGGTAGGCCTTGGTGTACTCGTGGCCGGCCGCGGCATCCTCATCGAGATCGACACCGAGCCCGGGCTTGTCGCCGGGGTGCAGGAAGCCCTTGTCGAACGTGAACGAGGTCTGGAACACCTCGAGCGTCTGCTCGTTGTGGGGCATGTACTCCTGGATGCCGAAGTTGTGGATCGCGAGGTCGAGGTGCAGCGCCGCGGCCATGCCGACGGGCGAGATGTCGGTCGGGCCGTGGATGCCCGACTTGATGCCGTAGATCGCGGCGAAGTCGAGCAGCTTCTTCATGGCCGTGATGCCACCGGTGTGGGTGACCGCCGAGCGCACGTAGTCGATCAGACGCTCGGTGATGAGGGTCTGGTAGTCGAAGACCGAGTTGAACACCTCGCCGATCGCGAGCGGCGTCGTCGAGTGCTGGCGCACCAGGCGCAGCGCGGTCTGGTCTTCACCCGGGGTGCAATCCTCGAGCCAGAACAGGTCGTAGGGCTCGATGTCCTTCGCGAAGCGCGCGGCCTCGATCGGCGACATCCGGTGGTGCCCGTCGTGCAGGATGCGCAGGTCGGTGCCGAAGTCCTCCCGGATCTTCGAGAAGATCCCGGGCATGTGGTTGAGGTAGTTGCGGGTGTCCCAGGTCTCTTCGCTGGGACGGTCGCCCGAGCGCTTGGCGGGTTCGTAGTCGTAGCGCACGCCGGGGCCGGTCGACGAGACGCCGTAGATCTGGCCGAGGCCGGGCACGCCGGTCTGCACGCGCACCGCGGTGTAGCCGAGCTCCTCATAGCCGGTGATCGCGTTCTTGAGCGCGGCGTAGTCGGTGCCGGAGGCGTGGGCGTAGACGCGGACGCCCTCGCGGCTCGCGCCGCCGAGCAGCTGGTACAGCGGCATCCCGGCCTTCTTGGCCTTGATGTCCCACAGGGCCATGTCGACCGCGGCGATCGCGGCCATGGTCACGGGACCGCGACGCCAGTAGGGTCCGCGGTAGAGGTACTGCCAGGTGTCTTCGATGCGGTCCTCGTCGCGGCCGACGAGCATCGAGGCGACGTGGTCGGAGAGGTACGAGGCGACCGCGAGCTCGCGTCCGTTGAGCGTGGCGTCGCCCAGGCCGACGATGCCGTCGGAGGTCGTGATCTTGAGCGTGACGAAGTTGCGTCCGGGGCTGGTGATGTTGACGTCGACGATCTCGATGGTCATGTCGTTCTCTCCTGGAGGTGCGGGGTGAGGGGTGTGGGGNTCCGCACCCCGGGTCGTGATGTGAGGGGCGATCAGATCGCGTCGCGCGGGTCCGTGAGGTCGCGGCCTGCGACCTCCGGCATCCAGATCGAGGCGACGAGCGCGCACAGGGTGAACACGAACAGCATGATGATGATCGGGATGAACGATCCGGTGACGGCCGACACCCACGCGGCGGCGATGACCGGGCCCGCGCCCGTCGCGACGATGGCGGCGATCTCGCGTGCCATGGCCGTGAACGTGTAGCGGTTGCGCGAGCCGAAGAGCTCGGGCAGAGTCAGGTTCTCCAGCGAGGCGAAGCTCATCACCGCGAGGTTGTGCAGCACGACGTAGCCCACGAACACCTGTACGGTGTCCTTGCTGCTGATCATGAGCATGGTCGGGACGATGACGATGAGCGCGATGATCGCCCACACCATGTACATGCGCTTGCGGCCGAAGCGGTCACCGAGCCAACCCGAGAGCGGCACGGTGATGAACGCGACGAGCGACGAGACGATCACGGCGTTGACGCCGATGGAGCGGTCGAGCAGCAGCACGACGGTGATGTAGCTGATCAGGTACGTCTGGATCATTCCGGAGTTGCCGGCCTGGCCGAAGCGCAGCAGGAGGGCGATCGAGAAGGCCTTCCAGGGCTTGCGCTGCATGGCCTCGAGCGTGCGGATGTCGTTGGTCTCGGTGGCGAGCTTCACGACCTCTTCGCGCGAGAGGGCCTTGCCGTCGACGACGTCGTCGCGCTCCTCGAAGACCGGGGTCTCCTTGAGGTTGAACCGCACCCAGATCGCGAAGAGCATGATGACCGCGCTGGCGATGAAGGGGATGCGCCATGCCCAGGCGATGACCTCGTCTTCGCTGTACGCGACGAGCAGGATCGCCCAGATGCCCGAGGCGAGCAGCGTGCCGCAGTTCGTGCCGAGCGCGACGAGCGAGGCGATGATGCCGCGGCGCTTGGCCGGCGCGTACTCGGCGAGCATGACGCCCGCACCCGAGATCTCGGCACCCGCACCGAAGCCCTGCGCGATGCGGAGCAGCACGAGGAGGATCGGAGCGAGCACGCCCACCTGCGAGTACGTCGGCAGGAAGCCGATGAGGGTGGTCGCGAGACCCATCAGGAGGATCGTGTAGAACAGCACCTTCGTGCGGCCGGTCTTGTCGCCGAGGCGTGCGAAGAAGAACGCACCGACCGGGCGGGCGACGTAGCCGACGCCGTAGGTGGCCATCGCGGCGACGACGGCGACTGCCGGGTTCTCGGACGAGAAGAACAGGTCGGCGAAGACGAGCGCGGCGGCCAGCGAGTAGAGCTGGTAGTCCATGAACTCGAGGGCCGTGCCGAGCCATCCCGAGATGGCGGCGCGAACGAGGTCTTTGACGGACCTCTTCGCGGTGGGGTCGGCGGCCGTGGCCGTCGTCTGCGGTTCTGACATGGGAGGTACTCCTTCGGACCAGGAACAGGGTGGGGTGCGCGGGGTGGCGCGGAGGGGATGCGGCTAGAGGGACAGCAGGACCTTCGCCGAGGCCGACGAGTCGCGAGCGAGCTCGAAGGCCTGGACGGCGTCGGATGCCGGGAGGACGTGGGAGATGACGGAGTCGAGGGCGTCGGACTCGGCGAGCAGCGCGACCGCGTCGTCGATCTCGGTGGAGAAGCGGAAGGCGCCGCGGATCGTGAGCTCCTTGGCGAGCATCGGGGCGAGGTTCACTCCGATGTCGGCATTGGGGAGCATCCCGACCTGCACGATCGTGCCGGCACGGCGGGCGGCGCGGACGGCCTGCGTGAGCGCGACTCCGACGCCGGAGCACTCGAAGACCACGTCGTACGACTCGTTGTCGATCGTGTCGCGGCCGACGAGCGAGACCTCGGTCGCGCCGAGGTTCTTCGCCCGCTCGAGGGGCTCTTCGCGCACATCGCTGGCACCGACGACCGATGCCCCCGCGTTGACGGCGGCGGCCACGACGAGGAGGCCGATGGGCCCTGCGCCGATCACGAGCACGCGCTTGCCTGCGATGTCGCCGGCGAGGTTCACGGCGTGGATCGCGACGGCCAGAGGCTCGGCGAGGGCCGCGCGCTCGAGCGGCAGGGATGCCGGCAGCACGCGGACCATGTGGTCTTCGACGATCAGCAGTTCGGATGCTCCGCCCTGGCGGTGCGGGTTCGCCGCGGCACTGCCGAAGTAGTCGCCGCCGGGGCGCAGGTGCGGGCGGTCCTCGAGGCCGGGCACCTCGGGGCCGTAGCGCGCGGGGTGAACCGTGACCGGGGTGCCGGGAGCCAGGCGACCTGACGGGTCGAGGTCGACGACGCCCGAGAGCTCGTGACCGGGGGTCAGGGGCTCACGGATCGTGTACTCACCGTTGGCGCCGTGGAAGTAGTAGTGCAGGTCGGATCCGCAGATCCCGACGTAGTTGACGCGGAGGCGCACCTCGCCGTCGCCGGGGGTCGGAACCTCGCGGTCCTCCCAGCGGATGTCTTCCTTGCCGTGGATGGCGAGAGCCTTCATGGCTGCATCTCCTCTGCGCTGATGAGTGATGATGTGGGGGACTGTGATGCCGAGACGGCATCGGTGATCGCGGCGTCGACGCCCTGCCGACGGATGATGTCGATCAGGTCTCCGACTCGTGCGATGAAAGCAACCTCCGCCCCGAGCTCTGCGCCGAACAGGTGCAGCTCGGCGATCACGCGCGTCGCGAGCTCGCGACCGCCTCGGGCGGTGGCGGCGAATCCGGCCAGGCGCTCTCGGGAGGCGTCGGTCATCGCGGCGGCGTGCAGGCCGGGATCGAACCCGGGAAGCGGTGCGATGCACGACAGGTAGCCGGCGACCGTCAGTGCGATCAGGTGCGGCATGTCGCCGCGGCCGAGGGCGAGGAGCGCAGGCTCGGGGATGCGTTGGCGCAGCTTGACCGAGCCGTCGGTGCCGACCTGGCTGGTGCGGTGGCCGAGGGCCGTGTTCTCCCAGCGCTCGAAGAGCTCGCTCTCGTAGGCGCGGATGTCGACGCCGGTGGGCACCTCGATCGACGGTTCGTACTCGTCGTTCAGCACGGCACGGGCCGCCGTCGCGATACCGTCGACGCGAATGGCCTCGGGGATCGTGCCGACGCCGGTGAGGGCGCCGAGGTAGGCGATGAGGGAGTGCGTGCCGTTGAGCAGGCGAACCTTCATCTGCTCGTAGAGCGCGACCTCGCTGGTGAAGACGGCGCCGCCGGCCTCCCATGCCGGACGACCGGCCGCGAACGCGTCCTCGATGGCCCACATGGTGAACGGCTCGGCGGGCACGGGGATGTCATCCCGAGCGCCGAGCAGCGCGCTGACCCGGGTGCGGAGTTCCGGAGTGGTCGACGGCACGATGCGGTCGACCATGCTCGACGGGAACGTCACGCCGCGGTCGAGGAAGGCGAGTGCGTCCGCGCCCTCGGAGCCGGGGAGCTCCTGCAGGAACTCGCGGACGAGCTTCGCGGTGTGCTTGCCGTTGGCCGAGAGGTTGTCGCAGCTGAGGATCGAGATCGGTGCTCCACCGGCTGCGGCGCGCGCCTGGAGACCGCGGGCGAGCTGGCCGATGGTCGAGCGCGGGGCGCCGCCACGGAGATCGGCGCGCACGGCGTCGTCGTCGAGATCGAGGTGCTGGGTGGCCGGCGAGTAGCTGTAGCCGTTCTCGGTGACGGTGAGGGTCACGATGCGGATGCCGGGGTCGGCGATCTGGGCGACGACTCGTTCGGGCTGCTCGGCGCCGACGAAGGCGTCGGTGTGCACGCCGGGGATCGAGAGCGAGGTGCTGTCGGGCGCGATAGTCGCGACCGAGTAGAGGAAGTCCTGCGCGTGCATGGCGTCGACGATCGATCGAGAACGCGATGCGACGCCCACGATGCCCCAGTCGCCCCCCGCGGCCTGGAGAGCTGCGGCCGTGTAGACGGCCTGGTGCGCGCGGTGGAAGCTGCCGAGTCCGAGGTGCAGGATGCCTGCTGCGGAGGGGGTGGCTCCAGGGGTGGCGCTCGCGGGGGTGGTGCGGCGCAGGACCGGTGTCTCGATGCTCACGCGTCGGCTCCTTCGCTCTGGGCCGGGCACCCTGATGGGTGATCGGCGATGATCGTCCTGCAAACAGTGTGAATGAGTTGTACAAACTTGTCAAGCCATCTTTCATCCCGTCGAGGGACCGTAGGATGACGGAGAGGGTGGGAGCAGAAGATGGCGGCGACACTGACGGATGTGGCACGGCACGCAGGCGTGTCGATCGCCACCGCGTCGCGCGCGTTCGGGGAGCCCGACCGCCTCGCCCCGGGCACCCTCGGCCGTGTCCTCGAAGCGGCGACCGAGTTGGGCTACGCCGCCCCGCAGTCCGTCACCGCGACCCGCACGTTCGGTGTCGTCGTACCCGATGTGTCGAACCCCGTCTATGCCACGCTGCTGAAGGCGATCCAGGGCCAGGCATGGCATGGGCACCACCGAATCGTGCTGTTCGACGCCGACGAGGACCTGCGCCGCGAGCGCGAGCAGATCGAGCAGGCCCGCAAGCTCGACGGCATGCTGCTGTGCTCGCCGCGACTGCCCGACGACGAGGTGCTCGCCCTCGTGGGCGACACCCCTTGCGTCGTGGTCAACCGCCAGATCGACGGCGCGCCCTGCGTGCTCATGGACACCGAGAACGGGCCGGGCCAGGCGATCGAGCACCTCGCCGCGCTCGGCCACACCCACATCGCCTACGCCTCAGGACCGCGCGGTTCCTGGGCCGACATCCGCCGAGCCGACACCGTCGCACGGGCGTGCGAGAGCCACGGCATCCGTCTCACCCGCCTCAGCCACCACGCCGCATCCATCCAGGGAGGTCGCGCGGCTGCCGCGCTCGCCGCGGCGAGTGGGGCGACCGCCGTCGTGGCGTACAACGACCTCGTGGCACTGGGTCTCGAGGCCGGAATGCTCGAGCTCGGCAAGCGATGCCCCGCCGACATCAGCATCGTCGGAATCGACGACATCGACCTGGCGGGCGCGGTCACGCCGGCGCTCACGACGGTGCGGATGCCGATCGAGCGCAGCGGAGCCCTCGCCGTCGACCTGCTGCTGCAGGCGATGAACGGCACCGCGATCGATGACGTCGTGACCCTCGGCTCACAGCTGATCGTGCGTGCGTCGACCGCTGCGCCTGCCGCCTGAACCGACGGGTTCCGACCTCGGAGGGGCGAGGGCCGGATCGTATATTGCTTTTGTTTAGGATCCTTCCTATCTTGGCGTCATCGATGGTTATGACCCAGGGGGGTACGTTTTGCTCTATCTCGACGCTGCTGCCACTTCGATGCCGAAGCCTGTTGCAGTCGCAGAGGCAATGTCCGAGTACTTGATCGCAGGGGCGAATCCAGGGCGCTCAGGACACCGAATGTCACGATGGGCCGAAGAGCAGATCTGGCGTACACGCGAATCGTTGGCAGGTGTTTTCCTCGTAAAAGACCCTGATCGGGTTGTCTTGGGACTGAACGCCACGATGATGCTCAATAGCGCAATACACCACCTCAGCCGCCGTGGCGGTCGAGTTCTCACGTCGGCGTGGGAGCACAACTCCGTCACCCGGCCTCTGTTCGCTCAGGTGGAGCAGGGTCTCCTGCGCCACGAGGTGATCCCAGGGAGCGTGCACGCCCCAGTCGATCTCGAGTGGCTTGCGACGGAGCTCGAGGGCGGCGGCGTCTCCGGCGTCGTCATGACTTGGGCATCAAACGTCACCGGTTGTGTCCTCCCCGTCGAGGCGGTGTCGGCCTTGTGTCGCATGCACGGAGTCCTGCTCATCATCGACGCCGCTCAGGCCGCAGGATACATACCTGTGGAAGCCGGGCTGGCAGATGTCCTGGTTTTCGCCGGCCACAAGGGCCTCGGTGGCCCCCAAGGAGTGGGCGGGGCGGTCATCGCAGACGGTATCGACCTGGACCCGTTCCTCGTTGGAGGGTCCGGGGGACGCTCGGAGAATCAGAGCGCGCCTCGATGGCTTCCGTGGTCGCAGGAGGCAGGCACCCCGAACGGTCCCGGCATTGCTGGTCTGGGCGCCGCAGTCGCAGAGCTGTCGGTCTCCGCCGTACGGGAACGTCAAGCTCGGCTCTCGCGGCTTCGCGCCCTGCTCGATGCCGGGCTCAGGGACATCGCTCATATTCAGATGGTCGATCCTGCCGTCGCGCACGAGTCCGTTCCGGTGCTCTCTTTCACTGTTGAAGGGGTTGCGTCATCCCGAGTCGGTGAAGCGCTCGAAGAGGATCACGACGTGCTCGTGCGTACCGGGCTCCACTGCGCACCACTCGCGCACCACACGCTTGGCACCATCGAAGGCGGAGGCACGGTTCGGATCAGTCTCAGCGCGACCGCCACCGAGGGCGACGTAGACGCGGCACTTGAGGCCGTCGGCGCCACATGCACGAAACTGACCAAGGAGATTGCCGCATGAGCACGTATGCCCCTGATCCGGAATGTGTGTTCTGCCAAGACAACCCACGCATTGTCTGGGAAGGTGGCGGCCTTAAAGTCTGTTCGGATCCGGCGCCGCTCGCGGCTGGGCACTTGCTCATCTTTGCCACCGAGCACTACCCGTCGGCTGCAGACCTCACAATCGACCTGGCGACCAGGATGGATAACATCGAGCGCGCGCTCGGCGAAGCGATGATCGAGAAGTACGGTGACTACGCGCTGTTCGAACACGGTCGGACCGGCCACTGTATCCGCAGTAGGCCGGGTGAGCGTCTGTGCCATCACGTGCACGTGCACCTCATCCCGTGCGCAGTGCCGCCCCTCGAGGAGCTCATACCGCTCACACAACGTCGGGCGGTTGTTTCCTGGTCGGAGGTGGTCGAGCTCGGGGCTGAGACCGACGGCTACGTGGTGATCGGCGGGAACGGACGTCCGAAGCAATTCCTTCCTGTCAGCCACGATCTTGAGCCCCACTACCTTCGCACTGTGATCGCCACAGCTCTGAATCACCCAGAACGCGCCGACTGGGAGCAATTTCCGTTCCTCCCGGGTGCGCAAGCTGACTCCGCGAGGTCTCACCGTGATGTCGAGCAGCTCGCCAATCACCTCACGGTCGCGTCGTGACAGCTCAGGCAGCCGCTTTCGTCTCGTGGGGAAGGGGGAACGGTCATATCACTCGTTTGGCTCGGATTGCCCGGGCCTTTCGCGCACACGCATGGCGGACGTCATTCGTTTCCCACGATGCCGCCGTGCACCTGTCGATGATCGACAGGATCAACAGCGACATCGACCCACTCCTCTACCCGCAATGGGCCGAGGAGGCAGACCCGTGGACGCAATGGGCGGATGAGGGTTTTCTGCGTAGGTCAGTGGAGTGGGACCGAGCGAACATCAGCTCGTATCGGCCAGGCGTCGTCATCAATGACAACCGCCTCTCCACAGTGATCGCTTGCTCGATCGATCGAGTACCAGTTGTCACGGTGTGCCAGGACAACCAACTACCTGGGTATCGGTTCCCTGATGAACCCGACGCACCGATCTGGCGGCACCCGCTACCGGCGATCAACGCGATCCTGGAAGAACATCACCTCTTGCCGCTCGACAGTGACGTGCGAGAACTGTTCGGTCGGGGACGCATCGCCATCCCCAGCTCGCCTCGCCTGGAGCCGGTCGCAGTCTCGACAGGTCTTGACGTCGTCCATACGGGGATACTCGCGGATGCCGCAGAGAGCGTGTCCGGTCCGAGGCGTTCATTGCTGTTCTATCGGACCGTCGGAGAAGAGACCGCCGAGTTCGAGGCCGCATTCAACGACTGGGAGGGATCAATCTTTGTCGCGACAGGCGACCATAGGAGCGCGAAGGGCCTCGCTTCACAGCTCGGTGCGCGTTACGCGGTGGCGCCGCTCTGGGATCTCGCCAGCATCGGCGGGGAGCTTCGCACTGCCATTCACCACGGAGGTCACGGAATCACATCCGCATGCTTGGCGCACGGAATCAGCTCGGTTGTCCTTCCTGGGATCAACCCCGAGCGCACCGCCAACGGTCTCCGAGCGGAGCGGCTGGGGGCGGCGGTCGTGCTCCCGGGTGATGATGACGCAGGCGTCCGGTGGGGCCCTGCGGTGGATATCACCGGTGAACGACCGCCGTGGAGCCAGGTCCGCGACTCTGTCGACGATCTAACCATGACCGATTCGCTCATAGCGCCGCTGGCCGAGGACGGGGAGATCGTCGAGATGTTGACATGACCCTCGAGAAGCTCGTGCGTGACCGGGTGCCCGAGATCATGCGCGCGAGCGGGATCAGCGTGCACGTGCGTACAGTGACCAGCCACGAGGAACTCCTTAGCTTCCTGATGGCGAAGCTCCTCGAGGAGACTGCCGAGTTCCACGCCACGCCGAACGTCGACGAGCTCGCCGACATATTTGAAGTACTGGATGCTCTCATGGGCACGCTCGGCGTTGAACGCGCTGCGGTTGACGCACGAAAGCGTGCGAAAGCGGCCGAAAGGGGCGCTTTCGTGGACGGGCTGGTTCTGCGACTCGAGGGAGGCGACGGGCGATGATCGGCCGTATCGCTTCCCCGGTTCCTAAGATCAGTGTGTCGGTGATGGCACACCCGATAAGAGCTGCTCAGGCTGACGCTCTCGCCGCAGATCTGACGGATCTGCCTACGCGGGTGGTTTTCGACCCCGACCCCTCCGGCCCACCTAGCTCGGTGCGGGTGGCGACGCTCGCCTGGCGTCCCTGGTGCGAATCCGCGACCCATCACCTCGTCATCCAAGATGATGTCCGTCTACACCCGCACTTCACCACACAGGTGCGTGACGCGGTGCGATCTCAACCGACAGCCGCCCTCAGCCTGTTCTCGGAGTGGGGTTCCTTTACCTCTCACGCCGTTCGTGTCGCTGCGTTCGCGGGCCTCCCTTGGGTGCGTCAACCCGACACGTATCTGGCGACGGTCGCGATGGTATTGCCCGTACATCACGCCCACAGGTTCGCGGACGCCCTCGGACGCAGCGATGTTGATCTACCCGACGACCACGCCGCTTTTCAGTACGCGCGCGACAACAAACTTCGTCACTACGTCAGCAACCCGAACCTGGTGGAGCACGACCACCTGCCGAGCCTGGTCGGCAACACCGGACAGGGTCTGCGCCGAGCGACCACGTTCGTTCCGGACTGGGTAGCTCCGTCCTCTTGGTGGCGGAAGAAGCCGTACGAAGATTTCACCGCCCTACCGTCCGTCCATTGGACCATCGGTACCCCGAGCTCCTATGAGGCGCCGGGTGACCCGCAGGCACGGTGGGTGATCCGTGGACAACGCGACCACTGGGGGGAGGTCGGCGCGCTGATGAGTTCACTGGTCAGCGATGAAACCGCGACCCTCATCGACGGCGTCGAAGATGTGCGGCTGCGCTCCGCGCTCCTGGGCGCCGCGTCCGTCCTCGTCGACCAAGTTGTTCTGGCGGCACGATTGGCGCAGCCGCTCGACGGGTTCGCAGTCGCGTGCGCGACGGAGGCTGCGCGCACGCTCGCACCCGGGTCGCTTCGTGGACTCGCGAACGAGCTGAACACGTCCGCGGACTCGAAAGTGATCCGAGAGACTTTCGCTCGCCTTGCGTCCAGAGTGCGCGTGTCCATCCTCGCTCTCACCGATGAGTGAGGTGCGCGCGCGTGCCCGCGCCCGGGCTCTGTTGGAAGGCCCGCCCTGGAGGGCGATCCTTCGCTTCATCGTCCCGATCTGGATCGGCAACGTGATTCAACAATCGCACTACACAGTGGATGCGTTGATACTCGGCAGGTTCGTCGGCGAGCACGGACTTGCTGCGGTGGGATCGTCATTCGGTCTCGTCTCTCTGCTCTTCGGCACAGTCTTCGCATTCACGGCCGGCCTCACGATTCACATCGCGCATGCGCACGGCGCCGGCGATGCGATCGCGGTAGGTCGTCGGTTCTGGACGGGGTCTGTCATCGCTGTCGGGGGTGCCGTGCTCTTCGGGGCGCTCCTCGCGGCGACAGCACCGATCGTGATGGCGCTCATCGGCGTTCCAATGGACCTTCGCTCGGATGCAACGACCTTCTACCTCATCTTCTGCGTCGGTTTGCCACTCACCGCGTTCGGGAACTTCTGCACCCACACCATCCGCGGGTTGGGTGACAGTACGTCTCCGACGGTGCTCATGCTCATCAGTGGCATGGTGAACGCACTTCTCGCATTGTGGCTTGTCGGAGGTGCGCACCTGGGGGTGGTGGGTGCGGGGCTCGCGACACAGGGCGCGGGTCTGTGCACAGCGCTGGTGAGCTTCCTGATTCTCCTGCGATCCCATCCCCACTTGCGTGTGCGGACATCGCTTGCTCCGGTAGCCGGTGGGACACAGGGTCGCCAGGGTGCGGCGATGGCGTTCCAGTCCGCGGGCATCGGGGTGGGAAACGTCTTACTGCAGGCAGCCGCGAACTCCCTCGGCGCAGCCGCGATCGCTGGTGTGTCGATCGGGATGCGCGTGGAGGGATTCGCTCTCGCGCCTCTCGCAGCGTTCGGAATCTGCATGGTGGTCTACTGTGCTCAGAACGCTGGGGCTGAGGACATGGGCCGAGTCCGTCGTGGCGTCAGACAGGCGAGCGTGATGTGTACTGCTCTCGCGGCGATCGAGAGCATCGTCGTCATCCTGCTGGCCGATCGGATCGCACAGGCGTTCCTGTCGAGCAGTGACCCGGCGGTGACCGCGACCGCGACGACGTACTTGCAGTTGTCTGCGGTTCTCTATCCGGTGGTAGCGTCCGTGTTCCTTCTCCGCGCGTCGCTCCAGGGTGTGTCGATCACCCGTCCCGCAGTCATGTCCGGCCTGGGTGAACTGGTCGCGAAGTCCCTGTGCGCGGGACTCACTGTCCTGGGAGGGGGGATCCTGACTATTGCGCTCAGCGGGCCCGCGTCCTGGCTGGTGGCATTGATTCCTCTTGCCCTCTCATGGTGTGGGTGGCGTCGGGCGTCGCTGCGCGGCGCCCCCTCGGGCGGCCATCCGCGCGGATGAACTGCTGCGCGCAGTCGGCCTTGCCGAGCACGGACACAAGAGGCCGCACCCTCTCTCCGGTGGACCTCGTCAAGATGGCCGCGCGCGCAAGGCGCGGAGAGTCGCAGAGGCGCCGCAGGCGTGAGTCAGCGACGTACAATATCAGCATTATATACATAAGTGATATTCTTGACACATGAACACGATCACCCGCAGCGTACCTTCGAAGGATCTGCGTGACAGCCTTGCCGATGTACTCGGCGGGGTCGCCTACGGCTCAGAGCGCGTGGGCGTCACGCGCCATGGCAAGCTGACGGCCGTGGTGATCAGCGTCGATGACCTCGAGCTGCTCGAAGAGCTCGAGGCCGCCCGCGACGCCGCCGAGTTCGCGGCCGCTCGAGCGGCTGATGACGGTCAGCGGGTGTCGCTGGATGAGCTGCGCGCAGAAGTCGCGTGACGCGCTTTAGGGTCGAGTTCACGACGGCGGCTGCCAGAGAGATCCGCAAGCTCGACCCGCAGATCCGCCGACGGATACTCGGCGGGGTGGCCGATCTCGAGCGCGACCCGCGTCCGCACGGATGCCGCAAGCTGGCCGGGTACGACAACGCCTGGAGGCTACGAGTCGGCGACTATCGGGTTCTCTACGAGATCATCGATGAGCAGGTGCTCGTGACGGTCGTCCGCGTCGCGCACCGACGCGCCGTCTACGACATCTGAGGTTCGCGGTCGCACCACCTGTCAGCGCAGGATCCCCTTCCGGCGAGCCGCCGAGACCGCGGCGGTGCGTGAGCTGACGTCGAGCTTCGAGAAGATGTGTGCGAGATGCGACTTCACAGTCGTCTCGCTGACGAAGAGCTGTTCTGCCACCTCGTTGTTCGATCGCCCGGCGGCGACGAGCTCGAGCACCTCGATCTCACGGCTGCTGAGGCTGACGCGGGGCGCGCGCATGCGGTCGAGCAGGCGGGAGGCGATCACCGGCGCGAGCGCGCTCTCTCCGGCTGCCGCCGCGCGCACGGCGGCGGTCAGCTCATGCGGTGGGGCGTCTTTCAGCAGGTAGCCGCTCGCGCCGGCCTCGACGGCGCCGAGGATGTCGGCATCCGTGTCGTAGTTCGTGAGCACGAGCACGTAGGGCGGAGCTTCGAGCGCACGGATGCGTCGCGTCGCGTCCACGCCCGTGGCCTGCGACTGGGAACCGAACTGCAGGTCCATCAGCACGACGTCGGGATTCTCCCGCTCGGCGCAGGCGACGGCCTCGTCGGGTGTCGACGCTTCTGCGACCACCTCGAGATCCGGCTCGAGGCTGAACAGGGCTGTGAGCCCGGCGCGGACGATGGGGTGGTCGTCGGCGATGACGAGGCGGATCATGCGAACTCCGTGAGCGGGAGGTCGACGGTCAGTGTCGTTCCCCGGCCGGATGCCGTGTCGATCTCGAGCCTTCCGCCCAGCTGCTGCACCCGCTCGGCGGTGGCACGCAGACCGAAGGAATCGGACTTCTCGACGGTCCCCGATGCAGGGAGTTCTGCATCGAATCCGGTGCCGTCATCGTCGACGGTGAAGTGGAGGCGGTCGCCGTCGAGGCTGATCGTGACCGTCGCCGTCGTGGCGTGAGCGTGCTGGATGACATTGGCGATCGCGCCCTGAGTGATGCGCAGCAGCGCCGTCTGCAGATACATGGGCAGGACGATCGTGTCGGACACCCGCACCTGCACGTCGAGTCCCTGCGTGGCCCACTGCGTTCGCGCCAGTCGGCGCAGCGCCCCGCCGAGGGTCTGGTCGTCGAGCTGGGGAGGCGTCAGCTCGCGGATGAACCGGCGCGCCTCGACGAGGTTCGCGGCGGCCGTCTCGCGAGCGAGTCGGATGTGCTCGATCCCCGGGCGCGCGTCGTCGGCGCGCTCTGCGGCATGCAGCAGCATCTGGATGCTGGAGAGTCCTTGCGCGAGCGTGTCGTGGATCTCACGGGCGAGGCGGGCGCGCTCTGCGAGGACGCCGGACTCGTGCTCCCGTGCGGCGAGCTGTCCGCGGGTCGCGAGCAGCTCGCGCACCAGCGCTTCTCGCTGCTGCGCCTCTCTCGCCAGCGCCTGATAGCCGAGGCCGATCAGGAGGGCGACGCCGGCGCCGACGAACGGGCCGACGACCCCGCCGACGCTCCACCCGCCGTGGATGCCGAGCGCGCAGACCGCGACGATCGTCGCCACAAGGATCGCGGCGGATCCCGCCCATCGCCCGAGAAGGTGGAGGAACAGGAAGAAGAGAGGGAAGACGAGGTAGGCGGCATCGGCGCTCAGCCAGAGCAACCCCAGCCACTCTGCCGAGAGCAGGGCCAACCAGATCAGTGACATCACCCGTCGTCCACGGGAGAGACGGGTGAGCAGCAGTCCGGACGCGTAGGTCGCGGCGACGACCACGGCGAGGACGATCGCGGCGGCGCTCGAATCCGACGGGTCGAGCACCGCACGGGCGATGACGACTCCCGTCAGGGCGAAGAAGAGAACGTGAAGACCCGTCCGCAGACCCACGAACACCGGGGTCAGAGCGGTATGCGCCATGGATCGAACTCTACGCCGACGCACGGATCGGCCGCATCGTCCGAAAGGACGATCCAGGCGTCCTCCTCCTGGGTGCGAAAGCCCGTCCCGGTGGCCGATGACCGCGACGACGCAGGCGGCGAAAGTGGAATGGTCGCCGCATCGGAGACAGGAAAGGCTCATCATGTTCGTCGCGTTACGCGATCTTCGCTTCGCCAAGGGGCGATTCATCCTCATCGGCTCTGTCGTCGCCCTCATCACCCTTCTCGTCGGGTTCCTCAGCGGCCTGACGGGTGGCCTCGCCATCCAGAACGTGTCGGGTGTGCTCGCACTGCCCGCTGATCGGATCGTGTTCTCCGCGCCCTCGGGTGGCGACGGCGCGGCGAGCTTCGCCGACTCCACGATCACCGAGCAGCAGGCGAAGGACTGGGCGTCGAGGGATGGCGTGACCGACGCGCGCCCCCTCGGCATCAGCCAGACCCGCGCCGAGACCGACGACACCCGCGCCGCGATCGCTGTGTTCGGCGTCGAACCCGGCTTCGACGCGAGTGCGCCCTCCGGGGACGGCCGGCTGCGCCTGTCGGTTCCCGCCGCGGATGCGCTCGCCGTGAAGGTCGGCGAGCAGATCGAGATCGCCGGCGTCTCCTACGACGTCGAGACGATCGACGGCGACGCCTGGTACAGCCATACGCCGGTCGTGCAGATGACCCTGCACGACTGGCAGGCGTACTCGGCATCCACGGGAAACCCTGATGCCTACGCCACGGTCCTCGCCGTCTCCGGCGACCCCGACTGGGATGCCGCGGATGCGGCCGACGACACGATCTCCGAGACGACCCTCGGATCGCTGACGGCGCTGAGCGCCTTCCGTTCCGAGATCGGTTCGCTCCTGCTCATGGTGGCCATGCTGTTCGGCATCTCAGGACTCGTCATCGGGGCGTTCTTCACCGTCTGGACCATGCAGCGAAAGGGCGACGTCGCCGTCCTCAAGGCGCTCGGCGCGAGCACGCGCTCCCTGATCCGCGACGCGTTGGGCCAGGCGCTGGTCGTGCTGCTGGTGGGCATCGGCGTCGGTCTGGGGCTGGTCATGGTGCTCGGCCTGCTCGCCGGCACCGCCCTCCCGTTCCTGCTGAGCCCGATCACGACCATCCTTCCTGGGGGCATCATGATCGCCCTCGGCCTCGCAGGCGCCGCTTTCGCCCTGCGCTCCGTCACCTCCGCCGACCCCCTCACCGCCCTCGGGAGCAACCGATGATCCGCCTGAATGACATCACCCTGACCTTCCCCGACGGCGACTCCCGGGTGACCGCCGTGGACGGCGTCTCCCTCACCGCCCACCCCGGAACCGTCACCGGCATCACGGGACCCAGCGGCTCGGGCAAGTCGAGTCTGCTCGCCGTCGCCGGCACCCTCCTGCGTCCGGATTCCGGCGAGATCCTCATCGACGGGAGTGACGTCACGGCACTCAGCCCCGCCGAGGCCACGCGTCTCAGGCGGGATCGGATCGGGATCGTCTTCCAGCAGCCCAACCTCATCCCCTCGCTGACCGCTCGCGAGCAGCTGAGCGTCATGAACGAGCTCGGGGCCCCGCACAGCCGGCGCCATCGCGCCAGCGCGGCCGCCCACGCGGACGAACTGCTCGCTGCGGTGGGCCTCGCCGAGCACGGTCACAAGAGGCCGCACCAGCTCTCCGGCGGACAGCGTCAGCGAGTGAACATCGCTCGAGCCCTGATGAACGATCCGAGTGTGCTGCTGGTCGACGAGCCCACCAGCGCGCTCGATCAGGAACGTGGGGCCGCGATCATCGACCTCATCCTGAGGCTCACCGACGAGCGGAACACCTCGACGCTGCTCGTCACCCACGACCTCGTGCACCTCCCGCGCATGCACGGGGTGCTGCACCTCGTCGACGGTCGTGTGGTCGACGCCGCCGTTCCGATGCGCTGAGCCCGCAGCATCGCGGTCAAGAGGCCGCCGAACCAGCGGTGTTCACAGTGCCCTTCGGCTCGAACAGGAGCGCGAGCGCTCGAGTACTGATGACTCGGAAGCGGCTCACGCTCGGTCGACTGCGCCGCCGAAGTAGACCTCGACCGCGCGTACGCGGCCTGCGTCCACCCGCAGCGCTTCGACGTTGCGGAACCGTACCCCGTCGACGTGGTATTCGTAGCGATGCAGCACCAGGCCGTCGACCTCGAGCAGCTGCAGGGTTGTCGACGGCGCGTCGAAGTGGTCTGCCGTCGGGAAGCAGATCCGCAGCCACGCCGCCTTGTCGAGGTGGTCGTCCTGAGGGCTGGTGAAGTCGAAGTCCTCGGCCATCAGATGCTCCGCCGCCGAGCGGTCCTGCTGCTGGAAGGCGGTCATGAAGCTCTGCACGACATCGACGGCGCTGCTCATGACGCGAGCCTACGCGCGATCGAGTGCCGCGTGCGGGTGACCTCAGGTCAATCGTCGGCGAGAGCGCGGTCCACGGCGACCTCCACGTGCAGCGCGGTCGTCGGGAAAACCGGCGCCGGTGAGTCCTCGGCTCCGACGAGCAACTCGAGCTCGGTGCATCCGAGGATGACCCCGTCCGCCCCACGATCGACCAGTCGCACGATGATCTCGACCATCTGTCGCCGTGAGGCCTCGACGATCTGCCCGTGCACGAGCTCGTCGTAGATGATCGAGTGCACGACGGCGCGATCGTCGGCTTCGGGCACGATCGAGCGGATGCCGTGGGACGTCAGTCGATCGCGGTAAAAGCTCTGCTCCATCGTGAACGCGGTCCCGAGCAGGCCCACGGTCTGGACCCCTGCCTCTGCGACCGACTGCGCGGCGACGTCGCCGATGTGGAGGAACGGGATGCCGACGGCATCCTCGATCCGGTCGGCGACGAGGTGCATCGTGTTCGTGCACAGCACCAGCAGCTCGGCACCTGCGGATTCCAGGGCACGTGCACGATCAGCCAGCAGGGTGCCGGCCGCGTGCCAGTCGCCGCGCGCCTGCATGGCCTCGATCTCGGCGAAGTCCACCGAGTCCAGCACGATGCGTGCGGAGTGGTGTCCGCCTAGCCGATGGCGGACGCGCTCGTTCGCGAGCCTGTACCACTCGAGCGATGATTCCCAGCTCATGCCGCCGAGCACTCCGATGGTCTTCATCGGTCAGTCCCCGGAGCTCTGCTTGAACTGGCGCTCCCAGTCGCGCAGCTCGCTGCGACCGATGAGCGAGTCGAGCGACACCTGGAACTGCAGTCCCTTGCGGGCGTTGACCTGCTTGATGTTGTCGACGATCTGGGTGGTCACCGACGACAGAGCTTCGCGCACCTCGGCGATGCGCTCGTCGGGGGCATCCCACAGGTCGGGTCGGGTGAGCAGGTCGAGCAGATAGTCGCGGTCGAGGGCGGCGACCAGACGAGCGAGCTTGTCGGAGTACTCGGCTTCGGCCAGCACGCTCTGATCCTCGCCGGCCTTGGCGTCGAGACGGATGAACAGCTGCTCGACGTGCGACGCGAGGGCGTCGATCCCCGCCGCCGTCTCGGCCGCCACCGGGCTGCCCGGCACCGCGGCGTAGTCGGCGCGGAGTTCGCGCAGACGGTTCACTCGCAGACGGATGCCGGCGGGCACCGGATCCGTCGACACAGGCGCCGCACGGCGTCGCCGCCGAGCGATCAGGCCAAAAGCAGTCACCGCGGCCGCGACGAGCACGACCCCGCCGATCACGAACGGGATCACGGGGTTGGCGACGAGGGTGTCGTCACCCGACGAGGTCGGTGTCTCGGCCGAGATCTCCTGCACCGTCTCGACGAGCTGATCCTTGAGGCTCCCGCCCGAGGACTCGTTCTCATTCGCGATGCGCAGCGCGTCGTCGATCGTCGCCGATGCCGCCTGCAGGTCATCGCCGATCGCGACGATCACGGTCTGCTGACTCGCGCCCGCGGTGAGCTGCTCGAGGATGTAGGTGTTGTACGGGGTGTCGCGCGCGGCATCCGCCGGCAGCACCACCACTGCGATCGAGCCGTCGCCCGGGGCGACGCTCGTGAGAGCGTCCGTCAGCGCCGGTCCACCGGACACGTCGGGGTCGACATAGATGTTCTGCCCGGATATGCCCGCAATGGCATCGTCGATCCAGGGATTGTTCGACGCGGAGAGAGACGGCACCGGAATCCTCAGAAGTTGTTGATGACGGATGCGAACACGAGGTCGATGCGCTCCGCGTCGGAGGCGTCGAACAGCTGTCCTCCGGTCACGTCCGCGATCCGCTGCAGCGCCGAGGTGTCGGCGCCCTCTCCATACGCGATCGGGAATATACGCACGGGGGCGTCGTCACCGCCCTCCTTGGTGCTCTTGCCGATCTTCGCGATGAGCGAGTCGAGCGAGACGCTCGAATCGGTGTCCTCACCGTCCGACAGGACGACGATCGCGTTGATGCGCCCGGGCTCCGCTCGTTCGCTCATCGCCTCGTAGGCCAGCAGGATCGAGTCGTAGAGCGGGGTGCCGTTGCGCTGCGCGTACCGGAGGTCGTCGAGCGAGGAGTCGAGCTTCTCGCCATCCGACCCGAGGGCGTCGACGTCACGCAGCACCTGGATGCCTTCGCCCTCGTCGGACGAGATGCCGGTGGTGAACGCCCAGACGCCGATCTCATCGGTCGGGCGGAAGTGGTTCAGGGTCGACTGCGCGCCCTCGATCGCTCCGTCGAGGCGAGAGCGTCCGTCGCCGATCGGGTCGTCCATGGAGCCTGAGATGTCGATGAGCTCGAGCACGGATGAGGGCTTGCGCACCTGCGTCCACTGGTCGATCGCGGTCGAGATCACGTCGACATCGGGCTTGGGAAGCGTCACGGTGGGCTGCGCCGGGTCGACGCCGAACTTCGCGGTGAACAGGTCGCCCAGCGGCACCGATTCGTCGAGCGGGCGGAAGCCGTAGTCGGGAAGGATCTTCTGCGCCGCGGTCGTCTGCACGAACGCGGCGAAGGCCTCGCCGGCGGTGCGCTGGTCGGCGGTGATCCAGTCGGCGCCCAGAACGGTGATCGGGTTGTCCGACCACATCGATCCGCCCTCGGGGTAGACGGCGACGAGCTTGGTCTTCGGCGGGGTCAGGGTCTCGCCCGGCTGCACGGTGTGCGAGTCGGGGTTGCCCTGGTTGTAGTTGAGCAGCGAGGTCTCTTCCAGCGCGACGGCCGAGACGTACGCCGAGCCGTTCGAGCCGTTCTGCGTCTCGTCGTAGAGCGTCGAGAGCACGTTGCCGGTGGTGTCGCCGTAGTGGATGACGCACTCCTCGAACACCCGGGAGAAGTCGGCTGAGGCCTCGACGTCGGCGGAGGTGAGTCCCTCGGCCTTGCCGGTCGCCTCGTACGACTGCATGAGGATCGTCGAGAGTCCCGTGGTCGAGGTGTTCGGGTTCGTCTTCGAGATCTTGAACGCACCCCAGATGTCCTTGCCGACACTGCCCCAGCCGTCGGGATCCTGGCAGAGGTTCTCCAGGTCGGTGATGCTGATGGGGGTGTTCGGCCAGCCGAGGGCGGTGGCCATGGGCTCGGGCATCCCGAACACCACGGGCGTGCGCGTGAACGACTTCGGCTCGCCGACGAGGCTGGGCGATGCGGCCGCCGCGACGCGGTCGGTCCAGACGGTGGATGCCGGAGACCACAGGGTGGGCCAGAGCGACGTGTCATCGCTCGGCCAGTCGTCGCCGGAGGTGAGGAAGCGCGTCGCATTGCCGGACGAGACGTTGGTCGGACGCACCGTCGCGCAGGTCTCGAGCCCCTTGTGCTCGGGCGAGTCCTTGAACGCCTTGGCCAGCTCGTCGAGCATGTTGACCTTCTCCGACGACGTCGCGACCGCGATGTGCGTGCAGCCGTCATCGGGGAAGCCCTGCGCTCCATCAGTGGTCGTGCCCTCGTCGCCACCGCCGGTGCAGGCGGTCAATGCCAGGGCGACGATCGCCGCCATGGCGAGGGCGGCGGGGGTCCGTCGTGCGTTGCGGGGCGCGCTCATGCGCCTAGGCTACCCAGGTATCGCGCCGGCGATCACGGATCGGTTCGATCTCGTGACCCGCCCGATCCCGTCGAGTGGTCGATCCCGCCACCCGCCCGATCGCAGCCCCGCGGAGTACGCTCGCTCGTGTGGGGCGGATCACGACGAGGCGACCGGTACTGAAGCTCACCCTCGGCGAGGGTGCGGTCCGGCGAGCCGACACGCTCGCCGTCGAGGAGCCGCTCGAGATCAGGGTCGGCGGCTCGCCGCTCGCGGTCACGATGCGGACTCCGGGGCACGACGTCGAGCTGGCGGCCGGGTTCCTCGTGTCCGAGGGGATCATCGCGCGGACATCCGACTTCCACTCCGCGATCCACTGCGGCGGTCCGGGCACCGGCGGCCAGGAGAACACGTACAACGTGCTCGACATCAGCCTCGCGCAGGGAGTCCCGCTTCCCGACCCCGAGGCCGCTCGGCGCTTCTACACGACCAGTTCCTGCGGGGTCTGCGGCAAGGCGAGCATCGACGCCGTGCGCACCGTGTCGCAGCATCCGGTCGTCGACGACGACATCGAGGTCGGCCCGGAGCAGATCGCATCGTTCCCCGACCGGCTGCGTGCCGAGCAGGCGGCGTTCGACAAGACCGGCGGTCTGCACGCGGCAGCGCTGTTCGACGCGGACACCGGCGAGATGCTCGTGCTGCGCGAAGACGTGGGCCGACACAACGCGGTCGACAAGGTGGTGGGCTGGGCGGTGCTGAACGACCGGCTGCCCCTGCGGCGGCAGATCCTGCAGGTGTCGGGGCGCGCGAGCTTCGAGCTCGTGCAGAAGGCGGCGATGGCCGGCATCCCGATGCTCAGCGCCGTGTCGGCTCCCTCCTCGCTGGCCGCTGAACTCGCCGACGAGTCGGGGGTGACGCTCATCGGATTCGTCCGCGGGCGAACCATGAACATCTACACGCACGCGCACCGGGTGCGCGTCGGCGGCGGGGGGATCGGCGCGTCCGAACCCGCTGCGGAGGGAGCGAGCCATGCTCGATAGTCAGGGCACCGCAGGCACGGCATTCGGTCTCATGCCGGTCGAGCCGCGGCAGGGAGGATACGGCCCGCGCACCGATCGAGCCTGGTCGCGCAAGCCGTACGGTCACCCCGCTGCGGGGTGGGGAGCCGCGGTGTCGGTGGGGCGTGTGGTGCTGGATCAGCGCGAGCCGATCGCGGGGCCCCTCGCGATGCTCCAGATGAACCACCCGATCTCGGGCTACGACTGCCCGGGCTGCGCGTGGCCCGACGACCTCGGCAACCTGAAGCTCGACATCTGCGAGAACGGCATCAAGCACGTCACGTGGGAGATGACGCGGAAGCGCGTCGACCGTCGTTTCTTCGCCGAGCACACGGTGACCGAGCTCGCCACCTGGCCGGATTTCGATCTCGAAGACCAGGGGCGCCTGACAGAGCCGATGGCCTATGACGCGGCCACCGATCACTACGTGCCGATCTCGTGGGACGACGCGTTCGCGCTGGTCGGCGACGAGTTGCAGAGCCTCGACAGCCCCGACGAGGCCGCCTTCTACACGTCCGGACGGCTCAGCAACGAGGCCACATTCCTGTACCAGCTGATGGTGCGGGAGTACGGCACGAACAACCTGCCCGACTGCTCGAACATGTGTCACGAGGCGTCGGGCCGGGCACTCAAGGCCTCGATCGCCACGGGCAAGGGCACGGTAGACATGCACGACTGGGACGACTGCGACGCCCTCTTCGTGCTGGGCGTGAATGCGGCATCCAACGCTCCGCGCATGCTCACGGCGTTGGCGGATGCCGTGAAGCGCGGTGCCCAGGTGGTGCACGTCAATCCGCTCGTCGAGGCCGGGGCCACCCGCACGATCGTGCCGCACGACTTCGTCGACATGGCACGCTTCAAGGCGACCGGCACGAGCACGATGAACCTGCAGGTGCGCCCCGGTGGCGACCTCGCGCTGATCCGCGGCATGTCGAAGGTCGTCTTCGAGGCCGCGGCCGATGACCCCTCCGTGCTCGACTCCGAGTTCCTCTCGTCGCTGACGAACGGCGTCGATGCGTATCGGGCGCTCGTCGAGGCGACGCCGTGGCCCGATCTCGTCACCCAGTCGGGACTCACCGAGGAGCAGATCCGCGCAGCGGCCGCGGTGTACCTCGCGTCGGAGCGCACGATCATCAGCTGGTGCCTCGGCGTGAGCCAGCACGAGCACGGCGTCGACACCGTCCGCGAGATCGTCAACCTTCTACTTCTGCGCGGCAACATCGGCCGAAAGGGCGCCGGACCCTCGCCGATCCGCGGGCACAGCAACGTGCAGGGCAACCGCACCTGCGGCATCGACCACCGGCCGACGGATGCCTGGCTCGATCGCCTCGCCGAGGTCTGCCGCATCGATCCGCCGCGGCATCCTGGACTCGACACCGTGCGCACGATCGAGGCGATGCACGACGAGCGGGTCAAGGTGTTCGTCGGTATGGGCGGCAACTTCGTGCTCGCCGCCCCGGACACCCCTTTCACCGCGCAGGGTCTCGAGAAGTGCCGACTCACGGTGCAGGTGAGCACGAAGCTCAACCGCAGTCACCTCGTGCACGGCGAGAAGGCCCTGATCCTGCCCTGCCTCGGGCGCACCGAGCGTGACCAGCAGGCACAGGGGCCGCAGGGTGTCACGGTCGAGGATGCGATGAGCATGGTGCACCTCTCGGTGGGGCGCAAGCAACCGGCATCCGCGTACCTGAAGTCGGAACCCGCGATCATTGCGGGTCTGGCGAAGGCGACGCTTCCTGACACGCAGACCCCGTGGGACCGGTACGTCGGCGACTACGACACGATCCGTGACGTGATGGCGAAGGTGCTGCCGGGCTTCGAGGGGTTCAACGAGCGCGTGAGCGACAGGCACGGATTCCGCATCCCGCAGCCGGCCAGGGAGCGCGTGTTCGAGACGCCGTCGGGCCGCGCGGAGTTCTCGCACGCCCCGCTGCCCGACGTCATCCCCGAGTCGGCCGACACACTCGTGCTGCAGACCGTGAGATCACACGACCAGTGGAACACCACGATCTACTCGAACGACGACCGCTACCGCGGTGTGAAGAACCTCCGCGAGCTCGTGTTCCTGCACGAGGACGACATGCGCGACCGCGGGCTCGTCGAGGGCGACCTCGTCGACATCGTCTCGACCTCGAAGGACGGATCGACACGGATGCTCAGGGCGTTCCGCGCCGTGCCGTACGACCTTCCGCGCGGCAGCGCCGCCGGCTACATGCCCGAGATGAACGTGCTGATCGGCCGCAAGGACTTCAGCGCGCAGAGCGATCAGCCGCTGATGAAGAGCATCCAGGTCACCGTGGCGCGGGCGGGATCCTGACCGGATCCCCGGCGGCTACGCATCGACCGTCGAACCCTGCAGTGCGTGCACGACCGGCGCGAGTTCGGGCTGCGTCACCGCCTCGCTGAGGGCGCGCTCGAGGGTGTCGTCATGGATCGGGTGCGCCTGCTCGTAGAGCGCCAGGCCGGCCGGAGTGAGCTCGGTGTAGATGCCTCGGCGGTCGTCGGCGCAGAGGATGCGGGTCAGCAGCCCGCGGTCCTCGAGACGCGTCACGAGACGCGTCGTCGCACTCGGGCTCAGCGCCGTCGCGCGGGCGAGCTGTTGCATCCGCATGTGCCAGCCGTCCTGCCTGCTGAGCGCGTCGAGCACGGTGTACTCGACGACAGAGAGACCCACCGAGGCTCCGAGCGCCTTCTCGAGATCGGCCTCGATGATGCCGTGCAGAGCGGCGAGAGTGCGCCAGCCGCGCGCCCGGATCTCGACAGCGTCGTCTGAGATGCCCACAGTGACCTCCGAAGTAGTTGCTTGCGCGGGATACTTGCGTGTGCAATGATTATCCCTCGTGACGCAATATCCCGCGTCTGCAACTACTTTAGCAGAGGACTTCGGAGCACACCCATGCCACTCGGACTCATCGCACTCGCCATCGGCGCCTTCGGGATCGGACTCACCGAGTTCGTGATCATGGGCCTTCTTCCTGAGGTCGCCACCGACTTCGGAGTCACCGAGGCCACGGCGGGCTGGCTCATCTCGGGCTATGCGCTGGCCGTCGTCGTCGGCGCGCTCGGCCTCACCGCCGCCACGACGCGACTGCCGCGCAAGCCCGTGCTGCTCGGACTCATCGTGCTGTTCATCGCCGGCAACGCCCTCACGGCCCTCGCACCCGACTACACGGTCGCCATGATCGGCCGCATCATCGCCGCCCTGTGCCACGGCGCGTTCTTCGGCATCGGATCGGTCGTCGCGGCCGAGCTCGTCGCCCCCGAGAAGAAGGCACGGGCGATCGCCATCATGTTCACCGGCCTCACCGCCGCGAACGTCTTCGGCGTCCCCTTCGGCACGTTCCTCGGCCAGCAGTTCGGCTGGCGCTCGACGTTCTGGGTGATCTCCGCGATCGGCGTGGTCGCCTTCGCCGGCATCGCCCTGCTCGTCACCGCCCCGAAGTCCACCGGCCCGCAGGTGAGCCTCCGGAGCGAGCTCCGCGCCTTCCGCTCCGGCCAGGTCTGGCTCTCGCTCATCGTCACCGCCCTCGCGTTCGGAGGCATGTTCGGCGCCTTCACCTACATCGCCTACACGCTCACGGGTGTCACGGGCTTCGCCGACACGACCGTGCCCTGGCTGCTCGTGCTGTTCGGCGCGGGCCTCGTGGCGGGCAACTGGATCGGCGGACGTCTGGCCGACCGCTCGATCGACCGCACGCTCCTGATCTTCATCGCCGCCCTCGTCGTCGTACTCGTGCTGTTCGGCTTCTTCGCGTGGTCGCAGCCCGTCACGATCGGCATTCTCGTGCTGATGGGAGCGTTTGGGTTCGGCACGGTGCCGGGGCTGCAGAGCCGCATCATGCACTACGCCGGCGGAGCGCCGACCCTCGCGTCCGGCGCGAACATCGGAGCGTTCAACATCGGCAACGCGCTCGGCGCCTGGGCCGGCGGCCTCGGCATCGCCGCGGGTCTCGGCTACACCTCACCCATCTGGATCGGCGCCGCGATCACGGCATCCGCCCTCGTCGTCATGGTGATCGCGGTGGTCGCGGCACGGAGGCCCGCGCCGGCCACCACCGGCAGCTTCCAGACCGTCGCCGCGTGAGGGGTCCGGTCCCGACAGGTGCGGGTGCGGTGACTACTGCGCCCGCATGAACTCCTCGGCAGCGGCGACCTGCTCGGGGGTCGGGCGGATGCCGGTGTAGAGCACGAACTGCTCGAGCGCCTGCAGGGTCGCGACCTCGGCTCCCGTGATGACCGTCTTGCCGGCCGCGCGTCCCGCGGCGATCAGCGGGGTCTCGGCCGGGAGCGCCACCACGTCGAACACGACGGATGCCGCCGCGATCTGCGCCTCCGAGAACGACACGGTGTGCTCGTCTGCGCTTCCGGCCATTCCGAGCGGCGTGATGTTCACGATGATGTCGGCGGTCACGGCATCCGCATCCGCCGTCCAGTCGAACCCGTAGAGATCGGCGAGCCCGCGACCGCGCTGCTTGTTGCGCGCGGCGATCGTGACCCGCGAGAACCCGGCGTCACGGAAAGCCGCGGCCGTGGCCTTCGCCATTCCCCCGGAGCCGCGCAACAGCACAGACGCAGAAGGGGCGAGTCGATTGCGCTCGATCAGCTGGGCGATCGCGCTGTAGTCGGTGTTGTAGGCCGTGAGCACGCCGTCGTCGTTGACGATCGTGTTGACCGAGTCGATCGCGGTGGCCGACGGATCCATCCGGTCGACGAGCGCGATGACGTCTTCTTTGTACGGCATCGAGACGGCGCATCCGCGGATGCCGAGGCCGCGCACGCCCGCGATCGCCTGGTCGAGGTCGGTGGGGGCGAATGCCTTGTAGATCCAGTTCAGCCCCAACTCCTCGTAGAGGAAGTTGTGGAAGCGGGTTCCGTTGTTGCTCGGACGCGCGGACAGCGAGATGCACAGCGTCATGTCCTTGTTCAGCATGGTCACGTCATCAGGCTACTCGCGGTTGCCGGGCGCGAACGGGCGGAAGATTCTCACCGATCTCGTCCGGGGTCAACCCCCATGGCGCCGCGGGGCGTGCTCGCCTAGTGTGGGAGTGCGTGCACAGGGGATTGATCGTCTCCGTCTACCCCAGATGACGGGCTGCCTTCCCCAGAGGCAAAGGCGATCCGTGCACGCGATTGGGCCCTCTCGAGTGGTTCTGTCCCCAACGGGCTGCTCGAGAGGGCCGCTGATCGCTGCACTTTCCAACTTTTTTCGGATTTGTCCCCCAAATGGGGGACAAACGGGTTGCGGAGGGGTTACGCTGGAATCTGACGCACCCTCCGGTCGTCTTCGGCCCTCATCGCTCCCCCCGCGGTGAGGGCCACACCATTTTTCAGGCCCCTCTCGATGCCGAGACGAGCGCCTCCTGTGTGACCGACGGTTACCGCTCGTGCAACATTTGGGTTACGGGCTGACCTCGGGACTTCCGCTCAGCGCGTGCTCCACTAGCGTGGAGCACGTCGGGGCATCCTGCGTCGGCTTCTTTCCAGCAGAACAGGCAGTACATGAGCACCCAGGGCACGGTTAAGTGGTTCAACTCGGAGAAGGGCTTCGGCTTCATCTCCCCCGACGACGGCGGCGCTGACGTTTTCGCGCACTACTCCGCCATCGAGTCATCCGGCTACCGCTCTCTTGAAGAGAACCAGCGAGTCGAGTTCGACGTGGCGCAGGGCCCCAAGGGCCTGCAGGCTGAGAACATCCGTCCGCTCTGAGCGGACGATCACAGAACTCCCTGACCGGGGTCCGCAACTCGTTGCGACCTCCGGCAGGGAGTTCTGTGCTTTCTGAGGGGCAGGCCTGAGCGGTCAGCTCAACAGAAGCGCGCGCAACTCGTCGGCGGATGCTGCGCGGAACGCGGCCTCGTCGCCTTCGTGCGTGTCGCTGAAGCCCCACTCGACGAAGATCACGGGCACGCCGTTCGCGTTGCCGCCCTCGACGTCGTGGTGACGGTCTCCGATGAGCACCGGGCGCGACACGTCTGCGCCGCGCTCGGCCAGACGGCGCAGGGCCTCGGCCACGATGTCGGTCTTCGACGCGAGGGTCGATTCGTCGGGCGTCGCACCGACGGTCGTGAGGAAGTACGGGCGCAGCTCGAAGAAGTCGATGATCGCGTCGACCTGGATCTCGGGCTTCGAGCTCGCGGTCGCCTGAGGCACACCGGCGGCGTGCAGATCGCGGATGATCTCGGGCACGCCGGGGTAGGCCACGACGTCGGTCGTGTAGCCATCGGCCTTGCCGAGAGTGCGATAGAAGCTCACGGCCTCGGCGGACTGCTCGGGGGTCATCCCCGCCTGCGCCTGGAAGGACTCGAACATCGGCGGCCCGATCCAGTGCACCAGCTCCTCGCGGGTCGGCGCCGGGTGCCCGAAGTGGGTGAGGGCGACGTTCAGACGGCGGAGGATGCCGACCGATGCGTCGGCGATCGTGCCGTCGACATCCCAGAGCACGCAGGAGTAAGGGGAGGAAGCCATGTCTTCCAGCCTATGGGCAGTGCACGGTGCGACCGACCGCGGTGAACATCTGTGCAGCTCGCCTCAGAAGAGGCGGGGGATGCCGGACTCGATGCCCTTCATGTCGTCGTAGTCGAGCACGAGGCAGCGGATGCCGCGGTCCTCGGCGAGCACCCGAGCCTGCGGTTTGATCTCCTGTGCGGCGAACACGCCCTGCACCGGTGCGAGGTGCGGGTCACGACCCAGCAGCTCGAGGTAGCGGGTGAGCTGCTCGACGCCGTCGATGTCGCCGCGGCGCTTGATCTCGACCGCGATGGCCGCGCCGTCGGCATCCCGCACCAGGAGGTCGACCGGACCGATCGCCGTCGGGTACTCGCGGCGCACCAGTGTCGCGCCGTCGGAGATGCGTTCGACCTGTTCGGCGAGAAGTCGCTGCAGGTCGGCCTCGACGCCGTCCTTCTGCAGGCCGGGGTCGATGCCGAGCTCATGCGTGGTGTCGTGGAGGATCTCGTAGATCTGCACCCGCAGCGCGTCGCCGGTCTTCTTGTGCGTCACGCGCCAGACCTCGGTGACGCCCGCGATCGACTCCTCTTCACCGGGTTCCTCGGAGGCGAGCGAGCACGGCGGGCTCATCCAGTTCAGCGGCTTGTAGCTGCCGCCGTCGGAGTGCACGAGCAGACTCCCGTCGCCCTTGTGCACGAGCAGACGTGTGGCGAGCGGGAGATGAGCATTGAGCCGCCCGGTGTAATCCACGGAGCAGCGGGCGATGACGAGACGCACCCGTCGAGCCTACTTCGTCGGGCGGACGGAGGAGTTCTCGCGGGTCGAGGTCGCGGCGACGCGCGGCGTCGACATCTCGTCCTGGCGCAGGGGCCGGGCTGCGCCCGAGAACAGACCAGACAGCACGACGAGGCCGACGAGGATGAACAGCGTGTTCAGCAGGCCGATGTGCTCGCTGATGAAGCCGAGCACCGGCGGGCCGCCCAGGAACGAGATGTAGCCGATCGTCGCGGCAGCGCTCACGCGCGCGGCTGCTTTCGCGGGGTCGTCGGCCGCGGCCGACATTCCGAGCGGGAAGCCGAGCGATGCGCCGATTCCCCACAGCGCCGCACCCACGAAGACGAGCGGGAGGCTGGGTGCGAGGATGAACAGCAGGATGCCGGATGCCGCCGCGACCGCGAGGATGCGCAGCACGGCCACGCGGCCGAAACGGTCGACGAGGGGCCCACCGAAGACGCGCACGACGGTCATCGCGACCGAGAAGGTGGCGAGAGCGGCTGCGCCGAGCGCGGTTCCGCCGCCGTGATCCTCTGCGACGCCCAGCGCGAGCCAGTCGTTGGCGCCGCCCTCGGCGAACGACATGCCGAGCATCACCACGCCGATCGCGTATGTGCGGGGCTCACGCCAGGCCGACAGCGCGACATGCATCCGATCGCGCCAGTGCGGCTTCTCGCCAGCCTCTGCGCTCGGATCGAGAGCCTCCTGGCGGCGGGGGACGCTGGCGATGCTGACGACCCCGATTGTCGCGATCAGCACCGCGATGACGAGCGTGTGGGTGAAGACGTTGATCTGCAGCTGTGCGGCGAGTGCGCCGAGCCCTGCGCCGATGACGGTGCCGAAGCTGAAGAAGGCGTGGAACAGCGGGAGGATCGTCTTTCCTGAGTGCTGCTCGATCGCGGTGGCCTCGACGTTCATCATGACGTCGACGCATCCGTTGCCCAGGCCGAACAGCACGAGGCCGATGAGCACGACGGCGTACGAGCCGAGCACGTTGGCTCCGATGCCGATCAGGGCGACACCCGAGGCGAAGGTGAAGATCGACACCATCATGCCGAGGCGTGCGCCGGTGCGCGCCATGATCGCGGGGCTCGTCGAGATTCCGATGATCGACGCGATCCCCGCGCCGAGCAGCAGCATGCCGACCTGAGCCTTGTCGACCTCGAGCGCGAGCTTGATGTCGGGGACACGAGATGCCCAGGTCGCGATCGACAGACCGCTGGCGAGGAAGATCGCGAAGATCGCCGTGCGCCAGCGCACGTACTGCGATCGGGAGAGAGCCGTGTCCATGATGCACAGCATATCGAATCGATTCGATGCGAGGGAACCGGGGGAGCTATCCTCGGAGTATGACGAGTCATGAGACCCCACGCCGAGCGACGATCGCCGATGTCGCCCGCGCGGCGGGAGTCGCGACATCGACCGCATCCGTCGTGTTCAGCGGCAAGGCCAACGTCGCGCCGGCCACGCGCGAGCGGGTGCTCGCGGTCGCTGCCGAGCTCGGCTACGCCGGCCCCGACCCCCGTGCCGCATCTCTTCGACGAGGACGCAGCGGCATCGTCGCTGTCGTGCTCGAAGGGCACCTGCGGGCGGCGTTCCTCGACCCCGTGACCACCGCGATGATGGACGGCCTCACCGATGGAATGGCCGATCTGAGTGCCGGCATCCTGCTCATGCGCGATGAGCCGGGCGATGACGGATCGTCGCTCTCGAGCGCGCCCGTCGATGCGGTCGTGCTCATCGGATGCTCCGGTCGCACCAAGGCCTCGCTCGACATCGTCCGCAGCCGCGGTCTCCCGGTCGTCGTGATCGAGGGGGATGCCGGAGAGGGGATCCCGAGGATCACCCTCGACAATGCCGCAGCGGCCGCCGACGTCGCCCGCCACCTGCGCGACCTGGGGCACCGCGACGTCGCCCTCGTCACCCTGCCGCTCGACACCGCGCGCGACCGGGGGCCGGTCACGCAGGAGCGCATCGACTCCGCGACCGTCGACGTCACGATCGACCGCCTCGCCGGCATGCGCGAGATCTTCCCGGATGCTCCGGCGATCTCGGCCGGAGGCAGCCTGATCGATGAGGGGCTTCTCGCCGGACGGCAGCTGCTGGCGGATGCCGAGTCTCGACCGACCGCCATCCTCGCCCAGAGCGACCTCATCGCCGTCGGAGTGATCCGCGCGGCGGAGGAGCTCGGGCTCCGCGTTCCGGAAGATCTGTCGGTCGCGGGGTTCGACGGCATCGCCGCCGACGGGCTCGGCGACCTCGTGCTCACCACCAGCGTGCAGCCCGCCGTCGAGAAGGGCCGCGCGGCGGGAGAGCAGGTCGCCCGGATGCTGCGAGGCGAGCCCGGGCTCACGCTGCACCTCACGTGTCGGTTCCGCGAGGGAACGACGACGGCACCGCCCGCGCGCTGATCTCAGCTGTGTGCGGGTCCGAGGGGCAGCGTCGCGTCGCCGAAGTCGAGGATCGAGTACCGGCCGCAGTCGACGACCTCGTCAGGGACGGCGGACACCGGGAGATCCCACTGCACCGTCTGCGAATCCTCGACGAGGAACGAGACCTCACCGACGGCGAAGTCCGTGCGATTCACGAGCCAGGCGTAGGCGTTGAGCCGGTGGTCGACCTGCACCAGCTGTGACGGGTCGTCGAGGTGCAGCTTCGGAAGCCGCACGGTCCAGAACTGCCCTGCGCCGGTGCGACCGGAGGCGTCGACCCAGGCGGTGACGCAGGCGAGATCGGGGTCGGGCTGCTGGACGGCATCCGCGAGGCGGGGGATGCTGAGGGCGCCCCCGACCACGAGCAGCGCGCCGGCCGTGACGGCCGCCCCTCGGCGCAGGGGCACAGTCAAGGTCACCGCCCGGGGCGCGGCGACGAGGATGAGCAGCGGTGCGAAGACGACCGGTTGGAGGTAGCGCGCCGCGTGGGTGCCGAGTGCGATGGCGCCGATGACGACCAGCAGCGGCATGAGCCAGGCCACGGCGGCGACCAGCCGCGAGCCGACGTCCGGGGCGCGGACGGTGCGGACCACTGCGAGCGCGACGAGAGCCAGGGTCATCACCAGAGCGAGGATGCCGAGCGGGGTTGAGAGACGGTCTGCGAGCAGCCCGCCGTAGTACTCGATCGATTCCGGCCAGAGCTCGGGCTGCGCGTATCCGGCTCCGGTGTTGGCGATCCATGCCGCGAACGGAATACGCGCGAGGAAGCCGAGTCCGGTCGCTCCGACGAGGACGACCGACGGGGTGAGGATGCGGGTCCGCCGGCCCGCGTCGAGCAGCGCGGCCACCGAGAAGACGAGTATCAGCGGCACCGTAGCCCAGACGGCGAAGAGCGGGTTGGTGAGGGTCGAGACGAAGGCGACGGCACCGAGGGCGACGGCGAGCCCGATGCTTCGGGGCGATCGATCGAGCATCCGCCGCACGACACCGACTGCGAGGACCACGGCGACGACCGTCGTGGAGTAGTAGGTGGTGGTCAGTTGCAATGAGGCCAGCTCGAGCGCGTCGCGCGACGCGGACGTCTCGGTCATCGCCAGGGCGCCGAAGACAGCGAGAGCGATGATCGACCAGGTCACCGGAGCGGAACCCGGGCGGGACCGGCCCGCGACCAGGCGTATCGCCCCGTACAGGGCGAGCAGGTTCAGGGCCGCGCTCACCGCGAAGAGCCCGTTCGCGCCGAGGGGGAGGGCGGCGTCGAGAGCCGCGAAACCGGCGGATTCGGGGAGGAAGAGCACGCTCGACATCGCCCAGTCGAGCTGCTCTCCGGAGAGCAGAGACCGGGCGACCATCGCGACGATCAGTGAGTCGCCGTCGCGGAACATCAGCTCGGCGCGGGCGGACGCCGCCACCGTGGCTGCGGTGATCAGCGAGACGGCGGCGGCCGCCATCCACCCGGCCAGCTCTCGCACCCATGCCCGTGTCACGGGGCTACTCTGCCACGGCCCGCGCACGTTCGAATCGCCTGAATGACCGCGTCCGGACACGATTCACGACCACTTGCGCGATTCGAACGTTCGGCGACCCTGTCGAGATGACGGTTCGGGGTCAGGACGAGGCCTGAGCCCGCAGATCCCAGATCTGCTCGAGGGGCGCCGTGCCCTCGTCGCCATCGGCATCGCGGAAGACCTCGACGAACCGGCCGATGTCGGCCTGCCAGGCGTGGTCGGCCGGGTCGTCCTTGAGAGCAGCCACGGCGGCATCCCAGTCATCGCAGTCGACGAGGTGGAAGAGGCGGTGTCCCGATCGCCAGATCGTCCAGTCGTGGATGCCGATGCGCGCGAACGTCGCGGCGAGGGCTTCGGGGATGCGGGCATGGTTGGTGCGGTAGTCGTCGACCGCTCCATCGCGGATCTCGGAGTGCAGGGCGATGCGCATGAAGAGGCCTCTCGTCAGTCCCGGGTTCGGAAGGAGATCGCGACGGGGGTCACGGCATCCTCCACATCGACCAGGATCCCACCATCCACGCGTTCGGCCGCGATGTCACGCTCGCCGATGCGGGCCGTGCCCTCGTCGAGGATGCGATCGGGGTCGGGCAGGCGCACCGGACCGGTCTGATCGACGACGGCGTGCACCGCGTCATCCGTGCGTGTCCAGCGGATCCAGGGCTCGTCGGATGCCGGCATCCGCCCTTCCGGTCTCGCGCCGAGCACGGCGTGGCCGTAATGCCGGTTCCAGACGCCGATCCCTTCGAGGGTCTGCCGCTGCAGCTCGGGGATCCTGCCCGATGCCTCGAGTCCGATGTTCAGCAGCAGGTTGCCGCCGCGCGAGACGACGTCGACGAGCAGGCGCACGGCTTCGTGCGCCGAGAGCAGATGCTCGTTCGTCTCGTTGCGGTTATGGCCGAACGACAGGCCGATGCCGCGCGTGTTCTCCCAGGCCTCGCCGACCTCGACCGCGGTGCCGTGCACGTACTCGCTGGTGCGGAAGTCCCAGTGCGATTCGCCCCAGCGGTCGTTGACCACCCCGTCGGGCACGCGCTCGTAGAACGTCTGGAACGCATGCGCGAGGCTCTTGGGGCCGGGCTCGATCCCTGCGTCGGGCCAGCGGATGTCGCCCCAGAGGATGTCGGGGCGATAGCGGTCGATCAGGTCGATCACATGATCGTGGGCGTACTCGGCGTAGGCGAGGTCGTCGGGAGCCGGGTCGTCATCGTGCTCGATGGGAGGCAGCCCCGAGAAGTGCCAGTCGAGTCCGCCCGAGTAGTAGACGCCGAATCGCAGTCCCGCCGCGCGCGTGGCATCCGCGAACGCTCCGATCAGGTCCTGCCGCGGACCACGTGCGACGGTGTTGCGGCCGTCCGTCCCGGGGGCGTCCCACAGGGTCACGCCGTCGTGGTGCTTGGTGGTGGGGATGAAGTAGCCGGCGCCCGTCGCGGCGACCACGGCGAGCACCTCTTCGGCGTCGAAGTCCTCCGCCTTCCATGCGTCGAGGAAGTCGTCGTAGGGAGCGCCGCCGTGCACCCGCTCATGGTGCATCTGAGCCGGGGAGCCTTCGATGCGCATCGTGTTCGCGTACCACTCGGCGTAGGGGTTGTGGGCGTACCACTCCTCCCTCGGCACCGCTCCGAGCTCGCCGGTCGGCTCCGCCCAGGCGGGCACGGAGTAGGGGCCCCAGTGCACGAAGATCCCGAGCGCGGCGCCACGGAACCATTCGGGCAGAGGCCGCTGGAACTGTCGATACGCCTCGGGACGAACGGGATCGGTCTTGAACATCGCCATGGTCGGCACCTTTCATCACACCCTTGTGAACGGTTTCGTCTATCACGTATCCTATAGGAAATCTTGAACTCGAAGGAGAGACTCGATGACGGACGCAGGCTTCCGACGGCCCACAGAACGCATCCCCGGCGGGGAGTGGTTCAGCGGGGCGGGCTTCGGCATCTTCGTGCACTGGGATCAGGCGTCGCAGCAGGGGATCGAGATCTCCTGGCCGCTGGTCGGGCGCTCGATCATTCCCGGAGTGGATGCGGTCGAGGATGCCGTGACGGTCGCCGAGTACCAGGCCACGGCGCCCACGTTCGACCCGACCGAGTGGGATGCCGCCGATCTCGCCCGCCGGGTGCGGGAGGCCGGCGCCACCTACGTCGTCTTCACCGCGCGTCACCATGCCGGATACAACATGTTCTTCACCGAGCAGTCGGACTTCGGCGTCGAGCACGGCCCCTTCGGGCGCGACATCACCCGCGAGTTCGTCGAGGCCGTCCGGGCCGAGGGTCTGAAGGTGGGCATCTACTACAGCCTTCCCGATTGGAACCACCCGGACTACCCCGCGTTCCGTGACGAGGACCTGCCGTACAAGCTCGAGCACTGGCCCGCCGCGGGCCTCGCGGAGTTCGCGGACACCCCGGACGCCACTGACCGCCACCGTCGCTCATCGCCGGAGGAGTGGTCGCGCTACCTCGACTACGTGCGCGCTCAGCTCACCGAGCTGCTCTCGAACTACGGTCAGATCGACCTGCTGTGGTTCGACGGCGACTGGGAGCGCTCGGCCGTCGAGTGGACCTCGCCGGGGCTGCGCCGCCTGATCAAAGAGCTGCAGCCGGACGTCGTCATCAACGACCGCCTTCCCGGCCAGGGCGACTACCGCACCCCCGAGCAGGGCTTCCCGCTCAGCCCGCCGTCGGGTCCCTGGGAGCTGTGCCTCACGATCGGCGACCACTGGGCGTGGCGCAAGGGCCCAGACAACGAGAAGTCCGCGAGGTCGCTGCTCGTCACGCTCATCGACGTCGTCGCCCGCGGCGGAAACCTGCTGCTCAACGTGGGTCCTGGCCCCGACGGCACGCTGCCGGCGGTCGAGCAGGAGCGGCTGGGGGAGTTCGCGGGATGGATGCAGGCGCACGCCGAATCCGTCATCGGCGTCGAGCCCACCGAGGGCATCGACTTCCACGGACCGACCACCGCACGCACCGGACGCCTCTACCTGCACCTGACCGCACTGCCCGTCGAGGAGATCATCGTGCGCGGGCTTCCGGTGCGCAGGATCACCCGCGTGCATCGCCTCGCGGACGACCTCGAGCTGCAGCACGACGCGAGCTTCGAGGTGCACGAGGCATCCACGGCGGGTGACGACCTCGGCGAACTGCGCATCGTCGCCCCCCAGCCCAGCGGCGCCCTGATCGACGTCATCGCCATCGACTTCTCCGAGTGACCCGAGCAGTACCCGAACACCCGAGCAGTACCAGAACACCCGAGCAACACCCCCTCACCCATCGCATCGAATCAGCATCCAATGAAGGAGGCAGACAGAATGAATGCACTCTCATCCCGACGCGCGAAGCGGCTCGTCCTGACCGGAGTCGCGGGCCTCACCGCGATCACCCTCGCCGGCTGCGCCAGCGGATCCGGCAGCGGAGGCGGCGACGCCGGCGGCCCGCTCGTGCTCTACACGTGGGCCGCCAGCGAAGGCGACCAGGCTCAGTGGGCCGACTTCATCTCGGGCGCCCAGGCCGAGGACCCCGACCTCGACATCACGGTCGAAGGCCCGAGCTTCTCGGACTACTGGACCAAGGTGAAGACGCGATTGAGCGGCTCGAACCCGCCGTGCCTGCTCACCACCCAGGCCGCCCGAGCCCAGGAACTCGGCGATCTGCTGATGCCGCTCGACGACCTGATCGAGAAGAGCGGCTTCGACATCGACAACATCGACGCCTCGATGCTCAGCGGCATGACGGTCGACGGAACGATCCGCGCCATCCCCTACGACGCCGAGCCGATCGTGCTCTTCTACAACGTCGAGGCGTTCCAGGACGCGGGCCTCGATCTGCCCGGCACCGAATACACCCGCGACCAGTTCATCTCGGATGCCAAGGCGCTCACCGACGGAGAGAAGAAGGGCCTCGCGCTCGCTCCCGGCATCTTCATCCCCAACGCCTGGTCGCTCGCCGACGGTGTGCCCGCGGTCACCGAAGACGGAGAGCTCGACCTGACGAACTCCGACTTCGTCGATCAGGTGCAGAGCTTCTTCGACCTCGTGTCGGTCGAGCAGGTCGCCAAGGCGCCCGAGGCCGCCGACGGCTCGGAGGTCTCGCAGCAGGCGTTCACCTCGGGAGAGGTGCCGATGCTCATCGAGGGTCCGTGGATGTACGGCAGCTTCGCCGATGCCGCCGACTTCACGCTCGGCGTCACGATCGTCCCGTCGACGAGCGGCAAGGCTGCGGCGATGACCGCCGGATCGGGGTTCGGCATCGCCGCCAACTGCGATCGACCCGACGAGGCGTTCGCGGCGATCGAGGCCCTGACCTCGGTCTCGGTGCAGGAGAAGCAGGCGGAGGCCCGCGGCATCGTCCCGGCCCGCATCGAGGCGCTCCCCGCATGGGCTGAGGGCAAGACCGAGGGTGCAGCCGAGGTGGTCGAGGCGCTGCTCGCCGACGCGACCCCGCAGCGCACCACCCCGACCTGGAACCAGGTCGAGACCCTGATGACGCAGTACGGCGTGCAGGGCTACCGGGGTGAGCTCACGGCCGAGGAGATCATGGACACGATCCAGAACTCGGTGGCGGGCTGAGTCGATGGCCATCATGAGCGAGCGGACGGAGGCCACGGCCTCCTCCCCGATGCCCGGAGCGGCGGGGGNCCCCCGCCCCGCGGGCTCCACGACTGCGGAGGCGGCGTGGTGACGGCTGGGTGGCGGTCGCCTTCCTCGCGCCGGGGCTGATCGGGTTCGTCCTCTTCATCCTCACCCCGCTGTTCGGATCGGCGTTCATCAGCCTGTTCGACTGGAAGCTGTTCGGCAGCCCCGACTTCATCGGGTTCGAGAACTACGTCAAGCTCTTCCGCGACCCGACGTTCTACACGGTGCTGGGCAACACGCTGATCTTCGCGATCGTCTACACGGCCCTCAACCTCTTCGTCGCCCTCACGATCTCGCTGTGGCTCAGCACGCGCATGAAGGCCGCAGGGGTATGGAGGGTCGTCTTCTTCCTGCCGGTGATCACCCCGATGGTGGCGAACGCGCTCGTGTGGCGGCTGCTCCTGTCGCAGGACGGGCTCATCAACTCCATGCTCGCGACCGTCGGCATCGACGGGCCGAACTGGCTGTCCGACTCTGCGTGGGCGCTGCCCTCGGTGATCGCGATGTCGGTATGGCAGTCGTTCGGCTACAACGTGATCGTCCTGTCGGCGGGCCTCAGCGCCATCCCGAAGGAACTGCTCGAAGCATCCCGCATCGACGGCACCTCGGCCTGGCAGCGGCTGCGGTTCATCATCCTCCCGCTGCTCTCGCCCTCGCTCTTCTTCTGCTCGACCATGACGATGATCGGAGCCTTCCAGGTGTTCGTGCAGCCGCTGTTCCTCACACAGGGCGGACCGGGCGAGAGCACCAACACGTTCGTGCTGTACCTCTACCGCAACGGATTCGTCTTCGATCGCCTCGGCTATGCATCCGCCCTCGCGTGGATCCTCTTCCTCGTCGTGATGCTCATCACGGCCCTGCAGTTCGTCGGCCAGCGCAGGTGGGTGAACTATGAGTGACGTCGTGAGCCTGCCTCGCCGTGCGCGTCAGCGCCGGGACTCCCTCAAGGAGTGGCTGAACACCGCAGCCATCGCCGTGGTGGCGCTGATCTTCGCGATCCCCTTCATCTGGATGTTCCTCACCGCCCTCAAGCCCGAGAACGAGGTCTTCACGGCGACGCCGCAGATCTTCGGCTCGGAGATCCGGTGGGCGAACTTCGTCGAGGCGTGGACCGTCGTGCCGTTCGGCCGGTTCATCCTCAACGGGCTGACCGTCGCGATCCTCGGCGCCCTGCTCTCGGTGATCGTCGCCGTGCTCTCGGCCTACGCGTTCTCGCGGCTGCGATTCAAGTACCGCGACAAGCTGTTCCTGCTGTTCGTGCTCACGCTCGTGCTGCCGCAGGAGGTGCTGGTCGTGCCGCTGTTCATCATGATCAACAGCTGGGGATGGAACGACAGCTTCGCGGCGCTCATCATCCCGTTCGCATTCACGGCGTTCGGCACCTTCCTCATGCGGCAGTTCTTCCTCACCATCCCGATGGAGTACGAGGAGGCGGCACTGATCGACGGCGCCTCGCGCCTGCGCACCCTGTGGTCGGTGCTGCTGCCGCAGCTGATCGCTCCGCTGAGCGTGCTCGCGGTCTTCTCCTTCATCGGCTACTGGAACTCGTACCTGTGGCCGCTGATCATCATCAACACACAGGACATGGCCACCGTGCCCCTCGGGCTCGGCATGTTCACCGGACAGTTCGGCACGCAGTGGTCTCTGCTCATGGCCGCGTCGACACTGGCCGTCATCCCCTCGTTGATCCTCGTGCTGCTGCTGCAACGGCAGCTCATCAAGGGGGTCACCCTGGGCGGACTCGGAGGACGCTGATGACCACGACACACGACACCACCAGGAGCCTCCTCGACGTCAGGGCGGATGCGACCGCCGGCAGCCGCATCGTGCATGCCGAGGCGCAGCTGTGCGACCTGCCGGTCGAGACCGAGCGGACGGATGCTCTGCAGACGTTCGTGAAGCAGGAGACGATCCTCGTGCGGCTGCGCACCGCCGACGGCACCGAGGGCACCGGCTACAGCTACACGATCGGCACCGGCGGAGGAGCGGTGCTGAGCCTGCTGCGCGAGACGCTGCTCCCCGCGCTGATCGGCCTCGAGGCCGAACGACCCGAAGCCGTGTGGCTCGCGCTGTTCGGCATCACGCGTGCGACGACGGTCGGGCCGATCACCGCGCTGGCGCTCGCCGCGGTCGACACCGCGGTGTGGGATGCGAAGACCCGCCGAGCCGGGCTTCCACTGTGGGTCGCCGCGGGCGGGGCCTCACCCTCGGTGCCCGTCTACGACACCGAGGGCGGATGGTTGCACTTCCGCACCGACGAGCTGGTCGCCCACGCGGTCGACGCGAAGGAACGCGGCATGGGTGGGGTCAAGATCAAGGTCGGGATGCCGCGCGGGCATCAGGATCTGGAGCGACTGCGCGCCGTGCGCGACGCCGTCGGGCCCGGCATGGACATCATGGTCGACGCGAACCAGTCGTTCTCGGTCGCCGAGGCCGTGCGCCGCGCACGGCTGTTCGAGCAGGTCGACGTCTTCTGGTTCGAGGAGCCGCTGCCGGCGGAGGACATCGAGGGCCATCGTCTGCTCGCGCGATCGACATCGGTGCCGATCGCGGTCGGCGAGAGCATGTACTCCCTCGGCCACTTCCGTGAGCACCTGCAGCGGGGCGGGGCGTCGATCGTGCAGGCCGACGTCGCCCGCGTCGGCGGCATCACGCCGTGGCTGAAGATCGCGCACCTCGCCGAGTCGTTCAACGCTCCCGTCGCGCCGCACTTCCTCATGGAGCTGCACGTGTCGCTCGTCTGCGCGATCCCCAACGCGCTCTACCTCGAGCACATCCCCCAGCTGCGGGCGGTCACGACCGGCGAGATCCGCATCGAGAACGGACGCGGCTGGGCGCCGACGGAGGCGGGGCTCGGGATCCCCTGGGACCACGACGCGCTCGGGCGGCTGATCGTCGCATGAGCATCCCCGTCTCCGTCGGCGCGCGGTCTGCCCCGATGCGCGCTGCGATCGGACGCGGCGGGCTCTCCGCTCCGCCCGTCGGATACGGCGCCGCAGCGCTCGGCAACCTCTACCAGGCGCTCCGCGAAGACGAATGGCCCGATGTCGTGCCCGCGGCGTGGGCGGGTGGCGTGCGGTACTTCGACGTCGCCCCGCACTACGGGCTCGGCCTCGCCGAGCGACGGCTGGGTGAGAGTCTGCGGCAGCTGCCTCGCGACGAGTTCATCGTCTCGACCAAGGTGGGCAGGCTGCTCGTGCCGCAGGATGCCGCCGGTCGCACCGACCTCGACAACCTGTTCGACGTGCCCGCCGACCACCGTCGCGTACGCGACTACTCGCGAGACGGCGTGCTGCGCTCGATCGAACAGTCGCTCGAGCGCCTCGGTCTCGACCGCATCGACATCGCGCTCGTGCATGACCCCGACGAGCATGAGCGTGAAGCCCTCGACGGAGCTTTCCCCGCGCTCAGCGAACTGCGCGACCAGGGCGTCATCCGCTCCTTCGGCGCCGGCATGAACCAGAGCGCGATGCTCGCGAGGTTCGTGCCGGAGACGGATGCCGACGTGATGATGGTCGCGGGGCGGTGGACGCTGCTCGATCAATCCGCCGCCGACGACCTGCTCCCTGTCGCCGACGAGCGCGGCGTGACCGTGCTCGCGGCCGCCGTGTTCAACTCGGGGATCCTCGCGACGGATGCTCCGGGGCAGGGCGCCACGTTCGACTACGGCCCCGCGGACCGCGCGGTCGTCGAGCGTGCGCAGGAGATCGCCGGCGTCGCGCATCGACACGGCCGCACACTTCCCGAGCTGGCGGCGCAGTTCCCGTTGACCCACCCGGCCGTGGGCGCGATCGTGATGGGAGGAGCGAGCGCAGAGCAGGTCGCCCGCAACAGCGGACTGGTCGCTCGGCCCGTCGGCGACGACGTGTGGAACGAGCTGCGAGAACGGGGTCTGATCAGGCACGAAGGGCACCCCGTACGATGAGACTCATGTTCGGCGACGACGAAGCCCGCGGACCGCGGCCGCTCCCGGCGCGGCGCGCGCTCGTCGATGACGTGTACGACGCGGTGCTCGGCCTCCTCATGGATCGCGTGATCGAGCCGGGTGCCCGTGTGAACATCGACGCGGTCGCCCGCGATCTCGACGTCTCACCCACGCCCGTGCGGGAGGCGCTCACGCGTCTCGAGGCAGAAGGCCTGGTCGCGAAGCGGGCGCTCAAGGGGTACGTCGCCGCGCCGCTGCTCGACGCCGCGGGTCTGCGCGACCTCTACGACATGCGCGAGCTGCTCGAACCCGAGGCGGCGCGTCGGGCCTCGACACGCCTCGACGACGACACGGAGACGGAGCTCGCGGAGTCGGTCGCGCAGATGCGGGCCGCATCCGCTCCCGACGAGGACGAGAGCTTCCGCAACTACCGCCGCTTCATCGACGAGGACCTGCGCTTCCACCATCTGATCGCCGAGCACGCCGAGAGCCCGTTGCTCGCCGAGGCCATCGTGCGGCTGCGTTCGCACATGCACCTGTACCGACTGAACTTCCGTCACGACTTCGAAGACGACACGGCCAATGAGCATCAGCGCATCCTCGACGCCCTGTGTCGACGAGACGCAGATGCGGCCGCCGAGGCGATGCGCGCGCACATCGAGAACTCGTACGAGAGGCTCGGCCCCGCTCTCGCACGACGGGCCGCGAACGCATCCGAATGATCTGATTCCGGGTTTCGAATCGCGCAAATTGCCCGAAATGCCGGGGGGAATCGGCCATTTGCGCGATTCGAAAGCGACATCATCGACCCGGAAGCGCGAAATATCAAGGTAAACTGAGTCTCGACACCCGCCCGCCTGCGCCGCACCCCCGGCCGACGAGCTTCGAGGAGCCGCGTATATGCTGACGCTCCTCGCTGTGTTCCTTCTCGGGTCCATCGTGATGCCCGTGCTGGTGCGCTGGCTGGGATCTCAGGCATTCGCCATCGCGGCTCTCATTCCTGCAGCGGCATTCGTCCACGCGCTCGTCCTCACACCCCAGGTTCTCGACGGCCCCGTGCCGTTCGTCTCGGTGGAGTGGATCCCCCAGCTCGGGCTCGACCTGTCGATGCATATGGACGTGCTCGGCTGGGTGCTCACCCTGATCGTCACCGGCGTCGGCGCACTCGTGCTGCTGTACTGCCGCTGGTACTTCCACGACGACTCGGCCGGTATCGGTCAGTTCGCCGCCGTGCTGCTCGGGTTCGCGGGCGCGATGTACGGTCTCGTCCTGACCGACGACCTCGTCATGCTCGTCATGTTCTGGGAGGTGACGAGCATCCTCTCGTACCTCCTGATCGGGCACTACCGACGCCGTGCGGCCAGCCGTCGTGCCGCCCTGCAGGCACTCCTGGTCACCACTCTCGGTGGGCTCGTCATGTTCGTCGGCGTCGTGCTGCTCGTGGTCGACTCCGGCACCTCCAGCATCCGTGAGATCCTCGAGCTCGCGCCCACCGGCCCGATCGTCGATGCCGCCGTGGTGATGCTCCTGATCGGAGCGATCAGCAAGTCGGCGATCTTCCCGTTCCACTTCTGGCTGCCCGGTGCGATGGCCGCGCCCACCCCGGTGAGCGCGTACCTGCACGCCGCGGCGATGGTGAAGGCCGGCATCTACCTGATCGCGCGCTTCGCGCCGATCTTCGCGTTCACCGGCCCCTGGCGGCCCATCATCATCTCGCTGGGCATCGTGACGATGCTGCTCGGCGGCATCCAGGCCCTGCGCGAGACCGACCTCAAGCGCATCCTCGCGTTCGGCACCGTGAGCCAGCTCGGGTTCTTCTCGATCGTGATCGGCTACGGCACGCAGGCGAGCGCTCTGGCAGGGCTCGCGCTCGTGATCGGGCACGCGCTGTTCAAGTCGGCACTGTTCCTGATCGTCGGTGTGATCGACCGCCAGCTCTCCACCCGTGACATCGACGAGCTGAGCGGGGTGGGCAGGCAGGCGCCGGTCATGGCGACGGCGGCATTCATCTCGGTCGCCTCGATGGCGGGTATCGCCCCGACCATCGGTTTCGTGGCGAAGGAGTCGACGCTCACCGCGCTCCTCGACGATGCGATGCACGGCTCGCCGTGGGGTCTCGTCGCGATCATCGGGGTCAGCCTCGGATCCATTCTCACTGCGGCATATGGCATCCGCTTCCTCTGGGGAGCCTTCTGGAAGAAGCGGGATGCCGTCGGCGACCGCCTGCCCGACACCGCCTGGCCCGATCCTCCCGTCGGCTTCCTCTCGGCGCCGATCATCCTCGCCGGCATCACGCTCGCGGCCGGAATCGGTGCCCCGGCGCTCGACACCGCCCTGCAGGGATACGCGCTGACCGCGACCCCCGGCCTCGACGCCGAGGGGGTCGCCGCAGAGGGCCCAGGGCACCTCGCCCTCTGGCACGGACTCGAGCCCGCTCTCGGCATCTCGATCCTCTCGATCCTGCTCGGGGCGGGGCTGTTCCTGCTCACGGTGCGCACCGGCTGGGACCGCAAGGCGCGACTCATCCGCTTCACCGCTGCTGACGTCTATTACCTCGTCATGCGCGGCATCGATCGCCTGTCGGTGCTGAGCACGACCCTCACCCAGCGCGGTTCGCTCCCGGTGTATGTCGGCACGATCTTCGTCGTGTTCGTCGCGGCAGAGATCACGGCGCTGCTCGCGACCGACGTCGAGCGTTTCCAGCTCTCGGCATGGCACACCCCCGCTCAGCTCGTCGTGGCCCCGTTGATGGCCGCGGCCGCGGTCATGGCGGTGCGCGCGCAGAAGCGGTACACCGGCGTCGTTCTCGTCTCGATCACCGGACTCGGCATGGTGGTGCTGTTCGCGACGAGCGGCGCCCCCGACCTGGCGCTGACGCAGATCCTCGTCGAGACCGTGACGATGGTCACGTTCGCCCTGGTGCTGCGCCGTCTTCCGGCGCGGATGGGCGAGCACAACGCATCCGTCGGCCGCATCCCCCGCGCCCTGCTCGGCGTCGGCGTGGGACTCACCATGGCCCTGGTCGCGATCGTGGCGACCCAGTCCCGCGTCTCCGACCCGATCTCCGAGGCCTTCCCCAAGCTCGCCTACGAGATCGGGCACGGCAAGAACGTCGTCAACGTCGCGCTCGTCGACCTCCGCGGGTGGGACACGATGGGCGAGCTGTCGGTGCTCGTGCTCGCCGCGACCGGAGTGGCCTCTCTCGTCTTCGTGACGCACCGCGCCGACATGCTCGCGGCGACGAAGACGCTGCCCAACGCCCGTCGCCGGCGCACGCTCAGCCGCCCGCTCGTCGAGACGACCGAGGGCGTGCGCTTCCAGACCTCCGAGAACGAGAGCAGCCCTCGTGCCTGGCTCGTCGGCGGGCAGAAGATGAAACCCGAGAACAGGTCGATCCTGCTCGAGGTGATCGTGCGCATCCTGTTCCACACGATCATCGTCGTGTCGATCTTCCTGCTCTTCGCCGGACACAACCTTCCCGGCGGCGGATTCGCCGGCGGACTCGTCGCCGGAATGGCGCTCGTCATGCGGTATGTCGCCGGTGGACGCTGGGAGCTCGGCGCCGCCGCGCCCACGGATGCCGGTCGTCTTCTCGGCACCGGCCTCATCCTCGCCGTCGGCACCGCCGTGGTTCCGCTCTTCTTCGGCATGGCTCCGCTGACCAGCACGTTCTGGGAGTGGGAGATCCCGGGCATCGGCCATATGGAGTTCGTCACGTCGACGATCTTCGACATCGGCGTCTACCTCGTCGTGATCGGTCTCGTGCTCGACGTGCTGCGCAGCCTCGGTGCCGAGGTCGACCGCCAGGCGCAGGAGTTCCGCGAACGGGGGGTGACCACCTGATGGATGTCTCCCTCACCCTGATCGTGATCATGGCCGTGCTGTTCGCGTGCGGCGTCTACGCCATGCTCGAGCGCAGCCTCACCCGCGTGCTGATCGGCTTCCTGCTGCTCGGCAACGCCACCAACATCCTGCTCCTCATCGTCATGGGAGTGCCGGGCAACGCGCCCTTCTTCGGCACCGAGGGCGAGCTCAGCGATCCGCTGCCCCAGGCGCTCACCCTCACGGCCATCGTGATCACGTTCGCCGTCTCGGCGTTCCTCCTCGCGCTCATCTACCGCTCCTGGCAGCTGGGCCAGGCCGACACCGTCGAAGACGACGAGGCCGACATCGCGCTCCGCGAGCGCACCGATGCCGACGAGGATCTCATGGACGACGAGGCCGACGCCGCCGACGACGAGGCCACCACCGACTTCGTGGGCGTGCAGACGGCTCCGATCACGGTGCTGCACATGCGCGACCACCCCGCGATCCACGACGATGCTCCGGTCGATCGGCCGACGCAGTCGCGGTCTGCTGATGCGGCGGCATCCACCCTCGCCGGCGAATCGGCTCCGCCCGAGGACGCCGACGCGGAGCACAGCGAATCAGAGAACACGGATGACGGGGAGGACCGCACATGAGCGCCCTCGTCCCGCTTCTCGTCGCACTTCCGCTGCTCGGCGCGGCCGTCACCCTCATCTTCGGCCGCAAGCCGCGCCTCCAGGTCTTCGTCACGGTGGCGACGCTCGCCATCGTCTCGGTGATCGCCGCCGTGCTGCTGGTGGTCGTCGACGCCGGCGCTCCGCTCGCCGTCTCGGTCGGCGGGTGGCCCGTGCCGTTCGGCATCGTGCTCTACGTCGACCGGCTCGCCGCCCTCCTGGTGCTCATCTCGAGCATCGTGCTGCTCGCCGTGCTCCTCTTCTCGATCGGCCAGGGAGCCGCCGACGGCACGGACGAGACGCCGATCTCGATCTTCAACCCGTCGTACCTGATCCTCGCCGCCGGAATCTTCAACGCGTTCATCGCGGGCGACCTCTTCAACCTGTACGTCGGATTCGAGATCCTCCTCGTCGCGTCCTACGTGCTGATCACCCTCGGCAGCACCGAGTCCCGCATCCGCACCGGCGCCGTCTACATCGTCGTCTCGCTGGTCTCGTCGATCCTGTTCCTCGCCTCGATCGCGATGATCTACGGTGCGCTCGGCACGGTCAACATGGCGCAGATCGCCGAGCGGATGACCGAGCTTCCGCAGGAGACGCAGCTGGTGCTGCACCTGATGCTGGTGGTGGCATTCGGCATCAAGGCCGCCATCTTCCCCGTGTCGTTCTGGCTGCCCGACTCGTACCCGACGGCGCCGGCGCCGGTCACCGCCGTCTTCGCGGGCCTGTTGACGAAGGTCGGCGTCTATGCGCTCATCCGCACCGAGACGCAGCTGTTCGCCGACAACAGCATCGACACCCTGCTGCTGATCATCGCCCTCGCGACCATGATCGTCGGCGTGCTCGGCGCGGTCGCGCAGGCGGAGCTCAAACGGATCCTGTCGTTCACGCTCGTGAGCCATGTCGGCTACATGATCTTCGGCCTCGCGATCGCGACCCCCGCCGCGATCGGCGCGACCGTGTACTACATCGTCCACCACATCATCGTGCAGACCACCCTGTTCCTCGCCGTCGGTCTCATCGAACGTCGAGCGGGCAGCACCTCGATCCTCCGGGTGAAGGGGCTGCTGAAGGTCGCGCCCGTGATCGCCGTGCTCTACTTCATCCCGGCGATCAACCTCGGTGGCCTTCCTCCGTTCTCCGGTTTCATCGGCAAGTTCGCGCTCTTCGAGGCGGCGGCATCGGTGGGCACCCCGCTGATGATCGTGCTGATCGCGGGTGGAATCGTCACGTCGCTCCTCACGCTGTACGCGCTGATGCGCGCCTGGAACCTCGCGTTCTGGCGCGAGGAGGAGGACTCGGCCGAGACCGAGGGCCGCATCTCGTATCTGGGCAACGCCCCGGCCGCCGACGAGCAGCAGGAGCGTCGCCGCATCCCGACGATCATGACGGTCGCGACCGCGGGGATGGTCGGGGTCACCGTGGCGCTGACGGTCTTCGCCGGCCCTCTCTACGCGCTGTGCGACCGCATCGGTGAGGCTCTGCTCGACCCCGTGAGCCTGATCCAGCTGGAAGACGAGGTGGAGGGATGAGCCCCACCGAGACCGGCCGTCACTTCTGGCGGGACATCCGCGTGCAGCTGCCATTCCTCGCATGGCTGGTCGTGCTGTGGATGCTGCTGTGGAGCCAGTTCACGGTTCTCGCCTTCCTGTCCGGACTCGTCGTCGCGGTGTTCGTCACCCGTGTGTTCCGGCTGCCGACGGTCGAGCTCTCGGGCCGGATCAACATCTGGTACGCGGCGCTGCTCGTCGTGCAGTTCCTGTTCGCGGTGCTGCAGGGCGCGCTCTCGGTGACCGCGCAGGTCTTCGACTTCCGGCGTCAGCCCGGGGCGGCGATCATCGCCGTGCCGCTGAAGTACGCCGACGACCTGATGATGACGCACGTCTCGGTCGTCTCGTCGCTCGTGCCGGGTTCTCTCGTCGTCGAAGCCGACCGCGACCGTCAGGTGCTGTACCTGCACGTCATCGGGGTGCGGAGCCTCGCCGACGTCGAGAAGCAGCGCGAGGGAGTGCTCCGCTGGGAGCGTCGAGTCGTGCGTGCGCTGGGCGCTCCGGAGCAGTACCGTGCCCTCAAGGCTGACGAGCGGTCGGCACGTGCGGCACGCGACGGTGGAGTGACGAAGGGCGGTGCCCGATGAACATCCTGCTGCTGGTGATCTCGGTCGTCTTCGGCATCGCCGCCATCCTGACGATCATCCGGATCGTGCGTGGTCCGTCGATCCTCGACCGGGCCGTCGCCTCCGACGTGCTGCTCACCGAGGTGATGTGCGTGCTCGGGGCCGAGATGGCGATCAACGGGCACACCCGCAACATCCCGGTTCTGCTCATCATCGCGGCGGTGGGCGTGTTCGGGTCGATCTCGGTCGCCCGGTTCGTCGCCAGAAGGGACAACACGACACCATGAACGTGTTCGGTCTCGCCATCCCCGACGCCGTCATCGACGTCGCGATCCTCGTGCTCATCCTGCTCGGAGCGGTGCTCTGCCTCTCGGCCGCAGTCGGCCTGCTGCGCTTCCGCGACGTGCCGTCGAGGCTGCACGCCGCGACCAAGCCGCAGGTGCTCGGTCTCATCCTCATCTGCCTCGCGATCGCTCTGTCGCAGCGGACGGTCGGCGGCATCCTCGTCGGTCTCGCGATCGTCGCCCCCGTCGTGCTCATGCAGTTCGCGACGGCTCCTCTGTCGGCGCACATCGTCGGACGCCAGGCCTATCGCAACGGGACCACCGACGAGCGGAGCCTCGTGGTCGACGAGCTCGCCGATTCGAAGCAGACCCCTCCCGGCGCCGGCTGAGGGGTCGGAGGGGGAGACATGTCGACGCCACAGGGGTGGTATGACGCCGGCACGCCGGGGCGGCAGCGCTGGTGGGACGGAGTGCAGTGGACCGCGCAGGAGCGCGACACCCCGCCGACGGCGGCGTCCGGGCCGACGGCGGCGTGGATGGGCTGGTACCAGGTGCCCGGAACCTCGGACGTCCGCTGGTGGGACGGCACCGTCTGGTCCCCGTACCGCATCCGCGACGGTCGTCCGCGGCCCGACGCTCTGGCTGTCGAGCCTCCCCAGATGGGGTTCTTCCTCGGCATCCTGTTCTTCGTGCTCGCCATGCTGCAGCTGAGCGCGGCGCTGATCACGCAGAGCCCCGGCAATTTCGTGCTCCCTGTGCTGCTGCTGACGGCCGCCACGATCTGGTTCGTCGGTGCCGCGTACTCGCGCCGCGTGCGCACGCTCCCCGCTCCGCAGTCGGCGCCGATCCTGGGCGCCGACGTGCGGCCGTTGCCCGGTGAGGTCGAAGGACCCGAAGCCGGGTGGTATCCGATGACGGCGCAGGTCAGTCGCTGGTGGACCGGTTCCCGGTGGAGCTGGTACATCGGCACGAAGTTCGGTGTTCGCCCCGGGCACGCCGGTCCTCGGGGTTATCTCGCGTCGATGATCGTCGGCTGGTGCGTAGCCGCGATCGCGGTCGCCGGTCTGATCGTCGCCGTGCTGGGATCGGTCATCGAACAGGGGCCGTACTCGGGAGCCATGATCGCGATCGGCATCATCGTGACCCTCCTCTTCGGAGGTCTGGCGGTGTTCACCCTGCTGCTGACCCGGTCGCGCCGCAACGCGATGCTGTTGCCGACATCGCCTCCGCCCCTGCGCTGAGTGGGTCTCCTCGCGCTCGGTGCGGTCTCGGCATGGTTCACAACTCAGCATGAGAGTGCGCCGGCCCGCGATAACGGGGCGTTACCTCCCGTCGGCCCTGACTCATGCTGAATAGTGAACGACGACGAGCGGTGCCACTTCTCCTGCACTGACCTCTGGTCATCCCGAGTCATCCCCGATTGCGAGGGGTAGGGGGTCATAAGGGCCCTCCGCGTTCCGCACACTTCTGCGATGAGGAAGAACGATGAGACCGTCGCGCAGCGCGCGGATGACATCTATTCGCGCACGGTCTTCACACGATCGGATCTGGTCCGCTCGGGAATGACTGGGCGTCTGATCGCCGAGTCGGTCGGACGAGGCGAGCTCGTGCATGTGCGTCGCGACCGATACGCAGTGTCGTCGACGCACCAGGACATCGTCGACGCCGTCCGCATCGGCGGACGAGTCTCCTGCTTGTCATTGCTGGCGCTGCTCGGCGTCTTCGTGTTTCGCTGCCGGGAGCTCCACGTGCTCGTCACCCCCGGTTCGTCTCGTCTCCGTGCTGTGAAGGGCAGGAAGACCGTGCTCCATTGGAAGGTTCTGACAGACGTGCGTGACGCTCTGCATGCAGCTCCGCTCATCGATGCAGTGGCGCACTCGGTGCTCTGCCAGGCTCCGCGCGAGGCACTCGCCACACTGGACTGTGTCGTTCATCACGGATTGCTGACACTCGACGAGCTGGCCGCGATGTTCGCGGCTCTTCCGATCCGATTCCGTCCTTTGCTTGCGCTCGTCGATCCGTCGGCCGAGTCTGGTCCGGAGACGTTCATGCGACTGCTGCTGCGGGCCATGGGAGTCGCGTATGAGACACAGGTCTATCTGGAGGGCGTCGGGTACGTCGACTTCGTGGTGGACGGCTGGCTGATCATCGAATGCGACAGCAAGGAGTTCCATGAGGGGTGGGAGAAGCAGGTCCAGGATCGCGAGCGCGACATAGCCGCGGCACGCCTCGGCTATGTGACCGTTCGGCCGCTCGCGAAGGACATTCTCGGTGACCAGGCATACGTTCGGCAGGCGCTGGAGCAGATCATCGCTGTACTCGGCCCGAGATTCGGCGACGCACGTCGTTCACGTCTCAGCATCAGGCGCAGCTGATCGTCGAATCTGCTCGGAATCGGAGGCGCTGGAAGCGCTCGTGCTGAGTTGTGAACCGCACGGCGGGTGAGCGTGCGTCAGAGGTTGTCGGCGAAGCCCTGGATCAGCCGTGCCGCGGGTTCGGAGTCGCTGATCAGGGTGCCGTGGCCGTGATCGGGGATCACCCGCAGGTCGGCGCCGGGGATCTCGTCGATGATCTCCTGGCACCAGCTCATCGGCGCGAGGGGATCGCTCTCCCCCCGCAGCACCAGCACGGGCTGCTCGATCCGTGCGAACGCCTTCTCGGGCTGGTGCACGATGGTGGCTCTGATCTTGCGGATGAGGTGGGGTCCGCCGCGCAGGTACTCCCTCGCGCCGCGCCAGATCACGAGGGGTCGTTCGCCGATGAGGTCGGTGAGCAGGTAGCTCGCCTGCGCGGCCACGTTGCGGGCGGCCTTGTTGACCGTGGGGCCGGCGAGCACGACGCCTTCGACGAGCGACGGATGCCGTGCGGCGAGCTCGGCCGCGATCTGGCTGCCCATCGAGTGCCCGATCACGACGACCGGTCCTTCGCTGACATGACGCAGGTAGGCGGCGACGAGGTCGGCGTGGCGTTCCATCGTGAGGGTGCGGGTGGGCTCGGGGGCCTCGCCGAACCCGGGGAGGTCGAGTGCGATCACGCGGCCGCGCAGACGCTGCACCAGATCGAGGTAGACGCTGCGGCCCATGCCGATGCCGTGCAGCAGCAGGAACGTGTGCGCGCCCTCGCCGAAGGTCTCCGCGATGAGCGTCGATCCACCGTGCTCGAACTCGAGCAGGGTGACGGGAGTGCCCTTGGGGGCGAGGTAACTGGAGGCCACCCACCCACGCTAACCGAGGGGGCCGCCTGTGACGAACCGAGGTCCGCCCATCGCATACCGGTGTGTGAGAGGGCGGCTCTGTACGCCGTGCGAGGATGAAAGGGTGTCTTCGCCCCACCCCGATCCCGAACCGGTCGATGAAGGGGGCGAGGGCCGGGCAGCGACGAAGGGTCTCCTCGCACGGCTGTCCGGCGCGCTGAGCGATCCGGTCCTGCGGGCGCTGGTCACCGCGACCTCCGTCTCCCGCGTCGGCCGCGGGGTCTTCCTCGCCGTCACGGTGCTCTTCTTCACGCAGATCATCGGTCTCTCCCCCGCGCAGGCGGCGATCGTGCTGGCCGTGTCGAGCGGATGCGGCGTCGTGGCGTCGTTCCTCGGCGGGTGGCTCGCCGATCGGTGGAGTGCGCGGCGCCTCGCATTCGGCTTCGAGGCCACCGGGGGTGTGCTGCTGGCCGCCTACGCCTTCGTCGGCGACTTCGCGTCGGCGCTGCTGCTCGCGAGCCTGGCCGGCTTCTTCGACACCCTCGGGCACTCGGCGCGGTCCGCGATCATCGCGCGCGGTTTCGCACCCGAGAAGCGCGTGCACGCCCGCGCTGTGCTGCGCACCGTCACCAACCTCGCGATCGCGGCCGGGTCCGGCATCGGTGCGATCGCCCTCGCACTGGGGACGGCAGAGGCCTATCGGATCGTCATCGCCTGCGCCGGCGTCATCTGCGCCCTCGGGTCGCTCCCGCTCCTCCGCCTCACCGCCGCCGTCGACGCTCCGGCCCGTACCCGCATCAAGGTCCTGCACACCGAGACCGGGTCGATCGACACGCACGCCACCGCGGCGGCATCCGCCGAGCGCAAGGACTGGAACCGCCGCTCTCCCTGGCGCGACCCCCGCTACCTGCTGCTCAGCGGGCTGTCGGCGATCTTCGGCATGCAGTTCGGCGTCGCCGAGCTCGGAGTGCCTCTGTGGATCACCGAGAACACCAACGCTCCCGAGGCGACGTTCGCGGTGCTCCTGATCATCAACACCGCACTGGTGGTGCTGTTCCAGGTGCGTGCGTCTCGCGGCACACACGATGTGCGGATCGCAGGGCGGGTCACGATGATCGCCGGCTGGCTGATGGTCGCCGCGTGCATCGTCTACGCGCTCGCCGCAGGGCTGCCGGCGTGGGCGGCGATCGTCATCCTCATCGTCGGCATGATCACGCATACGTTCGCCGAGATCCTGTCGCAGGCCGGAGCCTGGGGCCTGAGTTTCGAACTGGCCGACCCCGTGCGAGCCGGTGCCTACCAGGGCGTGTTCGGCATGGGCTTCTCGCTCGGTGCGCTGGCGTCGCCCATCGTCGTGAACGCCACGGCGATCACGTTCGGGTTCGCGGGGTGGGCGATGCTCGCGGCGATCTTCCTCGCCGCAGCGTTCGGCATCTGGCTGATCGCGCGCCGCGCCGCGGCATCCGCGCCGGCCTCCGCCTGACTCGCCCGCGCGTCCTCGGTGTCTACTCCGCCGGGGTCAGTACCAGCGTGTGCCGGGCCGCCGCATCCACGGCCTTGGCCGAGAACGCCCACGGTCGCTGGATGCCGGCGGCCCAGTCGGCCGTCTGATCGATGTAGTGCTCGTCGAACGCGTGGCCGGATGCTCCGGTGAGGTGGATCCAGGTGGACGCGTCGAGATCGGACAGGTCGACGACCATGCGCATCGACGGGACCGTGGTCGTCGCGTATGAGGTGCCGAGCTCCCAACCGGTGGCATTGACGACCGAGGCCCCGCCGCTCACCGGGAACGGGCCGCGATTGAAGAGCGCCTCGATCGGAGCGATTCCTGACGAGCCGAGGGTGTCGCTCGTCAGGGGGATGGCGTGCAGGTCGCCCCACCGCCAGGCGCTGACCGTCGTGCCCTGCAGCGCGGAGAGCTCGTCGTAGGCCTCTTCGGCCGAGAGGGCGAGCATCTCGTCCATGCTCGCGACGTCGATGGTCGGGTTCGTCCAGAGCGGGTCGGTCGGGTCGTCGAGAAGGTCGGAGACGACGGTGAACAGGCGTCCCTGGCCGTCGATCGGCAGGGGCTGGTCGCGTTCGGCGAAGAGGTTCTGCACGAGGTTCGACCACAGCACGTTCGCGTACGCGGCGGCCGCGGAGGATGCCTCGTTCTGGGCGTCCCACGAGCGCAGCAGGTCGACGGCATCCGCGGTTCCCTCTCCCGTCACCTGCACGTCGTCCAGCGCCGCGGCCAGGCGCTTGCCGATCCACATCTCGCTGTCCATCTGGATGTCGCGCATGTCGTCGGCGGTCAGGGGCGCATCGGCGGAGCGCCTCTCGATCAGGTCGACGATGCGTGCCGCGCGATATCCGTAGTCCCAGTCGCGGGAGAGGAAGTACGGGTAGTCGTCGGGGACGATCGCGTTGTTCGCGGTCACGATGTATCCGGCGGACGGGTTGTACGACACGGGCAGGTCCTCGAACGGGATGAACCCGGTCCAGTCGTAGCTGCTGTCCCAGCCGGGCTGCGGCATCCATCCGTCTCCGGCACCGCGGATCGGCAGGCGTCCGGGGGTCTGGTAGCCGATGTTGCCCTCGGTGTCGGCGTAGATGAGGTTCTGCGCCGGGACATCGAACAGCGCCGCCGCCGCACGGAACTCGTCGAAGTCCTGCGCGGTCGAGAGGGCGAAGATCGCGGTGGCGGCTGTGCCGGGGTCGAGAGCGGTCCACCGGAGACTGACCGCATACTCCGAGGCGTCGCCGGCGGGGGCGGTGCCGGTCGCACCGCCGGCCACGAGCCCGGGTTCGGGGTCGTCGGCGATCGCCGTGAAGTCATCGGTGAGGCCCGAGATGATGGGCCCGTGGACGGTCGAGCGGATCGTCAGCTCGATGTCGTCACCCCCGGCGACCTTGATCGTCTCGGTGCTCTCCTCGAGAGGAACGAGGGCGCCGTCGCGCCAGTACTGGTCGCCCTCGATGCGCTCGATGTACAGATCGGTGACGTCCGTGGTCAGGTTGGTGAAGCCCCAGGCGACCTTCTGGTTGTGCCCGATCACGATGCCGGGCAGCCCCGAGAACGAGAAGCCGCCCACGTCGAAGGGGCAGTCGTCGGTGACCTCGCTGCACTTCAGCTGCACCTGGTACCAGACCGAGGGCAGCGACGAGCCGAGATGCGGATCGTTGGCGAGCAGCGGCATGCCGGTGTCGGTGAGATCCCCGGAGACGACCCACGAATTCGAGCCGATGCCCTCGCCGACGTCGCCGACGAGGATACTCGCCGCCTCGATCACATCGGATGCCTCCTGCCACTCGATCGTGGTGGCGGCCTGCTGCATCTCGCCGTCGTTCTCGTCGGTCGTGAAGGCGGCGGGTGCGGCATCCGCGCCGACCGCGGGCACGGTCGAGATCTCCGGCACGATCACCGGATGCTCGTCGAACGGGTAGGCGGGGTAGAGCCTGTCGAGCGTGGCCTGCGTCTCGGCAGCATCGGACGCCCCGGAGGCGAGCTCGGCCGCGAGCAGCGAGCGCTCGGTCTCGTCCTCGACGTTGCCGCGGAGATCCCAGGCCATGGCCTTCAACCAGGCGACCGAATCGGCGGGCTCCCAGGGCTCGGGCGCGTACTCGGGATTCTGCATGCCCAGAACGGCATATTCGAGCGACAGCTCCGCGCCGGAGCGCGAGGAGAGGTAGGCGTTCACACCGTCGGCATAGGCCTGGTAGTAGCCGAGTGTCACCTCGTCCATCGCGGCGACCTCGGCCTCTGCGACGGTGCGCCAGCCCAGGGTGCGCAGGAAGGCATCCGTTCCGGCCTGCGATTCTCCGAACATCTCGGCCACGCGGCCCGCGGTGACGTGCCGACGGAAGTCCATCTCGAAGAAGCGGTCCTGCGCGTGCACGAATCCCTCGGCGTAGAAGAGGTCGTGCGTGGTGTCGGCGGTGATCGTCGGGATGCCGCTCTCGTCGCGTTGCACGGTGACCTCGGCCTGCAACCCGCCGAGTGGCAGCGTGCCGTCGGTCTGCGGGAAGGATCTCTGGATCGTCCAGGTCACGAAGAACGCGGCGGCGACTGCGATCACGACCAGGCCTGCGAGCACGAGGAAGGCGATGCGTCCGATGCGCACTCCCAGCGAGGGGTGCGATGGCGCGGCGGATTCGGGCGAATCGGTTGTCATCTTCGAGAACTCTTTCGGGTGGCACGACGGGACTCAGTCCCAGCGAGCCCCAGAGCGCGTCTCAGAGACGCACTCCCGGAATACTACCCACAACCGTCGAGCGTGCGGGGGCCG